>CAXXSM010000023.1:0-82416 GCA_963663405.2 bacterium | reverse complement strand
CAACGGCATGGAATTGGTTAGAGTGGACTGGAATTACGGAAAGCCTATGGTCGTGCCACGCCACCAATTGCAGGATAAATCCAAGCGGTATTATTTTCTGGATACGATGAATTTGAGCAAAGGAGAAATCTTTGTCTCTCCATTTGATCTCAATATTGAGCGTGGTGAAGTGGAAGAGCCTAAAAAACCGGTGATTCGCTTCGCAACCCCTGTCTTTAACAAAGATGGGGAAAAGTCTGGTATGGTTATTCTCAACTTTCTCGGTAGCCACCTTTTTGATGATCTGACAAAACTGGATGACTCCACTGTCGGAAATATCCTGATGCTTAATCAAGACGGTTTCTATTTGCGTGGAACCAAGTCAGCAGACGAATGGGGATTCATGTTTCCGGGAAAAGAGAATAACAATTTTTCCCGTCATTATCCCCAAGCGTGGCAGGAAATCTCGACTCAAGAAAGCGGCCAGGTTGTCTCCCCCGAAGGATTTTTCAGTTTTGTGACCATCCATCCGTTGTTTGAAGGATTGAAGTCCAGCACTGGCTCGCCCGAGGCGTATGCAAAGAGTACAGCAAGCCTTTCTAGTAGAGACTATGTCTGGAAATTGGTGTCCCATGTTCCTTCCCATGCGCTGAATGCGTATCTGCATCCATACTTAATACACTTTATCGGGGCCAATTTCATCCTGCTAATCATAATGGGGGCCGGCTGCTGGCTGGCTGCGGATGCTTGGCGCCGGCGCAGAGAGGCGGAGGCCGAACTCAAGAAGGAGCAGGAAAAATTTCGAACATTGGCTGACTTCACTTATGATTGGGAATATTGGATGGGGCCTGACGGCGGCTATATTTATACATCACCTTCCAGTGAGCGAATCACCGGTTATGGTCCCCAGGCTTTTCAACAGGATCCCGGTTTGCTTCTTAAACTCGTTCACCCCGATGATTTGCAAAAAGTGACCGGACATCCGAACCGGGAATACTCTGAAAAAGATGTCTGTCACATTGATTTTCGGATTGTCACCGCTACAGGGGAAGAAAAATGGATAGCGCATGTTTGTCGGCCTGTATTTAGTGAAGAGGGTTGTTTTTTAGGACGGCGGGGCCAGCAATCGCGATATTACCATACGTAAAAAGGCCGAGCTGAAACTTGAAAAAATAGCCACTCATGACACGTTAACCAATTTACCCAACCGTAAGCTTCTTTACGACCGGCTTTCACAAATCCTCGCTCAGGCGGAAAGAAGCGAGCGTAAGGCCGCCATTCTCTTTGTTGACTTGGATAAATTCAAGGAGATCAATGACAAACTGGGCCATGACGCAGGGGATATTGTTTTAATACAAACCGCCCAGCGAATGACAAGCATTTTGCGTCAAGGAGATACCGTGGCCAGGATGGGGGGAGATGAGTTCGTTGTTGTTCTTCCCGATATCAAAAATGATGATGTTGTCAATGATGTGGCCCAAAAGCTCATTGATATCATTGGCCAAGCTATACAAATTGATGATCAGGGGAAGACAGAAAAGCAACGGGTTGGGGCCAGTGTCGGTATCAGCATCTATCCCACGGATGGTAAGGATATTGATAGTTTAATCAATGCTGCGGATCAGGCCATGTATCTGGCTAAAAAGGCGGGCCGGAATCAGTACGCTAGATTATAGCAAGATGGGCTAAAAGCGATACTTAGGACGCGTTTTTAATTTGAGCGGGCGCCCAGGGCAAGGCGTTTTTCTGCCCTGGTGTTATTCCAGTCCAGTTGATGAGCGCCCCTTCTACCCCAGCGCAATCCCCCCAATCAACTCATTCCCCAACCACACGATAAACAAAAACCGCATACGTAATATACTCATCCGGCGCCGCCCGGCGTAACGGCTCAAACACAGGATACAACGCCCCCGCTCCAATCCCATGCAGGAAAGACGCGCTCACAATATAATCCCCCGGCGCCAATACTTTCTGTTTCCCGAATTTCTTATGAGGAACGTGATAAACATCTGGATAGTTTTGCGGACCGAAATAAAGAAGATACGCGTCCTGTAATTGGTTCTTCTCGATATACTCCTTCGCGTAGAGTAAATCCTGCCCCCAATCGAGATTCGAATCAACCGCGTATTCATGCCCGTTTTTCGGACCGCCGATCAATGCGTTGAAATACTCAAGATAATGAGGATGAATCATCACCGCTTCCCAAACCATCCACGCGATAAGAAACAAACCAATCCCCGCCAGCGTTCTTCGAGAATGAACCGGCGATGATTTATCTGCTGAAGTTTCCGTACGTTCGAACAGTTGCGTAACAAATTGCGCCGCCGCGCCCCCAAAGAGAATGATAAAAAACGGCAGCGCAGGCAGAGCGTGCCGGTATCCAATATTAGCGGTGGAATAAAAAATCAAGACATAAAGATAGACACCGGGTATCACAAGCAGGCCGGTCAAAGCAAGCGCGTCCAAACGAACCGCCTTGACACACAACAACAGCGCCCCTAGCGCAAAGATCAGCAAAAGCGGAACGGGTGTTTTAATCAAAAACAGAATTGGATAATACGACCGCCATCCATAAGATGACCGCTTCCCCATAAAATACCCCAAATGACCGGCTTCCAAATGCGCCCGGTTCGCAAGAAAACCTTCCCAATGATTGAAGAGTGGAAGATAATTCCGGAGAAACATCCAAAACGGCTGATCGGGATCGGAACTATCCATTGTTAGACGGTCTCCCAAACCCAGCGCATAGATAACGGTCCGGATAGGAACCTGCAGTTCCTGCCAAATTTGACTGTTCGACGGTTTGACCGGACCGGGAATCGTATCGCCCACCTCAAACGCGTACCCCGCCCATAATGTCAATAGCCCAATACACGTCACAAACGAAAGAATCACAAGCGAGCGAACGAAAACACGAGCGGCAGGATGAGATCGATCCAACTTAGGAATCCACCCCAGCCGCCATTCCCTCTTCGTCCAAACAAACACGGCAAAACCAATCCCTAGCGCCGGCAGCAGAACCACGCCGGAGTGTTTCGCATACCAACTCAAGCCAAATCCAACGCCCGTCAGAATCAGAGTTCGATAGCAGGGCCGTTTCGTAAACCGCCAGAACAGATACCCAGTCAAAAGAAACAACAACGTCGGCGCCGTATCGGTCGTAATCAATCGCCCATGCGCCATGATGTTGGGTTCAAACACAGTCAGGATCAACACGCAAAGCGCCGGAATCCACCCCCACAATTCATAAGCCCACAAAAACGCTACAAAACAAAGGCACACAGACAAACCAATCGTTCCCAGCCGCCCCCACATCAGCAACTCATGCATCCGCCCCGGATTGGCTTCCAGCAAACGATCACCGGATCCGTTCCAGATGCCTTTGTTCCACGATTCATTGTCATACGAAAGTTGATAGCCTGGAAAAAGAGCGACTGGAACCGCGCACACCAAATTCTGCAATGGAGGCGCGGCCCGGTTGACCCGGAAATCAAGAGTCGAGAGAGAATACAGCCCCGCCGCCAAGTGGCTCATTTCATCCACCGACGCGGATTTACGAGACGCGCTATGCAAGAGAATCCCCGCGTGTAGAAAAAGCAGAAACGCAACGAGGGAATACTTCTTCAGCATGATCCCGGTCCCATCGATACAACATCATCGCCCTCTTCCGCGAATTGCAGTTGATACAAGCGTTGGTAAAGAGAGCAGCGCTTCAATAACTCAGAATGGGAGCCGATATCAACCACGCTCCCCTTGTCGACAACAACAATCCGATCCGCATGAAGAATCGTGGAAAGGCGGTGGGCGATCACCAGCGCCGTGCGCCCTTTCATCAATTTTTCAATCGATAATTTAATACGCCGTTCGGATTCACTATCCAAAGACGACGTCGCTTCATCAAGAATCAAAATCGGCGAATCACGCAAAAACGCCCGCGCCAGCGCCAGCCGTTGACACTGCCCCCCGGACAGAGCCGCCCCGCGTTCACCAACGATCGTATCGTATCCTTGTGGCAGGTTCTCAATAAACTCATCAGCGTAGGCCGCCTTCGCCGCCGCTTTCACTTGCGTGTCCGTATACCGTTCATCCCCACAGGTAATATTCACCCGCGCCGTATCGCCGAAGATCGCCACATCCTGCGGAACAAAGGCGATTAAACACCGAAGCGATTGTAAATCCAGCGAACGAAGATCATTCCCATCAAGCAAAATCGAGCCGGACAAAGGATCATAGAAACGGGGGATCAAATTGACAATCGTGGTCTTCCCCGCCCCACTCGGTCCAACAAGCGCGACCAGTTCCCCCTTCTTCGCTTCAAACGAGATTCGATCGAGAACCGGCCGTTCCCCATCATACGAAAACGATACGTTATCAAATCGAATCTCTTGATCAAATCGATCAATAGAAACGGGATTCGGCGATACTGGAAGCGATTCATCCCGTTCGAGCACATCCAACACCCGTTCCGCGGCGGCGAAGCCATGCTGGATTTCCTGAAACGACCGTTCGATCCGTTTGCATGGCTGATAAAGGCTCCACATGAACGCAATGTAAACCAGAAAATCACTGGGAGCCATCGCCTTCCGTTCGAAGATCATATACGCCCCGAGAAAAATAATCACACACATGCCCGTCAGTCCGATCACTTCATTAATCGGAGACGACGCGGCTTTCGCCTTGACCATAGACATACTGGCGCTGAAGACACCGCGCGTCTCCCGCCAGAATTTGGACCGCTGATGCGCGTCCATGCCGTAGCCCTGAACGAGTTGAATAAAACTGAAATGCTCCTGCAGAAAAGCGTTCAACCGGGCGAGCACATCCTGCGCGCTCCGGCCCGCGCGCCGGTTTTTCTTCGCAAAATACCGCACGGTATACGCCAGCACAGGAAATATTAAGCCATACAACAACGTCAACTGCCACTGCATCCAGAACAACGTGACAATCAACACCAGCACAATACATGGATCAATCATCAACCGGCCAAGAATATTAAACAGGCTCAATCCGATCACACGCACATCGACCGTATAATACGACAGAATCGAACCAACCTTCGTGCGCGAGAAATAAGCGGTATTAAAACCCAGCATATGGGAAAAGAGATCGCGCTGTAAATCAAGCAGCGCCCGGTTCCCCACCCAGTTGATCATATATTCCTGCGTATATCGGAATGCGCCATTCAACACACTAAGCAGAATAAAGACCAGAAATACAATCGCGAGAACCCCCAATGGCGAATCCGCCGCATACGTGTCAAGCATCCGGTAAAATGGAGCCATCACCTCCCGAAGCTTACTCTCAATCCCCACATCCGGCGCCGATTCCCGATCTCCACTCAACGCGCCTGACGCCCTGGACAAAGTAATATTCTGCCCTTGCGCATTATCCATCTCGGTCCCGGGCGCCCTGATCAAGGTTTTCCCGGGTGCCCAGGGCAAGGCTTTTTTCTGCCCTGGCGATTCATCCAGTAAAGACACTATTTCCCCTTGCGCCCTGATCAAGGCTTTATTCTGCCCTGGCGATTCATTCAGCGAAGACACCATTCCCCCACCCAACGTTTCACGTTGAAAGATCGTCTCCACCGTAGGCTTCATCATCGAAAGTGATGCGACGGTGAGAACCGACACTATCAGGCTGCAAGCAAACGCCAGCAAACACCGCTTCTTATATCGATAGACGTAGTGAAAGAGTTTTCGAACAATACGCCATTCAGAATGGCTTGCTTGTACATTCATATTTCCCAATCGATGATCGTACTAAAGAACGCGCAACAAATCCCCCCCTCCATCCAGCGGAGATTCAACCGGCTCATCCGCGCCAAAACGCGTTCTCTAAAATGGTATTTGTAACGAATAGTATATACGATTCAAGGCTGGCTGTAGAGCGTGAAGTGTTTTATGTATCATTCAGTGAGTACATTCCAATCTATATTCCCACTTACGATCCATCTACATCTACCTGGGTAGCAAGGGCAAGGTTTTTCATCTGCCCTTGCATAATTCGTATTCTTCTCAAAAACACCATTCCAATCTCTATCGAAAAAGTTCCCAATCCCCCACAACTGACTTAGCCCCATCCAATATAAAGACATTTGGCCAAACTTTCGGATTATAAACATTCTCTCGGAAATGCAATTCCCTTCCACTTTCCAACCGTACTGTAAGTGTGAAAGGCAAGTAAGGAGAATGAGCGATTCCAATCAGGTTTCCCATTCCATAAAAATCTGCGTCAATATATTCATTAGAAGTAAAAGGAAATAAAAGAGCCTCACCAATATCGACACCATTCAATTCACTGACATACATCATATTGACTTTCTCTTCCATATGAATCAGCTTAACATATATGTCATAAATAACATCAATAAAATGTAATCCAGGGAATGACTTCAACGTTATTTCAATTCGATTACCACTTGGATCAAATACTTCAAATGATTTCCATTTGATCTCTCATGGATATTTACTTTCTCGAAGAGAACTATATGTGTTTGGTTTAAATACAAGTAACTTGATTTCATCACTTACAACAGTGGGATTTGTTTCTAATTCAAACGCAATCGACGCGTTCGTTATATGATACGACGCGCTTTTAATGAACGAGGGAAAGAATGAATCCTGAATCGTAAAATTATCCGTTTGATAAGGATGATCGAGTTCCGCTTTGATTAAACTGATATTCGAAATATCGCCACGCATTGTAATTGTCAATTTTAAATTATCGTATGGATTTCCAAAGATGAGGTCTTCATCCAAAGTTCCTCCACTAGCATAAACAACAATCGAATCACACTCCGCGCTTTCAACCATGAATAAACTCAACCCAATGAACAAAAAAAGCGCGCAACATCCTTTCATCATCTCCACTCCAACCGATCGTACCCAATTTTTTAAACATGATTCGGAATGAAACAAGAACAGAAACAGTTCCTGCCCATACCGCCCGCGACACAAATAACAACTCATTATATCACAATAATATCAAAAAATAAAATTGTTGTCAGGTTTTTTTTGAGACGAATCAATACAACATCCCCACCGGCTGTCAACAAACAGCCGGCGGGAACGCTTAACAATCATTTATGAAGAAAAGATGGTGGACAGGCCCGGTTCCATTTAGGAACCGCTGAGGGTCTGGAGGAATTCCTGGTTGCTCTTGGTCTTGCGCATCCGTTCGATGAGGAGTTCGACGGCTTCGCTGGCGTTCATCTCGTTGAGCACCTTCCGCAGAAGCCAGACGCGTTCCAGTTCATCCGGTTCGAGCAGCAATTCTTCCTTCCGCGTCTTCGACCGGTTGATGTCGATCGACGGATAGATGCGCCGCTCGGCCAGCTTACGGTCGAGATGAAGTTCAAGGTTGCCGGTGCCTTTAAACTCTTCGTAAATAACATCATCCATCCGGCTGCCCGTATCGATCAAAGCCGTAGCCATAATCGAAAGGCTCCCCCCTTCCTCGATATTCCGCGCCGCCCCGAAAAAGCGTTTCGGTGGAATCAAGGCGCTGGAATCAATACCGCCGGAAAGAATCTTGCCGCTGTGCGGAGCGATCTGGTTATACGCGCGCGCCAGCCGGGTGATACTATCGAGAAGAATCACGACATTGTGTTTGTATTCCACAAGACGCTTGGCCTTTTCAATGACCATCTCCGCGACCTGGATATGACGGTCAGGCGGCTCATCGAAGGTGGAGGAAATTACCTCGCCTTTGACGGTCCGCTTCATATCGGTCACCTCTTCCGGCCGCTCATCGATCAACAGAACGATCAACGTCACATCCGGATGATTGGTCGTGATACTATTGGCCACCTCTTGCAGAAGCATCGTCTTCCCGGAGTTGGGCGGAGCCACGAACAGCGCGCGCTGTCCCATCCCCATCGGTGTGATCAGATCGATGATCCGCGAAGAGATCCGCGTCGCGGATGTTTCCATATGAAAGCGCTGGTTGGGAAACAGCGGCGTCAAGTTATCGTAAAGGATCTTATCCCTGGCGGCTTCAGGCGCTTCGTGGTTGATCTCCATCACTTTAAGAAGGGCGAAATAACGCTCCCCTTCTTTCGGCGGGCGGATAATCCCCGAAACGATATCCCCTTTACGCAATCCGAACCGTCGGATCTGCGAAGGAGAAACATAGATGTCATCCGGCCCTGGCAGATAGCAGTAGTCAGAGCTGCGGAGAAAACCAAATCCTTCCGGCAGGGCTTCCAAAACGCCGGAGCCTTCCAACGCGCCGCCTTCATCACGTTCAACCTTGGCGGCGTGCTCAAGGATTTTGTAAATCAACTCCTGCTTCCGCAATCCGCTGAGACCTTCTAGCTTCATCTCATGAGCGATATCCATCAATTCCGATATAGTTTTTCTTTTCAGACTTTCACTATCGAATTTGTGGGTGATTTTCTCCCCATTGACGACATCCGTCTGGGTGTCAATACCGCCATTGGCCTGCTCGGAGAATCCATTGGGATTTCCACGAGTCATGTTGTTCCGGCCAACCGGCCGGGGGGTGCGTTTCATTCTGTTTTTTGGGTCAGTCACCATCATTCACTACCTATTCCTTATAAACTGATCTAAACATTGCTTCAAATTATGTTTCAAGGCATCGAGACCGCCATCATTTTGGATTGCGAAATCGGCCCGTTGTATCTTTTCGGATTCAGGAAGCTGCGCCGCTTCCCGGTTATTAAAATTCTCTTCCGTTCCCCCTCGCGCCGCGAGAAACCGCTTCCGTCTTATTTCAATCGGAGCGGTGACAACCACGACCGCGTCAAACCAATCCTCAATCTCCCATTCATAAATCAACGCCGCGTCAAGCACAAACAGAGAACGTTCGTTCAATCGCCGGAACGAATCCATCCGCTCCTGTATGCGCCGCAACATAACCGGATGGACAATCTGATTCAATCTCTCCAGCTGCGCGGAAGAAGGAAAGACAATCCACCCCAGTTCCACCCGGCTGATCTCTCCCCGCTCATCCAAAATCGAGGCGCCGAAAGTCTCGACAAGCTCAGAAAATACTGGTGAATCCCGCCGGAGCGTCTCATAACCAACCGCATCCGCATTGACAACCTCCGCGCCCCACTCTTCCAACATATCCGCAACGGCCGATTTCCCCGCTCCGGGATTCCCGGTCAATCCAAGGGTCAGACAAAGGTCTCGATCGTCCAAGACGCGCAGACAATCCGCATCCTGTTTCCGTGTTATCGGCGCCGTCACTTTAAATCCGCCCAATTGGAACCGGTCGAGCATTCCACTGGAATCGGGATATCCAGTTTCATCGCATGGTCCATCAAATCACGGCAAAGGTCCGCAATCTCTTCAACACAATCCTCTCGTACTTCCAGGACCAATTCGTCATGAACCGTCAGAAGGATAGAGGCCCGGTCTGGTTGGTCTTTCAGGGCCTGATGAACCTGGATCATCGCAATCTTCATTAAATCCGCCGCCGAGCCTTGAATCGGCGCGTTAATCGCGGCGCGCAGGGCGTTCTCCTGCCGGTTGCGGTTGCTGTCACGCACACCCGGAGTGGGAATGCGGCGTCCCAGAATGGTTGTCACGTACAAACGCTCACGCGCAGCGTCCGTCGTTTCATCCATATACGCTTGTACACGGGGATAGCGCTTAAAATATTTTTCAATATACGCCGCCGCTTCATGATCGTGGATTTGCAGCCGCCGGGCCAATCCATAAGGCGACATTCCATAATTCAATCCAAAATTGATTTCCTTGGCTTTCCGGCGCATATCCAACTGCACTTCATCAATCGACACATCAAAAATCTCAGCGGCTGTCCTCCGATGGATATCATCTCCTTGCGCAAACGCGCTCAGCAATCCCGGATCTTGGGAAATATGCGCCAGGATACGAAGTTCGATCTGGGAATAATCCAATGAAACCAGGAGATATCCATCTTCCGCCACGAACGCCCGGCGCACACGGCGGCCTAAATCCGTTCGAATCGGAATATTTTGCAGATTCGGATCGCTGCTGGAAATCCTCCCCGTATTGACAACGGCTTGATTGTAGGTGGTATGAATCCGTCCCGTATCCGGATTCATTAACATACGCAAGGCGTCAAGATAGGTTGATTTGATCTTCTTGCGATGCCGATAGTCAAGGATCCACCGGGCGATCACAACCCCCTCGCCCGCTAGTTTTTCAAGAATATCCGCTCGGGTGGAACGAGTTCTGCCAGAAAGCAGTTCTAAATCATCATACAGAATTTTTGCCAATTGCAAAGGGGAGTTCAAATTAAATTCTTTCCCAACAGACTGAAAAATGTCGTCGGCGATAGAATCCATCTCTTTTCCCAATTCCACCGACTGCTTGGCGAGCACATCCGGATCGACTTTGATCCCCCGGCGCTCCATTGCGGCGAGTACCTGCAACAGAGGCATTTCGACCTCTTCATAAAGGCGCCGCAACCCATAATCATCTAATTTCGGTCGAAGCGCTTTACACAACCGCCAAGCCGCGTCCGTGTCTTCACACGCGTAATCTGATACGCGGGGAATATCGATATCCGCCATACATTTTTGATTCTTCCCCGTTCCAATCAGATCGGAAATCGGCGTCATTTTCATCCCAAATTGACGCCATACCAGATCGTCCAGCTTATGACTGGATAAATCCGGTTCAATCAGATAAGAAGAAATAAGCGTATCGTCTTGGATCCCCTGAAGATGAAAACCCTCGTTTTCAAGAACGTGAAGATCGTATTTCAAATGGTGGCCGGTTTTCGCGATGGCGTCCGATTCCAAGATCTCTTTCAACACCGGCCGGGCTTGATCCAATGGAAGATTCTTTCCTTCGACATGCCCAATTGGAATATACCACCCCTGTTTCTCTTCGATCGAAAAAGAAATCCCAACAAGCCGCGCCTGGAGAGGATTGAGAGAAGTCGTTTCTGTGTCCACCGCGCAGAATCCAC
Organism: bacterium; assembly: GCA_963663405.2. Classification (GTDB taxonomy): domain Bacteria; phylum Hinthialibacterota; class Hinthialibacteria; order Hinthialibacterales; family Hinthialibacteraceae. The sequence goes on along the minus strand of CAXXSM010000023.1, from coordinate 71,511 downwards.
ACTCACGGATCCGTTCGGCGATCTCTGTCAGTGCGTCAAGAGAATCAACGGTTTGATAGTCCCGTTCTTCAACAACATCCGGAGCCGTATCCAATTCCGACGCCAATGTCCGGAATTCAAAATCTTGATAGAACGCCAGAAGATTCTCAGTATTTGGTTCCGCGATTTTGAATTGTTCTATCGAAGTCAGTCCCAAATCAACATCGGTTTTGATTGTAACCAAACGGCGCGATCGATACACCTGCTCTTTAAATTCGATCAGGTTATCTTTTCGTTTTTTCCCTTTTACGGTATCCACACGATCATAAAGATTGTCGATTGAACCGTATTCTTGAATCAGAGCGATCGCGGTTTTTTCACCGATTCCCGGCGCCCCCGGCACATTGTCTACACTGTCCCCCATCAACGCGAGAACGTCAACAAACTGTTCGGGCGTCACGCCATACCGCTTTTGCACATCACTTGGTTTATACAAATCATTCCGCTTGGGAGTCAGCCGGAGAACGCTGATACGGTCGTTGACCAGTTGGAAAAAATCTTTATCGCCGGAAACGAGAATCGACTCCTGTCCCTGTTCAGAAAGCCAAACGGCCATCGCGCCGATTAAATCGTCCGCTTCAAAACCAGCGGCTTCAAAATGGGAAATTCCCAGCAGCGTAGTCACTTTTTTGATAGAGGGAATCTGAACGACTAAATCGTCCGGTGGTTTGACTCGGTTCGCCTTGTACTGCTCATCGATTTCACTGCGAAATGTTTTTCCCGGCGCGTCAAACGCGACGGCCATTTGTTCAGGTTGATATTCACGTATAAGGCTTCGCAGCGTCATCACATAACCATAAACGGCGTTCGTGGCCATTCCATCAGACCGCCGCAGATCGCGGATGGCGTGAAAGGACCGGAAGAAAATTGAACTGCCATCAACCAGAAAGGTTACGCTCATATTTTGACGCCTAGCAGGATGGGCCGCTTTTTAATAACCCACCGATTTCATATATCTCATGTAGTCTGTAGGGTGGGCTAAAAGCGCAGCGTAGCCCACCTTAACGCAGTCATATAATAACCCACAACTTATTTTCATCGATTCATTTCGATCTTAAATTACGATTGTTCACAAAAATGATTGGAACACAAATTTACAGTAACCAATCCGCCCATACTGACGAAACGAGTTACCCAGTTTTTACACGTTGATTTAATAAATGAGGTTTTCGCATACAAAAATGATTTAAATTCTTCCAAAGCCATTCTGCAAATTCAGCGTTCCGATTACGCCCATGAGAAACCGGGAAGCCGCAAAGGCTGCTCGATTAGGTTTGTTTGATGTAGAAGGTAAATATCCTGCGAATCCTGGATATCCAGATTCAGACAATAAATGAACCATATGGATATGACTTTATAAAAAATCACGGCGCTTTTAAAATCTCGCTCTTTTCATCGTCACAGAACGCCGAAATTAGATTCCTAGTAGACCTATCGCTGTTTTTCACGATACATTCACTCTATCGAAGCCTATATCTCAGTAAACAATAGAGAATTCGGCTGTTTATCGTTGCGCCTGCTTTTCTCTGGCTCCTTTTATTACAAGGAAACGATCGGCGTAAGATGAAGAGGAGTCAACGTACGATAGAATTCAATGAACGTATAAGACAATTTCTCAAACCATACATTTTCAAACGTGGATTTAACCAGCGAAGGTGTGTGAAAAGATACGTGAGTCACAGTAGAAACAAAACACTCTAATGATTGTAGCGTCTTCGTACAAGCAATGCAAGTACGTTTTTTCATATCGCCGAATTATTTACCGGGATACTCCCCTTATTTAAATTTTATTTACAAAATTACAGAATTCAATGGGGATGAAAATGAAACCTGAATGATTGATCTCACTCGGATAAACGCCCATACTTAAAACGCATTATAAAAAAGATCGTAACTCTCTATTTTCTATTTATTTAAAAATGAGTCTCCAGAACTATCTCATTCGCAAACTCTTCCGCGACTCATTTTCATTTGCAGGTTGTGATCTCAATCAGAATTATTTATCTATGAAATTAAGAATCCTGTAGGGTGGGCTAAATACCGGCGCTCGCGCCGGAGTATTAAGCGAAGCGTAGGGCGCCTTAACCTGTAAGATAGCATGCAGGATGGATCGCATATTAATGAAGCGGCAATTTCCTGAATCATTCCCGGTGGACCGATAAAACGTGAGACGCCCTGCCGCGACTCATTTTCATATATACCAACAATAAAATCAAACGGGCAGGAGCGATAGATTCACTCCTGCCCGATGCTCATTACGTTCATAAAAATGGCTTAATATTCAGGTTCAATAATACGCACGGTAATGAACCAAAGGGTTGATGTTTTCGATTTGCTGACCGCGCGATCCGTAAATAGATTACCGAGGAACGGGATTTTTGAGATGATCGGAATCTTGTTCGTGGCTTCCGACTCTTTTTCATCAATAAATCCACCAAGGACAACGGTTCCACCATTCTTTAGCCGCACAGCGGTCTGAATGGATTTCTGGTTCAACAGAAGGGGACCGATATCCGGTATGCCGCCTGATGTGTCACCTTCACCCGTGATCGAAACTGGAACACGATCACCGGCTTCAATAATTTCAGGACGCAATTCAAGGTAAACGTGATCGTCATTCAAAATAAAGGCGAGGAAGGCGAGTGTAGTCCCCGCGAACGCGCGTTGGAAGTCGGCGGTCATCCGGTTGTTCGTCGGATCATCGTCCCCCTGATCCTCAAAATCAACAGAATCGGCGTATGGAATCTGCTGACCGACAAACATAAGAGGCGTGACAAACGTGCCGGGAATCCCGATCACTTTCGCCTGATTGAGAATATTGTAACTATCCGTGTTTTCCAACAGGCTCATAATAAAATCGAGACGGGACGCGCCGACCGTATGCAAGTTGAATTGGAAACCCGGTTCGACGGTCGTTTCCGTCACACCGGCTTGAATTAAACTCATATCCGAAGTGCTGGAATGACGGTCCAATTCCATCTCATCGGCGATCAACGGATTACTGAGAATGTAATCAAAGTTGATGGTCCGCATATCCGTCAAGGATACCGATACGATACGCTGCTCCAATTCAACCATTCTCTGCGGTTTATCAAACGTCGTGATGACCTTCGACACGAGTGAAAGCACTTCTTCATCCGGCGTAAAGATAACCAGCGAGTTGGTGTTGGTATCCGGGAAGAAACGGATCGAGAAGAACTGCAGCAAGTCGGTTCCACCGCCGCCGCCACCGGTCAGGTTGAACCGGTCACGGGAGGTTTGTTCAAAGATGTTACTGATATCCTGCGAACCACCGGTTTCATCCGTTCCAATCGATTGGAAGGAAGTTTCACTCAGGAACTGGTTCCGTGTGGATTGCTGTGAATCGAAGAAGAGATACCCCAGCGCGTCAGAGATATCATACACATTGACGTGTTCAATCGGAAACGACTCAATCAGAATATCCTGCGTGGTCTCTCCCTTGATGCTGTTAAGATATTCCTCAACGCGGCGGATATTCGCGCGGGAATCAACAATGCTGATTGTGCCGCGATCGGGATTGGTGTAGATCTTCCGGCCTTGCAAAGCGGCCTCATCCCGTCCAATCCGTCCATAAAGCATATCCTCAATGACCTGCGCGACGTTGGTGATGAATTCCGCCCGGCGAAGCGCCGCTTCCGGTGTGTCCTCAACATCGTCCACGTCGGAAATCTGGAATTCCTTGGCCATCAAATCCCCATCTTCAATACTGCGGTTGATCAACTGGTTATTTAGAAAGTCCTCGACTTTTTGGATATTCTCAGGATAGTCATTCACAAGCAGGGTATGAGAACGTGGTTCAAGGAACAACTGACGCCGTTCATCCGACACGTCATAAGCGCCTTTTTCACCGAAGAGCATCAGTTTGATGATTTCATAATAATCCACCGCGACATCTTTTCCGAGTTTAAATGTACGGAAAGAGACCGGTTTCTTTTCAGCCACGATCAAAGGCATTTCTTTAAGAAAGGATTCAACTTTCCGAAGATTTTCTTCGGTATCGGTCACCATCAACGCCCGCGCGCGAAGGTTGAGATAGAGTTGTTTGCCGGGAACATTGAATTCTTCTTCCGGCCCATAAAGGATGGACTTCAGGTTTCGGCTGGAATCTTCGAGTGATGAAGGATCGCTGAGAATCAATTCGATGGTTTTGTACTGATCGTCTGACAATGGGAACACACGGGATTCAAAACCGGGTTCGACATAGAGTGTATCCCCTTCACGCGACCAAATATAACCGTATTGTTTTTGGACAATGTTAAGGATATCCCGGAGAGGTTTATTCTTCACGTCAAGCGCCACGTTCCCCTTCAAATTCTGGTCCATCGCCAAATTAAGCTGGGTAAACGCGCTGAGCGTGCTCAAAACATCTTTAATATCGATCAATTGGCCGGAGGTGGAGTACTGAGGAATCACCGTATCCAGCATCACTTCATATTTGGCTTCCTGAGCGGCCATTTTATCCGCCGCTTCTTTCGCCTTCACCGCTTGTTTGTATTCCACTAACGTGTTTGTCAAATACGTCTGACTTGCTTGATGGGTGGGACAAATCTCTACGGCTTCATTCCATTTCGCCACCGCTTCGATAATCTGTCCGGCGCGGTATAAATCCTGACCTTCTTTAAAAAGAACATCCGCGATGGCGCTTAATTCTTGTACTCTCGCCGCATCCGCCTGCTGCGTCATCGCGATCGTCTGCTGTTCGACGACGCCTTGCGCTTTTTCGACTTGCGCGAGAAGCTTATCCGCCCGAGTATCGTTTGGATCGATCATCTTCGCGCGTTGAAATTCAACGGCGGCTTTATCAAACTGCTCGCTTTGCATGTAAACCATGCCTTTTTTCAGATGTCTCTCAAGTTCGGAAAGATTATAATTCACAACCGATTCCCGCACCTGCTCTATCTGTTCCCCGCTTTTTTCCCATAGCGCTGAGATAACTGCGGATCTGGCGTTGCTCTTTGTCGTCGTTCGATTTCTCCAACGCCTGCTCGAGCACGGTCTGCGCCGTCTCATAATCACCGTCTTTCATCATAACCTTGGCGGTATCGAGAAGCTCCGCCGATGTCAGATCGCTGTAAGTGAGCACAGGATTCGCCGCGGCGTCTGAAGCGAGGGAGATCCCGGCTTCGGTCAACTTCTGCATCTCTTTTTTCGCGCCGCGATGCTGAGGATCGAGCGTCAGAACCTGTTGAAAATACGTTCTTGCTTTTTCGTAATTGCCGGCTTTGGCTTCCTTGCGGCCCAAGTTGTAGAAATGGCGGCACTGATTCTTGACCGTTTTCGTTTCCTTTTCCGCCGCTTGGAAAGCGGTCAACGGAGTGACACCAGTCCAAACCGAGCCAGCGTGAGCCGTCAGGCATCCTGCAAGAACTAAAAAACTTGCGCAGAGAGTCCGCAGGGTGTTCTGTATCGTTTTGGGGAGATCCTGTTGAATCCTTCGTCGGGCACAAAACATCTATATTACTCCTTAGTTTTTTTATCCGAACTATGCCGGGTGTGATAACGCTCCATCGCACAAAGTAAACCCGCCCGGATCCATTTACCGATCCGTACGTGCTCACTTTTATTTATACATAATCGGCGAACGGCGCCGCCGAGAGAAGCCGGAAATGATTTGAACGTTTCGCATGGTTCACAACATTCTTTCAACGCCCACCTGCGAATGCGCCTCGCGGATGGCTTTCATAGGAACCAAAACAATCAAAAGAGCGGCTCCCCACGAAAGTGTCCTAGTCCCTTTTTATTGAAAATGAGTCTAGTTAACTATACTTCTCCGCAATCTCTTCCACGACTCATTTTCATTTGCAGGTTGTGATCTCAATCATGCTAGTTTATATAAAAATGAGTTTAGAGGATTTTCTCATTCGCGAGTACTCCCACAACTCATTTTCATTTGCAGTTGTGATCTCAATCATGATCGCTTCTATGCGTATTATTGGCTAAGACGTGATTCAAACGTTACATCCGCACTGACGCATCCGTTTTCCTAACTAAGCCCATTGGTCCGGCTTTTTTGCTTGTTTAGGCAAATGAACAAGGACGCTTACGGAATGCCAATCGTTTTTTTTCGATTGCGCTGAATCCTATTTATATGAAAATGAGTTTCTACAACTTACTCGTACGCGATTACTCTCATAACTCATTTTCATTTGCGCATCATGATCGTTTATACACAAAAGAATATTACCACATAAAGGCCCTTTCAGGCAATTGACGCGGCTACTCTTTTTTCCATCTCATGCAAAAATATGAGGAACTCTTTTGTTACAATTGCATTCGACACAACGGACGCGGCAATTACCCTACTCGGCGCGCGCGCCCTTTGTATCCATACCCATCCCCTCTATGCTCTCAGATAAAGTCATTTAAATATTGACTGTAACAACTTGCTCCGTTCCGTTCTAATTCGAAGAAGTAATGTTCACTTTTGCATCGAGGTACTTAGGTTTGGAAAGTATAACAAAGCCCTGGTCTGTGTCAACTTGTTTAAGAGTTATTCCAGTTGTCCGGTCCCGGGCGCCTTCTTTTAGCCGGAAGATCCGCGGTTTCGGACTCGTCCCCGTTTTATCTGTCACTTCAAATTTATAATTATTGCCGGAGGAACGGGTCACATTCTTGACGAAATAGCTATCCGTGACCGGTGGAGGCAGTTTCAATCCGTTGACTTTAACTAACGCGTCGTCAAGATCTTTCCTCGTGGTTAGATCGAGCGCCGCGCCGGCTTCTTTCAAGTTCTTCAATTCCGCGACATATTGGTTTTTAGCCTGCTCTTTGAATTGTTCATAATTGCCTTCATTCAAAAGAGTCTCTTGTTCCGCGGCAAACGCGTTGCTCAATTTAATTACGAGCTGCGCACGGCGGTTGACGAACGAGGAAATCGTCTCTTTCAATGTTTTCGCGGCGGCGTCATTTTTCAGATTAAACGACGCTGCGCTCCGCAATACCGTAATTGCCTCTTTTGTCTTTTGAGGATCGTTCTCTGACAACGCCTGTTCGAACTGCCGCTTCGCCTGATCGGTCAAAGATGTAAAATTATCCTGCAGTTTTTTAACCATCTCATCTGCTGACCGGCCCAAACGAGTTCGTTCTTCGCGGGCAATAATCTGCGCGTTTGGATCAACAGAATTAATGGCGCTCTGGATCAATACGAGACTGTTCAGAACGCGCAGCATCTCTATATAATCCGATCCTCCCAAAATCTGTTGGGATTGATTGATCGCCAAATTGTATTCTTGTTTCAAGGATTGCCCGCGAATCGTCACATATTTCTGAAACGCAGTCTGCTGAATTTGTTTGACTTTATTGATACTCTCCTCGCCCACTACTTTCCCATCCGGATCGGAATTGATCGCGGTCATCAGATTATCATTGGCGCGCTCATACACTTCCATCGCCCCTTTGGCGTTCCCCGATTGGGCCAGGCGGTCACCTTCCGCGATATCGGTCTGCGCATTCTGGAGAATTTTATCCAAATTCTCCTTCAAATTCTGTTGCGTGACGAGGAGTTTGTACTCAGAGGGAGTGACGGGATAGGGGATCCGAGTCTCAGTGACATCAAGCGCGATCACTTTATCGAATTCTGTAAGCGCAGCCTCGTAGTCTTTATTTTTAAAATAGTTTACAGCGCGATCATAGACGGACTGGACTTCCTGACGCATGCGGAGCTGATCTTCTGGTGAGCCAAATGGGTTCCGCTGCGACGAATACACTTCTTGATTCCGCTTGTCCAGCAGCATCCCAACGACTTGCTCCGCAGTCACTTTCGCCTGCGCCGTCCCACCGGCGCCGCCTGTCCGTCCTGACCGATCATCCTGTTTGAGCAGTGGATCGATGATCTGCCCTGCGGTTTGGGAACTCTGCTGATAGAGAAACCAGCCTCCCACAACAAGAATCAATGCCAGAATCGATACAAAAAGGGGATCTTTATTTTTACCTAAAAATTCGAGTAACGCTTCTTTGTCTATGGAAAGAGCCAACGTAATACTCCCTCTGTTGTTCAGTTTGCGCGCGGTTTATCATTCCAATCACGAGCGGCATTTCACATTCAATTATATGAAATTGAGTTTTAGAGGCTTACTCGCTCTAAATTCCTCACGCGACTCATTTTCATTTGCTGCTGTGTTCACAATCTTGACGGTTACTACGATCATCCACCACCGGGGGCCATCATCCCACCCATGCCCATGCCGTACATCCCCATGCCATACATCCCCATGCCGTACATCCCCATGCCTCTGCTCTCACCCTCTTCCAATTCCGGCGTGGGCGTATGCGAAGGTGTGGGGCTTGGAGGCGGTGTCTGGATTTCAAATTCCTGGATGAAACCCGGTTTGTCAAGCTGCCGGTCATTATACCGCGTATAGAGTTCTTTCGTTACGACGTTGCGTTCCACTTCATTGCTTTCCCGATCGTGAAAACGCAATTCCACTTTCTGGATCGTTTCATCCTCCGCCTTTTTCACAGCGGTGAATATTTTATTGAGCATGAGTATTTTTTCATTGTCATCTTCCGGCCTGTACAGACCGACGATGAGCTTCGCCGGCGCATCAGGATCCATAGATCCCTGCCCGGTCGAAACGGACGAGAAGAACAGAAATATCCTGATCCTGGGTCTCTTTCCGGAATTCTTCAACAAATTTTACTTCCTGTTCCGTGGGATCGTTAAATTGAAGAATCTCGATCGTGAAGTCCATCTGCGACTGCCCGCTTCCCGTCGTCCCCGCCGCCACACTCACATCCGTCGCCACAACCGCGTTGATTTCAAAGAAGGGGGACATGGAAAGGTTCTGCAGATACGTCGATATTTTCTCGTCATTCAGCGCCCGCCCTTTAATGGTCATGCTCTTGCTGGTCATCGCAATATTTTCCAGCCAAATATCCTGGGGCACCAACCGTTGGATTTCCAGGAAAACACGAGTCAATCCACCACGCTTTTCCGCGACTTTTTGAATCCGTTCGATCCGCTCGTCGTATTCCTTCTGCTCCCCCACGGACACGGGTCAATTCGGGCGCGGCGTCCACACCGGGGTGAAATGATCTCATTCACCTGCGCGACCGCGCTCCGATGCGATTCCACCAATAACTGCAGGCAGTAGATCGAAAGACCACAGATCGCCACCAACAAAACCGCCATCAGACCCAGCATCGGCGACCGGCGTTCCAGTTCCAGCCGCATCTTCGTCGATTCCGGTGAAAAACTGAGCGCGCAAACCGCCTGACCCGCCGCGCGTATCGCCATCCCGATTAATGAAGCTTCCCCCCGGAGGCTCTCTTCATATTCCGCCGGGATTTCGACGCATTCGACATCACTCGCGTCCAAACAGTTCCACGGGAACGCCAAGACGCTCACTCAAGAAGTCCGTGACCCCCTCCATCTTCGAACTTCCACCGGAGAGAAAGACACGGGTCACCGGCATCGCGTCCGATTGCGAAACATAGAAGTCAAACGACCGGCGGATTTCTGTTGCGATCCGCTCGAAACCTTTTTCCAAAATCGCAGAAACTTTATCCGCTGTAATGGAACCGCCTTCCCCCTCTTCCTGGGAATAGTCCGGCGCGGGTTTGGTCTTCAGCTCTTCCGCCTTATCAAATGGAATTTCTAAGTTTTTTGCAAGAGCCGTCGTCAACGAAGACCCGGCCTCGGGAGCGTTCCGCATGAATTGCATCGAGCCATTTTGCTCGACCACAATGTCCGTGCCCGACGCGCCGATGGAAATGAGCGCCGTCACTTCCTCCGGATCACGCTTGAGTGAGCCGGCGTATGCGTTGTAAATGGAGATCGGAGCGGCTTCGATGATATCCGCGCGGATTTTGCATTTCTTCAAAATCGCGGCGTACGTATCCGCCACTTCTTTACGGACCGCCACAAGCTGGACTTCCAATTCCGACTGATCGGCTTGCCCGCCATCCCCCGCCGGAGTAAAGACTTTATAGTCCATATTGACTTGATCGAGAGGAAATGGAATATGCTGACGGGCTTCATACTTGACAATGCGTTCTAATTGACCGCCGCGGACAACAGGTATTTTTAAACGGCGGGTAAACGCCGCGCGCCCCTGGCAATGTCACAATCGCCCGATTCTCTTTGATACTCAACTCCTGCAAGAGAATCGGAAGCGTCTCTTGTATGTGCTTCTGAATCACATCCGCTTCCGCATTGGGAGGAAGCAGTATCGGTTTTACTGCCCGCCTTCACGATTTGTACGCCCTTTTTCGAAGAGCGGGACTTGAAGGATTTTGATTCGATCTTGCCCAATGTCAATTACGAGTTGGGGGAATCTTAGCCATGCAACCGTTCCCTTTAATTCTATTTTATTCGCTGATTGTCCAAACCAGACGATTGTATCAACACTCACCCGTTCAGGGAAGGGATAAACACCGTTATCCCCGTTCTCCTTGACTTTCAATCCGTTTTAAATAAGCGGCGGTCGCCCGGATTTGGACAGATGCGGTCATCCGCCCGTCAAATGGATCATCCGCGGCGCCCAGACGGTCTTGAGACCGGTAAAACACGCCTGTCGTGGGATCTTCCCCCGGTTTCATTATACAAAACCCGGAAGGTCGTTTTTGTCGTGGGGCGAAGCGCCTTAAACCGGATCGTCGCAAATACCCCATCACCCCGCGCAGGCACTCGATACCCTCGTTTACGGTAATCGATAATCCCTTTCTGAATGTCAACCGAGTTTAAGATACTAAAATCCAAGGGGAAATCACGAAGATAATTTTCATCGTTTATATTGATCCCCGCCATCCGTTCATCCAAATCCACCGCTTCAAGCACATTCGTATTGTAAGCGATCAGTAGACTCACCGAATCAATCAATTCCCGGTCGGGATTATCGAGATAAACGTCGACATCTAAAAAATCACCCATATCGACCTGTTTACTCCGGGGAATCAAATAAAGACGGGTATTGAACGTAGAATCGTCGCCTTCATCCTTATATTTCTCATTCGCTTTGATAATCTCAGCGCGATCGGGGACTTCTTCACGTGTGTTGAAGATTTGCAGATCGAGATTGATCACACCATCCTTCGGATTAAACTTTGATCCCAGTTGATCGACCTTCTCCGCGACAAGATACGTGAGCAACGGCGGTTTACTCTCCTTATCCGCCGTCACATCCTCAAATACAAACTGAATGCTCGATTTCTTTGTTTCTTTGAGAGGGACAAAGTTGATCCGCGCGATAAGTCCGGAATCGACGCTGGTCTCATTCTTGACTTTGGCGGATAAATAGAAAAATCCATTCGCGGAATCGATTTGATTCGTTTGGATTGTATAGTTCGACGCTTTTTTATCAAAGAGATAAGGAGATTCCTTCTCTTTCTCCCCCGCTTTCGTTTCCGCGGTTCCCGCTTCTTCCCGAATCGTCAGAACAGACGCCGGAATCCATCGGCCTTCCGCGTCCTGTCCTTCCACCGGCATGATATCCACAGGATTGTATTGCAAAGCGAATCCAATTTGATCGAATCCCAATCCCTTGGGCGAAGAGAGAATCACGTCGACCACAAACGGTTCATTGACTACAGCGAGAGTATTAGCGGTCTGCAGCCGCATAACAGCTGATTTACGAATTCGCACTTCCGGCGCTTGTTGCGGTTTTCCGCACAGGCGCAGTGCGCTGGTTTCCCCCTACGGCGCGCCGCGCGGCGTTAGTGGCGCCCGATGCGCCTTGGACAGAGAGACCGCCTTGGGCCGCCGCGCCCGCGCTGCTCGTCGGAGCCAATGCGCCCCGTGTGGTATTTCCAGACAAAGATCTTCGTTGATTGGAGGATGTGCCCGTTGGTGTGGTCTGCCTGCGCGCCTTGATTCCCATAGGGGATTATATGCGCCGGTATTCCCATACCCCCCCGAACGACTGCTGCTCCGCCGGCTGCTCCGCCGGCCCCCACCGCTCCCATAACCACCACTTCCATAACCACTGGAACCATACCCGCCACTGGAACCATCCCCGCCACCGGAACCATACCCGCCACGGGAACCATACCCGCCACCGGAACCATACCCGCCACGGGAACCATAACCACCGGAACCATAACCACCGGAACCATACCCGCCACTATTACCATAACCCCCATACCCACCGCGGTTGTATTGGGCCAATGCCGGGAGAAATATCAAATAACAGAAAAGAAAAACTTAAAAAGAAAATAAAAAGAAAAGAGAGAAATGTCATACGCTGCTTCACTATCATGATACACCTCGCTGCCGTGATTGGTTCTTCTCTCTATAATAACGTGTCAGTGGACCCAAAAGTTTTATAGGGCGGAACGGCAAAAAATTAAATCCTCTTTAAGATATCCGTGCGGAAATACTATTCATAATAAGATATGTCTAAACTTCGCCTTGCAGGGCTTTATTGGACGCCGCATCGCACAAAAATCATACCATTTTGGTCCGGCTGGATTAAGGTCAACAGCGTTGTTTTCTCCTTGAATCAATGCGAGTAGAAAAAAAAGAAAAAATGACCTGGAAAATAGAATTCCATTATGAATAGAACGGAAGAAACGTTTTGATAGTACTGTAATTCCTGGCGCCTTCGCAAAGTAAAAACTGGATAAGCGCCCTTCACTAAAAATCGATTATTTCGATCCGTATAATCAGCCGCTTCGCCCTTATTTGTTAGATTTTCCTTAGATCCTCTCACATCCCATAGGACATGTGAAATGAGAAATATGAGCCCTACGAAAGAATACGATTTCCATACGCCTCACAAAGAATCATATCCGCAAATCCCGCCGCGGTTCATTTTCCTTTGCCAGAAATAATTTTAATTACATTTAGTATTCGATCGATTTTCTGTGGAACTCCCTTTCTTCATAACCACACTTACGAAAGGTATCGTGGGAGCTGGTCCTCTGTCAAGTTATGGGCGCTTCTCCTTAGGCAGTATTTATAAAAATCCAACGCCGCTTATTATTTTGTTTTCGGAGGTTTTTCCTGCACTTTAATACCATGCAGCTGATATTTCTCAATTTTCCGGTCCAGAGTCGGCCGTGAGATTTTTAAAATATTGGCCGCTTGACTCTTGTTTAAACCGGGTAAATTCCAAAATTCTTAAAATATGACGTTTTTCCGCCTCATCCAGAGTGAGAATCTCCAGCAGCTCATCGGCTTTTGTATCCGCCTTCTCCTCCGCCATTTTCGCCGATTCCGCCAAATGAATATCAAGGGGAATATGTTCAAGCCAGACCATATCCTGCGTGTCATTCATCAATACCGCGCATTTGATCACATGATGCAGCTCGCGAACATTCCCCGGCCAATCATGACGGCGGAGAAACTGCAGCGCCGCATCCGATACGCCCGTAATATTCTTATGATACTGTTTGTTATATATCTTTATAAAATGATCGACGAGAAGCGGAATATCTTCCTTCCGTTCGCGCAGCGGCGGGATATCCAACTGCACTTCCTTCAAACGATAATATAAATCCTGCCGGAATGAGCCATCAATCACCTGACGATGGAAATTCTGATTCCCAGCGGTTAAAATCCGGACATCCAACGGGATCGATTCGTTGCCCCCGATACGTTCCGTCACTCCTTCTTCAAGAACCCGCAGCAGCTTGGCCTGCGTGGTCATGCTCATCTCTCCGATTTCATCCAGAAACAAGGTGCCTCCCTGCGCCTGCTCGAACTTTCCTTTCCGGGAATAGACGGCGCCCGTAAACGCGCCTTTCTCATGTCCAAACAATTCCGTTTCGAGCAAAGTATCAGGAAGAGCCGCGCAATTCACGGAAACAAACCGCCCCTCACTCCGGTCGCTGGCGTGATGAATCGCTTGAATCAGCGTTTCCTTTCCGCATCCATTTTCGCCGGTAATCAGAACCATCGTATCCGAATTCGCGATCCGTTCAGCAGTACGGACAATTTGCTCCATCCGGGGATTCCGGCAGACGATTTGACTGAATGTGATTCTTCGACGAGTCATAATCGGGTTATTCTCCCAATCCTCAGCAGTCCATTCAACAAGCGAGTAATAACAAGTCAATTAAAAAAACAATCGATCAATCAATACCCAATTGTAGAACAATAAAAACGATTTTGCTAAACATCTTTCTGTATTGAAAAAAATAATTCACGATTTAGTATAGCACGAAAATAAAAACTCTGTCAAGAAATTTTACACTCTTTTTTCCTCTGTGAAAGTGATGGATATAAAATAACAGAACTTTTATAAGCGTCAATTCCGTGAATACCTCTTAATGCAATAATTCATACTCTCTCTCATTTATAAAACGCGAGAACACAAAAAGAAAAATTACCTTTTTCAATCTTCTTCAAAGAATTCATTGAATACATTTTCTTTTCCAAAAAATCTTCATCGAATATTGAAAAAGCAATTCTTTATTACTCTATTTAAACAAAATATTAATATTAGATAATAATATTTAATATTAATTTTTACTTTTCTTCAAGGTATGAATTGAAAGAACGAGGAATAATTTCAAATGAATCTCTTAAAATATTTTCTTGAATGGTCATTATCTACTCTCATCTCTCCTTCCTCAAAATCTCTTGTTTTTAATCCTACAAACAATCTCCTTCTTACATTTTTGTAACAATATACTGTTCAATTAACAACACTCAATGTCTACAATTGAACAATTTAAAAGAGTCATTTTCGACGATTCTATATAAAACCAATAGAATGAACACGTTATAGAAATATAAAAATCTGGCACATTATCTGCATAGAAAAAAGAACGAAAGAACATTCCAAACTATAGATGACGTTACGGTTAAAGGTATCCTATATAAACTCCATTGTTTAAACACGCATCTTGGATTAACATCTTCATCATGGAGTGACGTGTTGGGAATATGACCTATCACCGTTTCGCCTTAGACGCCTACGAAGCCGGGGTCTCTGATTATCGCCGTACGAGCGGATTATCATTTATCCACCTTATGTTGTTACATGGATAGAATTCTTCTGATGAATTCTGAGAATGACATCCCTCGGAGATGTATGCGTATCTATTGATTTTGAAAGCGATTAAATCTTATTAAACCCAATCCATTCTATGTAAGCCGAAGGAGAGAAAAATGACACCAAAAGAAGTACTCAGCATGATTAAAGAGAAGTCGATCCAGTTCGTTGACTTCAAATTTCAGGATTTCCCAGGAACATGGCAGCACTTCACCGTTCCTCAACACTGTCTGGAAGAGGATTCATTTGAAGAAGGTTTCGGATTCGACGGTTCAAGTATCCGCGGATGGCAGGCGATCAACGAAAGTGACATGTTAATCCTGCCCGATCCGACCACAGCGTTCGTCGATCCGTTCATGGAAATCCCCACCCTCTCACTGACCTGTTCAATTCTTGATCCGATCACCAAACAACGGTACACCCGCGATCCCCGCAATGTGGCCCTAAAATGTTTGGAATACATCAGGTCCACAGGCATCGCTGACCAGATTTACTTTGGCCCCGAAGCGGAATTCTTTATTTTCGACAGCGCCCGCTACGGTCAGACCGCCCATTATGGCATGTACGAAATTGATTCCGTTGAAGGAATTTGGAATTCCGACGCCGATGTGGAAGGCGGAAACCTCGGACACCGTCCCCGCCACAAAGAAGGCTATTTCCCCGTTCCACCCGTCGACACCCTCCAAGACATCCGCTCAGAGATGGTCGCGACTTTGATCGAACTTGGCGTAGATATTGAAGCGCATCACCATGAGGTCGGAACCGCTGGACAGTGCGAAATCGATATGCGGTTCTCTCCGATCGTCGAAATGGCCGATCAATTGATGATGTACAAATACGTCGTCAAAAACATCGCCCGGAAACATGGCAAAACCGCCACATTTATGCCAAAACCGATCTTTTCCGACAATGGCTCCGGCATGCACGTCCATTCCAGTTTGTGGAAAGGCGACACCCCCCTCTTCGCAGGCGATAAATACGCGGGTCTTTCCCAGGAAGCGCTCTATTATATCGGTGGAATTTTAAAACACGCGGACGCGCTGATCGCCTTCTGCGCCCCCACAACCAACTCCTACAAACGGTTGGTTCCCGGTTACGAAGCACCGGTCAATCTAGCGTACTCACAACGAAACCGCAGCGCGGCGGTCCGGATTCCAATGTATTCCCCCAGCCCCAAAGCGAAACGCGTCGAATTCCGTTGCCCCGATCCTTCCTGCAACGGCTATTTCGCGTTCTCCGCAATCGCGATGGCGGGAATGGACGGCATTTTGAATAAAATCGATCCAGGCGATCCACTTGACAAAGATTTATACGATCTGCCACCGGAAGAACTCGCCCAGATCCCACAAGTCCCCGGTTCATTGGAAGGCGCGATCGAAGCGCTCAAAAAAGATCACGATTTCCTCCTCCAGGGCGATGTCTTCACACAAGACGTCATCGACACCTGGATTGACTACAAAACCGAAAACGAAATCGATCCCGTTCGTCTTCGCCCGCATCCCTACGAATTTTTCTTATACTACGACTGCTAAGGAGAAATCAGTTTTCGTACGTCTCACATTCGCGTACTGAAAACTATTTCTCTCCTTCTGGCGGAGCTGAGTCCCCCGGCTTTTCAGCTCCGCTTTTTTCATTTTTCCCTTTTTTCATTTATGGAGCGCGGGCGCGGGTACCCAGGACAAGGCTTTTTTCTGTCCTGGCATCAATCCCTAAAACGAATTCGGATCAGAGGGAAACAAAAGATTGGAATACGGAACCGCCCAGAGATTATCCCCCATAACGCCTGCTTGTTCCCCAGCATATAAAACAACACCGGTGAACGGCCTATCCTTAGCGATGTGATCCTGAAACCACCTTATATGCCGAAAATCTTGTTTCCTAATATTCGAACCCGCTTTTATTTCAATACCAAGTAACGCTCGATCTTCACGTTCGATGAGAAAGTCGATTTCCCGCTTTTCCCGATCACGATAATGAAACAACTGATATTCGCCGCCACCAGCGTCAACCTGAGCGGCGATTTCATTGAACATGAATGTTTCAATCAGTTTTCCCGATCGATCCGGATCTAGTTCGACTTGATCGTCTCTCCATCCAAGAATGGATGTCATAAGGCCGCTATCCGTCATAAACAGTTTATCCTGTTTCCCCACTCGTTCGTAATCCGTTCGCGTCCATGGTTTAACTCGTTCAACAATAAAAAGAGCCTCAAGCGCATTTAGATAGGATTCAATCGTCGGTCTCCGGATAGAAAGACCAGATCCAATTGCGGAAATATCCATGAATTTTCCGGTCCACGCGGCGGCTACGGCAATTAATTCTCGCATGGCGTCCCGGCGTTGAATACGCGCGATTTCTTTTAAATCCCGCTCCAGAAGCGCATCGATATAATCCTTGTGCCACTCGCGCCGCTCATGGGCATCAAGTCTTATCGCTTCGGGAAATCCACCGCAAAAAGCAGTCTCAATGATCCTCTTTCGGGTCAGTTCTTGTGATACGTTTTCAGAGAAAACACCTTTGAAAGCCCGTTCTAAAAAAGTGGGCTCATGTTTTTTCAATTCTCCTTGTGATAAAGGGCGCAATCGTATCTTCCTGATCCGGCCTGCCAGAGACTCTCGCACGCCAGGCAAAGACGTAATCTGAGCCGAACCCGTCAATAGATACTGACCCGGTCTTGTATCCTCATCAACAATCATTTTAATGGCGGGAATCAGATTGGGTACATGCTGAATTTCATCGATGATTAGGCATTTACCGGTGTGCCGGACAAAACCACTCGGATCATTTTCCGCAAGTTGTTTCAATGCCGGATCATCAAGCGTCCGATATGCCCGCTCATTCGAGACAAGAAGTTTGGCTAACGTTGTTTTCCCGCATTGCCTGGGGCCAGACAAAAGCACGACACGCCTTGTCTTGAGCGCGCGTTCAACTTGCCTCATCTGCCATCGTGGATAAATTGTTTTCACAGAACACGTAACCCAATCCGCGTTTTTCACAAAATTATACCCGCGTTTTTATAAAAATCCAATCCGCGATTTTATATATATCCATCCCGCGATTTTACAAAAATAAATGGAATCCGGAATTAAAAATATACGCCAACCAAAAAAAACTTTACCAATTAATACTATGCGAGTTTGCCGAAGATTCCCTTCCCTCTTCATTTCTGCCCTGGCATATTCCCCCTTAAGCCATTCCCAATCCCCAATCCAACCATTATTCTATCCAAAACCCAAATTGAATCTTCGGTCCAAAACAATGAAATCCATCAACAAAACAACAACCATCATCACAATCCACATAATCCTATACACCGTCATCTCATGCGGCCATCAGGACATAACTAAAACAACGCGTGAAAACATTTCCGAACGTATAACGGCTCTCACTCCAAATGGATGGACTCTCAGCGATCGAGTTCTGCGATTCACACCCGAGAACCTCTACGAACAAATCAACGGACGCGCGGAATACTATATCGCGTTCGATGCAATCGAATTATGGTTCGCCAGTTTCGAAAAAATCGGACGAAACGACCACTTCATCGATCTCTCGATTTACAATATGGGAACGCCGACCAACGCGTTCGGCGTGTTTTCAGGAGAGCGATCAATCGACGCGCCGCCTCTCGATTTCGGCCGCGCCGCCTACCAATCGAGCGCAAATTGCTACATCTGGAAAGGCCAATATTACATCCAAATCATCGCCTCGGATGATACTCCTGAACTCCGGCAAATCTGTTTGGATTTAGCCCGTCAAACAACGGATTTCCTCGTGGAAACCGGGGAACCAGTCTGGGGACTGAACGCCCTCCCCAAAGACGGTCTTATCCAAAATTCCATCCAATATTTCCTCACCGACGCGCTAGGACTCGATTTCATGCGCAACACATACACAGCCCAGTACAAAATTGATAACGGCCCCGTTTCAGTCTTTCTCTCCCGCCTGGATTCACAAGAATCAATCCAGTCTGTCATAGACCAATACGCCGCCTATGCGAAACAATACGGTAAAAAAGTGGAACGCCTAGCCATAAACGGCGTTGAATTGATCATCTGTGATATGGGATCGTACTACGACATCATCTTCCAAAAAGGATTTTGTCTTGCAGGTGTGACATCGGTAGAAAAGCGAGGCCAGGCCCTTCGAGCCGCCATCATCCTATGGAAACAACTCGACAACGGCTAAGAGATAGATGATAATGAAGACAAAATCAAAGAGAATACAGTTTTTCAAGGGTTCAAAATGAACGAAACCAAAAACCTCGGTTCTATGGACAGACGCGAATTCGCCAAACTTTCAGCGATAGCAAGTACTTCCATCCTCTTTCCAGCGGCAATCCAAAAGGCGGAAACCGCGCCCAAAGAGCCAACTCTGATTCACCGGAACGAGCGGTCATCGATGACATACCGTAAACTGGGCCGGACCAACTTCATGTCCAGCCGGTTGGTCTTTGGCTGCGGGGCCGCATTAGCTGGTGGAAAAGGAGTCCGGCTGCTTGACCGCGCCTTCGAAGTGGGAATCAATCACTACGATATCGGATCGGATATATATTACAAACAAAGCGAACGAACCCTGGCCCCATTCATGAAAGCGCACAGAGACGAAATCTGGGTCGCTTCCAAAGCCCCCCTCGCCTCCCTTCGAGTGAAACCGGATGAATCGATCACCCTCGAACAGGCCAAAACAGCGGCCAAATTTTGGACCAAACTATTAAACGCAAGTCTAAAAGATCTCCAAACCGATTACGTCGACGCCTACTATCTAATGGCGGTCAACAATCCAGCCGTGATTCAAAGTGAAGAGATTTATCAAGCGTTTCTCGATGCCAAATCCGCTGGAAAAGTCGGCCATTTCGGCATAAGCACACACAAGAACGCCGCCAAAACATTAGAAGCGGCGATCGAAACAGGATGGTACGATCTCGCCATGATCGGCGTTACCCCCTCTGGATGGTACGACTGGGACACAAAAAGCCTTGAAGAAGGCACGCCGGTATTGAGTAAACTTCAGAACATCTTAAATAAATCCCGTGACGCGGGAATCGGCCTGATCGGAATGAAAACAGTTCGCTATCTGGCGCCGATGAGTTCAGCCGGAAAAGGAGACCCCACCGCGTTCGATGAAGTCTACGACAAAAAATTCAAAGAAACTCCCCTCAGCCCCTTTCAACGCGCCTACATCTACGCCCTCGAACATGGACTCGACGTCGTAAACGCGGATATGCAGAATTTCAAACACCTGGAAGAAAACATCACCGCCGCCGCAACATCCCAAACCTATTTTGGATAACCCCTTCCCCAGAACAGGATTGGTAAAACAAATATTCAATACAATCACACATGCGCGGGCGCCCAGGGTAAATACCGGCGCTTGCGCCGGAGCTTTTACTTTTTTCTGCGGGTACCCAGGGCAAGGCTTTTTTCTGCCCTGGCATTCAACCACCCTAACCAACCCACACGTCAAGCACAATCGCTTGTTAGTCTTGTATGGTGGGCTAAAAGCGAAGCGTAGCCCACCTTTAACTCCCACCATTTAACGAAAAGCGAAGCCAACGCGCGGACGCCCATTGCAAATACCGGTATTCCCATCGGAACCTTTCCATATTCTATCCTAACAGAATCCCAAACTACCCTCCTAATCACGTTTTATCATGAGCATTCGCATACGTCCGTAAAACATCCACCATTAAAGTCTGATACCCATGGCCTTTTGCTTTGTACCACGATAAAACCTCTGGATCGATCCGTATGCTTATCGGGACTTTATTGACTTTTTTTCGAGTGACGAGACGCCCCGCCGCCCAATGTTCAGGAGACATTGAAGGATTGGAATCCGGATCATCTTGAATTGATTTTTCCAGTTCCTCATCAGACATTGTTTCCAAACGCTTCCAATCAGTTGCGGGGAACTCTCCACGTTCTTTTTTCTGATCCAATTCATCAAAAGTATATTGAATGATTTTTTCGTTTTTCATATCTCATTTCCTCCAATCCAATTCCAATACATCCTTCGTTCTATACGAGTCGATTTCCGCGCTGAAATTAAACGGCGCCCATTAAAGAGATGATAAACCCTTATATTACAAACCTTGCGCTTCCTCCATCTGGCTGGCGAAAGGCCGTTGTGGAAGCCGTTCAAGGATCGGACCAATTTTACTCCGTTCCAGATCCAGTTCATATGTTTTTTGAAGATTCATCCATAAATCAGGCGATGTTCTAAAGTAACGTCCAAGGCGAAAAGCCGTGTCGGCGGTAATACTGCGTTTTCCAGCAATAATCTGACTGATTCGATTGGCAGGCACATCAATAAGACGCGCAAGTCCCGCCGCGCTCAATCCAAGTTCGTTAAGTTCATCGGCAAGAATTTCTCCAGGATGGATCGGTGTGCGCGCCATAATCATTCTCCTTTCAGTGATAATCCACAATTTCCACATTTTCAGGGCCGTCTGCGCCTTCCGGCCACTCGAAACAGATGCGCCACTGGTCATTAATCCGAACGCTGTACTGACTCTTTCTATCACCCTTGAGGGCTTCGAGACGGTTTCCTGGCAAATGACGCAAATCATCTAAGGTGACTGCCGCTTCAAGGAGGCGAAGCCGTTTTTCCGCTTGCCGGCGGAACGGCTCAAATTGCTGAACTCTTTCCCCATCCGCGAAGCGCTCTGTTTTTTTATCGCGATAACTCCGGATCATAATTTAAAATAACAAAAAATCCGCTATACGTCAAGCGTATTCTTCTCGGCTGGGTATCCATAAGCAACTAACAAATCCTTAATCCAATACCTTTTTTCACTCTACCCTAACATAATCCCAAACCACCTTCATAATCACGTTTTATATGAGCGGGTACCCAGGGCAAGGCTTTTACTCCCCTGGTAATCAACCACCCCCCATGTCAAGTACAACAACTTGCCAGATTAAATGGATGAACCCACATTCCACACCCACTTTAGAAATTCCCCTTCAAAAAACATCCAAATAGAATCGATTCTCCGCTATTCATCACCAATAATTCCATTTGTCAATGTGATTGTGAATTCTTACTAGATTGCATGTTCATAAGTTCAGTAATATCAGTAATTAAATTATACTTAATATAACTCTGTATCTTGTGGATTATATGTTAGTAACCCCCTCTATACTGTATATTCCCTCAAATTTCTAGAATATTTGCATATTAACGAATAACTTTAAGACGCTTCAGAAAAAAAAAATTTAATTGTGAATAACAAAGATAGAGTCTAAATCGTAAGTCGTACAGATTCAGGAATTAAAATCTTGATTGGATAGCACTATATCTTGTGGATAGAGTGTGGATAAACCACTTTATAGCGTTTTTGCTGTTGACAATCCAGCCGTGTTCCTTTATATTCTTTCCCAGTCACGATTGATTTGGTTTTTCATGACTTTCTGATGCTATACTGTTGCTGTCAGAGCGGTAGGGTGGGTCACGTTTAATCGACCCACCGGGAATGATTCACGAAATTGGCTCCTCATTAAGACGCCTCATTTTCGTACATAAGGACAGAGTATGTATCTTCGTAAATTGACTGTTTCCGGTTTTAAATCGTTTGTTGAGAAAACCGAAGTTGATTTTGATCAAGGGTTGACGGGGATCATCGGTCCGAACGGATGCGGAAAATCAAACGTTTCGGACGCCATACGCTGGGTGTTGGGCGAACAAAACGCACGGCGGCTTCGTGGGAACGTTATGCTCGATATGATCTTCAATGGAACCGCCGCCCGCCCCGCGGCCGGTTTGGCCGAAGTCTCTTTGGTGTTTGACAATACAGACGATTTGCTTCCGATTTCATATAAAGAAGTCCAAATCACCCGGCGCCTTCACCGGAACGGGGATAGCGAATACTTGATCAACCGGACGAAATGCCGCCGGAAAGATGTAACCGATCTGTTTCTGGATTCAGGGATTGGGACCAATTCCTATTCACTAATGGAGCAGGGGCGCGTTGATATGATCATCAACGCGAAACCACGGGACCGTCGGGAAATTTTAGAAGAAGCGGCGGGCGTTTCGCGATATCTCCATCGAAAAAATGAAGCGCTGCGGAAACTGGAGCGCACAGAGCAGGATCTCACCCGCATCGATGACATTCTTTCTGAACTCCAGAAGCGCTGCCGGACTCTGGAACGGCAAGCCAAACAGGCGGAATTGGCGAAAAAATACCGCAAACAGCTGAACGAGTCGGAATATACGCTTCACATGCGGTCAGGAAAAACCCTCTTTTCCAGGCTGGAGGAAGTGACGGCTCGTCTCACCGGCTTACAGGCGCAGCTTCAAACCTATGAAGGACAAATCGTTGAAATCCGCCAGCGCAAACATGCGTTGGCTGCAGACTTGCAAAAACAGGATGAAGCGAATCAGGAAAAACGGGATCTTTACACCTCGTCGACCGCGCGCCTCGAACAAATGGAACGCCATTTGAACGATCTGTCTGAACGCGGGAATGAATACGAACAGCTGCGCACTCGTCTTCTGGGTGAATGTGAGGCCGATCAAAAACGGTGGGAGGAAGAGAATCAGCGGATTGAAAACGCGCGGGAACAAACCGAGTCTCTCACACAAGAGATTGAAATCCTTCGCCAGACGGTTTCTGAATTGGAACAGGATCTTTCTCGAATCGGTCAGGAGTTTATTGCGGTCGAAAGCGAAGGAAAAGAGAAGCGGGAAGCATTTATTAAAATAGAGAATCAAATCACCGAGCTGAACAATCAACAGCGTATTTGGGAACGGGACCGCGAATTTTTCACAACGCGCGTATCGAAACTGCAGGAAGAGAAAGAACAGCTGCAGCAGGAGATCCAAACCCACCAAACGAGCCAGGAAGAACTCGCCCAGGAAGAAATTCTTCTCGAAACCCAGATCGATGAGGTGAACCAGCGTTCCGAGTCGCTTAGCCAACAATTGGATGATCTTTCCCAAGCGGCTTCCTTGACGAAAACCGGTTTGAACGCGTGTGAACGGCGGTGGCAGCAGAGCCGCTCGCGTTTGGAGTCTCTGCGGGAATTGCAAGCCAATTTGGAAGGTTTCGATCAAGGCGTTCGTTTTTTATTGCGAGACGAAACGGGATTGGAATCGGAACTGGTTGGGACCGTGGCGGAGCGGATCCAGGCGGAAGCCGGTTATGAACGGGCCATTGAAGCCGCGCTGTCTCATAAATTACAGGCGGTCGTCACAAAATCCGACAACGCCGTCGCGCAGGCGATCGAGCGGCTCCGGACAGAGAAACAAGGCCGCGTGACCTTTTTTACACAAGATGGGAATCACCAGCCGGAATCAACTCCCTCTATTTTACAGCAAGTAAAACGAGCGGCCGATTTCGTTCATTGTGAGGATAACTTCAAGCCTTTCATCCAACAGCTTTTGGACCGGGTTTATCTGGTTGATGATTTCTCACATGCGTTGCTGCTTCGTCCTGATCTCCCCGCTGGGTACCGGTTGGTAACGCCAATGGGAGACGTGATCGACAGCGATGGATGTATCATCGGCGGCTACTCGACCGGATCGCAGATCTTGAACCGCGCATCGGAAATCACGCGCCTGGAAGAGATCGTTCAAACATTGGACGGCGAACGGGCCCGGTTGGATTCTCACCTGCAGGATATCCAAAAAGAGATCGGCGCGTTGAGTGTGGAGCGGGATGAAGTCCGGCAGACGGCGTTGGATCTGAAAAACCGTCTTAAAGTGGTTAAAGAAGAACTCCAACGCTCACAGACGCAACTCCAGCGTGTGGAACAATCTCTGCAAACAGTCTCAACGGAATATGAGAGCCTCTCCCGGAAATTGGAAGAAGGCGCGCGGGATGAGCAGGAACGGACACTGCAATCCGCTGGTTTCGAACGAGAACGAAATGCGCTCGAAACCGCGTTGATTGAATGCCAGACCAAAATCGACCGGATTGTGCAAGAACGGAAAGCGCTTGAAGAACAGATCAATGAACAGCGGATGATTCTGCTGGAAAAACAGAAGGATAACGAGCGGTGGACAGCGGATATTGAGACTCTTGGACGTCATCTCCATGAACTGGAGAGAGGAATTGAAGAGAAGAAACATCTTGCCGCCCAACAGGAAGAACGCCGCCTCGAAACGCGCCAAGCCATCGAGGAAACGAAAAACACCATTACGGAATTACGAACTGAGCGCGAAGAATTGTGGCAGGAACTTTGCCAATGCGAGGAGATCAATCAGGGATTGCGCTCCGATATTCAAAAAGTGGAAAAAGAAGAATCCGGTCTTCAAGAACTTTTTGAATCCCTCCGAAAAGAGAAAGAGAAATCCGATCAAGACCAAATGCGCTTGACGGTGGAAAAAGAATATTGGGAGAAAAAACTGGAAGAAACGTTCTCTACTCTTGAGAACCGGGAGGAATTGGAGCGCGACGACCGCAGCGATGCGGAAATAAAGGAAAAAGTTGAATTTTTCCGGCGGCGCTTGTCTCAATTGGGAATCGTCAATGAACTCGCCATTGAAGAATACGAAGAAGTGAAAGAACGGCGGGATTTTCTTGAAGAGCAGAAGAATGATTTAGAAAAATCGAAGGCGGATTTACTCAGTACTACAAAAGAACTTCACGGCACGACGGTGAAACTATTCTTGGAGACATTCGAAGTGGTCAAAGAGAATTTCAGCCGTATGTTCCGAAAGATGTTCAACGGAGGGCGCGCCGAACTCGTTCTTCTCGATGGAGATCCAATGGACGCCGGGATCGAGATTGAGGTCCAGCCTCCTGGAAAGAAGTTGCAATCGATTACACTGCTTTCCGGTGGAGAGAAAGCGTTGGTCGCGGTGGCTCTTCTGTTTGCGATTTATGAAATCAAACCGAGTCCCTTCTGTTTTCTCGACGAGATCGACGCGCCGTTGGATGAAACGAATATCTGCCGTTTCACTACAATTTTACGGAATTTCCTCGACCGGTCTCAGTTTATCATTATTACCCACAGCAAAAAGACAATGGAAATGTGTGACGCTTTGTATGGTGTCACTATGGCGGAAGAGGGGGTTTCATCCCTTTATTCCATGAAATTCAAAGAAGGGAACGTTTCCAAGATCGATCGAGTAAAAGATCCAAATCCAGAAGAGGCGGACACAGAAGAAAAAGAGGAATTGGTCCCAGAAGAAGTGGCGGTTTGAGCGTTTTATCGTTATTTCTATCTGGGACGAAACAGTAAAAATAGATTTACCCATAGATATACAAGTTTTAATGGACTTATCAGATAGCCATTTTGCTTGCGTCACGTTTTAGGATCATTTTGCCGCATCTATCCGGGTAAAATCATGAACGCTCCGTTCGAAAAATTTAATCTTGCCTCCATAAGGCGCCTTTGCGCCCGTGCATCTCTTACCCCCCGGAGATTTGCTCCGGGGGTTTTTTTGAAAAACAGAATAGAATTATATTTTTACCAGAACTAACGTAACAACGCCATTATAATACTATACGATATCGTAAGCGAGGGGAATATTGATTGACCATAACAAACATTATTGTGAAGAGTTTGATCGCACTATTGTTTTTTATGCGTTATGACTTATAGGAATCATGTTTTCAAGGTATTATCTTTAGCGGAATAGGATGATTGTTAAGTCTCTTTCGAGAAATAATGTACTATCGATTTTGTTTTAAGTATTATAAAAAAATATCCAGCGAAGGATTGAAGGTGGAGTGATTGATCAACGTCATAATAGTATGTGTTACTTTCTAGTAATTCATCATGATCGAGATCACAACCTGCAGATGAAAATGAGTCGCGGCGGTAACTGCGGATGCGCTCGTTTTCGAGATTCAGTTTTATATTACTGCTCCACCGGCGCCCGTTCGTATTCATACTCATTCTAGGCCGATCGATCGGCGATATGGTCTGGGATTGGAGAGCAATCCATGTTCCTTTCTAAGATTAAAGGGCTTTTTTCGCGTGATTTAGGGATCGATTTAGGGACGGCGAACACACTCGTCTATGTAAAAGGACAGGGTATTGTCCTTTGTGAACCGTCCGTTGTCGCAATCGTGAAGGGCACAACACAGGTTTTGGCGGTGGGCAGCGAGGCGAAAAACATGCTGGGACGGACTCCCGGCAATATTGTCGCGATCCGCCCCATGAAAGACGGCGTCATTGCTGATTTCGAAGTCACTGAAGCCATGTTGCGGTATTTTATTAACAAAGTCCACAACCGGACGCGGATGGTCAATCCACGCATTATGATCTGCGTGCCGTCTGGCATTACCAGCGTGGAGCGGCGGGCGGTTAAAGATTCCGCCCTTAGCGCAGGCGCCAGAGACGTGCTTTTAATCGAAGAACCAATGGCGGCGGCGATTGGTTCGGGGATGCCTGTGGCGGAAGCGTCGGGGAATATGATTGTCGATATCGGCGGCGGGACGACGGAAGTGGCGGTTATCTCGTTGTCAGGAATGGTCGTCTCCCGCTCCATCCGGGTGGCCGGGGACGAGTTGGACGACGCGATTATATCGAGCATTAAAAAGAAATATAACTTAATGATCGGCGAGCGCACCGCGGAGATGATCAAAATCGGCATCGGCTCCGCCATGAAAATCGGGGAAGAGCAAACCTTCAATATCAAAGGCCGCGACCTGATCAACGGATTGCCGAAAACAATTGAAATTACATCGGAAGAGATTCGCGAATGCCTGCAGGAACCGATCAGCGCCATCATCGACGCTGTCAAAGTCGCGCTGGAAGAGACGCCGCCTGAATTGTCCGCGGATATTATGGAACGCGGCATCATGATGGCCGGCGGCGGTTCATTGCTGCGGGGATTGGACAAACTGATGATGGAAGAGACCGGTCTTCCCGTTCATGTGGCGGACGATCCACTCACCTGCGTCGCGATGGGCGCTGGGAAAGCCTTGGATGAGATGGACCGCCTCCGTTCCGTCATTCAAAGCGCGGATAATGTGTAATCCCTTTCATTGATTTAAAACGGATTGTTATGTTTTTCACATCGAATCGATATACATCCGTCCGAAAGAAGAAATCCTCTCTGATTCGGCCACGAACGTTAGGGATTGCTTTACTCATTCTTTCTGTCTTATTGATGCTCTATTATTCGTCCGATAAAGGGATGGAGTCCTCGAATGTGATCTCCCGCGTAATTCTCTATCCCATCGGCGCGATTCAAAGCGTGCGGAATTTTGTCTCCTCTCAGATTTCCGGCTTGCTCGAAAATTTCCGGGCTAAAAAAGAGTTGATCGCTCTCCGTGAAGAGATGGAGACGTTGAAACTTGAAAATGCGAAGTTGAAATACAAACTGAAGGATCATGCGTCATACCTTGACGCGCTGCGGATGCCGCATGAAGAGGATTTCCCTGCGGTGTCGGCGATTGTGCGGTACCGGGAGAAACGGTTGACGCAGTCTCTGATTATCAATCGGGGTTCGGTGGATGGGCTGTCCAATAATATGCCGGTTTGGACAACGCAGGGATTAATCGGGCGGACAATCCGGATGAAAGAGCACGCCTCGCGGGTTATGCCGCTGACCGATCCGGGAAGCGCCGTAGGGTGTTATGTGGAAGGCACCTCGTATGAGGGTGTCGTCTGTGGGACGGAAGAGGGAAAACAATTAATCTTTCAAGACCAGCATCTAATCGCTGGGGGAGACGAGAACAACTATCCTTCACCGGGGAACGCGGTGTGGACCTCTGGGCAGGGATTTGTCTTTCCACGCGATCTTCTTGTCGGCTATATCAGCGACGCCACGTCCGAAGAGGGATTGGTCGTGGAACCCGCGGTCGATTTTGAATCCGTCAAATCGGTCCTCATTATTACCACAACGTCTCTAGAAGACGAAATGCTGTCTCTAATGACAGACGGATGACGCGGATTCAAGCCGGATTAATCCACGAATTCTTCTCATCGAACTGTTTTCATTGCGTCATAGATCATTAATAACAGAAAACGGATCATTTTCGATCTGCGATAAGGGAACTCAAATCATGCCCAAGCAAGAGAACGTGGGGATCAAACTTCGGCGTTTAAAAATACAGAATTTCAAAGCGCTCGATTCCCTCGATCTGGAATTCCCTCCTCCATTAATGAAAAACGATCCCGATGTTTTTGCCATGGGCAGCAAAAATGGAGTGGGGAAGACATCGGTGTTGGAAGCGTGCGCGCTTTTGTTTCTTGGTGTTTTTTTGGGGAAAGAGAATTTCAATAGATCAATGTGGAGAGAAACACCGATTAATATATTTGATTTATTAATTCGTGCTGGAACGAATAAAGCAATTATTGAAGGAAATTTCGATATAAATGAAAAAGACATAAAAATAAAATTAACGTTTTCAAAGGATATAGGATTAAAATTTGAGGGAAATATAAAGCCGTTTGAAACAATATTGAAACCTAATAAGTATATTGAAAACCTTGTAGAGCATTTTTTGTATTCAATAATAGCATTGAATTCAGAACCATTAATCTTGTCTCCCTTTTTATACTTTCACAGTTATAGGAAAGTACAAGAAGGGAATCCAAAACTTGGAATGATGGTGGATGATTATAAATATATGAGACAAATGAGATATAGAGATAGAAGCGATTTTCCAATTAGTTTGTTCAAAGTTGAGATTTTGAAATATATGATGAGCAAAGCATCTCTTTTCGAGAATTTTGATATGGAAGAATCGCATGAAGAACTGATGAAATTAAATGATTTAGTTTTTCGTTATGCTGGTGGAAAAATTGAAAAGTTACGTCCTGCTGCTAACAACACAGTTGATATTAGAATCACTCCTGAAAATGGTAGCGAATCATATACATTCGATGGTTTAAGTTCCGGTCAAAAAGAGATCATTTCCACATTATTTCTTATATGGTATAACACAAAAAATAATCCAGGAATTGTGCTCATTGATGAACCAGAGCTTCATCTGAATGCGGAATGGCATCGGAAATTTATGTGGTCTTTATATGATATCGCGCCGGAGAATCAATATATCATTGCTACGCACTCTGAAGATGTCTTTTCCGCTGTGCCGGAAGATCACCGGGTTTTACTAACCGCATCAGGGGGAGGAAAGGGATGACTGCTGTTCAATCCGGGGTGCGGGCGGAATCGATCAGGCAGAGTGGAGAACATGTATTATTTGTGGAAGGCAAAGATGAAAATTCTTTGGATTCGGTTGTTTTAGAGGAATTCTTGAATGATAAAAAAATAAACATTAAAGTGAAACCGTTAGGCCCATCGTTCCATATTCATAGCGTAGCGGAAGCGCTTTATAAGCATCATCCGAATTATTATTTCTTAATCGACCGTGATTATCATACTGATGAATTCATTGAAAATAGCTGGAGTAATTTCCCCGATCCATCAAAGAAGAATCTTCTTGTGTGGCGGCGGCGTGAAATTGAGAATTATTTTTTAGATCCAGAATTTCTTATTCTATCAGAACATTGTTCTATTTCAGAAGAACAATTGCGCAAAGAGATTCTTAGCCGTTTTCAGGAGCGGATTTATATCGATGCGGCCAATCAAGTGATTGTGGAAATTCGGGAAGATTTCAAAGAGAATTGGATTCAGAAATTCAAGCGATTAGAA
Source organism: bacterium (assembly GCA_963663405.2). GTDB lineage: Bacteria > Hinthialibacterota > Hinthialibacteria > Hinthialibacterales > Hinthialibacteraceae. Next base: position 40,951 of record CAXXSM010000023.1, on the reverse strand, counting down.
GATTTTCAAAGCCGAGAGGATGCGATTGAAAAACTGACCACTGCGAGTGAATTTCCGAATTATAAAAACAAAGTAACCAAGAAATTAGATGTGAGAGAAATCGAGAAACGATTCGATGATATCTTTGAATTATTATCTGGTAGTAAAGAAATCCTTGAATTCGGATGCGGGAAATGGTTGGAATTACAGAGTGGAAAAGAAATAGTAAATTCAATTGTTAACAGTTATTTCGAAATCAAAGACGCAAAAGGAAATATACTGCAAGGGATCGATAAAAGGCGTGAGATTCTCAAAGATCTGATGAGAAAACCTCTCAATCAAGCACCAAATGATTTCAGGGAACTACACAATTTATTGTTGAAGCGAATTCAATCTTAGACTTCAGATTGTGAAACAAAACGGTTCCCGCAGGATGAAACGTTGGTATATTTTGAATAGACAAATAGTTAAACCACACAGTTCAACAATATAGAAATCACAATGAAATACTGGCTGCAAATGACGGGAATTTTTTTGGGGGATCTTTCGATCCGGATTTTCTTCAATTGGGGAATCTGGACTCCGGATATTGTGTTGTTGGCGGTGATTTATTCCGCTTTAACCCGTCCTATGGGGGAGGCGTATCTGCTGGCGTTCATTATGGGGATCTTTTGGGACGCGGTTAATGTGGATCTGATGGGGATGCACTCCTGTCTTTATTTGCTAATGGTGATGATCGTCGCCCGGATTCGGGTTTTGTTCTGGGCGCAGTTTTCCATTTCCCGGTTATTTATTGGGATGCTCCTCTGTGGCCTTGTCCGGTTTGGCGAGGTGATTTTCTGGTTGTCGAATTTCAATACGGGTGTTTCCATTCAGCAGATGGAAGCGTATATACTCGCCGGCGCGATTGTCGCCGGGATTTGTTTCTATCTGTTCCCCTGGTCCTCTCCTCCAATTCAGCTGCCTGAGCGGGACGTCGAAACCTTGTGGGGAGGACGGAACGCGTAAGATGATGCAATCTAAATCACTGCTCACACCGAAACCCAAAACCATTGATCGCCGGCTGCAAGTCTTTCTCTTGTTCTGCATGACCGTCTTCGCGATTCTTATTTCCCGGCTTTGGTCGATCCAGATTTTGCAGCAATCCTTTTATAAGGAGAGAGCGGAGCGGAATTATTTCAGAAACGTTCCTATCCAGAGCATGAGAGGAAAAATCCTCGACCGGGACGGCGAAATTCTGGCGATGGATGAACCGTATTGGGATATCTATCTCCCGATCCGGATAAAAGACGCCACGCGCTGTGTTGACGAGACTATCGAAAAATCCATCCAGCTTCTTTCCGAAATTCTCGAAATGCCAACGGATACGTTGAAGCGGAATTATAAGGTCAATAATCCGGATTACCGGTACAAGCATTTTCGTGTTCCTGTCGCGAAACAGATTGATTACAACCGTTATGTGGCGGTACGGGAACGGCGCGTTGAATTCCCAATTGAGGCGATGGTGTTTTACCGGAAAGTCTATAAACGCAAGTACCCCAACGGATCACTCGCGGCTCACGTCATTGGCCGCGCGGGTCCGATCAATTTCCACGAGTTAGAGACGAGAAAGGAATTGGGGTATACACAAAATGACGTCATTGGGAAAAGCGGAATCGAGAAACAATACGAATCCTATCTCCGGGGCAAAGATGGATTGAACCGGGTGATGGTCGATAAATCGCAGATTCAACATGGGCAGGCGTGGGAGATTGAACCCTCTATCCCTGGAATGAATATCATGCTCTCGATAGACGCGAATTTGCAGCGGGAAGCGGAGAACATTCTGGGCGCTTCGCGAGGGGCTATTATTGTCGCTGATCCGAACGATAATTCCATCCTCGTTCTCGCCTCCAGCCCCCGGTTTGATCCCAATCTCTACAACGAAAAGTTCCGGGAGTACAATTTCGATCGCGACAATCCTCTCTATCACCGGGCGATACGGAGTCAATACGCTCCCGGTTCCATCATGAAACCGTTTTACTGCGCCGCATTGCTGGAAGAATTGAATACGCCGGTTTCCGCGACAGTCTACTGCCCCGGTCATGTTTTAATCTACGGCCAGGATAAGAAGTGTCACATTTGGCATGATTACCACCGGGGGCACGGAGCCATGAATATGATCCAGGCCGTGCAATTGTCCTGTGACTGCTATTTTTACAAAATGGTCGGGCAGGAATTAAAGATGAACCGCTTGTTCCCCTGGCTGGTGAACTTTGGGTTTAAAGGTCCAACGGGGATCGATCTTCCCGGAGAACGATTCAATTATCCATTGCCAACACCAAACACCGTGAGTCCGGGTGAGATGATCAATCTATCAATCGGACAAGGTTCGCTCGCGCTTTCGCCGCTTCAAATCAGCACGGGTCTATGCGCATTGGTCAATAATGGGGCGCTCTATCAACCCCGTGTCGCCAAGTGCGTCGTTTCCCCGACGGACCGGGAAGAAATCTATACCTTTGATCCTGTTGAGGTGCGAAAGATCGAGGCGAAGCCATCTACCTGGGAAACCTGCCATAAAGCCATGTGGGAAGTGGTGAACACGGACCGGGGCACTGGACGGCGGGTTCGCAACGAGGAATTCGTTCTGGCGGGGAAAACCGGCACAGCGGAGGTGGGAGGAGGCCGGGAACCGCACGCGTGGTTTGTCTGTTACGGGCCTTTCGAAAACCCGGAGATTGTTGTGACGGTCCTTGTTGAAAATAGTGGACACGGTGGAGAAATCGCATCTCCTATGGCGATGAAAATGATTGAGGCGTATCAGCGTGATAAAAACAAAGATCCTGTTTGAAATTGATTACTTTTCCATGTTACTCACGATCGGTTTGATTGTGATCGGTATCCTCGCGCTGGCCGGCGCGACGATCGATAATCCTTCGGATACGGAATGGGTCCGGCAGATTCAGTGGACCGCAATCGGCTTTTTAGCGATGATCGGGATCTTGTTTGTCGATTTTGAGTTTTTGGTACGATGTTCGGGATTGATTTATATTGTTGGATTGTTCAGTCTACTTCTCTGTTTTACACCATTAGGACATAGTAGCCATGGGGCGGATTCTTGGATTAAGATTCTGCCATCCGTTCAAGTACAGCCATCTGAATTCGCCAAACTGGCTACTATCTTGTTTCTGGCGAAATGGTTATCCAAACAACGGGGGGAATGGAACGGCCTGTTGGATATCATCAAACCGCTTGTGATCGGCGCTATCCCTTCTTTGTTAATCTTGAAACAGCCTGATTATGGCACGGCGCTGGTCTTTGTCCCAGTGACATTGATTATGATGTACGTAGCGGGACTGCCGGGAATGTATCTTGCTCTCATTGTGTCACCTGCCTTGAGTCTCATGGCCATCAATCATGATATCATTTGGATTTTGATCTGGTTGGTCATACTGCTTGCTTTGTTAGCCATCTCCCTTTTTCAAAAGACGCCTGCGAGTGTCTGGGCGCCTTTTTTATCGGCTGGCATTGTGTTGTTTGTTGTGATTTATGAGTTCGGACCCGCGATTTGGAATCAGGTTCCCTCCCACGCGAGGATGAGGTTTGAAGCGTATTTCGCGCAAGATGAGGATATTAGAGGGAGCAATTGGAATCTCGATCAATCAAAAATCGCGCTTGGATCAGGAGGCTTTTGGGGCAAGGGCGTAGGCATGGGAACGCAGAGTAAATACAAATTCCTGCCGGAATTCAAGCACGATTTCGCCTTCTCGGTTTTGGGGGAACAGATGGGATTTTTATGGGTTTCGATTCTGCTTGGAGGATTTTTTCTGTTGTTGACACGAGGAGTTGAAACCGCGGTGATTTCGAAAACGCTGGAAGGCTCCTTGATCGTCACAGGGATTCTATCGATGTTTTTCACGCATATCACGATTAATGTGGGCATGGTTACCGGGCTTCTCCCTGTGACCGGTCTTCCTTTTCCATTTATTTCTTATGGGGGCTCGTTTTTGTTGTCGTGCATGTTGGGGATTGGATTGATCGTCAATGTGCGGATGCGTTCTTCATGGGAGCGCCTCCGTGACAAAATCGCCGCCGTCAGCTCACAAATGCGCATTCCTGAATACGATCCCAATTCATTTTAGGGGTGGATCTTAAGGCTGCATAGATCCTTGCTCAGGGAAATCGTTCCCTGAATTCGTAAGTTTTTTTGGAAACTTGATTCGCGTAGAGTGTCGCGTGAAAATCGATGATAAAATCAAATCAAAATTTAGATATGTGGAGAGTTAGAAAATGATAATGAGTTGCGAGAGAAATCTTAAACGAGTAAACCTTAGAAACTCATTTTTATATAAAATGAGTGTATTACTATTTTTTCTGGTTGCTGTCTTAATAGACGTTTGTCACAATACTGCCACAGCTAAGAAGCCACGAGTGATCGTTACAAGTGACGGTGAAATCGATGACGAGTGTTCTATGGTCCGGTTTTTACTTTATGCCAATGAATGGGATATCGAAGGGATTGTCACTTCGAGTTCTCAATATCATTCGCATGGACACAATTGGGTTGGGGATGATTGGATTCAACCTTACTTGAGTGCTTATAAAAAGGTCTATCCAAATTTAGTGAAGCATGACAGCCGGTATCCCACACCGGAGTATCTGCAAGAACGCACATTTTTAGGGAATGTGAAATCAGAGGGAGAGATGGATGAAATCACTCCTGGTTCACAGCATATAGCCAAAGTCTTATTGGATGAATCGGATGACCGCCCCATCTGGCTACAAGCCTGGGGAGGTCCTAACACAATCGCTAGAGCCCTCAAAACCATTGAAGAAGAACACCCGGAAAAAATGGTCTATGTGGCGAACAAGATACGATTCTATTTTATTTGGGAACAGGATTCGACTTACCAAGACTATATCCGTCCAAACTGGGGACAGTACAACATTCCCACCATCATTTCCGACCAGTTCATCGCTATGGCGTACGACCATCAGAGGAGGGAGATCTCTCAGGAAATGAAGCGTTACTATTCCGCGAAATGGATGAACCAAAATCTCCTGCAGGACCACGGTCCTCTGCTTGCCTTGTACAAAGCGCACGATGGTGGGCGTTTCCGGTCCGAGGGTGACTCGCCTTCGTTTCTGCACGTCATACCGACTGGCTTGCGCAGCGCGGAATCGCCAGGCTGGGGCGGTTGGGGTGGCCGTTTTGTTAATGTACGCGATAACACATGGCTCGATCCTGTACAGGAACCTGGGTACGAGTATCCAACAGGCCGTTGGTATGGAAGTTCGGCGTGGGGGCGCAAGCGTGTGAAGGAGGATATCCCGAACGATGAGAAACTCACTGCGTATCTCAAACCTCAGTGGCGCTGGATTGATGTAATTCAGAATGATTTCGCGGCGCGGGCAGACTGGTGTGTAAAATCCTATGAAGACGCCAATCATCCTCCAGTCGTCAAACTTACTCATGCGAATGATCTTCAAGTCAAGCCGGGAGTAAAAGTGAAATTCAGTGCAGAAGGAACAACTGATCCGGATGCAGACAAATTGACTTACCGCTGGTGGCGGTATGGAGAGGCAGACACTTATGATGGCGACATCGAGATAAAAAATGTCGATAAACAGGATGCCTTGTTTACTGTGCCAAGCGATGCCCCAAAAGGAAAAACCATCCATATCATTTGTGAAGTAACGGATAACGGCGCCCCACCATTAACGAGATACCAGAGAGTCGTTGTCGAAATAGAGTAGTATTAATCGCTTTTTAAGAACAAATAAACTAATAGTTGGAGGATTATTATGTATCCATATTATAAAACAGGATTACTAATCATTATCTGTTTCTGGTCTGCAACCAGTTTTGCACAGAAGCAACTTGCGTTCCCTGGCGCTGAAGGGTATGGAAAATATACGGTTGGTGGAAGAGGTGGCAAAGTTTATGAAGTGACGAACTTGAATGATTCCAGTGAAGGAAGCCTTCGCGCCGCAGTTGAAGCGGAAGGGCCGCGAACCGTTGTTTTTAGGATCTCAGGCACGATAGACCTAAAAAGTAATTTAACGATTCGCAATCCGTATATCACTATAGCCGGACAAACGGCTCCAGGAGATGGAATTTGCATTAAACGCTACCCATTATCAATTGGAACCGATGAAGTCATCATTCGGTATATACGAGTACGGTTAGGCGATGAATCGGGCGTAGATGCAGATGCCGTTTCAAGTAGATACAACAAAAACCTAATCCTTGATCATGTATCGGCCAGTTGGAGTGTTGATGAGACAATGTCCGTTTATCATAATGAGAACGTAACGGTTCAATGGTGTTTGATTGCGGAAAGCTTATATCAATCCAACCATGTCAAAGGTCATCATGGATTTGGAGGGATTTGGGGATCAAACAACAGCACCTACCATCATAACCTTATAGCGCATCACTCAAGTCGCAATCCCCGTTTCGCTTCGGGATGCGGAAATACGGATTATCGTAATAATGTGTTATACAATTGGGGATATCAAAGTTGTTATGGAGGTGAAAAACAGCAAAAAGGGAATCCCAAATTTAATTTCACCAGGATCAATATGGTTGGCAATTATTATAAACCCGGTCCTGCAACCCGCCCGGGAGAAACCTTGCAGCGTATAGCAGCCCCTTCGACACGCAATGGAGCCGCTGACGCTGGACGATGGTATATTGCTGATAATGTAGTTGAGGGTAATACCGCCGTTTCGGCCAATAATTGGGATGGCGGTATACAACCTGTAGATTCAGTTAGCAAATTCAAGATGGATGAACCTTGGCCATCCATGCCCATTAACCAACAAACAGCGGAGGAAGCCTATTTATCCGTTCTTGAAAATGCAGGCGCGACTTTACCCAAACGCGATGCGGTTGATACACGCATAATTGAAGAAGTTCGAAACGAGTTTGCAACCTATGAAGGACCAAATTACAAACAAAAAAATGCGATGCAAGATCAATCAAAAAAGAGCGGCATTATTGATTCTCAGAATGATGTTGGCGGCTGGCCTGAATTAAAAAGCGCATCAGCGCCAACCGACTCCGACCATGATGGTATGCCCGATAGTTGGGAAAAGAAGAATGGTTTGAATCCCGATGATGCTTCTGATAGAAATAAGGTGGCTGACGATGGTTACACCATGTTGGAGAAATATCTAAATAGCTTTGTAGGGTGAGATAAAAGCGCAACGTAGCCCACCTTTTACTAAAAGCACAGCGCAAGACGCCTCTTACACACAAAAACTCCCATCTATGATGTTTCGGGTGGTTCTTCTCCAAAAACTTCCCAAAGCGGTAGTTCCAAGCCCGATATAGATCGCAAGGGAATCCTTTGGTTTGTATCGAAGATTTCTCTCTGATCGAACAGCCCACCAGCTCCTTGAAGATAGCGCTCCGCATACTGACCATCCGGATCAATGAGGATATATTCAATAACGCCATATCGTTCATACAGTTTCAGCTTCTCCCATCGATCTTTTTTCGCCGTCGATGGACTGAGAACCTCAATTATAAGATCAGGAGCCCCCTGCACGTTCTCTTTCGTTATTTTTTCCGGATCACAAACAACGAACACATCGGGTTGAACGACATCATCCTTTGATAAAACAACGTCGCTGGGAGCGATCGACGGTACACAATTCTTTCCTTTAAGCGCATAATTAAGATACGAGTATATATTCCCAACGATCGTTTGATGATGGAACGATGGCGCAGGTGTCATATTATAAGGCTTGCCATCAATCAATTCCCAGCGTTGTTCATCCAGCCATCCGCAGTAATCTTGGTACGTGTACCGCTCTTTTTTTTCAGGAATAGGCATTTTCATCTCCAAGAAAGGAACAATGAAATGGTCGTGGATAGGTAATTATACAGCGTTGTAGCTTTGTAGGGTGGGCTAAAAGCGAAGCGTAGCCCACCTTTAACTCCCACTTTTAACGAAAAGCGGGCGCCCAGGGCAAGGCTTTTTTCTGCCCTGGCATGAATCCACCAAATCCCCAACAATCACGTGCGCCCAGGTACAAGGCCAAGTTTCACAACCCACCGAAAAAGCCCCCCCTCATGATTTTGACCGCATTTCTCTACATAAGAATCGGCCTTCGTCTGATCGCCTCCCATCCAAGCCAGCAGGGCCAATTGATAATAGGCGCGATTCATCCAATTGGAATGGGGATTCTTTTCAAGAAAAGAATGGAATAGGTCTTCCGCTTCCTCAAAACGGCCTTGTTCATATGCGGACACGGCTATGTAATATTCATAATCCTCCAGCGCGAGAGGCTTAATTCCAATTTTAGAGAATTCAGCGCTGAACAACTGTTCGGCCCTCTCATAATCCCCCGCCAACAGGGCTAATCGCGCTTCACGAATAGGGAGAAGGTATCGATATATAGTAAACGTGTACTGCCTTTGCTGGGCGTTCGATTCCTGCGTCATCTGGTAGATATAATTCAAACGGATAGGAACCCAATTGATAATTTTTTTCGTATCCGGATCCAACTCCGGCGCGCCGATTGTTATAAAAGGAACCGCGAGAGCCGGAATCTCAACAAGCCTTTTCAAGCGCTGCGCAAGAAGAAGAAACCGGGGCGTATGCGCTTCCACTTCATAATCAACAGCGGGAAGCGAGTAATAAAAAGCGTCGGCGAATTCCTCGTATTGTCCAAACGATTTAATTTCCTCCAGAAATCCGTCAATCGGCTTCTTCTCATCCCCAAACGCCTGGACGTCTTCAGGAACTGGATCGATTAAAAAATTCTGCGGGAATCCTTCCGGTTTCCCTGTAGTCACATTTTTCAAAATAACGCCCAACGTCGGATCAACCGGTAACCAGGATTCACCGATCTTCACCATTGCCAACGTATGGGGGCTGGATTGTTCGCGCAAACTGGGATCCCGATATAACACAAGGCGAAGCGCTTCCAATCCCACAGCGCGTAGCAACTGCGTGAGTTCCCACGCCAATTCATCACAAAGCCCTTGCCCACGGATCAAAATATGAAACGGTTTATCGAAACAGTACCCCCCCTCGATAATCCCAAATTGAATATGACGGTAAACATAATCACAGAGAGCGATGGTTTTTTCCATCGGATCTTGGAGATCACCTGTCACTCGCTCCGCGATTCGGCGCTGCCACAGAACCCGCCACAAATATCGCATGTCATCTTCGGAAAACCGGAGATCGCGGAATTCCTCATACGCCTGGCCGCTGCGCAAACTTTCTGGATAGATGAAATCCACTTCAGGCGCCGGTTTGATCTGCTCGATCGCCCGGTTGAATTCATCCTTCGCCAAATCCCACTGCTCTTTCCAAGTATAAGTTAATCCCCGCAAGAGACACCGTTGTTCTTCTTCTGTCGGGGTGGCGAATGAGTCGTGCAGAAGCGTAAGAACTTGATCAAACTCATTCTCCGCCAGTAAATCCGTGGCTTGCCGCAACCGCTCCTCCGGCGTAATCTGGCTGCATCCGTAGCAGATGACAATCAATAATAAAAAAATCCATCGGGATTTCATACGTCACTTCCTAATCCAGTTTTCTCCACGAAAAGAGTGGAGCGAATCTTAAGAGTATGATACCATATCTCAAAGAATCAAACGGCTAACCACCAAGAATGGTATTGCTTACAGATTGGGTGAATTGTCCTACCGGCGCTCGCGCCGGAGCCTTTACGGGACAAAAGACAATAGCCCAGGGTTTTAACCCTGGGATTTAAACCGGTATAATGAGTTCTACTATCTCAAAATATTAACTGATGTTACGCAAATCTACCAATAGAGATTGTTTTGGTTCATCCGGAAATTGGGCACATCGATTGAATTTTTAATAAAAAGTGTAATCGAAAGCCCTATGGATCGTGACGTGTCTGTGGACAAATCTATCGATATTGCCCACAGCCACTTGGATAACGATAAAGCCGTTATCCACACGCTCCACAGTTATACGGATAATACCAATTCTATTTTTTTCTTTGTTAATAACTGATTGAATATTCTATACTTAAGAATCTTGAAAAACTTGCTAAGATTTAAAGAAATCCTTGTATTGATCATTTTAAAAAACAGATTGCAAAACACCCAATAATCAATATTCCGATAGTCTATTCAAAGATTAGATAATCATAGAATAAGATACACAAATATTTGACAGATTACTTTTGACATTTAACAGATCACGGAGTATCGATGCTTTTTTCCTAGGAAATTTGAGGTATCACAATGATAAAACTTACAAAAAATGGTGAAATTTCCTAAGAAAAAACGCAATGCGCCCAATTTCCGGATGAGCCATTGTTTTTAAGATTATTTTTGTCTGAATCAAGATGGCCAAGATTAAAGGATGTTCAGGATTTTTTACTTGATTAATGGATTTTACTATCCGCTGACAGATTCCACTCTGATGATTCCTATCCTGAAAATCCTAATCATCCTGGATATCCAGATTCAGACAAAGAAAGATAAATCAATCTATTTTTCTCTTTAAATTAATAGATTATTTGTCGAATCTGCGTAGCATCAGTAATTAATATTTCAAGAATACTCATTTCCCAGATAAACTGTATTAAACATTTTTTTTGAAAAAACCTTTTTGACACCATCTCAAAAAGGAAAGGTTAGGAACATGATCCCCTCCGCTCAAGCGCTTCGAGCGTTTTATCATCTCAAAACGCAGCCTCCCCCAGCCGATTGCACGGTGGAGACGGCGTACAGCTTCTGCCGGGATATCACCGCCTCTCACTATGAAAATTTCCCGGTTGGATCGCTGTTAATCCCAAAACCCCTGCGCCCGCACGTCGCGGCGATCTATTCATTCGCGCGGGTGTCGGATGATTTCGCCGACGAAGCCTCATACGAAGGAAAACGGCTGGATCTGCTCAACGAATGGGAACGGAAACTGATCGATTGCTATCAAGGCAAAGCGGACCATCCCATCTTTATCGCATTGGCGGACACGGTGCAAAAATACGAATTGCCCGCCGATCTGTTCCAGGGACTCCTGCGCGCCTTCAAAATGGACGTCACCGTCAAGCGATATGAAGAATTTGAGAACGTTCTCGGCTATTGCCGGTATTCCGCCAATCCAGTAGGCCGCTTGATCCTATATCTCTTCGGCTACCGGGACGAAGAATTGTTCGAACTCTCCGACTGCATCTGCACAGCGCTGCAATTAACGAACTTCTGGCAGGACATCACCATCGATCAAAAAAAAGATCGCATCTACATCCCCAAACGGGATATGCAACAAGAACAATACAGCGAAGATGAATATTTCGCGCAAGTATTCGACGAACGCTTCCAGCGGCTCCTCCTGCGGCAAATCGAACGAACCTGGGCGCTGTTCGATCGGGGTTATCCATTAGTAGAGCGTGTCCACTGGCCGCTCTCGGCGGAATTGCGGTTAACTTGGTTGACTGGAGCCACAATTCTTTCCCGAACGTTATTGAATGACTGTAACGCGTTTGAAAAACGCCCTAAACTCTCCAAATGGGATTTTTTGCATTTGGGCGCGTACTCGTTGCTGGGAATCAAAAGCCGCCGCGAGCGGCTTCAGCGTTTGTTCGCGCAGGGAATCAATGGAAAATAATACTCGACCGGAGATCGAGGCTGGATCATCATCCAGGAGCGGAGCGCGTGGACGTCAATCAGTACACCCAAGAAAAAACCAAATCAAGCAAAACCAATTTTTATTATTCCTTCTTATTTCTTCCCAAAAAGAAACGGGACGCGATTTTCACCTTCTATGCCTTCTGTCGACACAGTGACGATATCGTCGATGACGCCCGTGACGAAGATAGCGCCCGGCGGGAACTGGATCGCTGGCGGGACGAACTGATCGCCTGTTTCGAAGGCCGTCCATCCCATCCCATCACACAAGCCCTCAGCGGAACAATTGAAGAATTCTCACTCCCCAAAGAATACTTCGAAGCGTTGATCGACGGCGTCGAGATGGATCTGCGTCAAAAACGCTACTCCACCTTTGCGGATTTAGAAAAATACTGCTATCACGTAGCCTGCGTGGTTGGATTAATCTGCATCGAGATCTTCGGCTACCGCTCGGAAAAAACAAAAAACTACGCCCTGAATCTAGGAACGGCGCTGCAATTAACCAATATCATGCGAGACGTGGGTGAAGACGCGCGGGAAGGGCGGATTTACCTCCCCCAAGAAGATCTCGATCGGTTTCAATACAGCGAAAAAGACCTCTTAAACGAGACCTATTCCCCCGCGTTCATTAAACTGATGCGCTTCCAAGAAGAACGCGCCCTCCGTTTCTACCAACAGGCGGTTCAATGCTACGAACGGCGGGATCATCATCTTCTCTTCCCCGCCGAAATCATGCGGAAAATCTATTTCAACCTGTTGAAACGGATCCGGCAAGCGGACTATAACATCTACGCCAAACGAATCCGTGTCCCCACCTCGTTAAAAATCCTCTACGCCCTCGGCTGCTGGCTGGGCAGCCGCTGGAGATGTTTGATACCATGAACGCGGATGTAGTAATCATCGGAGGAGGCCTGTCAGGAATCGCTGCCGCTACGCAATTGGCCCAAAATGGAGCCCGCGTCACTCTCCTCGAAAAAAAGCCCTTCCTCGGCGGCCGGACCTACTCCATCCGCGATCCGCATTCAGGAGCCATGATCGACAACGGCCAACACGCGCTGATGGCCTGTTACCACGAAACCTTCTCCCTCCTGCGTCAATTGGGTACAGATGACTGCGTGCAAGTTCAAAAATCATTAACCATCCCCTACCGCGGAGCGAATGGCTTTCACGACAGTTTACGCTGCCCTCCCCTGCCGGGACCATTTCACCTGCTCGCTGGCATGATCCGGATGCGCTCATTCGGCATCCGGGATGTATGGAACGCGGCCCGCTTTGGATGGGCGATCCGGAAATACCAGCCCTGCAATCCCCGCGAGACCACCGAACAATTCTGCGCGCGCTTAAAGCAGCCGGAACAATTAAATGAACTAATGTGGCGCCCAATCACACTTTCCACTTTAAATGAATCCTTCGAACAGGCCGACGCGGCCTCCCTCGCAACAGTTCTCCAACAAGCGTTTCTCGGAGCCGCAAAAGATTCAAACATGGCCCTGGCCATAACGCCGCTTCAAGATCTGCACGGAGACAAAGCGATTCAATACATCGAAGAACGGAAAGGAACAGTAAGACTGGGTGCGCGAGTCGAAAAACTCAAATTCTTAGGAGAGCGTATCACCGGCGTTCAATTAAAATCAGGTGAGATAATTCCAAGCGGCGCGGTAATCAGCGCCATCCCCGCGAACAATCTCAGCGAATTACTCGACAATTCCGGATTGAATGATCGGATAACCATACCCGATTTAGGAGAATCCCCAATCCTATGCGTATATCTTTGGTACAAAAATCCCATAGCCGATGAAGATTTCTGCTGCCTGACCGGAACCACATTCGAATGGGCGTTTCACCGTTCGAATTTCATGAAATCCAACGAAAGTGGAAAGAACTGCGTCTGTTTATTAGTCAGCGCCGCCCATCATCTACTCAACCGGACGCGGGCGGAACTAATCCAGATCGCGATCAACGATCTCCGCGAAGCGTATCCTTCGATTCAGAATACAGTTCCTCAATCCGCAGCCGTGTTTTGGGAACGCCGCGCCACCTTTTCTCTCACCCCAAAGAACGCGGTTCAACGCCCCCCCCACACAACCGCAATTAAAAACCTATACCTAGCCGGAGATTGGACCAACACCGGCCTTCCCGCCACAATGGAAGGAGCCGTCCTAAGCGGCCACCGCTGCGCAAGCATAATAAAACACGACTAGATGAGAGCCAATGGAGCGCGGGCGTCCCGCCCGCAAATTATCTCACCCCCATTTTATCTCTAACTGCAATTCACCCGTCAAGTGAGCACTTACTTTTATTTCTTAAAAAATCAGATGAGAATGTGTAACAAGGATAAGTTTTTTTAAACCTTGCCCTAGGCGCCTGCGATCTACACTACATATCTTAAACGTCTTGCTTGATTTCTTTTCACATTGTTTAATCGAAATTTCAGTTTTAATGTTTTAGGTGAGTTATGACAGACCTTGATTAAGACGTCATCTCTTTGGCTAAATTCTGATTTGAAAAGATCTACGTCTCGATTACTGAATCTTGATAAAGACACAGTGAACCGAGTCATCCTTCGCGCCGGTGAACACTGTGCTTTGGTTTTATCCAATTTACTCCATTCCCTCCAGATGACCGAGGTCCAACTGGACGAACTCTGGACCTTTGTAAAAAAAAGAAAAGTGTTAGCGAAGAAGAATTGGAAAAGGAGTATGGGCGGACATGGATCTGGACGGCCATTGATAGCACAACCCGATTAATCTTATCTTTCCGACATCATAGATTAAGAAAGCTATATTTCCAAATTTTGTCTTGTATGCCATTATGTCATCATTCATCTCGGCTATGATTTTCTTCTCTCTGTCCTTTCGTGCACAAAATTTAACTTCAAGCGCAAGATCAATTCTCTCAAAAGAGAAATCAGGAATATACTCTTTTGAAGAATAAGTTATATGAGGATGTTCACGTTTATAAGGGATATCAGCTCCAATTAATAAATTCTCGAACGCATCTTGTATTTCTTTTTCATTCGCCGGTATATCTCGTATTGTTTTCCGTATCTTATATTCTGCTAATGAGAGAACTCGAATTAACATACTTGACTCTCTTGGAGTATTTTTTCCTTGATATACTTCACTCAGAGATTTGCGAGAAAGTTCATCAATACCCGCTTGAATGATTCCAATACTTAGATTGAGGTCATCAATAAAAGCGCCATGATTCCTTTCATTTAAAGCTCCCTGAATATCAAAAGATTGAATAACAAAAGAACCCGAAGGATAAAACCTTAATTTACGAAACGATAGAACGATTTTGGATGATCCTCCAAATATCTCTTCAAGAAAAATGGATACATTAAGATACCAGCGTGAAAATTCGGGCGATGCTTTGTCATAATTAGCGACATTTTGAGCCTCTTTGATTAATGACTCCATTTCTCTAATCGCAGATTCTTTTGTCCAAGCCATATTTAGATTCTCCAGATGCGGGTGGGTACCCAGGGCAAGGCTTTTTTCAGCCCTGGCGTAATTCCTGACCATTTTTAAATATTAGATGAGTAACACAGGCGTCCCGCCCGCATATATTCCCCCCCAGGATGGCATACCGTTAACCTTTATTTCTCCTCATCACCCGAAATATGGACTTGTGACAGCGCTCGATCGAGATAATCCATGTTTGAATCGCTGTTGCTCTTTCTTCGGAGGGAAAATCGGGAAAGATGCTGGTTGAATTCTTTGGCTGAGGGATAGAGTTCGCGCGCGATTTTTGAGATCCGGTTGGAATCGGGAGTCTCGCCCATCGCTTTCCGCAGCGTTCCTCCCGCTGTGGTATACTTGCGCGCGGCGAACTGCGACAGCGCCGCTCGAATGGCGATATCTTGGTCATCCGGATCGTGGATCATCGCGCTTTCGTATTGACTGATAGCCTTGTAATAAAGCCGGCGTTCGAACATAGAATCGCCGCTGCGAGCAAGCCGCTGGGCGGGAGTTAAACTCTTTCCCAGTTCGAGTTCGTCTTTAGCGCTCAACGTTTGCGCGTTTGACTCCGCATTGTTGGAAGATTGTGCCGCGGCCCTAGAATCCGCTTCTTCAGAATTGTCTTTCGCCGAATCCAATGCGGATTCGTCGATTTTGTCCCCCTTCTGCAAATCAGGCGGTGGAGTATCCGCCGGTTGATCCTCGTCCGCCTGTTCTTTGTCCGATGGGGTGGTTTGAGGCGCTCCATATTGCCCGTTCAACGGGGGGATGTATTGCGGGATCTGAAGCGGTTGATTTCCCGTATTTTTTGGAGGCAGGCGGTTGTAATCCATCATCCACTGCGGCGTTGGCGGTTTCCAGTATACGCGGGACTGGCTTTGCGTTTCGGCTCCGGACGTATCCGTCTGGCTCTGATCCCCAGTCAAATAATCCCGGTCCCCGTCATCCGGTTCCAAAGATGGATTGGTATCTCTCGCGTATCTTCCATTGGGATAGTATCGACTCCGGTATCTGAAACCGGATCGCAATTGTTGATTGGTGAAACCATAGGGGGAGCGGTTACTGCGATAGTTTTCAGATTGAAAACGTTCCCGGTAATTTTCCGGTTCGAATGCTTCTCTATATTGTTGGCTGCGGTTTGGTTTGCTTCCCGTTCCCTGGTCCGATACTCCACCATCACTCGGTGTTCCAGAATCGCCCTGACCTCCAGTTGTACTTTCGCCGGAACCACCGGGAGAACTAATTCGTTCAAAAGCGCTCACATCCCTGACGGGGAAACGGGGGGCTTCTCTTTGGAAGGATCTCACATCTCGAGTGGGTAAAGGGGTCACCTTTCGTTCAAAAGATCTCACATCCCGAGTGGGGATGGGAGTAACATTTCTTTGAAAGGATCTCACATCCCGAGTGGGTACGGGAGTCGCTTTCCTCTGAAAAGCGCTCACATCTCTTGATTGTGTGACGCTTGTTGTTCTTTGGAAAGCTCTGACATCCCTCTGTTGAGAAGTTTTGGCCTTTCTTTGGAAGGCTTTCACATTCCTTTTTATTGACGTGCTTGCCTTTTTTTGAAACGCTTTTACGTCTCGTTCGGATGTCGTCGATTTTTTGTCTTTTTTGAAATTGACGATGCGTTCCGGTTTTTCAAACGTCCAGCCGGAAGAGCCGCCTCCAAATAAAGGCATGAGAAATACGATAAAGAAAATGGCAAGAATACGGGCGATTCGTTTCATGATTCCTCCCTTATTCTATTTCAGACAGATTTACTCATATATTTAATCGCAACAGAAACAGCCTTGGCTAGATGGGTGGCGTAATGCGAATTCTTATCCAAGGCTACTTCTCAATATATTACAGGAATATA
The DNA here is from genome assembly GCA_963663405.2 of bacterium. GTDB lineage: Bacteria > Hinthialibacterota > Hinthialibacteria > Hinthialibacterales > Hinthialibacteraceae. Next base: position 24,048 of record CAXXSM010000023.1, on the reverse strand, counting down.
GCAAAAAATAGAGGAAATGTACATTTTTTGTTCTGATTTTTCGGAAGAGAAAGGAAATCAAGACATTATAGTTTTTCAATTTCGCTGAGTAACACATCCGCCGCGTCTTCGATGTTGACAGTCCGTATGGGTTCGCCCCGTTTGAAGAGCATTCCCTTCCGGTCTCCGAAAGCGATACCTATATCAGCCGCTTTCGCCTCTCCGGGACCGTTGACTTCACATCCCATGACGGCGACATCCAGCGTTTTATCAATTGCGGCCAGCCGGTCTTCGATCGATTTAACCATAACTGGGAAATTCGTCCGGCAACGGGCGCAGGTGGGGCAGGAGATAATACGAATTCCACGTGATCGCAGTTCCAACGAGCGGAGCAAATCCGCAATAGCGGGGATGATTTTGGTGGGAGATCTGTCTTCAGGCAGAATGAGAGCGAATTCGCGTCCAATCCAACGGTAGAGCGCAGGCGCGAGATAGATCAACCACTCAGAAAACCGTCCGTCAAAACGCCGCCAATCAAGAAGAATCCGGTTTGCGGATATAGGACCTTCTGTCTGCGCTAACGCGATCGCTTCATCCAAGGATTGGATGTGAAGGGTATCTTCTGAATGGCGCAAAGCGTCATTGCTTGACAGACATTCATCATAAAGGGTCGGCGAGACATCTTCATGAAATCGGGCAATCTGCGATTCACCAACTATGGCTTGTAATTTGACTGCGGAAGAGGTCACGATTATTTCATTCTTCATTTAGTGATTGTTAAAACCAGGGCAGACTACGCCTTGCCCTGGGTATCCATGGATTTCATCTGTTTTTTCACGACGGGCGCCCAGGGCAAATACCAGCGCTTGCGCCGGAGCCTTTACTTTTTTCTGCCCTGGCGTCCTTCCAGAAATTAAAAAAGAAGAGAAAAAAGCCCTCCCCTTGCTACCCAGATAATTGACCATCACGTTTGTTTCACGGGCGGGACGCCCGCGCTCCATTGCGCTACCCGGTAACTTTTCGGTAGAAGCCCGCCGCTGTTTCAGCGATTCCTTCGCTGTCTATTTTATACGCCTTATAGAGATCTCTCTCGCCGCCGGATTGTCCAAAAGTATCCAAGATCCCCCAGCGTTTCAATGGCGCCGGGTGGTGTTCACAGAGGACTTCAGCTGTGGCGCTTCCCAATCCGCCGATGATGTTGTGATCTTCAACGGTGAGGAGGCACTTCGTTTCTTTCGCGCAGCGAACGATCAAATCCACGTCGATCGGTTTGATCGTATGGATGTTGACAATCCGGGCGTTGATTTTGTCGCCCGCCAGGATTTCTTTAGCCCGAAGCGCGTGGGATACCGTGCCGCCGGTAGCGAGAATGGTCATATCGGAACCAGGAGCGAGTTCGACCCCTTTTCCCATTTCGAATTGATAGTCTTCACCGTTGACATCAGGCAGTTTTTGGCGGCGTTAACCGGTAGTAGACCGGACCTTTGTGTTCAACGCCGAATGCGATCGCCTGTTTCGTCTCGATTTCGTCCGCGGGTTGAATGACAGTGAATCCGGGCAGACCGCGCATCAGACCAATATCTTCCAAACCCATCTGGCTGTTGCCGTCTTCACCGATACCGATCCCGGCGTGGGTGCCGACGATCTTGACGTTCGTTTCGGAATAGCCGCATGACATGCGGATGGTGTCGTAACGTCCCGTGATGAAGCAGGCGAAGCTGCAGACGAATGGGATTTTCCCTTCGAGCGCCAGACCGGCGCCGGCGCCGATCATATTGGCTTCCGCAATACCGAATTCAAAGAATCGTTCGGGAAATTTTTCCGCGAACAGACAAGTCATAGTGGATTTACTTAAGTCCGCGTCGAGCGCGACGATTTCGGGATGAGTTTCACCCAAGGCGGCCAGCGCTTCTCCAAACGCGAGACGGGATGCTTTATTCGCCATAATATCTTTCCATACCTTTCCTGATTGTGTGCGATTGGCGCAATCGTTTAGACGGCTTTCAAGTCGATGAGCGCTTGTTTCAATTCCTCTTCATTCGGCGTTTTCCCATGCCAGCCGATGTTGTTTTCCATATAAGACACGCCTTTTCCTTTGATCGTTTTGGCCCAGATCAAAGTGGGGCGGTCTTCAATTGTTTTCGCTTCATCGAGAGCATTAAAGATCTGATCTAAATCGTGACCGTCGATTTCGATGACATGCCAATGAAAGGCTTTCCATTTATCGCCGATCGGCATGAGCGGCATCACATCTTCCACATAACCGTCGATCTGGCCGTTGTTGTTATCAAGGATCGCGGTCAAATTGTTCAATTTGAATTTCCCCGCGGCCAGTACCGCTTCCCAGATTTGGCCTTCCTGCGCTTCTCCATCCCCGATCATGCAGTAGACGCGCCAATCAGCGTTATTCATTTTCGCCGCCAGCGCCTGTCCGAGCGCGATGGAGAGCCCTTGACCGAGTGAGCCGGTGGAAGCTTCAATACTGTCAAGCCGCACGCGGTCCGGGTGGCCTTGCAGCGGCGATCCCAGCTGCCGCAGCGACATCAATTCCTCTTCATCAAAGTATCCCGCGATCGCCTGAGCGGCGTACCAAACGGGGATGCAGTGTCCTTTGGACATAATAAACCGGTCCCGTTCCGCCCATTTGGGATTTTGGGGATCATGCCGCATAACGCCGAACATGAGCGCTGTCGCAATATCCGCCGCGGAGAGGGAACCGCCGGGATGACCCGAACCGGCTTTCGCCAGCATTTGAACGACATGTATCCGAATTTGATTGGCGATTGTCTTCAACTCGTTTAAATCGCGCGTCAGTTGAAATACCATATCCACTACCTTTTATAAATAGATTGGCGGCGGTTCGGCGAAACGGCGCCGAAAACCGCATGCGGCGGGGCCTATAGGAAACCGGAATTTCACATAACTAGCCCCGGTCAACCTCCGCGCCGCGCGCCTCATGATATTGTAGAAACTAAGCCACGCGGGTGAAGGGATATAGAACTTTTGCGTAAGCCGAATCCATGAACGAAGTCGCGTTTGGGATAGTTCAGTGGGAGGAATTCTATGGGTAGTCTCATTGCGTGTTCTAGTTTTGATTCTATAATGATTTCTCGTTTTACGGGAATAGACAACAAGTTATTTAGAAATGATGGGCTGCGCTTCGCTTAAGGCTCCGGCGCAAGCGCCGGTATTTAGCCCCTCCTACAGTTCTATGCAGGATCCTTATTATCTGAACCTTGATTAAAAAGCCAGCCAGCTGGCGCTGTCTTACTTGATTTTCTTGATTTTAAAATCATGGTAATCCTATAATCTTTAGAATCATGGTTCAGACAATTAAGCCATCCTGAACAAAGATCGCAATTCTCCAAAATGATTTTTTATTCAATTACCGGATGAACCGTAAAAATTATCAAAAAAGCGTATTCTCCCCCAAACTCAAGAAAGGAATCGATTACATCAAATGGCTAATCAATTACAAAATGAGGATAGTATGATCTTTCACATTGACGAAAAAGAGAAATGGCTGCCTGTATTAGAGCGTCTGCGAAGCGAAGGCAAACAGATTGTGACGACGAACGGGACGTTTGATATTATCCATGTCGGCCATGAGCGGTTACTGCGCGAAGCCAAAGAGCAGGGGGATTTTCTTATTGTCGGTCTGAACAGCGACAAATCGGTGAAGCAATACAAAAGCGAACTCCGCCCCATCGTTCCGCAAGAGGAACGGGCGGTGATGCTTCGGGCGTTACGCTATGTGGACATGGCGCTGATTTTCGATGAGCCGGAAAGCCTGCGGTTTGTCGAAGAGGTGAAGCCTGATGTTCACGTTAAAGACAACACGTATGGAACCGACTTGATCGAGGCCCCAATCTTAGAACGCAACAACGGAAAACTATACCTAGTCCAAAAAGACGGCCACTCAACAACAGGGATCATTGAGCGAGTGATAGAGCCTAGTCTATAAAAAGGAAATGTGAAGATAATGGAGCGCGGGCGTCCCCGCCCGTGATTAATCCAACACATCCCCGCACAATGAGGCTAAAATTTTGTAGGGTGGGCTAAAAGCGAAGCGTAGCCCACCTTATACTTTTATGGTTTGCGGTGCGGGTGCGCGGGCGTCCCCGCCCGTGATCAATCGAACATATCCCCGTACAATATCCGTAGAAGAAATGATGGGCTACGCTTCGCTTTTAGCCCATCCTACTGTTCTTCGTTTTTAGCTCATCCTACATTTATCAGTTTCAAAAAAAGAAGCGCGAAAACCACGATTTATCTTCCGCGATGTAATCCATCTCCATCCGCGCCATCCGTGATTCAAAAAAAGATCTATAGACAAAGGTACAATTAAACCATGCGCAATCTCATTTTTTCGCTTGGCCTGTCTCCATTAAACCTCCACCCAATCACCGCCCAGCGATCCAACGATGTTTCCCCATAGAAGCCCCTCCACTCTCCCGCAGACGGGAAAGCGATTCCTTCTCATCCTCTTCAGCGCCATCCACATCCACACAGATCTTCTCGACCGCTTTTTTCCTCTCCTCAAGAAGTTTCTGCTGTAATTGGATTTCCTCACGGGCTTTGACCGCGCTATTGGTCAATTTCGAGTTCCAGGTTTTAAAGATCGCGCCATCCTCCACCCATCCATGAATGTCGTGTATGCAGAGTTTGTCTCTCCCTTTGTAAAGGCCGCGCACATCCGCGAATGGGTCAAAATAGAGTTTCTCGATCCGTTCCTGATTGTCGTATAGATCAATGATGTCATGCAAAGAGATCATCCCCCCATAGAGACGAATGCAGACATTGACATGAGCGAGTAGAAACCGGTCTCGTTTTTCACAAGCCGGGCAAAATAACTTCTTCTTATATCTCTGTTCAGTAAACCAGTTTAATCGATTGTTTTTATTCTTTTTTAATGGCATTTGGCACCGGAAACAACAAAGCGGACGAATAACCTGAGATTCCCGGCTCGATTTTCGTTGATACCATTCATTCTCACGCACAGCCATCCCTCCTCAGCCCTCATAGAATTTAGGGAATATGCTCCGCGTGGCCGGTTTCGCGATTCGCTCCCCTTGGTTCCATTCGCGACCAGTTAAAGAACCAAGGATCATCGCATCCACATATAAATCATCAGTGAGATCACAACCTGCAGATGAAAATGAATCGCTGGAGAAATCGCGAACGAGAAACTCTCAGAAATTCAGTTCTCATTAAAAAAAGGTTACAATTTAAATAAATTAAACAAAATTGTGTTATAATAGTATTCGAAAACGACGTTTGTATTTCAAATTCCAGACTAGTATAACGCGAAAACAAATCATGTCAATAAACAATCCATAAATAATCAAATTTTAATATTTTGAAAATATAATTTACTATTATTGGAGACAAAAAAAATTATGAAAAAATCAAAAAAAGAGCTAAAGTTCTTATAAAGTATTGCCGATAATGGATTCGAGAACGGGAAAATCCCGTTTCTTTATTATTAGTAATATAGATAAGGAGTAATCCTTATAAATTACCGTTGAGATAGTTCCTGGACGGTATGGATGGAAAGAAGCCGTAATCTCGCATCCCGGCCAAAGGATTGAAGTGAGTCATGGCTTCGTCGACCAACACAGCGCCGTCACGTAATATTCGGCGTATGGGTGATAGTTCTTTACCTCCCGTAAAGTCCTCCCCCCATGAATCCATCTTCCAGAGCGGTCTCAACAACCGCGTTCCCTGTTTGGATCCGGGTAAGTGTTAAACGTGTAAATTCCTAACCGCCGCAGACGCGTCCAAGTGGGTCGGCTCTGTTGGAATGGATACGCTTCCCTTAACCGGTTTCCGCAAAAGGAGTTTCCGAGGCCTCCAATAGCGGCGCTGGGAACGCCGTGAACATACCACGCGTCCGCGTGATTCAAATAAAGATTCACTGTATCACAAGGAAGTCAGGCGGAGGGGTTGAGAAGCGGTAGGTTTTTACACAGGGAAGTGTCAGATGAAGGTAAAAAAAGCCATAACCTCGCATCCCGGCCAAGAGAAGTGAGTTATGGCTTTATCGACCGCCACAGCGCTCGGACAGTAAATTCCGGCCGCTGTGTGATAATCCTAAGTTGATATTTTGGAACGATATCTGACGTTTTCTCTGTCCAAATATGCCCTTCTCTCATTATAGGCAAATTCCGCTAAAACTTTAGCGAAAAAGTCAATTTTTAAAATCCCTCCCCCAAAAACCATTCATTTGGAGATCAAACGATGGTGGTCGAGAGTATTCGATTCAATACGGCCGCATTTGGGATCGTCAGAAATTTGACCCAGACGGATAACGCTCTGCAAAAAAACATCGTTCGTGTCAGTTCCGGCGTCCGCATCAATCAAGCGGGTGACGATCCCGCTGGACTCTCTCTTGGCACAAAGCTCGAAAGTCAGTTCCGGGGCCTCAACCAAGCGGCTATCAACGCGCAGGAAGGATACAATATCGCCGACACGGCCCGAAACGCGATCGACAAAATGATCGAGCACGTACAATCAATCCGGGAGAAAGCCTCCTCCGCGGCGCAGTCCGCCGATCCCAATTCCCGTCTCCTTCTCCAGGCCGAAATCGATGAAACGCGCCAGCTCCTTGATTCCATCGTTAAGAATACAACATTCGGTAAACAGTCTCTGCTCGATGGCTCTTTCACAACCACAGTGGAAATCAAGGCGGGAAACCAACAATCCGGCGTCAGCGTCGCGAGTGGCCCCACATCGTCCACCTTGAATACTGGCAGCGCTACCTTGACATACGAACAAGTACAGGAAGGCTCGGAACAGATCAAAACCGGTAAAGATAAAATCTATAACACAGGCGTCGGTTTATCCACCGATATCGCCGTCTCCGTCGCCCAGTTCGAAAGCGCGGAGAACATAGAAAGTGATCTTCTGGGGATGTTTGTCAACCGTGTGGAATTGGACCGATAAAGACACGCTTGTATTCAAAGGCGTTCTCGCCGATGGATCGACCGAATTCTCCGGTGAATTAAAAATCAAAAAAAGTACATCCATTGGAGATCTTATCGAGACCATCCAAAAAGAGATTGACAAAGCGAAAAAAGAACAGATATCAACACGAAGACCGGCTCTAATCTTCAAGAAACCAACACAGGCTTTGATGAGAAGACAAAGCGTCTCACATTCACTAGTGGACAAGCGGGTTCCCTCTCCCAATTCGACATCAGTTTCGGCATTCAAGCCTACGGAAGCCGTGGAAAAGGACAACTCAAGACCACGTTCGGAATCGAGCGATCCGGTACAATCGCCAATGAAGCCGTCGCCACATCGGGAACCAACGCCAAAATCGGCAACAAGCCCCACCGCCATTTGACCGGCTCGACGTTCTCCAGCGGCCAATATGACATCGCAGTCACAAACGTTCAAGAAGCCTCCAGCCGCGTCATCGTATCCGATGAGGTCTTCCTAAACGCAAAGGGGGAATACGCGCAACAAACAGATCTGCTCCGCGATTCAACGATAAACGGCGTGACCTTGCGCGACCGGGATGTCCTCCGCATTCAAGGAACCGATCCCGACGGGACGCAATTCACCTCCTCTTATGTCATCGACGGCTTGACGCCACGCACAAGCAACAACAGCATCGTCCTCTCCAGCGACATGGAAGGAGCGAAGATCCGAACCTTCTCCGATCTAATCTACGAACTCGGTCAGCGGGACCGCAGTTGGGAAGGATTCGGCTTCAACCATGCCGCCGCCACGCTCAGCGATGACGGACGGATTGTATTGGAAGACGACATCTCCAGTTCCTCTTCAACCCAATTCACCATTACTGTCAGCCGGTTTGATGAATACTCCAAATACCCCGGCCCTGTCAATCCAGTCTTCTCAAACACCGCCTCCACCGCCGAGAAAGGCGTCACGGCGATCCGGTCGAAAATCGTGAATGAAGGCAACCGGGAATCCGCCACGATTTCCGTCGATGGTGGAGCCGCCACAACGGTGAAAGCGGGTCAGATGGTAAAACTTCAAGGAACCAGTTCCGCGCAGAACGGTCAAACCACCCCGGAAATCACATTTCGAATTGGAAGCGGACTTGTGGAAGGGAGAGATGAATTGTACGTCACGGAAGATGTATACGAAGGCGCCTTAAGCGGTGGAGGCGCCGTCCAATTTCATAAGGGAGAGCAGAATGTGATCTTCACAACAAGATCGGATTCAGGTTCTTCCACCCAACGGCTCGCGCTGAACTTTGACGCATACGTTGAAACAACGTCGATCAACGGACAAAACGTAGGGCAGATCATATTCTCCGCCACAAGCCGCGAACTGAACTTTCAAATCGGATCGGGCAAAGGGAATTCCACCCAATTTGCGCTGGCGAATCTGAATGTAGACAATCTTGGAACGGACGCCGCCAATTTGGGGACGATTAACGTCAGCACCGTATCAGGCGCGGAATTGGCGATGACAATCGTAGAGGAGGCGCTGCAACAAATGAAAGAGGCAAGAGAACAAATCGACGCGATCGCCACCGGAATGGAAGAAGCCGCTGAATTGATCGATTTTTCCTCGCGATCCATCGAATCGGCGCAAAAACGGATCGTGGACGCGGATACCGCCAAAGAGACCGCTGAAGGCACAATGAATTCCGTCCAAATGAACGCCCAGGCGGCGATCTTATCCCAAGCGAATATCACACATGAGAAATTCTACGATATTCTACTCGACCCGATGCTGAAACAAATCCAAGAGGAAACAAACCCTTTCACACCACAAAACAATATTTTCGCCCCCTCCGAAGAGCCATCCGTCTTCAGCCCTCCCTATGAATCGGGAATGCTGGGCCAGTCAAACAAACTGGGGATCTACACACCTCCAAAAACGGGAATCTTCCCACCGGCAAAAAGCCGGGGAATCAATCCCCAACCCCACACGGCGGGCATCTTCGATCAATCATCACGCATGGGCATTTTAGGATCACTAACGGAAGAGGAGCCAACAGACTTCTTCTCCTTACGAAACAAGGCTCTCCAAAACACAGAAACGAATGAAGAAGAACAGACAAAATAGATCAACAAAGAGTATCAATATCATGGAAGATAAAACTGCGTCCAATCAAACGGCGTAGACAGAACAGGGAGGAATTCATCATGAGCATTACCAGACTCAACAACAACTTGGCGGCGCAATCGCTCTTTAATCTAAACAATCTCATTGCACCGCAATTAAAGGAATCCTTGGAGCGTCTCTCCACAGGCCTCCGGATCAACCGCAGCGCGGATGACGCGTCCGGCCTGCGGGTCGCCAATGAACTGCAAACCCAAATCGCCGGTCTGAACGAAGCCTTCGACGCGGCCCAGTCAGGCGTCAACGTGGCGAACGTGGCCGATCAAGGTTTATCTTCCATCACAGACCGCCTGCAACGAATCCGCGAACTGACCGTCCAGGCGGGAAACACCGCGGTCTACGACCAGAACGCTCTCCAAGCCATCCAGACCGAGATCAACGCGAATGTGGACGAAATCAACCGTATCGCCGAAACCACGCAATTCGGACAAAATCCGCTTCTCAACGGCGCCCAGGCTCTTACCGCTGGTATTCCCACCGGTTCCTCCGCTCAGGGCATCAACGTAGACGAAAGCGATCTCACAACCCAGGAAAATTTCTTCACGGTCCGAATGACGCAGGAAGGCGCGTCACAAATCACCGCGGGCGAAGCGCCCGGCGAACAACAGGTTCTCAATTCCGGTATTCAAAACACACAGGATATCGCGGTCACGCTCTCCACATTCAATGACACGGCCGGCGGCGCCGCGCAGGGAACGGATGCGTTATCCGGCCTGACATTCAATAGCGCAAACCTCGAAAACGGCGGTACAATCGCCTTTCAAGGAACCCTCGCCGATGGAACGACGGGATTCACGGGTACACTATCCATTGACGCGGGGAACGACGATGGACGATCTCACCACCGCCATCCGATCCACCATTGACAACGCCGAACAGGGCGCGGGAATTAACACCGCCGCAGGCAACACCGCAGGGGAAACAAACGCCGGTTTGAATGAAACAACCGGCCGCCTGGAATTCCAAAACGGCGCGGACAGCGGCGTGTCGAATTTCAACATCGATTTCACGGTCCTTAACGCCAACGGCGATATCCAAACCACAACTGGAATCACCCGGCAGGAAACCATCGCGGGCGCAGCCTCCGGCGCCCAGGCAGGGAACGCCGTCACCGCCTTCACCGGCTCCACTTTCAATACCGGCCAAATTACGATGGAAATCTCAAATGTGAGGGAAGCCAATAACCGCGTTGTCGAAAGCCAAATCGCGTTTGAAACCGGGACTGGAGCTGCGGCGGACGCGAACACAAACCTGATCGGCTCCGTATTCAATGGAGCCACCCTCGCGCAGGGAGATACCATTCAGATCAATGGAGCCAACGCTGATGGCTCCACATTCACTAGCACAGTTACGATCTCCACCCTTGACACTGGCGCCGGTGATGGAGCCGCAACCACGATGCAGGATCTAATCGATGAACTGAACGCGCGTGATCAAACCCAAGCCGCTGGAGGCATTGGCGGGCAGGGAGGATTTACAGACGCCACAGCCGCGTTGACGGAAGATGGCCGAATCCAATTAACGGATGATCTCGCGGGCGCGTCGCAAAGCAATTTCACACTCACAGTCAACGACCGTTCCACAGGCGGCGGCGATTTCGGCACAATTACCGATTCCGGAACCACCGTCCAAGCGGGCAACGCTGAAACCGCCACAGTGCGTCTTAACGGCGGCCCAGCGCAGATCGCCGAAGCGGGAGAAATGGTCACACTCTACGGAGAAGACAATAATGACGGTGAAACCTCCGAAATCACCTTCCGCATGGGAACGAATCTGACCAATGGAACGGACACGATCAATAACACACGCGAAGAATTCACCGGCAGCCTGAACAATGGCCCCGAAGTCCAATTCGGCGCGGGGCAGCAAAACGTCCAGTTTGAAAGTGGAATCCGGCCAGGCGAAATGCTGACCCTCGATTTCGACGCGATTGTGGATGTTCCTCTTGAAGGAGTGAATGATTATGGAACCGTCATGATTTCAGCGGCGGGCGAACAGGCGAATTTCCAAATCGGAGCCAACGCAGGGGATACATTGGGAATTAACTTCGGAGACGCGCGTCCATCCGCGCTGGGTCTGGGCGAAGGTAGAAGCCTCAACGATATCGACGTCACTCAAGAAGGCGGCGTTGATGAAGCCCTCCAAATCGTCGATGAAGCGCTTAATCAAGTCGGAAGCATCCGCCAAGAGATCGGCGCGTTCACAAACCGGCTCGAACTTGAAACGGACAATCTCGCCGTCGCGGCGGAAAACCTCCTCGCGTCCCGCTCCCGCATCACCGATGTCGACGTAGCCCGTCAATCCACCATCCAAGCCAACGCCGAAATCCTCCTTAAAAGCAACCTCTCCGTCCAATCCCAAATCAACAACCTCCGAGGAAATCTATTCGTCGATTTGTTGCGATAAGAGCGACATCGTAACAATGGAGTTAACGTCGTACTCTTATGGGTACCCAGGGCAAGGCGTTTTTCTGCCCTGGCGTAATTTCCACACCCCCAATGGAACGCGAGAGTCCCCGCCCGTGATTAAAAATCCAAAAACCGATTTGGGTACCCAGGGCAAGGCGTTTTTCTGCCCTGGCGTAAATCCCACAACCCCAATGGAGCGCAGTCGTCCCCGCCCGTGATCGATAGAAAACAACCCTCTTCGATAAGTCAGTGGGCGCCTTCATCAAAACGATATACACTATGGAATTAGACAGGCGCGCGTAACGTCACTGTATGGCATAATAAAAAACAATCGCAGGGGGAACGAATGTTTATCACGCTGCGCGGTATTTTTTTCATCTGCTTCTTTTTGGGGTGCTATCCACACGCCTGGGCAAAAACGTTCGTGGATCATCCCATGTATCCATCCCTAAGCCCAGACGGTTCAACGATTGTCTTTTCCTGGCGGGGGGATCTATGGAAAGTCTCATCGAATGGAGGGTTGGCGAGCCGGTTGATCAATCATCCGGGCCGTGATTATCGATCCAGCTGGAGCCGTAATGGAAAACAGATCGCATTCGAGTCATTACGCGATGGCGTTCAAAATCTCTATCTCATGAACGCCGATGGCTCAAGGCTCCAGCGCGTAACCAAAACAAACCAATCCTGCGCGTTGATAGGCTTCGGAATCGATGAAAATGGGCGGGAGGCGTTAATATTCTCTTCCCAAACAAAAAGCGGCCGCGATTCATCAATCCAACATTATGCAGTCACTCTGCAAGACGGCGCCGTTCGTCCATTTCATGATGGGTATGGCGAATCACCATCCATCAACCCCGATGGCGTATGGGTAGCGTTCACAGGAGAAGGAGCGGAAGGAACAAGGAGCCGTTCCCACAAGACTGAGAGCAGTGATATATGGCTGTTCAACCGCAAAAAGAATGAATTTCTTCAAGTCACACAATGGAAAGGAAACGATAGTCAGGCGAAATGGGGCGATAAACAGACGCTCTATTTTCTCTCCGGCAGGAAATTCAATTGCGTAAACCTCTATAAAACCACGATCGGCGGCGCTCTGAAACGGATAACATCGTTTACAAAGAATGGAATACAGGATTACGATATTTCCAGCGCTGGAAACAGGGCCGTGATGGTTGTTGGACAAACGTTATATACGCTGGATCTAAGAGATCAGAATGCGAAACCGCAGCCGTTGAAAATCTACGTCAATGAAGGCGTTGAGGTTAAATACCATGTTGGAAATGTGAATCTTACTGTTAAAAACAGGAGATTCTTAGGTAAAAAGGCGTTTCCATATAGAATCAAAATGCGGAAGAATAGAACGGCCAATAACGGTAGATCCTCAAATTCAATCTTAAAAAAGCAACCAATCGAAATCAAAAACGCTCCCGCCGCGTCACCTAAAAAACCACGATACCATTCAAGGCCAAAACCGAACGTCAGCCAACAATACAGAAAATCATATGATACAGGAAATTATCGAGACCGCTTCGAATCAGGTAACTACCGTAAGAACTGGGCGTCCATTCGTTCAAAAAAACGCCGGACACAGATGGCGCCCCAGCTAACGAACCGGGAGGATCTCCTCGAATATTCCACTCAAGAGATAGAAAATAAATCAGATCAAAAAACCCAAATCCAGATTTCACAAGAAAAACCTTCTAAACCGTTATGGAACCAGGGATACAAATGGCTGCCCCCCAAACCACTCACCTCCAATCAACCACTTCGAATAGCGAAATCACCAACCCCGCTGAGTGGCCAATACGCCGCGACTTTGACGATTGAATCGGCCAGTGAGGAAGAGCAACCGGAGACACCCCAAATATCAATCAATTGGGATCAATTGGATACCCCAAAAACGACACATGAATCCGTCGTGGATCTCACACAAGACATTTCATCGGCGAACACATCGGCAGAGAAGAGTGACACAATCCCCAATGATAAAGATACGATCGGCCAAACCGGACATGAACAAACTCTATCTCCCGTTCAGAAACTCATACGGAGCGGCGATACGATGTTCGAACAAAGTCTTTATAAGAAAGCCGTTATTGAATACCAAAGCGCAATGATCCATACGCCACAAGACACAAATATCACAATACGGGCGGCGCTGTCACAATTCGCTGCAAGACAATATTCAAAAGCGGGGGGAACGCTTAAAAAAGCATTGGGGAACAAACCGGATTACGAACGGCTCACAAAAATCGCGAGCGAACTCTATTCTTCTCCAAAGATCTTTAACGCTCATCTCACACAATTTTCTCACCGCAAAAAACTCCTCGACGATTCCAACATCAAATATCTCGAAAACGCGCTATCAAAAGTAAAAACTCTAGAATAAACATATGGAGCGCGGGCGTCCCGCCCGTGAATGATCGAACATGGCCGCCCAGTTCAAACACCGGGTACCCAGGACAAGGCTTTTTTCTGTCCTGGCGTAAATTCCACAAAACCAATGGAACGCAGGCGTTCCCACCCATGATTGATCGAACATGGCCGCCCAGTTCAAACACCGGGTACCCAGGACAAGGCTTTTTTCTGTCCTGGCGTAAATCCCACAAAACCAATGGAACGCAGGCGTTCCCACCCATGATTGATCGAACATGGCCGCCCAGTTCAAACACCGGGTACCCAGGACAAGGCTTTTTTCTGTCCTGGCGTAAATCCCACAAAACCAATGGAACGCAGGCGTTCCCACCCATGATTGATCGAACATGGGTACACAGGACAAGTGCCAGTGTTTACGCCGGAGCCTTAACTTTTCTCTGCCCTGGCATAATTCCAGACCACATCTAATCCGCGATTAATCTCACTACACACAAAAACGCCCGGAACTCACAAGAGGAATCCCGGGCGTTTTCCAATAGGACGGCTATTTCAGCGTGGGGAGGTGCTGTAATAATACTCCGTCGTCGTTTTGGTCTCCGTTTTGTAGACGCGGGGTTCGGCGGTTGGTGGAGGAGGAGTCGTATAGGTCTGTTGGACACTCGCATCCCGCGCGCCTTGATGATAGGCGTCTTCTTTCTGCTGATCGACGTAATCATTTGCGATCGCGCCCGTGAGCGCCCCGATGCCGGCGCCGAGTAAAGTCGCTTCCGTGTCTCCACCGATGATTTGACCCGCCACCGCGCCGATCGCACCGCCGCCAAGAGCGCCTTTCTGCGCGGCTGTCATCCCAGCGCAGCCACTCAGCAACATCATCACACCGGCCGATACAACGGCTATTGGATAGAGAGTTCTTTTTGTCAACATTTTCTTGCACACTCCTTTTGAACCAATTCTTTTCATATTGATAAAGCCATATAGTTCCTAATATATCATATAACGGCGATTTGGCTTCCACGCATCCTATTTTCTTACCTATTCTTCTTAGCTTGACGTGTTACGATGTTATTATATTTTATTTTTTCATATAGTTTTCGTAGCGATCGTTCGCCCGGCTAATTTTTTTTTAATTTTTTTTTTCATCCGGCCGCAACGCAATGGATTGCCAATCGGATAAAAATAGAAAGTTATTTTAAAGAATGAAAACAATCGCTGAATTTATTGATTCCCATAAACTCCTTATTTTTTTTGTCCCCTTTCTGTTATACATGCTTAACGGGCGTGAGATCAGCAGTGGAGACCCGACGCCAACGATTTTCGTCGCCGCGAATATCGTTAAACATGGCTCGATCTTCTTGGATGACCTGCACGACTATATCCCGTATCCTTCCCTTCCCTATTATGTGTCGGAACAACGCGGTCATATTGTTTCAAATTACCCTATTTTACCGGGCATGATGGCCGCTCCCATTTTCGCGCCTTTCATCTGGATTGGGATGTTTGAGAATGTATGGGCCCATCTCGGAAAACTCACCGGCGCGCTCTATACCGCCGCATCCGTCATGCTAATGTACTTGACATTAAAATACTTAATCGATAAGGCTGGAGCCCTCATCCTATCGATGGCGTATGGTCTTGGCACAGCCCTCTGGCCCATCGCCGCCCAAAGCCTCTGGCAGCACGGTCCCAGCGTCTTCTGGTGGACTCTCTGCTTCTACGCATTAGTCCGCGCGTTCGAATACAATCGATTGGATTTGAATCCAACAAACGGCCCTCAATCGCAACCATTCTTCCACCTAACGATCCCACAATGGTTTTTTTGCTGCTCGCCGGCGCAGCGGCGGGTTCCGCTGTGTTATGCCGTACGGTCAATGGAGCGGGAATGGCGGCCCTTTGCATGAGCGTTTTCTGCCTGGATCGACGCAATTGTTGGTATTTCATTCTCCCAGCTGGATGCCTTACCGCCCTGCTTCTAAGTTACAACTTCGCCGTTTTCGGATCCTGGAAAGGCGGCGATATCGTTATGCACTCTCTCCATTGGGAACTGGACCGGGTACGGGGTGATTCCTGGTCCACCCCGCTGGCGACAGGTCTTGCCGGTCAGCTGATCAGCCCCAGCCGGGGTTTGTTGATCTTCAGCCCGTTTCTTCTCTTTGCGTTTTGGGGGATGATCGCGATATGGAGAAAGACATCCCGAACCTGGAAACTGATCGCTCTTTCGATCCCCGGCCCGGTTCTAATGCTGATTGTTTTCTCAAAATACATTGTCTGGTGGGGAGGCAATTCTCATTACGGTCCGCGATATCAGATTGAAACCTATCCATTCCTCATTCTCTACCTAGCGGCGGTATGGCCGAAAATCGCCTCCAAGCGGGGATTCCTTCATCCTCTTTTCATTCCTTTTGGTCGCAGCCATAGGCATTCAATGGATTGGAGCCTTCTGCTATCCAGGTGGATGGACCGTCGAACCGGTCGCATTGTGTGATGACAAAGAGCGGCTGTGGAATTGGTCTTACAACCAAATCGTGACCTGCGCCCGAAGTGGAGTTAAATGGCCTTTTTGATCTCCTCCATCGGAAATAAGGCATCAATCAATCATTTTTCTACACCTCACAACTAAAATTATAATAGTTGCGTAATACCTTGACATTGACTCCTTTTATCTTTACACTTATAATTCAATGTATCAATTCGTTAAAACGAAAAAATACACTATATGTTATTAATCATAGCGCCAAATCAGCGCTTAAAAATAAAACTCAAAACGAAATGGCGCAGCGTTTTTTTACGCTTTTATCTTGGGATTGTTTATCATAGGTTTAAACATTTCTCCATTTCGCGAAAACTGACAACAAGGCGTAGGATAACGCGCAAACATTCAGTTCCATGGGGGGGTTGGAATGTCCAGGCGAGAATCAAAAATCTTCTCCGAAAGAGAAATGCAAGTCATGAGCGCAGTATGGAAACTGGGGAAAGCGACGGTTCGGGATGTCCAAGAGACACTGGACCACGAGACGGCCGGCGCGTATTCCTCCATTGCGACTATGATGAGATTTCTTGAAAGAAAAGGCATGCTGCGGCATAAAAAAACCGGCCGCGTGTTTTACTACTATCCCACAATTACACTTAAAAAAAGAACAAAAAACCGTAATGAAATACGTCTATAAAACCTTCTTCCCAAAAGATCCGGTTCAGATGTTTGAGACCTTTCTCCGTTGCGTCAGACTGAAACAGGGTGACCGGGAGACCATCCAAAAACTCCTCGAAACAGTTGACAAAAAAAACAAATAATTCATCCCTTCCCCGATTCCACCGGCCCTAAAAGATAACCTGCGTCTTTTCACCACACAACATTAACAAAATGTATATATCTTCACTTTCCCGATCGATCTTCAAGAATAACCGCTGATTACATATCTACGCCACCATTGATTGAATTGATTAGGGTGTAACCCGCGGAGCTCGATTTCATAAAGTATTGATTATATTATAGTTAGTGTAATTTATGACTTGTTAAAAAGGGCCTCAACAGGTATAACATTAGTCCATGAAAACAATGTATATCCTGACTGAAATGAGGCCCCAGGTTGATGATGGAACAAGAACGAGAAATTTTCAAGTCGAAAGATCAGTTTGCCGCGTTGTGGAATGAGGTGAAAGAAGCAGCCGAAAACGGAATCCCAATCGATCAAATCGAGAAAGAGCTATGGAGCGGTCTTATGAATCTTGGCCGAATCATGCTGGAAGAGACGATCGACCGGCAAGGAAACGGGCGACCTCGGTCCTACCATTGAGCCGGACGGGAAAACCTTACGCCGCTTGGACACGCAATACGAAAAGCGGTATGTATCCGTCTTTGGTGAAATCATGATTAACCGAACGGTCTATGGAACTCGCGAGAGCCAAAAACATGAGGTGGTTCCGTTGGACGCCCGGCTGAATTTACCCGAAAGTGATTTTTCCTTTTTACTCCAAGAATGGTCGCAGGCGTTTTGTGTGCAAAACTCTTATCAGCAATCCAGTCAAACCTTGGAACGGATATTGGGGATTGGCCAGTCGGTTCGCAGTCTGGAATATATGAACGGCGCCATGGCGCAAGAGGTGGAAGCGTTTCGCTGGGCGCAGCCCACACCCGCCGCGGAAGAAGAGGGCTCGATTCTAGTTCTCACGGCGGATGGGAAGGGAGTACCGATGCGGCGGGAAGAGACGGTTGAGCCGGGGAGACGGAAACGAGGAGAAAAGGCGAATAAAAAGCGTCAAGCGTGTGTAGGCGCAGTGTATACAATCGATCCGTTTCCTCGTCAGGCGGAGGACGTGGTGAATGAAATCTTCCGGAAGGAGCAGAGCGCAAACCGCCCCGTTCCGCGCCACAAACAGATGCGGGCGGAACTGACAAGAGAGATGGAAGGCGAAGAGAGCAACGGAAAAGATCGAATCTTCCAATGGTTTGCGGAGGAACTGAACATCCGGAATGCAGCTGGAAATAAAGCGGTCGTTTGTTTGATGGACGGGGAACGGGCGTTGTGGAAAAAAGCCGAAGCCTATGAAGTCGATACCGTCTGCATCATCGATATTTATCACGTCATGGAACGCCTGTGGAGCGCCGCCTATTGTTTCGTTCCGGAAGGGAGTGAAGAAGCGGAAACATTCGTGAAACTCCGTCTGACTCGTTTACTCGAAGGGCAAGTGGGCCGAGTGATTGGTGGCTTGAGACAAATGGGAACCAAGCGAGGTCTGCGGGGGGCGAAAAAAGAGACAGCTGGAGCGCGTGATTACGTATTTGGAAAATAACCGAGAGTATATGCGCTATGATTATTATTTAGCGTTTGGCTATCCCATCGGGAGTGGGGTGGTCGAAGGGGCTTGCCGTCACTTAGTCAAGGATCGAATGGAAGGAACAGGAATGCGTTGGCGGACCGAAGGCGCTCAAGCCATGTTGGACTTGCGAGCCGTCTTTCTCAATGACGATTGGGAGGCTTTCCAAGACCATCGTATTCAAGAAAACGTTCATAAGTTATATCCATATCGAGAGATGATCAATGAAATCTGGGAACAGGCTGCATAGCGCGGAGCGCGAGTTACACCCAATTGATTTTTCCCTAATTTCATGGATCAGAAAAAAGATTGATCCACGATCACAAAAACGAGGGGGGAGGGTTTTTTTTTCCTATTCCCCGAAAAAACCCATTTCAATTCCAAAAAACTGTGATACTATACCAAATCAGTAAAGTATTTATTTTGATCAAAATATAATGCTTATATTTATTTTATCATGAATGGAGGTTATACGGGTGACATACAAACAAAATTTATTTACAAATTTGATTATATTATTACTACTATCATCTTCATATTCAGCTCACGCCATTTTTGATTCGAGTAATTGCGAAATACTTCTCCCCACAAAACCAATCCCCTCATTACTCCAATGGGATTGTGTGACATTGCAGGATTCATCGCAAGAAGATCAAACCTGGGAATGCAAGGAAATCATTCGAATTGATCCAATCTCACAATCACGCTCATGGCAATGCGTCAGCATCCAAGAATCGGACAATCTTCAATGGGATTGTCTTTACCAGCTGACAACACCCAACGTGCCACGAGAAAACTCCTGGCAATGCGTCAGCGTACAAGCTCCCGACAACCTCCAATGGGATTGCCTCTACACGCTGACAACACCCAACGTACCACGAGAAAACGCCTGGCAATGCGTCAGCATACAATCCCCCGACAACCTCCAATGGGATTGCCTCTACCTGCTGACAACGCCCAACGTGCCTCGAGAAAGCGCCTGGCAATGCGTCAGCGTACAAGCCCCTGACAACCTCCAATGGGATTGCCTTTACCTGCTGACAACGCCCAACGTGCCCCGTGAAAACTCCTGGCAATGCGTCAGCGTACAAGCCCCCGACAACCTCCAATGGGATTGCCTCTACCTACTGACAACGCCCAACGTGCCCCGTGAAAACTCCTGGCAATGCGTCAGCGTACAAATCCCTGACAATCTTCAATGGGATTGTATGGAACTGATCCAAACCTTCCCGATTGAAAAGACAGGAACATGGGATTGCATAAATATCAACGACACAAATGTAAGAGATTGGCTCATTATAGACCAAACCAATTAACAGAAATATCAAAGGAGATAACTATGAACAGCCAAAACGAAGGAACAAAAATGGATCGCCGGGAAATGTTTACAAAGTCAGGAATGATGGGCGCAGGGGTGTTGTTCGCCGCAGCCGCTATGAGTAAAAATTCATTCGCCCAAGCCGCGCCAGGAACCGATTTTCAAAACGACGCCGCCAAACTGTTGGATCGTCAATTGGTAGCGCGAAATATGCAGCGAATTCGAGTTTGCACAACGCCTTTCGCTGACACGACCTTGAATATGCACATTTATCGTCAAGGCGATACAAATGTGTTTGGCTCCATTTTAGAAATGAACAACGCCGCCGGAGAAGGACAAGCGACAGCGCATATCATTTCACCTGAAAACTTGAAAAACTTCACAGGGCAGATGGAATTGATTGTACCCATCGACGGTGAACCGTCTTCACAAACGGTCTCGTTTCGTGAAATCATCGCTCAATTGGCGACACCGGATACATTACACCCACCGATTCCTAATGACGCCGCCGCGGCTTCCGGCTGCGCAGGTTGTTCCGCGTGTTCCGGCTGTGTTTTATGTCTTGCCGATGGCCCGATTCCAGATTTTGAAGTGGCGGGTATCGCAGGACTTGGCGGCCTCTTCGGATTAGCCGGCTCCTTCAAAGCGCCTTCAACAGGTGAATTTTAATCTATATAAATCCTTATAATTAAGATCACAACGAATAGATAAAATGAACTGAAGTAGGGTGGGTCACGCCTTATCGACCCACCTAGAAGTAGGGTGGGCTAAAAGCGAAGCGTAGCCCACCATAAAATCCTGAAGTAGGTTGGGGTCCACGCCTTATCGACCCACCTGGTAAAAGATACATGCATCCAGCGTCTAATCAAGACGCGGCCCCACTCTACATTCATAAATATCATATCAGATAAGGCAGTTTTTTATGGTTCAATCAGAAACGAACACTCTCCAGATTCCTTCCATCCCACCGGTCGAATTGCTGGGAAAATATCCATCCGCGAATGAAGAAACTCTCACTCCACCTGATGCCGGATAAAGCAATGCTTTTTTGGTATACGGAAACGGATAAAGAGAATACGTTCAATGGAGAAGGATCGGGATTTGTCACCGTCGATTACGCTCGATACTTGCAATATGTCGACGGCAAGACAAACATCAACAATATCATTCTCTCCTATTGTAATGATTACAAGAAAGACTTTATGAATGAATGGATTCCAGCGATCCGTTTCTTTAACTCGTTTCAAAAAAACGGGCGATTGCATATATTTGACGAATTAAATTCCTCCGCCCATGCCGTGCGTGTAACCGGAAGCGATCAATATTACATGCCGACGAATCTTCTTATTGAACTAACAACGCGATGTAATCTGCAATGTCATCATTGTTATTGCAATTCCGGGCCAACACGGAAAGAGATCCTCTCAAAAGATAAATTGTTACAGGTCTTGGAAACTCTTCATCAAAAATGGACTGCATTCGGTTGAATTGACAGGTGGGGAACCCCTGCTTCATCCTGATTTTGAAGAAATCATCGAATTCTGCGCGCCCCGGTTCAGTCCACTGGGCATTTTAACCAACGGCAACGTTGGTCACAGAAGCGATCGCGAAGAAACTGGGTCAATACAAAGAACGCGGTCGTCTGGCAATGTCTCCCTGGATTCTTCCAAAGCGCATTTGCATGATGAAGCGCGCGGCGTTGCCGGGAGTTGGGAACGTACCCTGCGAGGGATTCGCTTGTTAGCCGATCAAGGGATCTTGGTTCGAGCCGCGATGTGTGTGTATGAAAACACAGTGGATGATATTGAAGAAACCCTCAAACTTGCCCGATCGGCCGGCGCCCGCTTGTTTAGTCACAACACGGTTTCACCTTGGGGCCGGGGAAAAAAGATCAATTGGGATGTATCCCGCGTCAAACAAAACAAACTCTTAAAAGAATTCGATAAAATTCGCCAAGAGAAATACGCGGATATGATGGCCTTTATCCCCCAATCCCGCCTGGATGAGATTGAAGAGCAAGGATGTGGCGCTGGATTTACAAGTTTTGTTTTAGGCGCGGCCGGCGAGATCCGTCCCTGTGTGATTCTTGAGGAGAGTTATCTCACGTTTGGCAACATTTTCCACCAATCAATGGAAGAGATTACCATCAGCGAAAACGCCCGCCGCTGGCGTACCGTCCAACTGCCTACTGAAGAAGTATGTGGAGACTGCAAATATCAATCGTATTGTAAATATTGTATCGCCAAAGGAATAATGCTCAGCGATGATTTCGAAGGCGGCTGCCGCTGGGCGCGCCATTACGGAGTAATCGACTGGATATCCTCCCCGAATTCAAACACCCCCCTACAAAATTAGCCGCGTCATTATAACTCAACCCATTCATAACACCCCAACGCTTCCCCTCTTTACCCTATTGAATTAAACAATCACGGGTGAGACGCCCGCGCTCCATTAAATCCTCGATTGTATATATTGAAGGTGGGCTACGCTGCGCTTTTAGCCCACCCTACAAAATTGACTATCAACCACGCGGGCGCCCAGGGCAAGGCTCTATTCACCGGGCGCCCAGGGCAAGGCTTTTTTCTGCCCTGGCATTGAACCCAAAAACAATTCATATCACCCCCGTAGGATGGGCTAAAAGCGCAGCGTAGCCCATCACTACATACTGACCATTAGCGGGCGCCCAAATATAGTCTTAAGTAGCTGGTTTAGCCATCAAGTCAAAATCTGTTATTATATCTAACTCGCTATCCGCTTTCAAAACTTTAAAATCAGAAACGCCCTTATTAAATCGTATATTTATTTCTGGGATGCCATCTGGACAAGGTTCCAGAAATTCAACGCGCAAAGTGTATAGTCCTGGTGTTATTTCTAATTGCGTTGAATCGGATATGCTAGCTATTTCTACAATTCCATCAATAGTCTCGAATGGGACTTTAAATGCACGTACGCAGTTGGTAGGCAAAGAAGGAACTGGTTCATTTATAAAAAGAAATACATGATGATCCCCGTCTTCAGTCAAAGCTCTGAAAGAGGCGCTACCAGGCCTCCAAGAAAAGCCCTGTGAGAAATTACGATCACTCCAATAATTGAATGGATTTTCCAATGAACTTATAAATACGCATATCTGAGAGAACGACAAATAGATTTGAAACTTTAGTTTGGCCATTAGTCAATTGTGTAAGGCTATGAACGAAGCAAAGCCCACCATAATCGATTATCTATCAAAGCAATCTCGCAGAATAATCAAAAAGCGGATTGCCTCCTGCTTGCAATATAATAAAAATATAATACCACATAAGTCAATGCGATCAAAAAATGTACATTATTGGTATACGCAATAGCCCCGTAGGATGGGCTAAAAGCGCAGCGTAGCCCATCACAACCTACTGACCGTTAACGGGCGCCCAAATATGGTCTTAAATAGCGGGCGCCCAGGGCAAGGCTTTTTTCTGCCCTGGCATTGAACAAAAAAACAACAATTCATATCAAAGCCCCCCCCCCCCATCACAACACTACGACCCAACAACCGAAAACCCCATACCCCCCCCGTCACCGGTATATCAATATCCGTATTCGGAAACTTCATAATCTTCGTAAACGGCTCATCGGAAAGATTTACGATCAAGTTGATAGTTTTCTCCAAATTCATGAATTTGTATTAAATATAGTTTTCTCACGAACCGGTTGAACGATGGTCTGTGAGGAAGGGCCCTCCAAACGTAAAACCAAAACAGCGCGGCTTTCGAAGAAAAAAACTGGGTAAGAAGACTCTCTTTTTCTATACATTTCCGCCGCGTGCATGGAAGGAAAAAAGAATCCGCGCTTCCGAATCGTTAAACACAATCGCCCCGCTCCGATCGTTGTTTTTACAGCAGCGCATAGGGGTAAGTACATCGCCCATTCCACTGAACTCCGCCCCTTTTTTCGCTCCAATAAATCACGGTCATTTGATCCATCGAAAAACAGATACGCCGTCACCAATTTTCCCCTGCGCCCACGATCAAAAACGTCAATCGCATCCGTCACGGATGTAAGGCCGGTACGAAG
>CAXXSM010000022.1:0-163784 GCA_963663405.2 bacterium | reverse complement strand
TAATGAGGTCAACGATCCGAATTTTGGGATCAATCTCGATATCGGCCACAGTCTGATCGCGGCGGAGAACCTGGAAGATCAATTGGCTTTGATCTGCCGGTATAAGAAACTCTATCACACCCATTTCAACGACAACGATCAACAATGCGACGCGGATCTACCTCCCGGCACGGTCAACTTTATCCGCCTCGTTTCCGTCATGTATATTTTGGATGAAATTGATTACGATGGTTGGTATGGGCTGGATCTATTCCCTTATCGCGATGATCCACGAAAATTCATTGAGATCTCCCGAGATAATTTATACCTCGCCCAAAAAGTTGTCGATTTAATGAATGAAAAAGGCGCGCGGGAACTACGCGAATCAGGGACCAATGGTCCCGAACTGGCTGTGCTCACCCGCGATTGTATCATGCAGGCGAAATGATTTTATTCTGTCTCATTTATGACAGGAAATTCAGTAATCCGCAAGCGGGTATTTCCATAAGGGATTAATTCCAGACTGGTGACGCCGGCGCTGGATTTTACGGGGCTGATGGGGGTGTCTCCAGCGAATGTAGCGGAATGATTTCGAGTTTCCATTCCAGAATTTCTCTTCCCTTTACTTTCAGCACAACAGGAGGCTCTTCATTCGAAAAGGGGATAGCGCTGATCTTGTGAGTTTCAACCTCGATAAATTGTTCCGGATTTTCGTGGTTTATGATTAGCCCATAGTTCCAAGGGGTGGTGGGATAGACATACCAATCCGCTACGGGAAGCGTGTCGTGGTAACTTTTCACCTTTTCAAAACGCTCGCCGATTTTCAGTGAGAAATAAAGCGGGCCGCGCAGGATAGAGACGGCGTTGTTGTACCGGGTTTCCGTGCGGAGACGCATCGGGAGCGTCAGCTCAATCGTGTCGACTGGCTTCCACTCGCGTTCAATTGCGAAGAACGTTCCGGCGCCGGGCTTGAGTGTTGTGTCCTTAACTTTGATCTCCGCGCCATCAGCCCATCCCGGAACGCGCAGGTAAATGGGGAATGTGACGGGCTTAGGAACGTTGATGGAGAAGCGGATGGTTCCTTTAAAGGGATAATCCGTTTCTTCCATGATCGTCGCTTCGACGCCATTCGCGACCTTGGCTTTCACGATACAAGGGCCATACGCGACAGCCGTCAGCCCGTTATCATGCGTGGCCATCCATAAATGGGAGACGAGTTTAGGCCATCCCTGGTGCATATTAGCAGTGCAGCATCCATAGTTTGGTTCTAGGCCGTAGATGTTGGATTGATCGCCGTTCGTGCTCCATTGACGTTTATCGATTGTGCATAGAACTTGGTTGGCCTGCTGGTCGTATTGATGCGCCCAATAGTCTGGCGTGCATGTGCCGGGTTTCGCGTTATACGCGAGGGATTCGAGACGATCCGCCAGCGCAACGTCTCCAAGAATCTCGATGAGGTTTTCAAGGGAGAACATGTACTCTACAATCCCACATAGTTCTGTGCCCTGGATCGGGCTTCGTCCAGAAAGGTGTTCGTCTCCACCGAATCGTCCCGCGACTTGGCCGTGGTGTTTATCGAGGCTTCCCATACCGTTAAAAACCGCCTGACGGTCGGTCTCGTCATGGGATTGCTGATACCAAACGCCAGGATGTTTGATCGCCATCGCGATATTGACGACGTGAGTGGGATGACCGTATTTGATTCCTTCCTTCAAAACCTTTGTGGGATAGGGAAAATGATTGAAATAATCAATCCAATCGAAGCAGTTGGATTGGATTGACTCGGTGACTTGGAGCAGGTCTTTGTTCCCCGTGCGCCGGTAAAGCCAATAAGCGGTAACAAGGTTTTCCATCGCCCGGACGCCGCGCCATTCTTTATCGGGCCAGTCGGGTGGATTGGTTTTGAGGAAATGAAAGTACTTTTCAAGAAGCGGGATCACGCGGGGATCGCCGGTCGCTTCTTGGTATTGGATGAGGACCTTCATGGCGACCGCGAGAGGCCACCGGTCTGTATTCTTCGCAGGACCGAACCAGCCGTTCTCTTGCCCACTTGCGAGAATCCATTCAATAAAGACCTTCACTTTTTCTTGTAGGCGTTCATCGTCCAGCAGATACGCCAACGGAACCGCGCCATCGAGCCAGTAGGGGCCGCGTTCCCAGCTTTCACCACCGCCGCCTTTCCACGCCGATTCGGATATCGAAGCCCAGAATTCATCGAGGTGGCCCGTGAGCCCATTCGCCTGTATGGTCAATTGGTCTTTCAACCATCCCGCTGGTTTAACCGAACCAAGTGGCAATGCAATAAATTGTGTTTGCAGCAAAGGGGGTTGGTTGATGGGATAGTGTTTATTAACCGCATCCGATTGCAGCGCGAGACAAACGAACGCGAATGTCAGGCAAGTGATTCGTAGTTTCATTGTAAGGCTCCTTGGGATTGATCATTCACTGATGTTATGCAAACCAATAGATTAAAGTTCTTATCTGAATCTGCTTTTGTCTGAATCAGGATAACCAGGATATAAAGGATAGCCAGGATAAAAACTTTGATTACGAATTTTATCATTCGATGATCACTATAATTATGATATTACCTATCCTATATATCCTGATTATCCTGACCATCCGGATTCAGACAAAAAATTTCTATCAATGTGTATATAAGAAATTACATGATCTTATTGTATCGTTTTGGGTAGTTACGCTCTAGCGGAGAATAGCGCGTTTCGATTTGGATTTTTATTTCGCGCTGCTCAGTGGAATCACAACGCGTTCACTTGGTTTGAAACCGATGCGGTGCGCGATCACTTCGATTGTGTCCGCAGGCTGGATTTCTTCAGATCCGCTATAAATTGACCAAGGTTCGTTGGTTCCATCGCTGGTTGGTTTCGTCCCATTGTTCCCTTTCAAGCGATAGCCAATGGATGCGCCTTCTGTTTCGCATGTGATGGTTAGTTTGAACTTTCCTTGGGCGCTTGGAACCACTTTAACGGTTGGAAGCGCTGTCGTTGGTTGCTGTCCATCCGGCGGATAGACGCGTGTGCGCACGAGTTCATCTTCCGGCATGTCCAGTGGATCATTGCAATCTTCAATCCAAGCGTCCAAAGCCTTGCGCATTTCCGCGATCTTCGCGCTATACATAGGTTCGGACGCGAGGTTATGGATTTCAAATGGATCGGTTTGGATTTCGTAGAACTCTTCCATTGGTTTGGCTTGCGCTGTGAATTGCCATTGATTCTCCGATAATTCACCTCGCTCAATCTTCTGGTTGAGTTCCTGCATGATGTATTGGCGGTCCCGATAGGCCAATGGTTTGATATATGGTTCATTCGGCTTGTAATTTCGAACGTACCGGAATCGCTTGTCTCGGATCGCACGGATCGTTTCCCGGTTTTCCCCATTGCGATCCCGGTGAAAATAGACGTACTCACGCGGTTCCCCCGCCTGGGCGCCCAGGAAGGGAACGCCATGTACATGATCCGGTACTTTCACATTCGCCAATGAAAGGTTGGTCGGCCCAAAATCGACGAAACTGACAAGCCGGTCACACTCAGTTCCAGCGTTCTTTTTATCCGGAAATCGTATGATCAACGGCACACGCGTTCCCGAATCGTAAACCCACCGCTTGCTTCGAGGCAGACCATCGCCATGATCGCCATAGAAGAAGATGATCGTCTCATCGAGCAGGCCATCTTCTTCGAGTTGCCCGATCAGGGCTCCAACTTGCTTGTCCAATGCGGCGATGTTGTCGTAATATTTCGCAATGTCTTTCCGAACCGTGGGTGTGTCTGGGTAATAGGGAGGCACGGGAACCTCTTTGGGATCGACTACTTTTGGAGATCGCCCTTCGCCGAAGATCCCGGATTCGTGCGTCACCGTGAAATTAAAGACTGCGAAGAACGGTTGTCCCGGTTGACGATTACGCCAGTGCGCTTTATCAGAAGACTCATCCCAAGCGGTTACCGGCGCGTGGAATTGATAATCCTCTTTTACATTATTCGAACAATAATATCCGGCCATACGGAGATATTCCGTCAGGCAGCGGACATCAGGTGGTGGAACCGCTTCATAGAGAGGCCGGTTTTCCGCGAATTCACGCAACGCGGGATCTTTGATCTCTTGTAACGCGCCTGTCCGGTTATGGTTGCGCATATGGAAAGCGTACGTTGATGTGGGATACATTCCTGTCATCAGCGCGTGACGGCTGGGCGCGCAGACCGCTGTTGTCGCAAAAGCGTTTTTGAAGAGAACGCCCTCACGAGCGAGACGATCGAGGTTCGGTGTGGGAACCGTCTTATCGCCATAACATCCCAAATGGGGAGACAGATCCTCGCATGTAATCCAAAGAATATTCGGGCGTGTATCCACCGGTTTGGATGAGGCGCCTGCTGGAGCGCTTTTAGCGGATGCGAGATAGCCGGACGTCACCACAGCGCTGGTTTTTATGAATTCTCGTCTTAACATTTTTACTCTCTTTTCTATCTGTTTTTTTTGAGTGAACGCGTTGAGATTTTCCACTCCGATCGTAGAAGAGAACGAAATTTAGTGCGACTGGGCGTAATCCGTCATCGCCTGCAAGTTCTCGTGGGGAGTGTCGAGTGTGACCTCGCAACCGGCGCCGGTGATATAGCGGGGACCGGCCTGCCGGTGACACTCCGCGACCGCTAGGGTGATGGATTCCGGAGTTCCATTGCGCAAGACCGCGACAGGATCGATGTTGCCGAGAAGCGTTTGATCTGGGCCCATCGCTTTCCGGCCTTCTTCGACAGGGGATAAATAATCCAAGTCGACGATTTCGCAGCCCAAACGTCCCATACCGTCTAAAATCTTGCGTGTGTCACCGCAGATATGCAGCCGCACGGCCGCGCCCATCTCATGGATGCCGTCCACCATTTTCTTTTCGATTGGCCAGACGAATTCTTCATAGAGCTGAGGGCCGATTAGGGAGGCCGCGGCGTCTCCGATGCCGATTTCATCACATCCGGCTTCAATCTGGGCTTTGGCGAACTGAATTTCCATCTCCAAGACAAAATCGAAGAGATCGCGGACGAATCCGGGATCTTCATAGAAATCCATCATAATCGTATTGATGCCGCGCAGGTCGGCGCCTTCAGCGCAGGGGCCTTCGATCCAGCCTTCTATCAGTTTATCTTGTCCCACTTTTTCCTTGAACAACGCCGCCGCTTTCACACGGTCGTGCATCCGCCCCCCACCGAGGGGATCGGGAACCTTCAAATGGGCCAGTTTGGTCTTATCAGCTAGGAGAGCGTTCGCATGGTCGATGGCGGGAGGCGAGTCTTCGGCGTAGATGATGGACCCGCCACAATCGGCTGTTTCGCGCGCTGGATCAGAAATGCAGGAGATATAGTCGCTATCAAACTTCTCCGCTAGGGCGAGCTGCCCTTCCACCAGAATCCGGTAATCCGTAGCGTAATCCCGAAATTTCCGGCCGATGAGATGACTGGAGAATTGCATTGTGATCGGCATAAACGGCAGGTGATCGACTGGTCGTCCTTCCATCATGGCGTAGATACGTTCGCGTCCATTCATGGATTTATTTTCCTTATTAAGCAATAGATTTATTTACTCTTGAAAGTATTGGCTCTGTCTTGTGGATACAGGATTTGGGAGGAAAAGTCAAGAATGATGTTGGTGTATAATATATTTATATAGAAAAGGGGAGTAGAGCGATGTTACAATCAAATACTGTTTCTACTACTGAAAATCATGATTGATAGGATTTAATTACTATATGTGGCGTCAATTGTTTGTTTTTTTCGCGGAGAAGCTTTCAATTCACCGGATTGAATCAATGAAATCGCGAGTTCAACTACGCGGTCTTTTCCGTTCTTGATATCTTCTTTGGAATTAATTTGACGAATATCAGGTGGGATACCGATTCCTTCCCAGCAAAATCCATTTTGATCAAGAAACAGGTTGAATGGAATCGTACAAGTCCAGCCGTTAGGAAGCATGACTCTTTTCGAGTCGGCGTTACACCCTGAAGTTGAATCTCCTACGATTGTAACATGGGGAAGGACTCTCATCGCTAAAGTAAAATTATCAGACGCGCTGATGGATGTACGATCAATCAATAAAATGACCGATTTTGTAAATTGAAAAGGCCCATCGGGTTCGACATACCAATATTTAGGGGGAAGAAAATCGCTGTATCCAGGGCCTTTTCGCACTTTTGTTATCATGTACAGCCTTTTCTGGTCAGCGAAACGGTCCGCAATTGCTTTCCCCACAGCGTCATCACCTCCACCATTTCGGCGAACATCGATAATAACCGCGCGGGCGGTTTTGAAATTATCGAGAATCTCATCGACCGCTTCAGCGCTTTTTTCTACATTGCCAAATCCATTGAAATGAAAATATCCAATATTGTCAGGCAGCCAGCCAAAAGAAAAACGATCATTGAATTTCGATTCTGGTTTTTTGACAAAATAGGATTCCGGAACCGGTTTTTTCGACATCATTTCATCAAAGTCTTTTTTTCCAAATTCTTCAACATATTGCGCTAGATAACCTGCGCTGTTTTGCCGTTCGGGATTACGCGACCGCAAATGAACATGATTATCATTCAAATGCTTCAACATCGTTACCATGGTTTCAAACAAATCATCGTCAGTTGTTTCAGGAGTAATTTGAGGCCTGTAGACTTTGTAAATCGCATGCCAATTCACATGTTTTGCGTCGAATAACGAATAGTTATCTTCAAAAGCCTTCCACAAAACTTCAAAATTCTTCTCCGGTTCGCTGAGTTCCTTCTCCGCTGAATCACAATTGACATTCAAAACAAACAGAAAGAATGGAATGATGTATTTGATTGTTGTTTTCATCCGAATCTCCAATCACATTCATTTCGCTCCATCATTAATCAATATAATGGCATATCAAAAATTCTGCGCATTATTGAAAGGTAATTGTATAGGTTGTATCCGCTTCGACTGGGAAAATCACGGCTGATGGATCCGCTGTGGATTCGAAATCAATGTTCTTATCCCCGACGGTGATGGCTTTGATTCGCTCACCGTTTCTGACACGCAAAATGCAAGTGTCTTTGAGAGATGAGCGCAGCGTAATCCCGGTTGTCTTCCCATTTTCCCATTTGCAATCGACTGTGTATCCGCCCCGCGCGCGCAGGCCTTTCACCGAGCCGTTGGGCCAGGCTTTGGGTAGAGCGGGGAGGACGCTGACTTCACCCGCGTGGCTTTGAATGAGCATTTCGGCGATGGCGGCGGTTCCACCAAAATTGCCATCAATCTGGAAGGGGGGATGATTGTCAAAGAGATTCGGGAGCGTGGATTTCGCGAGAAGCGCATGGAGATTTTCATAGGCTTTCTCCGCTTCTTCCAAGCGCGCCCAGAAGTTAATCATCCAAGCGCGGCTCCATCCTGTATGTCCACCACCGTGGGAAAGGCGGTATTCAAGCGATTTTCTAACGGCTTCCGCCAGTTTGGGGGTTTCACGCAATTTGATCATATTGCCCGGATGTAGACCGAAGAGATGTGACATGTGGCGGTGGCCCGGCTCCGGTTCTTTGTAATCTTCGATCCATTCTTGGAGCCGTCCCGAATCACTGATCTGAAGTGGCGCTAAATTTGTCAGCGCTGTGCTGAGCTCTTCCCGAAACGATTCATCGATTCCAAGAATTTTTGACGCTTCGATGCAGTGAGTAAATAGATCGTATATGATTTCCAGGTCCATCGTTGCGCCGTAGGTGAACATCGATTTCGTCCCATCGGCTTTAAGAAATGAATTCTCGGGCGAGTGAGATGGATTGGTCACGAGGCGCCCATTTGGATCTTCCACGAGAAAATCGAGCATAAACTGCGCGGCGCCTTTCATTAACGGATAGGCGCGTTTGGCGAGAAACTCTTTGTCTCCGCTAAAGAGATAATGTTCGTAAGCGTGCTGACAAAGCCACGCCGCGCCGACTGGCCAGATGCCCCAAACGCCATCCGCTGGGACGGTGAATCCCCAAACATCAGAGAGATGATGCACGACCCATCCATTACAACCATAGAGTTCTTTCGCGGTCTTCGATCCAGATTCGACCAGTGATTCCATATAGTCAAACAAGGGAGTATGACATTCGGCGAGGTTGCAGACTTCCGCCGGCCAGTAGTTCATCTGTAAATTGATATTGGTGTGATAATCGCTATTCCAGGGGGCGTTCATATGCTCGTTCCATAAACCTTGGAGGTTGGCGGGCATGCAACCCGGTCGGGAACAGGCGATCAGCAAGTAGCGGCCGAATTGGAAATAGAGGGCCATCAACTGGGGATCATGCGCGCCGTCTTTCACCGCTTGGAGCCGCTTGTCCGTTGGAAAAGTAGGCTGCGCATTCGGGCCCAGATTGATGGCCACCCGCCGGAACCAGCTTTGGTGTTCAGCGATGTGTTTACTAAGCAGCGCGGCGTATGAAATCTTTTGCGCTTGATTGAGTGTGTCGAGACAATTCTTTTTTGGATCCCCTCCCCGGTAGTTTGTGCCTGACGATAATAGGAGAACCACCTCATCGGCGTCTTCGATTTTGAAAACGCCGCTTTGGTTATGGATTTTTCCTCCCTCGGCTAAAACCCGCAGGTGGGCTTCGAATTTCATACCAACGATTTCACCTGTTTCGTGATGTTTTGTGTTGATCTGACCGCGAAGAACGAGATCGGTTTTGCCCAGGCTGAAACATTGGGCGTCTTGTTCTCTTGTCATGGAGATGGAAGTCGAAATCGAGCCGGGTTTATCCGCCGTGATTCTCATTACAATCACTTGATGGGGGGTGGAGGAGAACACTTCGCGCTTGTATTGAACGCCATCCGCTGTATAACTCGTAGTGACGACGGCGCGGTCGAGATCGAGAGAACGTTGATAGCCGGTGATCGTTTGCGCCGGTTTCATTTCCAGGTTCAGGTCTCCCAGGGATTGATAGGATTGAATACGTTCCGGAATCCCCATCATGGTTTCCCCGGCGAGTTGTTCCGCTTCCTTGTTTTTGCCTTCAAAGAGCAGCTGGCGAATTTTCGGGAGCGCTTCAATGCCCTTGGGATTTATGCGGTCGCGGGGATATCCATCCCAAAGGGTGTCGTCATTCAACTGAATGCGTTCCCGCTCTATGCCGCCGAATACCATCGCTCCAAGCCGGCCATTGCCAATGGGGAGCGCTTCCACCCATTGTGACGCTGGTTGCTGATACCAAAGAATCCATTCACCTTCCGGTGGAGTGTCTGCGCCCTGAATGACCGGACCGGTTGTTTCCGTGGATTCCTCCGCCATAAGAAATGAAGCGGCGGTGAAGAAAAAGACCACGCTGATGAAATGAGAGAGCATTCGCTTGTACGGCATGAAAGATTCCTTTCCTTATTTCGATTTCCGCAATGGTATAAGTTTATAGTTTTTTCGGTTGGTGGTGGAAGGTTAAAGGTGGTTTTCTACGATCTTTCAGATATAAATTGTTTACATTTCCTGTTAAAGTAGACATTAGTTATATGTTACGTAGATTTAGATTTGGCCGTTAAAAATGGAAAAACAAATAGAATGTTTTAAGTGGGAGGTTCTGAGCATGAGAATGAGATGGATTTGTATTTTAATTCTATTTGGATTCGCAGTATTGGCGCCGTTTTCTCAGGCGGGGGAACGGCCCATTCCAGAAAATGTGAAAGTGGTCCGCGATGTTGTCTATTCAACGGTGGATGGTAAAGAATTGAAGATGGATATCGCCTATCCCCAGGAGGAAAGCGATACTCCCCGGCCCGTTATCGTATGGATACACGGCGGAGCGTGGCTCGCGGGTAACAAAGACCGCAATCCCGCGATGCGGTTCACTGCGTTGGGTTATTTGACCGCCAGCATTAATTACCGGCTCAGTCAGGAAGCGATCTGGCCCGCGCAGATTCATGATTGCAAAGCGGCGATCCGGTATTTGCGAGCGCACGCAAAAAAATACAATCTCGATCCGGATAAGATCGGCGTATGGGGTAGTTCGGCCGGGGGGCACCTTGTGGCGATGTTGGGTACATCGGGTGGTGTGAAGGAATTGGAAGGTGAAGGAGGCTGGGGAGACCAATCCAGCCGCGTGCAGGCGGTGGTTGACTATTTCGGTCCTACAAACTTTTTAAAAATGTGCGAGTATCCCAGCCAGATGGATCATGGCGCATCGGATTCTCCCGAATCGCTTGTCATTGGAGGCAAAGTCAGCGAACATCCAGACCGCGTTCGATCGATTGATCCGATTACTTATGTGACCCCAGACGATCCTCCATTCCTGATCGCGCATGGGGACAAAGATCCCTTAGTTCCACACAACCAGTCGGTTTTACTGTATGACGCATTGAAGAAGGCGGAGGTCGATGTCGAATTCATCACGGTCAAAGGTGGAGGGCACGGCGGATGGAACGAGAAAACCCAGCCCACGAATCGAGAGATTCTCGATCGGGTGACGGTGTTTTTTGAGGAGCATTTGAAATAATGAAATTCCTGTCAGTAGGACGCCTCTTTGAGAATAAGAAAACTATCGCTTCATTTCATACTTGTGTGGTAGCATGCCAAGGCAGAATAAAGCCTTGCCTTGGGTACCCAGTAGAATGAAGTGATGGCTCCGATGAAAGCGTCGGTATTTGCCTTCGGCGCCCGGCTTTTTGTTTGAATCACGGAGGGCTTAGAAGAACGTGGATTTCACGGAAAAAGAATCCGTGTCCACCGTGTCTTATCCATAAAATCCGTGATTCAGATAAACGATTATTGTATGATATGGCCCATTTTAGCTTTTAAAAAATAAAGTACTTGTGACTTCTGAGTTTATAGGATAAACTACCTATTATGGTTGCGAATCGTAATTACTCGGCTCAGCGAACGGAACCACCCGCGCTGCATACCAGCGCGATGAATAATATTCGTTTTATCCGGGATATGATGGAACGGTCCGCTTCGTTTACCGCTGTTCCCGGCTGGGGCATGACCGTCATGGGAAGCACGGCGCTGGTGGCGGCCTCGATCGCTTTTTTTTGCACAGCGATTGAGACGTGGCTTGTGGTTTGGATGATTGAAGCGGTGTTCGCCGTCTCGATTGGATTCGTAACAATGAAACGGAAAGCCAACGCCGCGGACGCGGCGATCTTTACCGGCGCCGGTGGGAAATTCATGCTGAATTTGTGCATCCCCATCCTGGCTGCGATTCCGTTGACTGTTGTGTTGTATCAAAATGGATTGGCCGCGTCGCTCCCTGGATTGTGGATGTTGCTGTATGGTGTGGGAGTCGTGACGGGAGGTGTATTTTCCGTGCGGGTCATCCAGATGATGGGCTATTGTTTTATCGGCCTTGGCGTAGCCGCGCTTTTCGCTCCCGCATCGTGGGGTAACGTGTTCCTCGCCGTGGGATTTGGTGGGACGCATATTTTATTTGGTTGTGTAATCGCTTGGAGGTATGGTGGCTAAACCAAACGCTCTCAGAAAACAAGACAGTAAAGAAACACCTGCGGAATCCAACAAACTACGGGTCGTGCATAATCTCATGTCGAAATCCGATCCCACGAAATTGGACCGGTTGATTCACGAGCGGATCCGGCTGGGGATTATCAGCGCGTTGGCCGTCAATGAATCGCTCAGTTTCAAAGATCTCAAGAAAATTCTGAATACATCGGACGGCAATCTCAGCGTTCACGCGCGAAAACTGGAGGAAGCGGATTATATTTTGTGTAAAAAAACCTTTGACGGCCGGGTTCCCAAAACCGAATTCCGTTTATCCGCCAAGGGAAAACGGGCATTTGAGCGTTACTTAGAGCATATGGAGACGTTAATTCAAGCGATGCGGAATTGAGTTTATTTTTTTGCCGGAGGACTTTATTATGCAAAGTACTTTATTGAAAGATCAATCGAGACCTTTTCATGTGGCCATTATTATGGATGGAAACGGCCGTTGGGCGGTCCGCCGGGGTTTGCCCCGGCGTGAGGGGCACCGGGAAGGCGCGAAAGCGGTACGGCGGGTGGTGGAATGCGCGCCGGATTTCGGTGTCACAACGCTGACGCTCTATGCGTTTTCAAGCGATAACTGGACTCGTCCTGCGAGCGAAGTCGATTTTTTAATGCAGTCGTTTTACGAGTATCTTCATGCGGAAAAAGAGCGTTGCGTCATGAATGGAATCCGCTTTCACGCGATCGGCCGGCGTGACCGCCTCTCGCTTCCCCTGCGCACGGCGATGGAAGCGATGGAGAAGGTGACGGCGGATGGAGAAAAACTCTGTCTGCGGATCGCGATTGATTATTCCGCGCGGGATTCCATTGTGCGCGCCGCGTCTCGCTGGAATGCGGGGATGGATGCGGTGCGGGAGACATTCGCCGCCGCCCTGGCGGACGCGAATCATGATGGATCGAATTCACCCGATGTGGATTTATTGATCCGCACAGGCGGTGAGAAGCGGTTGAGTGATTTCCTGCTTTGGGAGAGCGCGTACGCCGAACTGGTGTTTACAGACCGGATGTGGCCAGATTTCAACGCGGAGGATTTCAACGCGGCGGTCGCGCAGTTCCACCGCCGGGAACGCCGATTTGGAGGGCTGCCGGTTCCGGCGGTGGGTTAGTCCGTGTCGATCATCTCCAAGGTCATGATCTGTCCGTCATGTTTCGGTTTGATTTGATGGCCGGGAGGGACGATCAAAAAATCTTCGTCGTTCCAATCTCCATCGAGGAATCGTTGGATGAGGCCCATATCACCTTGGATTTTTTGGAAGGCCCAGCCTTGTTCGGATGCGATTTCTTTGGTTCTTTGTTCAAACCGATCGTCACGTTCGATTCCCATTTCGATGAACGTCGCTCCGGTATAGTTACGGGTTAAATCACCCAGTTCCTTGTAAAGATAGTCTGCGTTCTCTTTGCCGTATTTCTCCACTAGCTCCTCATAGGTCATATCCAAACCTTGGATGTGTTGGATCGATTGGGTGTGGATTTCGCTGGTGTCCTCGCCGCGTTCGAGCCAGCCCGTCGTGAAATAATACACACCGGGATGTTTGTTGAAATAATCGAGATAGCGCTCCTTGCTTCCTAAAAATAGAGTAATGCAATCGTGAGCGCGGGGAATGACGAGGGGGATCGTTTTTGCGCGCAGTCCTGCGACGCCGTTGTTGCAGAGACCATAGCCCAGGAGAATGGCTTCATAGCAAGATTCGTCCACCTTACTCAGAACATCCTCCAAATACCGCAGCATCTTTTCCTGACCGAGATCGTGCAATCCTTTGGGGAGAAATTCGATATCGAGAACATGCTCTGACCGCGCCGCCGCCGCGCAGATCTCACGA
The DNA here is from genome assembly GCA_963663405.2 of bacterium. Classification (GTDB taxonomy): domain Bacteria; phylum Hinthialibacterota; class Hinthialibacteria; order Hinthialibacterales; family Hinthialibacteraceae. Next base: position 150,516 of record CAXXSM010000022.1, on the reverse strand, counting down.
AAGAAGATTTCACAGCTGATGAGTTTATACCGCATTACGCATCCCTTCGAATGGGTGATTAGAATGAGATTTACATGCTTTGAGTTTGTTGATGAATCAAGCGTTATAGAAGGTATTCTACGAGCAAAAGGCATATGCCAGAAGCGCTGATTTGGATGGTCAAGTTATCAAGGCTGTGAAATGTCACCGCTTCCACTAGTGTGGCTGTAAGAGCGGTAAGCGCCGCAGCGGCGAGAGCGGTTCCAATTGGGAGATGAAAACCAGCGAATAGAAACAATCCACAACCCAGGAACGAGGCGGTGAATACAGCGGCGCTGCCTTCGACGCTGCGGTACGCTTTGATTCCCGTCAATGTGGGAACGCGGTACTTATGTCTGCCCCAGCGTGTACCGGCGGGTTCGGCGACCGCGTCACCCCAGCCGGTGGTAATATAACCAATGACGGCGTAGGGACCGAATAAGATATTGCTGATCATTCCTCCCAGCGCCGTCATGAGAAAGGGGGTGGCGATATAAAACTTTTGATACGGCGCGTCGGACGGGCGGGCGATGGCTCGAAAAAATCGGCTGTCATCACCTTTTAGATACGCATAGCCGACTATAAACACGAGTGAAGCGCCGAACACTTGGACAGCCTTAAATCCGCCCATCAATCCAGTAATCCCAGCCAGCGTGAAAATGATGAAATGGAAGATTTTCCTTGAATAGCCGACATGCAGATCAAAGCGCTCTTTGATCCAACCCGCGAACCATCCGGCCAAACCACCTAGAAGAATCCCCACTGGGAACACGGTGATCCAGTATATTAGAGATGGAAACGTCCATCGCGTTAAAATGAATTCGATCATTGTGGATAGAATAGATTCCCAATTTTATTGAACCGATTAGGAACCGAGTCCGTTGTCGTGGATTGTTGTATCAATTGTTCGATTGTGTTGAGATTATCCGCGCTCAATTCGGTTCGTTCCTCCTTGATCCCATCATCCGCCAGCAGCCATGTATGGTAATCGGCGCAATCCCCCCGCTCGTAGGGGATCAGGTCCGCCTCGATCCGGGCGATGGACAAGGCGAGTTTGAATGGTTCAAAGGAGTACCGGCATAAAGCGAAAATACCCTTCGAATACTGTCGCTTATTCAACGCCGGCAAAAAAACATCGTGTAAAATATCCCTAGCCGAGGTCATTATATAAAAACTATGCCCCGCCGCGAATGCGAGCCGCCCGATTTTTTGGATACGGCACTCTTCACAGCAGGGAATAACTTGATTCGTCAGATGCAGGTTGCGTTCAAAAAAGAGACAGTCGTGATTGGCCCGGCCCGATACACAGGGGGGATCGAGTGGTTTTAAGCAAAAGCCCACGCCGGTGATCGAAAGATCCGCGTTTGATTCGGAATTGAATGATCGATTCACACCAATATGTGTACCGGGAGAGTTTCTGTAATGCTGGATTCCTTTGATGGTTTTGATCGGATGCCGCAGGATGATTTTCGTCATGAATTCTCTACCATAAACGCGGATCAGGCTGCGGAAACTAAAATCCCAAATTTTAATATTTAAGAATTGAATACGGTCTAGAAAGTTGAGCATAGTATTTTTGTTTTCGTGAGAGACGTTATCCTGTTCATCCATTAAATCCTGAATATCCCGATTCTGACAAATGTTGACCACAATTCGCGGGACAACCAACCTGCTAACCGACTACGATAAATCACTTTATATTATAAAGCAATATGTTGTTTATTCTACGGTTGAATCCTTCATCCCGTAACGATTTCATAGTTTTTTTGCAGAAGGGAAACAATCAAACTACAAAAACAGAATATAAGAGAGTCTATTGAGAAGCCAACCAATTTTCTGTACAATCGAAGGTGGATGAAGTTCGATTTCAAACAAAGGGGAAGCAGCCATGAGAGAACGAATGGGGTTTACCTTGATAGAACTTCTGATCGTCGTAGCCATTATCGGGATTCTGGCCGCGATCGCCGTGCCGAATTTTCTGCAGGCGCAAACCCGCGCGAAACTCGCTCGTGTACAGGCGGAGTTTCAAGGGACACGCACCGCGCTGGAGGCGTATCGGGTGGATAACAATTCCTATCCACACGACGGTTGGCGTGGATTTCAGCGGCGGCCAAGCGGGTGGATCGGTTTGACGTCACCTGTAACCTACATTAATTCCTCCTCGTTGCACGATCCATTCAAAGCGAAATTCGTCGTTCCCGGTGACCAGGATCCAGGAACGACCTTGTCGCTCTATGAATTATGCACAGGCAATCACGGGACCGATTCATTTAACAACTATCCTTTCGATGATTGGATGCTGAACTCCATCGGCCCGGATTCGGCGTTTGACCAAGAGGGATTGGGGGGATTGGCGGGTGATGATACCCAGGGCGCGATGAGTTATCCGTATACGGGCCGTGTGCTTCGTTTTGAAGTGAGTAACGGCCTTTATAGCCAGGGAGATATCTACGCGTTCCAGGGCGGAGAGCCTGCGCGGGAAGTGAGCATTGTGGATGATAAACCTTGGAAATAATCAGAGTGAAACATTAAAATCATATAGAAGGAACGAGAAACGTGACAAAACAAAACCGGCGAAGTTTTATCCAACAAACGGGGACAAGCGTGGCGGGACTTACGGCCGCTTCATTCGTCATTGGGAAATCCGAACGCGCTGTCTCCGCGATTCTGGCCCATCTGGGGAACATCTCCTACCGGCTCGGTCACCGCAAACTCTTTTTCGATTCTGTCACCGAGAGTTTTACCAATGATGACGAGGCCAATGGATTATTGAAACGGAAATACCGTGAACCGTACGTTATTCCAGAAACTGTGTGATTCCCAACAAACGGAGGTTTAATCAATGAGAAAATATGTATTGTTCATGTTTGTTTGTATTTGTTGCGCTTGTTTTTTGTGGACAGCGGAAGCTGAACCAGTATTGAAGGTATGTTTGGTCTCAGGTTCGGCGGAATATAGATCGGATATTTCCCTGCCGAAATTCAAAACGTATCTGGAAGACCGCTACAACGCGGAATGTACGCTGCTCCAAGCGCGTGGATTTGAGGAACTGCCCGGACTGGAAGCGCTGGAAGATTGTGATGTGGCGCTGTTTTTCACGCGGCGGCTCACGATTGACGGCGAACCGCTGGAGCGCGTCAAACAGTACTGCGAATCGGGCCGGCCCATTGTTGCGTTACGCACGGCCAGCCATGGATTTCAGAACTATCTTGAATTCGATCACGAGATTTTAGGTGGGAACTATAACGGGCACTATGGAAATGGGCCGACACAGAATGTTACCATTCTATCCGAAGTGAAAGATCACATCACGCTCAACGGCGTCACCGGACGGATCGCATCCCGATACAGCCTGTATAAAACCGCTCCGCTCGCGGAAAATTGCCGTGTGTTAATGACCGGCTCGATTCCGGGAGAGGAAGAGCAGCCAGTGACATGGACGCGCGTCTTAAACGGACAGCGGATTTTTTACACACAGCTTGGTGGCGTGGAGGATTTTGAAAACGCCTTGTTTTGCCGGATGTTGGCGAATGCGCTCTTCTGGGCCGCTGAGAAAGAAATGAAGATAAAACCCTTACCCATTCCCCCGAAAAGGGTGAAACCGGAAGGGGATCTCTCTTTGTGTCTCCGCAGCCGGGTTGAATCGTTCAAGGGAAGCGGTGTGTGGGATGAAGTCCATATCGAGCGGGAATTCCCCATCGCGAAAACCGCAATTCTTATATGCGATATGTGGGATAAACATTGGTGCGATGGCGCGACGGAGCGCTGCGAGGCGATCGCGAAAAAGATGGATGGTGTTCTCCAAAAAGCGCGGGCTAAAGGAGTGCAGATCATCCACGCCCCGTCAGACACACTCTCCTTCTATGCGGATTGGCCCCAGCGGCGGCGGATGACAATGGCTCCCAATGTTCCGAAGCCGGAACCGCTGGATCTGCCGGATCATAAACTCCCGATCGATGATTCCGACGGAGGATGCGACACCGGTCAGGAGAGCTATCGCGCCTGGACGCGGCAAAGCCCGCATATCCACATCGGTGAATATGACGGCATCTCCGATAATGGGAATGAAGTCTACAATTTCATGCGCCAGGAAGGGATTGAGAATTTACTCATTATGGGCGTACATACGAACATGTGCGTCTTGGGCCGGTCGTTCGCGATTCGTCAGATGACACGATGGGGTGTGCGTTGCGTGTTAGTGCGGGATCTGACGGATACAATGTACGATCCAAAAGATTCTCCCTACGTCAGCCATGATGAAGGCACGGAATTGGTCGTCCAGCACATTGAAAAATACTGGTGCCCTTCGATTCTGAGTGAGGAACTGCTGGCCGGATTACCGGAGTAATTCAGTATCGAATAGCGAAAAATGGGAGCGAGAGATTCTGCGCTTCCATTTTTTTAAGAAGAATCTATTGCAGGAGGCGAAGCATGGCAATTGTTCGAAATCTGATTTTATGTTTACCAATAGTTCTAGCGTCACTGTGTGTTGAGTCGGGCGCTCAGGAAAAGAAAAGCGAATTACGCTCGATGAAGTATACCTCCCGTTCGAAAGAAGAAGCGCGGGTTTGGCAGAACACGCTCCGTTCAAAACTATTCACGATATTAAAACTAGACGATCTCATCGCGAGAGAACAGCCCATCCCATTTCACACAGGGATTCTATCCTCAGTTCACCGGGATAGATACATCGAAAAAGAGATCGCGTTCCATTCCACACCGGGCCGCCGGATCAAGGCGATCGTGACAATTCCTGACTCGGTGGAGAAACCATGCCCAGCTGTAGTCTGCATTCACGGACATGGCGGAAACCGGCGCAGCACGCATGAACCAGGGATCTACAAAGCGTTTGCCGCCGTCTTGGCGTCACGTGGTTGTGTGACGATCTCGATGGACGTCGGTCAGCACAACGTATATGAATCCGGACGCATTCTCATGGGAGAGCGTCTTTGGGATGTGATGCGCTGCGTTGATTATTTGGAGACCATGCCGCAGGTGGATCGCGCCCGGATCGGTTGCGCGGGTTTATCGCTGGGGGGAGAGATGGCGATGTGGCTGGGCGCGATGGATACCCGCATCGCCGCGACGGTCAGTTCCGGTTTTCTAACCGTCATGGATCAGATGGAAGAAAACCACTGCATGTGCTGGAAATTCGATGGCCTGCGGGAGTTAGTGGATTTCGCGGATATCTATTCACTCACCGCCCCACGTTTCCTCCAATGTCAAAACGGCCTTCAAGAAAGCCCCAAAATGTTTACCGTCCCTCTTGCCCGGAAAGCCTTAGAAGAAATCAAAGAAATCTATTCCGATTTCGGCGCGATCGGTCATGTAGAGTTGGATGTTCATGCTGGTGGGCATGAGATTGATTTGCCGGGTTTGTTGGCGTTTTTTGAGAAACGATTGCTGATACGGCAATTATGATTTTTTGCGATACAATATCCAATGAGGGAAAGGCTCCTCTTTTTATTAATATTGAGTGGGTGCCCAGGGCAAGGCTTTTTTTTCTGCCCTGGCTACGTTCCGGAAATTATGCAAGGGGAGGAAAAAGCCTTCCCCTTGCTATCCAGCTGTTGATTTATACTCTGTACGACGGAACCGCTCCAAGTGATGAAGAAGGAGAATAAAATGGGCATAGATGTTGTCTTCACAGGATATATTACATTCTTTTCTTTTTGTTTATTCTTTTTGTCGATTAAAGCGTGGAGATTGTCACTTGCGACGTGGACCAGGCAAAAAGTATTTTCAGCGCGCGCGGATTTATTTGACGCAGCATATAGAGAAAACGCCTTTAATGATCCAGCCTATCAACAAGCAGAAAATGCGATGAATGGACTATTGCGGTTAATTGACGGAATGAATGGTTTTTCAATTCTGTATATTTGGATACAGCGCCATTTGTCCATAGAGAAAGATGAATTAAATATCAATAATACGCCTTTGGCAAAAGATATTGATGATACAAGAAACCAAATAATAAAAGCGCTATTATACTATATCCGCTGGGGTACACCGAGTGGTTTCGCTGTTTTATTGTTTCTTCAAATCACTGGCAATATCAACCGATTTATCAGAATCGCATATATATACTCAAGAAAGATGGCAGTAGACGATTTTGCCCGTAAAGAAAAAAATCAATTAAGACATGCCTATTTTCTTTAATAACTTCGCATAAATTTTCCTGCTTAAATTCAATCTTAAAAACATAATTTTTAACTTAAGGGAGAACTATAAAGTTTCTCAACATACTGCTGAATTGAATCTTTCCACATAAAACGCGCATTCAATGCGTTTTGGCGGATTGTGTTCCACTGCGTTGGATCATTTGATTTTATATCGATCGCCTCTTTGCATTTTTGAAGGAAATTCTCCGCCTGCGTGTCGAGATTCAATCCACCGCCTTCGAAAACGAAACCATTTTCCTTGTCGCGAACTGTGTCTTTTAAACCACCCACATTATGAACGACGCAGGGCTGCCCTGCGCGCATGGCGATCATTTGGCTGATGCCGCAGGGTTCGAAGGAACTCGGCATAATAAACAGATCCCCATTCTCATAAAGCGAAGCCGCGTAGCCGTCGGAATACCCACAGAGAAAGATAAAATTCTTATGTTCAAAACTCATTTGGATGAAAAACTGTTCATATTCTTCCGTCCCAGTGCCAAGCAGGATATACAATCCCCGGTCTCCAAGTTCTTCTAAAAGCGATTGCAGCGTTGATTGATAGACTCCAGGCGCCACTTCCCTCGTGTGTTTCAGCAGGAGCATTTTCTGTTCTGTGACCCGGCTCACGCTGGTTAGGATGATATCCGGCTTCGCGCCTGTATCGATTTCCGACAAGCGGGTATGCGCGATGTAATGCGCGGTAGGAAGGTGTTTTTCCGGCGCCATCCAGCGGATCATCATCTGTTTTAAAAAATGAATCCAATCTGGAAAGCGTTCCGGTTGGGCAGGCGCCGCCGTTGGATATTCGCATCCATTCAGAATGCCAAAAAGGCGGCCTTCCATCTTCGCTGCTCGTATGGACTCTTCCAATCCTTCCCCGCCAAAGTAGCGCTCTGTTTCTGTGGCGATACTCGCTTTGGTGATTTCTTCCGCGTAGGATGGAGAAACCGTATGGACAGCGTCCGAGAGCCGGATGCCCGCCGCCATTGGATTAAAACTGTCCAGCCATCGAGGATCAGCCAACTCGAGAGTGTTGTATGTCATCCCTGGATACATGAGTTCCAAAGAAGAAGGATGGTTTTTAAACGGGCGGATTCCTTGATAGGCGAGGTTGTGAATCGTAAAGACCGTTCGTTTGATGGCCTGCAAATCTTTATAGTGTTCATGGTACTTGCGCAGGATCAGCAGATAGGCCACATGCCAATCGTGCAAGTGAAGACAATCAATCGAAGAGAAAAGATCCTTCGGATTTTGCTTGATCGCTTCCGCTAAGGTTAAACAGAAAAATGAAAATTTAAGGGCGTCGGTCGCGAACGGTTCATCCGGCGGATCGTTGTAATAGATTGAATAATCACACTTTCCTTTATTTGGATCGATGATGAGAAAACGCGGGTGATCGATCACAAGGTGTTTAATGTTCGGATGAGCGGGTTTCTTGTCAACCGTGATTTCATAAATATCCGCTTTCTCTGATTCGCCGTCAAATTCGAAAATGATCGTCTCGATCAACTGACTTTTTCTTCCATTGTCTTCTTTATGTAAAAACCCATAGGAAGGGAGAACAATTGTGACACGGTGGTTTTCTTCAGCGAGCGCGATCGGAACGTCCCGCACAACATCGCCGATTCCACCCGCTTTGGCGCCGGGGATCCAGCCGTTTTCGCTGGCGGCCATCAGTATATTCAATGATTTATCCATAAGGATCATCTCCATCCGTCTTTGACATTCCCACGTCAAAACCGCGAATTGCGCCGGTTAACCGGCGTCATCCGTTCCCCGTTCGTATCGTATCACACCACCAACAATAGTGTATTCGACCGTGGTTTGAAGTATAGACGATTCGGGGATCGTGAGAATGTCTTGGGATAAAACCGTAATGTCGGCCAGTTTGCCGGGGGAGAGAGTTCCTTTCCGATCTTCTTCAAACGCGGCGTACGCGGCGTCGATTGTGCACGATCGAAGCGCTTCCATGCGGATCATTTTCTGTTTGGGGAAAAACGTGGAACCGTCTTTAAGCCGCCGCGTCACCGCCGCGTGGAAATTGCGGATAGGATCGATGTCCTCGACGGGCGCGTCCGTGCCATTGCAGATCAAAGCATTTGTGTCCATGAGGCTTCGCCAGACGTACGCGCCATGTTCCGCCCGTTCGTTCCCCAACCGCTGAATCACGTACGGCGCGTCTGATACGCAATGACAAGTCTGCATAGAAGCGATGACGCCCAATTGGCCGAAGCGGGGAATATCGATTGGGTTGAGATGCTGGGCGTGTTCGATTCGCCAGCGCAGGTCTTTTTTGCGGGGGTGACTTTTGAATGCGGCTTCATACACATCGAGGACTTCGCGGTTGGCGCGGTCTCCGATAGCGTGTGTACAGAGTTGAAAATCGTTCTCGATAGCGATCCGTGCGGTTTCGCGGAATTCATCCAAAGAGATTGTATTAAGACCGGAACTATCGGGAAGATCGTTATATGGTTCCAATAGCCATGCGCCATGCGCGCCAAGCGCGCCGTCCATGAAGCGTTTCACTCCCCGCACTTTCAGATAGTCATTCTTTTCATTTAGCTCATTGTAGTAGGGGATGTTCTTTTGCAGCCGCTCGTTGCTGTCGCTTGTCATTACCCATAAACGAATTTTAAGTTGATTTGTCTCCGCTAACAATTTGAACAAACTGATGGTTTCATAGGGGGATCCGGCGTCATGGATGGTGGTGAGTCCTTTGGATAGACATTCATACATCGCCTCATTGATCTGTTTGACCATTTCGTTCCGAAGTTCATTGGCCGTCATATTCTCGCGGGATTGATTGTACGCGTTTTGGATTAAACTTTGGGCCGCTTCGCGAAAAACGCCGATGGGATCGCCATGTTCATCTTTGACAATCTCTCCACCCGGTGGGTTGGGAGTCTCCACCGTGACACCCGCCAGTTTCATGGCGCGTTCGTTGGCTATCACCATATGCCCACTGGCGTGTGTCAATAGAACGGGATTGTTTGGGGAGATTGCGCTGAGTGTGTCATGTGTGGGATAGCCATCCACGTTTGAAGCAGGCGCCTGATCCCACTTCTCTTGATGCCAGCCGCGTCCAATAATCCATTGATCTGGTTCCGCGTTAATGCTTTTATCCATCACGAGATCGAGGATTTCTCCCCAGTTTGCGGCTTTGGTCAAATTGAGGATCATTTTGGAACGGCCGACGCCGGTGAAATGCGCGTGCGCGTCAATCAATCCGGGAACCGCGGTTTTCCCTTTCAGGTCAACATATTGTGTGTTGCGGCCTATATAGGCTTTGATCTCTTCTTTATCGCAGTTGGCGATGATCCGGTCTCCATGAATCGCAAGCGCGTCACATGTAGGTTTGTCTTCATCTAAAGTGATGATATTGCCATTCACAAGAACCAGATCGGCGATTTGTACTCCCGAATCGCATGAAATAAGAAACAGCAATAATAGTGTGGCGGAGTATAGACGGGCGCAATACGCTTGGTTCATTTTTGTCCTCCAGCAATGAAACGCCTCACGGAATCGATCGGCTATGGTCTCTATCCTGCGAAGTTCCTTCTGGTAAGATACACGGTGAAGTTTTATTGGTTAAGGGAACGCGCTGGAGTCATACTCAGAAATCTTTTCAATCATTATACGCGCGCTAAGAAGGAGCAGGATTATGTACACCCAACGATTGGTTCTCATTGTGACGGCGTTTATTTTAACGCAGGCTGTTTGTTCCGTTTCGGGATATGAAAGCGGTTTGTCCCGGTCGGATATTCTCCTAAGAGATATTAATAAAGGACTCGATACCCATCTTTTGATCGGTAATGGGGATTTGATGGGAGCCGTCGAACGGATTGATGATGACCTAATCATCTATCTTTCAAAAAATGATATCTGGGACTGCCGGTTGGAGACCGAACACGACGCGCCATTAGTTCCACTGAAGGACATTATCCAGATCGCGAACGAAGGCGCCGATGGGAAACCACCCCAGGAAGCGTTGAACGATCTATTCAAGAAACACGCCCCCAATGATGATTCCTATCACCGTAATCCCTATCCCTGCCCTAGGATGGCCGCGCGGATTCGTCTTACGATTCCTTCGTTTGAAAAGAAAATCACATCAGCGCGGGTACGCTTATCAGAAGGGATCGCGGAAATTAATTTCGCCAGTGGGGGGATCATGCGTCTATTGATACTCGCTGACAGCAATATTTTTATGATTCAATGTACAGATATGGAAACGCCCAAGGCGGTGTTGGAACCGATTCTCGATCCCGATATTCTTCCTCCACCCATATCGGGAGCCAACGGTTCTGCGCAGTGGATCACACAAATAATCCCTGGTGATGAAGACGCGCCGGGAATGCTTTTCGCCGCCGCGCTGCGGCCAATGAAGGATGGTTCCCTCGTTAGTGTCGTGACCAGCCGGGAACAAACCGATCCTCTCCAATCCGCGCAAAGGGCGCTAACCGCTCAAGCGAAGATCCCAATCGAGCAGTCATTAGAAGAACATGGGGCGTGGTGGGAACGCTATTGGGCGGATTCGGCGATTTCGTTGTCAGATTCTTATTTGGAATCGTTGTGGTACCGGCAGATGTATTTTACCGCGATCTCAATCCGCCCAGAGAAACAGGCGCCAGGATTGTTCGCCCCACTGACAACCAACCGTCCCGCGTGGCATGGCGATTATCACACGAATTACAACATCCAGCAGACATTCTGGGCGGTCTTGGAGAACAATCATCCAGAATGGATGGAACCGTACAACCGGATAGTTGTGGATTATCTCCCGCGCGCGCAATGGTTGGCCAAGGAGATCTACGATGTTAAAGGCGCGTTTTACCCGCATGTGATTTTCGCGTATGAGCCCCCGCCGGAGAAATGCGTCAGTGTAAACAAACGCCAATACCTCCACATTCAATGGGGATACACGTTGGGTGTGACGGCGTTCACGGTCCAGAATTTATGGTGGAGTTACGAATATGCGCCCAATCCATTCTTTTTACGGAAAACGGTGTATCCCGTAGTGAAAGAAACCGCCCGGTTTTACACCCGGTTGTTAGAGCGATTCAAAGAAAACGATGGGTATTCGTATCCACCAACGGTCTCGCCGGAGCACTGGAGTGGTTGGGCGCCTCAGTTATCCCGCAACCGCAACTGCGCGTTCGACACGGCGTTGATCGCATTCAATCTTAACGCCGCGATTCAGGCGTCCAAGATTCTCCACGTGGACCGGGATGAACGGCAAACCTGGGAAAAAGCCCTGAAATTATTACCGCCATATCCCACATATGGCGAAGACGAGCCCATTATCGTTGATGTGGCGGGCGCGCCACCGATTGAATACAATATCCCCATTCCCTCAACCGTGATCTTCCCCGGTGAACACCTTTCGTTCTTCTCATCGAAAAAACAGAAACAGATCTTTCAGCGCACAATCGCGGGGATGCGATCGAATGGAAACAATGATACGGTCATCAACTCCATCGCCCGCGCGCGGCTGAGTATGCCGGACGCGTTCGAACACTTGAAACGCGAAGCCCAGGCGCGGCAGCGCCCCAATGGCACATTGACCCTGAACCGTATCGAGGGCGCCCACCGGTTCAATGAATTCGGGCATTACACGGAGATGTTCGGCGCCGCCGCGGGGGTATCGGAACTGCTGATGCAGAGCGTGGATGGGATCATCCGCTTCTTCCCCGCATGGCCTCATGAGAAAGACGCGGCATTTAACACACTGCGCGCGAAAGGTGGATTTCTTGTTTCCGCCCAACTCGTCAGCGGTGAAGTATCTGATGCGACGATTTATAGTGAGGTGGGAGGAGATTGCCAATGGCTTCCTCCCTGGCCTCAATGCTCGTTGGTGGATGAAGAAGGTAAGAAAGTTCGTCTAATCAAAAACGTAAACGGCGTCATCCAAGCCCGGCTGAAAGCCAATCAAACCTACTATTTATTAGGGGATTAGGTTGAAGGCTGAAGACTGAAGGAAAGACGTTTATTAGGGGATTAGGTTGAAGGCTGAAGACTGAAGGAAAGACGTTTATTAGGGGATTAGGTTGAAGACTGAAGGCTGAAGGAAAAACATATACTTTCGACGGGTGGCCAGGGCAAGGTTTTTCATCTGCCCTGGCGCTACGTTCCGGAAATTATGCAAGGAGAGAATAAGTCTTCCCCTTGGCGCTTAGATGATTGGTATAAACTCTGCGCGGTCATAATCTGTGCTTCACGGTAAATAAAAAACCAGCTTGTTGAAAGCAAAAACATGGATAAAAAAAGCTCAGATTATAACCGCGTTCAGTATAACTTCGGCTTTCGATAAGGAGAATGATTATGATTCGGCGTTTGATCGTTCTATGTCTAGGTGTTCTATGTTTTATTTCTGCGGAAGTTGGTTGGGGGAAAGAGAGTGGAACAACTCTTCGAGGCTCCGTAGTCGACGCGGACAATGGTAAATTAATTCCTTCGCGAGTGTATATTCAAGGGGAAGATGGCCAATGGTATTTTCCTCAATCCGTTTCCGATAAGGGGAAGGCGATTTATTACAAAAAGCAGAATTGGGCGAACGAAAAATCCGTTGAGATGCACACATCCCTTTCGGCGCATCCCTGGACTGTCGATCTGCCGTCAGGACGATATACCATAACAGTGGAACGGGGGACGGAATGGTTCTCGAATAGCCAAGAAGTGGAGATGAAAGATCAGCCGGTTGAAATTACCATTCAATTGAAACGCTGGATCAACATGGCGGATCTTGGATGGTACTCCGGTGACACGCACACTCACCGGACAATGGACGAACTGCCCACCGTGCAATTGGCCGAAGACCTGAATGTGTCATTCCCACTTCACTATTGGGTGACGAAAGCGTATACCCCTCCAGGAACCGGGGATAAAACAACGGGTGCTAACTTGTCTCCAAAAGAGATTCTGATTGATGATACTCACGTGATGTATCCTCTGAATACAGAGTACGAGATTTTTACAGTAGATGGGAAAAACCATTCACTGGGAGCTGTCTTCATTCTCAATCATAAATCCGTCTTCACCGAAGGCGCGCCGCCGGTAGGCCCCATCGCCGCGCGCGCCAGGAAAGAAGGCGCGCTGCTGGAATTAGATAAACACAATTGGCCCTGGTCGATGATGCTGGTCCCGGTGATGGATGTCGATCTCTATGAACTGGCGAATAACCACATCTGGCGCACGGAATTCGCCTTCTCCGAATTCGGCGAAGCCCCACCAGATTATATGAACATCGAAATGGACGAAAAAGGATTCACCGAAGCGGGCTGGATCGATTATGGATTCCAAAATTACTACACATTGCTTAACTGCGGATTCCGGCTCCGCCCCACAGCGGGAACCGCGTCGGGTGTGCATCCGGTTCCGCTTGGATTTGGGCGGGTATACACGTATATGAATCGGCTATGATTTTACTTATCGACCGAACTGGATCAGATAGGTTTGAACGTCAAGGCATGGAGTTTTGTTACTACTGGACCGATGATTTTGATCTACGCTGTCCGGGGAATTACCGGCGTATTCAACTTCCGTTTACAATGATAGGCGCCAATCCTCTGAACAATCCAGTTTGGTTGATTCTAGGCGGCTCGATTGAGAGCGCATATCCATTGAAGGACCATCGAGATCGTGAGAAATGGAGCCGTATGTGAAAACGATCAAACCCGGTAACCTGGAAACCTCCAAAGGAGGATACACAAGCCAGCTGTATGAATTTCTAAATTTGAGTGGTACTTCGGAATGGTTTGTGATCCGCTGTTTTGAAGAACGTCCGAATGGGCGCATCCGCTTCGCACACACCGCCCCGTTTTTCATTGATATCCCTGGAAAACCGCTGCGTCCTCGAAAAGCCGAGATCAATTTTCTCATCCAGCGGATGGAAGAACAGATCCAACGCAACAAGGGTATCTTGCCCGAAGGGGCTTTGGGTGAATATCGCACGGCGCTGCAGATTTATAAAAATATTGCAAAAACGGCGCGGGATTAAATGGGGAGATGATTATAGGAGAGAAAAAGAATGCCCGGGGCGGGATTTGAACCCGCACGGCGTTAGCCATACGCCCCTCAAACGTACGTGTCTACCAGGTTCCACCACCCGGGCGCTCGTATTCTGTTCGTAGAGAAAAAATTATAGATACCCCATACGAAAAGTCAATACTGGTGAAAGGGGAGAATGCTGTGTTAGAATAAGATTTAGCGTCAGCAGGATCTATAGCCCAAAATATTTCTAGATATGAATTATCTTTATTCCCACGTAACCAACACCAATTCCCAAGGTGGAAGAGAAAGCGAATAGCAAGGAGATTTTGGAGTTTCCATTTTCTCAAAATGAACGTTTTCCACATGCGGGAATCGGGGATGCAGTTTCATCTCTTTATCGCTGTCGATCGAAGAGGGATGGATCGTGCAAGCGGCGGGAGTGGAATTGAAATTTGCCAGCACGAGTAGATTATCATTATAAAAATAAAATCCTACATTATTCGGCGCGTTGATCCGGATGTTATAGGGATATTTGATTTCCCGGCGAATCCAACCAACGACACTTGATGGCCAGTTCTTAATCGTAAGTGGCCGGGGAGGCAGGAATTGCTCTCTATCCGGGGCGAATTCCTCATGGGTATACGTCTGGAGATTCAATGTAAAGATCGTTCCCCCTTCCTCCGGTTTGTTCATGGTAAGAATCGGAATTTTCCCATCAGTGGTGATTCCATAACATTTCATACTTGCATGGAGAGGCGTGGGTAAAACTCGCAATTCCACGGGGATCTGGTCCGCTTTGGTCTCTTTTCCGTCTGGCCCTCTAACTGTGAAGATTTCATCAATGCCTTGTCCACCATAGCCAATCACTTTTTTTGTTTCCGAGGTCAAAACAAGTGGATATTCAAAACCCGCCGCTGCAGTGATTTTCTGATCCTTCACTGCGCAGAGGAAATCCGGTGTCATCCACAGCGTTTTCCCAGCGGTCAACCATGTATGAACGAGGTTTTTGATCGTGGGATCGTCAGCGGCCTGGCGGGGAAGGAATATCGTCTTGGCGCTGTCCGGAACTTTTGCTACGGGAATCGGGGAAAGACCAAGCGTGGCGAGATAGTCGTATATATATAGGTTCCCCGCGCCGTTTGTATCACTGCCGTTGCTGTGAGGTGGTTTGTAGGCGCAGATTCCCATTGGTTTTCGATCTTTCAGAATTTCGCCTAATGCAAAGAGCGCGTCCCGGCGTTTCAAAAAGGTCTCATTGCAGGGATTCCCCTGAATCAAACTCCCCGCTTCAAAGAGAACCAGTTCCTTCGCTCCCGCGAGGACGGTTTGATAGGCCTGCATGAGATAGGTTTCCTTCGTACAGTCACCGAAATCATACCAGCCACCGCCGATTTTTTCCCCTGCGATGGATTTCAGCCACGAGAAATTGATATACCCCTCCGTTGGCATCACATACCCATAGCGTTTCGTTTCCGGATTGCGCGTTTCCGTCCCCACCCAAACGCGATCGAAGAGTTTCGGCTCCCGCACAACATCGTAACCGAATTTATGAAAGCGATCATACCACTGAGGATATTTGATAATGATTTTCACATCCGGATTCACTGCGCGAGCGGGTTCGATCATATACCGTTTCGCGAAATCAGACATCAGATCCAGGCGGTATTGAGACCAAGTCCGATCACCTTTGGCTTGTTGGGATATATCGCTGGTATCGTCAGTCGCGAGAAAATCATCAACCATGATTTCATCGAAAATAGCGGCGATGGTCCGAAAATGTTCCGCTACATCTTTCCGGGTCTTTTCTGTTTGATAATTGAGCCAGAGCCCCGGTTGATTCGACGCGGTACTGAAATCGTTGCCAGAAATCAGAGTAACGCCGCCGGACGCTTCAATCCCATGTTCCTGAAAGAAATCTCGAGCCGTTTCGAGCAATTCAACAGTTGGCTGAACCCCATCTCGAATGGATTCGAGATAAACCTTCGTCACCCCGATTTCTTGTAAAACCTGCAGCGCCTTAATCCGATCATCATGCGACGCGAGCAGAGCCCTGACTTGACCCGACATAAAATAGGCTTCTAAACGGGGAATCGTCTCCGTTTGCGCGCAGGGAATAGAGACCGCAAGCGTGAGGAGCAATGCAATTGTTCTGAACTTCAACATGAAACCAAACCTTTACCTTTCTTTCCGCTTTCTGTTTCCAATCAATCTGTCTATTATCACTAGGGATTGCCGTCTATACCAGGAAGACACACAATAATAAGAAAATTCTTTTACTGTAGGGAAGGTTAGGTGTAACAATGTTTAGATTTCAACATGGTTGGGCGCTTGGTCTATGTTTATCACTGGTTTTATTGTCTGTGATGACGGACACGGTATTTGGAATGGAACTTTCTGTGGAAGAACAAGAGGCGGGATTTGTTCCCTTGTTTAATGGTAAGAACCTGGATGGCTGGAAACCGATGGGCAATCCAAAAGGATTCATCGTTGAAGACGGAAACATCGCTTGCCTGGCAAAAGCCGGACAATGTCTACAAACGGAAAAGAAATACGAGAATTTTATCCTGCGGCTGGAATTCAAAATCGCGCCAAAATGTAACAGCGGACTCTTCTTTCATATGGCCAAGCATGGCCGTCATTCCCGGATTGGTGGAGAAATCCAGATCCGAGACACCTACGGCCAGGAACCAACCATGGAAACAGCGGGCGCCCTCTATAATGTATATCCCCCCAAAATAAGCGCAATCCGGCCGGCGGGAGAATGGAACCAGTTGGAACTCGCCTGCGTCTGGCCTCGGCTGAAAGTGACTATGAATGGGAAACTCTTGCACGACTTGGATGTAACAAGCGATGAGCGATTAAAATGGCGCAATCGTGTTGGGCCGATTGGTTTGCAGGATCACGGCGGAAAAGCCTGGTTCCGAAACATCCGCATCAAAGATCTTGGCGGGAACGCGGACGAGAACTGGACCGATTTATTCAACGGCAAAGATTTCGAAGGATGGCATATCATCGGCGATGCGAAATGGAAAGTCGAAGACGGCGTGATTGTCGCCGATGATGGCGATGGATATTTAATCACAGATAAACAATATAAAAATTTTTACCTTTGGGCCTATGTAAAAACGATCGGCGAGGACGCGAATGGCGGTATTTTCTTCCGCTGGAACAAACTTGGCGACCGTGGACACGAAGCGCAGATCTATAATGTGAAAGGCGCCAAAAACATGACCGGGAGTATCTACAACAAAGTCCCTGCTCCGGCGCTTTATGGAGTTCCTGGACAGTGGTTCCTGATGCAGATTGTTTGCAAAGACCGGCATACAATAGTGCTTGTTAATTCAAAAATTGTCGCTGAGATGGATGACACCATCGACCGGGAGGGCCATATCGCGCTCCAGATGCATCACCGGAATACGACAATTTTGTTTAAAGATATCCGCATCCAACCGATGTAATTCACTCTACCGCTCACGGAAAGACGTTGCGTTATGAATCAATCGTTATTGGGCCGCCTATGGAATCCGTTGACCCGCTGGGATAAGTGGCTGCTTTTGATTTGGGTGTTTTGTGTATCCGGATCGCTGCTTCTCTTCGCCTATCTCTCAGAAAATCCACAGATTGTATTGAAAATCGAAGAGCGTCAACCAGGAATCGCCTACGAGCGGGGATTGGAATTGATTGAGAAAGGGCGGATTCAGGAAGCGGTCGCTTCGTTTAAAAGAGGGCGGGATTTCTTTCGGAAAATCTATGAAAAAACGGGCGAGGAAGGGCACAAACGCCAAATGGTGTTAAACGAGATCGCGATCGCCGACACGTATTCCATTCATGGCACGACCGATGAAATGAAAGTGGCCGTCGATATTTATGCGGCCGCGATTCGAATGATCCCTGATTTCGCCGATTGGACTCCTCACCTGCGCCGCGCGGATGTTTTAAAACGCCTCGAACGGTATGAAGAAGCGATCGAATCCTACACCAACGTTATCAAAAATGGGCAAGGCCTCATGCTATTCTACGCTCTCTATGGACGCGGATTTTCCCTCGCGCGATTGGGAAGAGTTGATGAGGCGTGTGATGACTGGTATTTCTACATCCAATATTATGACCGGGAGGTTTTTGAAGACTATTGGCAGGAGTTTAGGCGAACCGCCGAATGCGCGAATCCAAGGCGGGATTACATCCGGGGCCGCGCCTTTCAAGCGTTAGGGCGTGATGAAGAAGCAAAACCGTGCCTGAAAGCGTATCTTGAGAAGGAAAAAAACGATATCGACGCCCGTTATTACTATGAATCTCTCATAGGATCAGGTTTTCCACAGAATTTTAAACCAGTAACGATTTCCAGCGCGTTCCCACCCGCAAGTAAAGAACCACGGTTGATCGATGTGATTTATTATAATATTTACGCCGCGCGTGATAGTGTTTGTACATTGCAATTGAACCTATCGGGGGAAGCGGTGGGAACGGTAATCCCGGAAATGGAGGTCTTTCTGAATCACAATTTATTAAAAAATGTATTGATTCATTCCTCTGAACCTCAAATTTATCCTATTGAGATGAACCTGCGAACCGGAAAAAATTTCCTGCGCCTATCCATGAAACATCCAAAGACTCCAGGAATTCGAGCCAAAGCGTTTTTACATGGGATTGAATATAAGGAAGGATAGGTGGATTTTGATTTTCTGATTATTTGTGAAAGGGCTTTATTTCTTCTTATTCACCCAAATTCATGAAATTTTCCGAATTATTTTTATGTTACACCAAATAAAATGCTTCAGGTCAAAAGTACTTAAAATCAAGGGAAATACATGAATTATCTATATTCGATATAGACATAGTGATAGAAAAAAAGACAAAAAAAAATATTGAAAAACACTAAAGTTTACTAAGTCCCTGCCGATAGTAACGATTAGGGTTAAACCTATTAGTTTAGGTATAGGACAATGGAAATCTCTGCACTTTCAAACGCGTTGAGCGCCCAGGCCGCTATGGGAAGACTGATCACGGATGTCCTTGATCAGGCGGCTGAATTGGTGAGTCAACAAGCCATGTCATCGGCACAGCAGATGATTACCGCCAACACTAACGCCACAGCCCTAGAAGGCTTAGGCGAGAATCTTGACGTAATCGCGTAAACGAAACTCTTTCGTTGACCCTCCCCATTCGCCGATGGCAGTCCCTTTCTTTACCTTTTTCTTATTTCAATTCCTTTTCGAGTATCGGCTTGATCTGCTCCCAGATGGTTTCTGGATCACTATCAACCGGGATCACGCGCGTTCTATTAGGTTCCGATGCGGCGATTTCCAAAAATCCTTTACGGGCGCGTTCCATGAATTCGATCGTTTCCGACTCAAAACGGTCTTTGAAATTGGCTCGTTCAACGATTTTTCGGGCGCGTTCCAAGCCGGTTTTTACGTCCAGGTCGAAAATAAGGGTCAAATCAGGAACACACTGACGGGAGGCGAAGCGGTTTATACGTGAGACAAAATCGAGGTTCAATCCTCTCCCATACCCTTGGTAAGCGGTCGTCGAATCATAAAAACGGTCGAGTATGATGATTTTCCCTGCGTCCAATTCGGGAAGTATGACTTCATCCATCAATTGAGACCGGGCCGCTTCAATGAGTAGCAGTTCCGTCTCAACGCTGAGGGTGTAATCCGCGTTCAGCAGAATTTCACGAATCGATTCCCCCGCCGCCGTCCCCCCCGGTTCCCGTGTACGGAGGCAGGGCCGGCCCTGGTTTTGAAGCCACTCTTCGATACGGGCCGCCTGCGTGGTTTTCCCCGTCCCTTCAATTCCTTCTAGAGTAATAAAAAAACCCGCCATTGATTTGACTCAGTCTATGATGGATGTTCCTGTAAAATCTGGATTGAGTACTGTATTATGAGATCGTTCACAAAAGGAATCAATCGAAGGCGTCCAATCATGAAAGTACAAAGTCTAGAAATTAAAGGATTCCGGTCCCTAAAAGAAGTTCTCTGGGAACCAGGCGATTTAAATGTAGTCATCGGCCCGAATGGTTCGGGGAAATCGAATTTGCTGCGGTTTCTTGAGCTGATTGTGAATTCAGCGCAAGTGGAATTACGAAACCATATTCAGCGAACGGGGGGGATTGGAGCGCTTGTTTGGGACGGAATAGCAAATGAAATTTCATATAAAATAATAATAATACCCAATATGGATGAAGATCCGAGAGAAATAACAGAATATGAAGTTTTAATACAACGGATTGAAAATACAAGTGAGTATTGTATTGGCTCTGAATATTTAATATATAACGGGTTGGATGAAAAACATGATCGCGTTCCAAAATATCTAATTGAAAGGAAAGGTCTTGATAGTTGGATAATCGATGGTGTTCAGAGCGTCATAATCGATATGTCAAAAAAAGACAAGCGATTTGAATCACCTAAAGACAAGACCATACTTTCAATGATTATTGTTCCTTTTTCTAATATTGATTTCCGAATTTTGACTTTTCGCGACGATCTTACTCATTGGGCTATCTATCACGATATAGATGTATCTACAAATTCATTAATCCGGCAACCGTCTGTTGTTACACGCTATGAGAAAACTCTTTCCTCCAATGGAGAAAATCTTATAAATGTCCTCCACACTCTTTATTCGATGAACCGCAATTTCAAGGAACGTATCGATGCTGCTATGTTATGGGCTTTTGGAGAGGATTATGAAGAATTAATTTTTTCACCCGCCGCCGATCAACGAATACAGTTGCGAGTTCGTTGGAAAACGCTTAAACGAACAATACCCGCTTCGGATCTCTCTGATGGAACTTTACGTTATCTGTTTCTAATTACAGCATTATCCAATCCTTCCCCACCGCCATTGATTGCAATTGATGAACCGGAAACAGGACTTCATCCTTCCATGTTTCCAGTCATCGCCGAATACGCAGCGGAAGCTTCTAAAAAGACACAAGTGATTTTCACCACTCATTCTCCAGATTTTCTCAGCGCGTTTAAGGAGATACAACAACCTACCGTTACTGTGACACTATGTGAAGATGGGCAGACGATTCTGAAAACGATAGATGGAGAAGAATTAAAGGATTGGTTGAAGGAATATTCTTTAGGATCACTCTTCCAGTCGGGGGAACTGGAGGGCATGATATGAAATTCGTTCTCTTCGTGGAAGGAGAAACGGAACGGAAAGCGCTGCCACATTTTTTCAAGAGGTGGTTAGACAAAAAATTGAACCATCCCTGCGGGATCAAGCCTGTTAAATTTGATGGATGTAACGATCTTATAAAAGAAGCGCCCAAAAAAGCCGCGTTACAATTGAAAAATAAAGACACGATCGCTGTGGTCGCATTGCTCGATCTTTATGGGCCTGATTATCCAGTAGAGAAAAAAACACTTGTCGAACGTTATGAATGGGCGAAACAAGACCTTGAAAAAAAGGTTAATAAAAAGGAATTTCATGTATTCTTTGCGGTGCATGAATTGGAAGCGTGGCTGCTGAGCGATCCTTCCATCTTCCCTGAGAATGTACGAAAAGCATTTCCCGGAAAAATCAGTCAGCCAGAGGAAATAAACTTCAATGAACCACCTGGAAAATTATTGAAGAGATTATACAAACAAAAGATCCAAGAAAACTACAAAAAGGCAGCGTATGGGAACGAACTGTTCCTCAAACTCGATCCAGAAATCGCATACAATAAATGTCCCTATTTGAAAAAACTCTTAGACACGATGTTAGAATTAGCGAAGGCCAAATTGAATTAAAAAATACATAGCGTACGGCGTTTCCTATTAAGTCCCAAACAGGCGTCATGAGTCTTCTTTTTATAAATTAAATCATACAATTTTCAACAAAGGAGAATCAATACCATGAAGAACATCCTATCCATATTCGCCATATTCGCTTTCGCGCTCTCTAGTTTCACTAGCGTTTTCGCAGAAGAAAACACCGGCGCAGTGATTGACGCGTCGAAATACGAGAGTCTCCAAGCCGCGTTCGACGCGGTTCCTGAAACGGGTGGGATTGTGAGAATTCCTCCAGGAGATTATGAATTGACGCAGCCGTTGATCTGCGTGCGGGAGAATACAAGAATTGAAGGCGCCGGCGCCGCGACACATTTGATTAACAAGAATGAAGAAGGCGAACCAGCGCTAATCCTGCGCCATCAACAGTATACAGATGATCCACGAGCGAGAATATGGCGCATGCAACTCGCCGATTTCCGGATCAGCGGGAATCCAAAAAGCGGCGATGGACTCCTCGCGCAGGGCGTGGACGAGATTTTTGTTCACAACCTTTCCATCGATCATAACGGCGGACATGGGATTAACCTAGTTGACTGTTATGAAGATCCCCGAATCGCCGACTCAATCGTCACATACAACGCCAATGCTGGATTGAATATCCTGCGTGGCCATGACATCGTCGTAAACGGCAATCAGTTTGAAGAAAACCTGGACGCGGTGCGCTGCATTGACAGTTTCAATCTCTGCATGAACGGCAACAACCTCGACGATCATCTCAGGAACGGCGTCGTGATTGAAAACACATATGGATCGGTTCTTTCGGGAAACATGATCGAAGAATGCCAGGGCACGGCGATTGTCTTGGACCGGGATTGCTATGGAAATACAATCAGCGCGAACGTGATCGCACATAATTCCGGCGGGGGCGTGGATCTGATCGACGCGTGGGGATGCGCCGTTTCAGCGAATACATTCACGATGGCCGCCAAGCGGGGTTTGGAAATCGGACCGGGCAGCGGACGCATCACAGTCACGGGCAATAATTTCTCCAACGCTCATATCGGCCCAGGAAGAAAACGGGATGATGAATCAATGGGTGTGATTTTGAAAAGCACGAGCGATATAACCATCACGGGCAATATCTTTACCGGTCTTTCAGAAAGCGCCATTAAAGCCGTAGGTAATTGCGAACGAATTTTGATCGAATCTAACATCATATTCGACTTCTCCCGCTCATCCCCAGGTAAATTCAATCCGATGGATTTAGGCGGCTCAAGAGGCGTTATCAAAAATAACATCATTGATGAAACCACAGTAGAATAACTCGTGTTATTGATATCCGATTTATGAGAATTCTCCTTCAAAGAAACGGGGCGGTTATAAAGCCGCCCCATTTTGTACAACAATAGTTTGAAAATAGACCACTCATCAACTTACAGTTGCGGTGTGAACTATAAGAATGCTTATGCTATTTATTGCCGTTCACGTTGGCTGCGTTGTTCCCGGAACCGTTCTCTCAGTTTGGCCCTGTCTTCTTCGCTGAGACCCTGGATAAATTCCCGCCGCTCCTCGCGTGTCATGTCTCTCATTTTTGTGAAGATATCGTCCGTATTCGCCGAGTCTCCCGCTTCTAAATCCACTTTCGCCGCCCATTTGACGCCTTTTACCATTAATTTTTGAAATTCTGGAGCGTCCCAAACATCTTCACGATGTCCCAGCGCGCAGTTGAAGGCCCGGCCTTCCCCGATCTCTTCGATGTATGTGTTCGCATAAGGATCGACTTGGTTGTACGCGTCCTGTTTCATCTCTTTCGTTTCAAGAATTAATAGGGGTGTGAATGTACCCGTTACATTTTTGAACATGTAATATTCATCTTTCAATATCCATGAAGCGCCCAGATGCGAGGTAATCGGGTGTTTTTTGACCGTCATCTTGGCTTCTTCCTGATTTTTATGCGTCAGGAATTCTCCCCCAGTGAGTTTGAGGTACGGTTCCCAGCCGTGAAATGTGTCGGACGCGGTATGACAACCAACGAAACCGCCTCCCGCGTTCACCCAATCAACAAGGTCTTGACGGCCTTGTTCGCTCATGAGAGTCCCGTTGTCTTTGCTGGGTTGGGTCAGATCGCCGGTCGTGTAAAACATGACGACATCGAAGCATTTTAATTGGTCCGCATTAATCATGCCCGCGTCTTTCGTCACAACGACAAACAGACCGTTATCCCCGGCAAGGTCCAGCATGATTTTTTCCGCATAACCGAGTTCGCCTTTTTCCCGGTGGACAACGCTGTGTTCAAATCCGGATGACTTGGTTAAAAAGAGCACTTTTACAGGATCCGCCGCGATCCCCGCAGGCGTGTAAACCAATCCACAAACAAAAGCCAGGACAAACAATAAACTGATCGATTTCATCTTCATGAGATTTCCTCCGGTTTTTAAGCGTCCATGATTGGACACCGTATTGGAATGCGCCCGCATCGGCGCGTTTATTAGATAGTAGGCGATATAGTGCATTCAATCAAACCATACCGGGTATAGATGAGAAAAAGAAAAAAAAGGGGAAGAGAAGACTCGGTGTTTAAAGAATCTCCGCCGCATGCTCCAGCGCTTTGCTATTCACGCGTAGAGCGGAGCCAAAATCATTGACCAGTTCCAAAAAGCGCTCCAAGGCGGCTTGGTTTTTTTGGGGTGTGTCTCCTCCGAGAATACTCTCATTGTCCAATTGTCCGAACAGCGCCACAGTCGATCGTGGGCAGAGCGGCGTACACAATGAACACGCCTGATTGTCCCGGTCGAGCATCGCCACAAATTGGGTAATCGCATCCCGCAGACCGGTAGAAAAATTTTTCGAAGAAGGATTCAACGCCTCCACCCGTTTGATATACTTCGTCAACCGCGTGTGAACGTTTCTACATGTGTCACGCAACGCATGGAGATCATTTCGAACATTCTCCCGCTGAAACGCCAGAGTGGGACGCAGCGCCTTTCGCAGGAACGATCGATCGATCGTAGTTTGGGGAAACTCCGCAAGCGCGTTCTCCAATGTCATCCATTGGCAGCTGGAAATGACCGCCCCATGAGGAGATGTGTTCACCACGGCGCCGGCGGTTTCTTGAATCAATACCGTAAACGTATCAAGGTAGACTTTATACAGGCCGTTGGTTTTCACGGTTCCACCATTATTGGAGGGAACTTCTAATAATTCTTCCTCCTCCCGTTCGGGCTGATCGAGATCGTTCTGCATGGCGCCGTCCGTGTACCAGCGTTCGGAAGGAAACGCGAGATCGTTGCCAATCAACACAATCGGCGCGCAGCCCATCAGGCGGGCGATGTGATAGGCGGCGTGAGCGGTGGACCCATACGATTTCAAACTCCCCAACGGCCCCAGCGAGCGCAGCGCAGGCAGCAGGTGATCGGCGTTGTGGGTAAAGAAAAAACTGCGCTCTGCGTATTGCTTCAGAATTATAGATTCAATACCGGGAAACGCCACTAAACACGCGTCATCCTCATCGATCCCCTCAAAATGCTTGGCGTTCAGTTCCGTGAAATCCAGGCTGACTACCAAATCAGATTGAATCCCCTCTCGAAGCAGAATCCGGTGCGCGGTATCGACAGTGATGAGCAAGGCGCGATCCTTGACTGCTTGGATCAGAGGAAGCGCCTCTTCCAAGCTGGGACCGGGCGCGATGATCAAAGCCGGGATTCCCGCCGCTTTACCATCCAGCCGCAGACACGGCGCGCCCTGTAAAATATAGGATAGGTTTGAGGAAACGTTTTCCAAAATCCGCTTGCCTTGGATTTGCGAGGTTCTGAATTTTAATCCTTCTAACTGAATCGCTTCCGCGATCGCCTTCGCCAATCGCTGAAGGAACGCTCCATAGAGCTGACCCGCCGTCGGCGTATACATCAAACGAATCCCCTGCGCTCTCATCCGGTTCGAGGTGATTCCATTGAATGGCAGACGCGCGATCTCCTCTTCCGGCAGTCCCGATACAAAACGAATCCGCTGCGCTTCGATCAAATCTGAAAAATCCCTTAAATGAAACGCGGCTTTCAATACAGCTGGATTCGGTTCCACGATCCAGATGTACGTGTTTTCATCCGACTGTTGGAACATCGATAGCGCGTGATACCCGGCGCCGAAACCCACCAGCATCACATGCGCCCCCTTCAAGCATTGATCCGCCCGTTCCTGAATCCACCGGTCCGCATCCCCCTCTGGATTTGCGGGATCGTTCAGAGCGATCCTCTGACCATCCGGCGCCTTGAGCCCAAGAACCGGCGACCCATCTGCCGCGCGGGCGAAGATAAACTCATCCATCCGTACTGTCGCCGTCCGCAGACGGCCAGCCAGCGTGCTGTCTCTTCTTTGCAGCGCGTCAATATTAATACGCCAGAAAGCATTGCCTTGTAATACCGGATCGGGCATGAAAATCTTCGGCTCCTCAGGATTCGAGTTAAATTAGGATTTTTTATTATAGACGAAAGGTGGAAAATCGAAGAATTGACTAACGCTGCTTGGAAAAACTCACGTGGATTGTCTCCCCCTTTTTCTTAATTCTCAAACCATCTTCAAAACCATTCTTTTTCGCATATTGCAGATACGGTTCCGCTTTTGGAAGATCGTTTCGCTGAATGTAAATCGCGCCGAGATACGCATGGGAGATAGCGATGGAAGGATCAAGTTCGATTGCTTTGTTGAAACAATGGATAGCCTTATCCATCTCGTCTCCTTCCCATGTATTCGCTGGTATCTGTGTTAAAAGCAAGACGCCATGGTAATGCCAGATCGGTGGATTAGAAGGATTGAGACGCAGGCTGTTTTCACTGTGCCGCAATGCGGGATCGATCTCTCCCAAAATATGATACGTCCTTGATATCCAGAAATGCTTGTCACTATTTTCAGGCCCGCTTGTTAAGGAAAGTTGAAACAAGGATAAAGCCTCATGATATTTTCCCAGCGGCACTAAACACAATCCTTTATTGTATTGAATCAGGTCAACGGCCACTTCTTGAAAGTCCTTGGGTGATGGGGTAGCGCAAGCGATTCGATCAGAGACGATTTGAAGAGAACGGTCGAATTCGCTTAAAGCCTGTTTATACTGGCTGTTAATTAAATAATATTCTCCCAATTCACAGTGCATCGACTCTTTATGTTTTGCATGGAATAGCAGCGTATTAAGGTGTGGAATTATGCGTTTACCGTAATCGGGTGGTATATGGGCGAAACTGAAAAATCCTCTTTTTGTAGATTGGAGATATTCGTTTGCAATTCTCATAATCGCCAGCGTGTGAGGATCGAATTGAAGGGGCTCGTCTCCATATTCCAATATGCATTCGTCATTCATAACGTGATCCTTCAAAACGACGTCTGGAGCGCCGAAGAGATGGGCGAACTCGTGAAGAACGAGCCATTTACGAGATTGTGTTTTTGTTGAATCGATGGCGGTTAGGGATATCCCCATACTGGACATGCACTTTCCCGCATCATCCGTTGCGGAGACAAAGGCGTAGATGATTTCATCCTTTCTTCGATGTTCGTTAACCCATTCCTTAAATATGTCTCTCTGTTTATGGTGATGCCACGAGTCTAGATTCTTTTTCGGGATGGTAATGGGGTGATGCTCAATGAATCGGATGTTGATGCCGGATTCTTTCAATAGAATGTTTTTTGAAAACGCAAGCCACTTTTTGATATCTTCTTCAAATCCGTCTTTCCTGAGACTTTCGTCTATTAATATCCGGACATCGATTGGAGGTGAATTCGGTTCGGGTGATGTGGAATCCGCATTAGACAATAATGGAGAGCATACAATGAAAAATACAATAAAAAACAAAGCATTAATAAATCTCATTCTCGTTTCCCGGTAGTAAAATTTTATTTAAATACGATAGGGTATCCTATCCGTAACGTCCGAAACGGGAATCTAACGATTGATGTTTATGATGATTGGGCCGATCCGCTTCTTTAAGGAGATTATAAATACATTCTGGCCGAAGGCCATTTTTAAAAACCTTCCGTCTTCAACCTTCAACCTAAACACCTTTATAAGTATCGTTTGGGGATGGAAATGATACGTGTTCTTATAATCGATAAAACGGCGGGATTGGATTCCTCGCACGAACGGCATCAGGAACTGGGACGGCGGCCCGGCGTGGATCTGCATGTCCTTGGTCCGGAACATTGGATCGAAAATGGGCGGGAAGTGATCTGGCGCTCCCATCCAGACGCGTCTTACACCTCTCATTCGGGAAAGGTTTTCTGGAAAGACTACTATGCCCGGACAGGATACTATTCCGGATTAATGAGAGCGATCGCACGCGCGCGCCCTCATATTATCCAACTGCTCGAAGAACCCTGGTCCATCAGCGCCCTTCAAACTCTACTCACCGCAGGCGCGATCGCGCATTCAGCCCGCCTCCTATTTTATACTTGGGAGAACATCTACCGTCCCTGGATCTATCCAGCCAAGGCGTCTCCATTCTACCGGTTGATTGATAAGACGCTCCACGCCCGTTCAACCGCCGCCGTCTGCGCAACCGAAGGAGCGAGGAATGTCCTTCTCCGGAAGGGTTATACAAAACCAACGCGCGTTATTTCTTATGGGATTCCATCGTATTTCTTTGCGGAACCGGCCGGCCCTCGCCAGAAAAATGAATCATTTACCATCGGATACGTAGGCCGTTTGATTTATATGAAGGGAACGGATCTGCTCCTCCGCGCATTGGCGGGACTGCCGGACTGCCGCCTGATCCTTGCCGGAGGAGGCGACACAGAACGATGGAAAAAGGACGCTGAACGTTTGCAAATTCAAGATCGGATTGAATGGATTCCCACCGTGTCCGAACGGCGGGTTGTTGATGTGCTGCGGCGCATGGACCTTTTTGTTCTGCCTTCCCGCACAATGGAAGGTTGGCAAGAACAACTGGGCCGAGCCATTATCGAAGCGATGGCCGTGGGAACTCCTGTTATTGGATCCTCCTCCGGCGCCATCCCCGAAGTAACCGGCGATGCAGGATTGATCTTCCAAGAAAATTCTATTGAGGATTTAACCGCGAAAATCAAGTATCTCCGCGGGCGCCCCGCAGAATGTGAACGGCTGCGGCAAAAAGGAATCATCCGCAGCCGTGGATTGTATACTTGGCCGCGCTTTGCGGATCAGATCACCGAATTCTATCAATCGCTCATGGGACAATCAGCGTAATGATATCCAATTCCGCTTCAGATAAAGGCGTTGGCCGCCGGATCACACGCTATGGATCGATTTTAGGTATCAGTGGAATCTTCTGTAAATTGATGGTCCTGGGCTATACGCTCCTTGCGGTAGAGATTCTCGGTCAGGAGAAATTCGGCCGGATCGAATATTTTATGGAAATGGCCATCATTTTCTGCGTGTTGATCGACTTCGGATTGGAACAAACAATCACGCGGGAGATCGCCCGGCGCCGCGATCGATTGAAAAACGTATTGCGCTCTCTTTTCTATTTCCGCCTGACGATTTCGATCGTGGGTGGGATCATCATGATGTTCCTTCTCGCCGCAGTGGGAAAACCTGAACATACATGGAGTTTGATTGTCTGCGCAGTCTTCTTTTTTTTCGCTGTTCTTCACATGATGTTTATCCGCTCCTTTGTACGCAGTCTGGAACTTCTTTCGATGGAAGGGATCGCAAATATTCTCGAAAAAATCGTCCACATCGGCTTGGCGATCCCTATGCTTTTGTTTTATCCCCACCTTCCTCCTGTGTTTTTATGCTACACAGCCGGTTCGCTTGTATCCGTAGCGTTTTATTGGAAGGTGATTCTCCAACGTGTGGGATGGTCCCGCCGGACGTTTAAGTATTCCGAATGGTTTGAGTGGCAGAAACTGGCGGTTCCTATTGGATTATCATCGGCCTGCGTCTTGCTCCTGCACCGCGAAGACACCGCGATGATCAATTGGATCTGGGATGACAGCGAAACCGGCTTATACCGCGCCCCTTACCGAATATTTGAAGGGCTGTTTCTCTTTCCACAGGTCCTCTCCATCGCCGCCTATCCGGTCTTTTCCAAACTCTATCACGAAAATCGTCCGTTCTCCCGGACGGCGGGCCTTTTTCTGCGTGGATTAATGATCATCGCAATTCCCATGGCGGTCGGGGGAACGTGTGTCGCGGATGATCTGGTTACGCAGCTGCTGCGAAAAGTCGATCCACGGGCGTGCGATGTCTTCAAAATTCTGGTTTGGTCGCTGCCCTTCATCTTTGCCAATTTTCTACTCGGCGCCATTCTCAACGCGACCGACCGGCAACGCAAAAATTTACAGGCGTCCGCCTGGGGACTCGTCAGCAATGCGATTCTGAACGTACCCGCCATTCTCCTCTGGGGCGCGCTGGGAGCCTCCGTCATGACGGTCATTTCTCAAGGATTATATGGCGTTCTGATGAGCTATCACACAAGGGATTTACACTTATTCACCGAAGGGAAACGCTATCTCGCCATCCTCGCCGCATCACTCATCATGGCCCTGGTTATCCTCTCCATCCAGCTCCCCTGGTACTTCGCCATCCTCCTCGGCGCCACTGTCTATGCGATCTCCCTGCTCCTCCTGCGGGGAATCAGCCGGGAGGATATCGAAAACCTATTTCGCGTTTTGAGGAATCGGTGATTTTAAGGAATGACATAAAATTGTCTTGATTTTTTTTGTAATGAAATGATTCTTAAGATAGAGTCTAATCGTTGTTAAATGAATCCTTTTCCCCACTTATATTATCTATATCTTGTAAGTCCTCTGCAAGCCTCACTGGAATATCAATAGAGTCGTGAAGAATACTCATGACACCAATCAAATCATCTGATAACTCACGAAAAAAGATGTAATGACGCTTATAGTGACTGAAATATACATTAATTTTGATATCAGATGGAATGATCATAGAACAGGATAATGGTCTCCATAGTTTTTTCTTGTCGGCGAGCTCTTGTAGATGGTTATGCAAATCTCGTATATACTTCTCCGCTTGTTTTTCTCCCCAATGCTTACAAGTATATTCCCATATCTCATCTTGTCGTAAATCCGCCGCCGGGAAAAAACGATAGCCGGCCATTGTTATTTCCTTTTATTCCTAGCCACAACATCATCCGCCGTTACTGCGATATAGGCGCTCTTATCAGCGCGAAGGGCGGGCTCCAGTTCCTTTTTTAACCATTCCCACGCTTCTTGTTGACTCTTTAGGTCGCGCCGGATGAGATCGCGGACATATTCGCTTGCGTTTTCATAAAGCCCGCGAGGCCCTATCTGTTGTTGCAGATGGTTTCGAAGTTCTCCTGTAATCTTGATATGAATGGTTTCTGCTTCCATCGTGTGATCTCCACTGGCGTTCAATCTTTTAACCATTATGACATCGCTCACAATAACTGCAATCCGTTTTGTGGATACAATAATAGTAATATTAGTTTTATGAAAAGAATACGAATACAACGATAATCAATGATTGACGCGGAACAATTATCTCTTCTTCCCAACGAACCGGGCGTTTATCTGATGAAAAACGCCCAGGGAAAAGTCATCTATGTCGGCAAGGCCATCGACATCCAAAAGCGCGTCCGCTCTCATTGCCGCCGCAAGGATGGGCGGTACGCGTCTCCCTTCGTGGAAGACGCTGAAATGGTCGATGTCATTATCACCGATGATGAAGTCGAAGCGCTTCTACTCGAATATAACTTAATCAAAAAATATCATCCCCCCTGCAACGTCAAACTCAAAGACGATAAACGTTATCCCTATATTAAACTGACCGATGAAAAGTATCCCCGCGCGTATCTCACCCGGACCGTTGAAGTGGATGGGGCGGCGTATTTCGGCCCTTACCCGCGCGCCGGTCAGGCGCGCCAGACCTTAAACGCTCTGCACGAGATTTTCCCCATCCGTTCCTGCAAACACGATTCAGATAAACTGCTCTCGGTTCGTCCCTGTCTGGATTATGAAATGGGCCGGTGCTGCGCGCCCTGCGGTGAGATTGTAAGCGCGGAAGAATACCAACAGATCTGCCTAGGCGTCACCGGCTTTCTTCGCGGTCATACGGATCTTGTGATTCAGAAACTGACACAACGTATGCAGGATTGCGCGGATGATTTACTCTTCGAAAAAGCGGGATTCTATCGCGATATTCTTGAAGCGGCGGAACAATTCGCCCGGCGACAGAAAATGATGAGCCTCTCGGTGGAAAACCAAGACTTTCTCGGATACGCGCGGGTGCATGACATCGCCTGCGTCGCGGTGATCCGCCGCCGGGGAGGACGCGTCGTCGGTTCATCGAAGCACTTTCTCGACGATGTCAAACAGGCGGACACGCCGGAAATCCTCGACGCTTTCCTCAATCAATTCTACGCTCGCAATACAGATATCCCAAAGGAGATTTATGTCTCCAACGCTCTGGGAATCGATCGCGTACGCATTTTGGAAAAATGGCTGGCGCGGGTCGCGGAAAAATTGGTTAAAATCCTTGTGCCTCAACGTGGCGCTAAATACGATATGCTCCAACTTTCCGAAAAGAACGCGCGTGACACCGCGCAGCAGCAATACCGGCGCCTGCGCGGTGTGCGTCAAAGCGTTCCTGCGAATGTCATCGCCTTGCAGGAATCTCTCCGCCTCGAACTGCTGCCTTTGCGCATCGAAGGATACGACATCTCCAACACCCAAGGAGCCGAAGCCGTCGGAGCGATGGTTGTCTTTCAAAACGGTAAAGCGCACAAATCCTCCTACCGCCGCTTTAAAATCAAGAATGTGGATCAGGTGGATGATTATTCCATGATGCGTGAAATGCTCCAGCGCCGGTTCCAACACAGGGAAGAGAACGAAAACGAAAAACGCCGATTCGCCGAACCACCCGATCTTCTATTAATCGATGGAGGAAAAGGGCATCTCCACGCCGCGATGGAAGCCTTGGATGAGATCGATGTTCATCATTTCCCGATCTGCAGCCTTGCGAAACGGGAAGAAGAAATTTTCCTTCCAGGCGTCGAAGCGCCTATCCGCCTCGATCGCCGCAATGCCGGATTGAAATTGCTCCAACAAGTCCGCGATGAAGCGCACCGCTTTGGGATCACCTACCATCGCGGCTTATTCGGTAAACGAGTCAAACGGTCCACACTGCGTGAAATTCCCGGTGTCGGCCCCGCCCGCGAACGCGCTCTATTAAAACGTTTTGGATCGTTGGAAAAAATCAGGCAAACAGAGATCGAGGAACTCATATCCCTGCCAGGTGTGACAATAGACCTGGCTCAACGTATCCTCGAAGCAGTGCGCAATCCATCAGAAACGCCTGCGGAAGAAAATGAGATTTGATTATTGATCGATAAAGTTAGTTTACCCAGTTAAAAAAGTATAAGAACAAAACATACGTATTCGAAAATTGTTCTTTCATATTCTCCGAGTAAAACTAGAACTAATTTTATGTCCCGCAGGGACAAAATATACTAGCCCAGTGTTTCAACTCTGGGCGGTTTGATCGGCTTCACAATTTTCCATGAAAAGTGAATGGTTTGTCCATTGCGATGTACTCATTATCCAAATGAGTGGAAAATTCCTATACTCCGATGGATAAAACAAGAGCCCAGGACTATATATCCTGAGCTCAAAAACTTATTGCTTCAATCAACGTTCTATTTCGCTAACGTCGTTTGCACGCCTTCTTTCTCCTCCGTCTGTTTCACCAATTTGAAGTGATGATAGGGTTGGTTGCACGAGGGATTCCCTTCTTTATCGGCGTGGGCCACCCAGGCTTCTAACGTTGAAGGGTGAAAGATCGCGTTGTGCAGATTGCTTTTCATCGAAACGGGGCGTTTGATCACTTCCTGTAATACGTTTTCATCCACCTTGCCATACTGCTCAACAATCCGTTCCGCGAAATACCGGTACCGGTCGGGTCCGGAAATAATAACGCAGTCTTCCGGTTGAAGGTTGAACATGGCGATTTCATCCCCTTTCGGAGATTCAATCAACGTCTGTACGGGGGAAGAGATGATATCCCGGAATCCTTTCAGAAGAACCCGGTTTCCACCGCTGTCTTTTTCCGGGGCGGGGGGGATATCAAAGAACGCGTAGCGTTCTCCCGGTTTGATGAAGTGAATCTGTTTTGGTGTCGCATACACACCCCGCGCGTCCGGAATCTTCGCGTCGGAAATGACGTAAAAATATTCACAAGTGCGAGGCGTGTTTTTGTATATATCCATCGCTTCCTGCAGGGTCGACGCCCGTTCCAGCGTATCCCGGAGCAGCAGCGACATCGGCAGGCCATCCCAGTGCCCCTGACCGCCACCGCCCATTTCACCGATGGTGATCTGCTTTTCATTCATGCCGGTGACAGAACCCATAAATCCCGCGTACCCAACATTCATGAACGCGTAGGCGCCTTCCGGTTCGACGATCGAGAGAACGGCGTTGTCCTGCAAACCGGCGTCAACCATGAAATCGAGAATCCGGACGTGATAAAGTGAGCCGTCGTGTGAGGCTTTCCCCATAAACGCGGCGCCACTGCAATGAAACGCTTCGGGAAACAGATTCCCCGCCAGAACGTCTTCATACTCCATTTCAGCGCCATCCGCGATGCCATGCATTTCCTCAATGAATTTTTTAGGGATATGGGGCAAGAGACGGGTGTGCATGCCGCCACGGAGCATTTTATACATCTTATACTCCATGGTTTGGCCCTTCTCGGTCTCATTGTCCGCGAGGTTCTTCATATTCTGGACGACTTGGGTTTTCAGCAATTTCCCATGCTGATAGCCGATCTCATAATAACTTCCTTTTAAATGAAGGATCAGCTGCCCGTCCACACGCTCCAAAAAGCCTTTACCTTCCCGCGCGACTATCTCGCTCCACGCGGGCGCGGCGATGAGAACGCTTACCACAACAGCGATGAATAAAAATCCTGTTCCTCTCGTTTTCATGCTTCACTCCTCTTGTGTTTGTTTAATACAAGACGAATTCGTTTACCGCAGCATCCAATCTCCGACGGGAGTCGTAACGCCTTTTGAACCCATATAGGTTCCATTTCCCCCGGCGGTAGCGACTTGAGAATCCGGCAGCAGGAAGAAATTCCCGTTCGCCGCGTCAACATAGCCCGGATCGACGTTAAGATTATTCTCCGTGCTGAGAAACGGCCCTTCGAACTGCGCGTCAGTCGTATAGACATCACAGTAATTCACCGTGAAATCGCCAAGAATATCCGCGCTGTTGATAATGCCTTTTGTATCCACAACAATGGAATTGGTCATCGTGAAAGTGATGATGTCCTGCGATTCGGCGACGGTGTTTACCGCGACACCGCTTTTCGATTGATAGAGATCGCAGTGATCGAGCGTGGCTATATTCTCCCGCCCCGATTCCGTTCCAAAAAACACATTGGGGCCGGAACTGCCTTGGATAATCGTATTGGTCATTGTCAATGTTCCGATATCCATCAGCAGCCCATAATGGTTCGTCTCGGTTCCATTATTTGAGATTGTACAGCCATCAATCGTTACGACTGGATTCTCCGGCGGTTCATCATCTTCGATCGCCTGATCGTCAATCTCTATACCATGTACTGTGTTGTTTTCAATGATACAGTTCGTAATGGTGGTGGTATCATCGGAAATATGAAAACCCTGCGCGTTATCATGCATGTAACAATCGATCAGATGAGTGGTGCCCGCGTCGATTTCTATCGCGTTTCCAGTTCCGAAAAACTCGCAGTTATTGAGAGTCACTTCCGGCGGCAGCCCTGTGCTAAGGAAATCCGTGTTGGCGAAGCCGTAGGGAACATTCGTAAACGTGCAATCTTCTAAAAGTAGATTCGTCGCGATTGTAGGATTCCCTTCCATAATCCCTTGGACATCAAAAATAGCGATCGCCAATCCCACGATATCTTCGTCTACTTCCAGTCCAGGGCCAACAATCTCGCAGTTGCGGAATGTTACATCCGCGCCGCCTACTGCGATTGCGGTATTGACCTCCAAGTTGTTAATTTCGTCTGACGGTTGAACAAAACGAATTCCTTCTACCGTGATATTATTACCGTGAATGATAAAACCCATCCGGTCCATGGGGCCTGGATCGTTTCCGGCCGCCGCTAGAACGGCGAAGCGAAGTTCTGTATTACTCGCTCTAATTTCAACATCTTCTCCATCCGCCGCAACAAGGGTGATCCCATCTTTCTTTTCGGACGGCACGTTGAAATGTCCAATATTAATATCCTCCTCATACACACCCGCTGAGACGATCACGGTGTCTCCTTCCGACGCCGCGTCCAGCGCTTCTTGGACGGTTTGGTAGTCCCCAGAGCCGTCCTGCTTTACAGTCAAGTCCGCCCCTACACAGACTCCCGTGATGAAACACATCATGAATAGGGAAAGAACCAACGAAGAAATCTCGATTGTCTTACTCCCAGTCATCAATTTGTCTCCTTTTAATGAAAAAATAGGGCGCTGCTACGCCATTTGTTCGTACTTTGTATGATTGTTTCCGAAACCATTCGTCTGTCAATGGGAGTTCAATAATTTCGACAGCGGGACATTACTCCAATGCGGCCGTGATGCTATACTATCCAGTCGATTATAGACCAAAAAGGGGAGTTCTGATTGTGAGCGATAAACCAATACGGCAGATTGATTTTATATGCCCCTTCAAAGATGGGGACTTTCATTGTCCAGAAATAATGACACCCATGCGGCCACGGCCCAGTCATCGTGAACGAAAACTTTTTGTCTTGATGAACCGCGCCGAAAAACCGACCAAAAACGGTTGTCCACGCTGTGACATCTTTATCGAAAATTGGAAAAAACACGTGGGATTGATCGGCCATATTCGATATTTTATCAAATGGGTAACGAACAAAGAAATACGTGAACCGCGTCCTCAGGAAACAATGTAAGAAGAACCTAGAAAGGCCGAAAGTGGAATAAAACGCCTAAAATATTAGGCGTTGATTCTATTTTGTTGACATCACTCGCCTGAATTTCTCCTTACGAAATCCTTCTCGGCGCCGTATTACATAACGAGCTATACGGAATGGATGAACACGCTCTCCGGGTACTGGAATTTCATAAACTCAAAGACATTCTGAGTCAGTTCGCGGTTTCCCCGCTGGGCCGGGAGGCCATCCAATCGCTGGCGCCGTCCCTCTCGTTGGAAGAGATCCGCTTCGCGCTTCGCGAAGTGACCGAAATGGTCCGGTTGTGGGAAACAAACCGCCCTCTTCCTCTCGAAGGATTCTATGATATCCGTGAATCTCTTGGACGCAGCCTCCTCTCCGGCGCGATGCTTGATCCTTCCGAAATTCTAATCATCGGTGAAACCTGCGCCGCCACGGTCCGAATCCGCAAAGCGGTGGAAGGAATCCAGAATGACGCGCCCCACATTCAGATCTATGGACGCCGCCTGATTCCCCATCCCGAAATTGAGAAAGCCATCAACAAAGTCTTTGACGAAAAGAAACAGATTCGCGATAGCGCCTCCCACGAATTATCCCGCGTTCGAAAATCGATCCATCTACAACGCGGCGCCCTCGTCCGGCGCCTTGAACGGCTCATGCGTGGAAGGCTCAAAGATTATATGCAGGAATCGTATTACACCCAGCGTGAAGGCCGGTATGTCCTCCCCATCGACGCGCGCTATCAAAATAAGTTGCGCGGCATCATCCACGACCGCTCCACAACCGGAACCACCGTCTTCATCGAACCCCTCGAATTGGTCGAAGACGGCAACCGGCTTAAAAGTCTTCATCGCGAAGAGGAAATCGAAATCCGGAAAATCCTCTGCGCATTGACCGCGCTGATTGGTCAATATTACGATGAACTGCTCTACAATCTGGAAATCTTCCGCCAATTGGATTTGATTGCAGCCAAAGCGCGATTCAGTTTCAAACACCAGATGAACGCGCCGGTCATGGTGGAGAATACAATCTCCATCGTCAATGGACGCCATCCCCTGTTGCTGGTCCAACATGGTAAGGTCCGGGTGGTCCCCTTAAACCTTCGATTCGAACCCGAAACGCGTGGATTGGTCATCACCGGTCCGAACACAGGTGGAAAAACAGTCGTTTTAAAAACGATTGGGCTTTTAGCGCTGATGGCGCAATGTGGAATGCACATCCCAGCGGATGATTCGACCGAATTGCCCGTCTTTCGATCGATCGGCGCTGACATCGGAGACGAACAAAGCCTTGAACAAAGTCTTTCCACTTTCTCTTCCCACATCACCAATATCCGTTCCATCATCGAAAAAACCGGCTCCGGCAGTCTTGTCTTACTGGATGAATTGGGCTCGGGCACCGATCCGGCCGAAGGCGGCGCTCTGGCCGGCGCGATCTTGAAACAACTGCACGAGAAAGGCGCCATGTACTTTGTTACGACGCATCTGCAGGATTTGAAAGTCTTCGCGCATCAAACAGAAGGCGTTGAGAATGGATCGATGGAATTCGATCTACAATCGCTTCAACCCACATTCGCGTTCACAATGGGGCTTCCCGGACAGAGCAACGCCATCCAGATCGCCGGCCGGTTGGGATTACCGGATTCGATTATCCAAGATGCGAAGAAAAACCTCCAACACCGTGGCGCCGCCCCTGAAGATCTCTTAACCCAGCTAGGAGAAGAATTGCGCGCCTCCAACGCCCAGCGCCAAGAAGCCGAAAGGGAATTTGAAAAAGCAAAAAATCTCCGCATCGAACGTGAAAACCGAATGCGCAAAGCGAGGAACGAAGCGAACGACGTCATCCAACGGGCCGAACGAAAAGCCCAGGGCGTGATCCGGGAACTGGAACGGCGGCTCGAACAACTCGATAAACAAGAACGTGGTTACCAAAAACAATGGAAGGAAAAACTGGAGCGACTCGTCGAGCGGTCCAGCGAATCCGCCCCAGCGGAAACCGTCCTTACTAGTCTGCGGGGTGAATTAGAGCAAGCGAAAACCGTTTTTGCCCAGGGAAAACACGAGCCGGTCGTGGAAACCTTCGAACGGGAAGATTGGTCCTGGGATCAACTCAAACCTAACGTCCGCGTCCGCATCGGTGGTCTCACCGAACCAGGAACCGTCACGAAACTCTGGCCTGACAAAGGCGAATTGGAGGTCAGCGTCAGTTCTATGAATTTGCGGATCAAAAGCGAACGCGTCCTGGCCGTTCTCGCCCCCAAAAAGAAGAATACCAAAGTCAAAACCGGAGGGATCAACGTCGATCGTCCCCAAAGTATTGAATATCAACTCGACATTCATGGGATGACCGTGGATGAAATGACTCCTCTGTTGCAGAAATTCATCGATCACGCGTTTCTCTCGAATATCCCCTACGTCATAATCGTACATGGACACGGCACGGGAACACTGCGGCGCGCCGTCCGCCAATTCTTAAAGGATAATCCCGTCGTGACATCGTATGAAAACGGTTCTGAGTACGAAGGCGGTTCCGGTGTGACGGTCGCGCGATTTCAACCCGCTGGTGCGGCTCTCTCTCAAACGACAAAATAATTCTCATGGCCGGGAATCACGAGATCGGCCATCTTCGCGATCCGGTCGATCGAACGTTTCGCCTCTTTAATGTCTTCC
Organism: bacterium; assembly: GCA_963663405.2. Lineage (GTDB taxonomy): Bacteria > Hinthialibacterota > Hinthialibacteria > Hinthialibacterales > Hinthialibacteraceae. The sequence goes on along the minus strand of CAXXSM010000022.1, from coordinate 111,056 downwards.
GCATGTTCAGATACGTGGCGATCCTCAAAATGCTCGAACGTCAACGCCGCGTCCCCTGCGGCGACGATCATTCCTTCCCGCGTTTCAAACAACAACGAGGTGGAGCCATGCGTATGGCCGGGAGTGGGAACGAGTTCCACGCCGGGCAGCGCGTGCTCCTCAGCCGGAACGATCCGGGCGAGAACATCCCGCTCTTCTTCATTTGTCTCATCGTGTTTCTGGCGCCAGCGGATTTCTGAACGGGACATCAACCAGACCGATTTTCGGAAGAGATGGAGGCTGCGCCGGTGATTCGCATGAAAATGTGTCAAAAAAACCGTATCGATCTCATCCGGATTATATCCGGTTTGGTGGAAGAGTGTCGTTGCGTAATCTTGAATAGAATCCAATCCCGGATCCACAACAATCCGCCGATTTTCCACTTCAATCAACGTAGACGTGCACCCCTGGATCGGCGGATGAGTTCCCTCCTCCCCATCCACGTTTTCATTACGATAACCAAGAGTGACGATCTTCCATTTTGGATTGACCATCCATCTTTCCCTTATTTCAATCAGATATCATTCACTTTATTTTAGTTGAAATGAAAGGGAAATAAGATAGATAATGGAACGATCTATCAAAAAACAAGAATCATTCGGCTAATGAACGCATTCAAAACCATCGGTTTGTTAGAATCTTCCAGCCCTGTATTCCTAAAATTAATCATCATTAATTTAAAATTAATATACGCTGAATAAATATATGCTTTTCTTTTAGTAAAAAATTTGATGATCGATTGTCCATTCTCGATGGAGTCTTGTTGACTTCTATCGGTTTTATAGCATAATATAAAATTGTAAATCTATTGAATCTTTTTAGTAAAACAGAATATGAAACAAGAAAGGGGCAGCATGATGAGAGTCTTACGATTTGCATTGTTTTTCGTGTGTGTGTCGGCGTTTTCTTTATTGGTTTATCATCCCTGTGTGGCTCAACCACTTGGGGAAGAGATCACGATTATCGACGAAACACCCACATTCGATGTCGCTGGTCTGGAAGCCATAACAACGGAAGGTCCTGTGATTCTAGGGCAAACCACAGGGGATGATCGCGAACCAAAAATTTCCATTCTCAACAATGGATCAACAACGGTCTTTTGGGTCAATCGCCTGGGAAGCCATCATGTGAATGGTATCGACGCGTCCGGCGCGTTGGTCTTCCCAACGATCACGGAAGACAACGCTGACGATATTATTGTCGGCGCCAACACCGGCGGAAACACGAACTGGACCCTGAATAAAGCCGATCGCGTCGGTGGTGGATTCCTTGGCGCCGCCACATGGCAATATGGACAATTATTTGGGACGGACGCCGTGATCCCTGATACTGTCATTGACGAGGATGGAATTCACGAGGACGATGGGCAGGGACACGGATTCTTCAAACTGTTCAACGATCAGTTGGAACCAACCACCCCCGAACCAATCTCTATCTCTCAGTTCAGCGCGGGCCATCGTGAATGGGATTGTTGCTGGCTTAGCGATGGTAAATTCGTCATTGGAACCGTAGCGCGGGATCACCGCTACGTAGACGATCCGGATTATCCAGATGGAGGATCACGAGTTCCCTTACTTAATATCTTCAACGGAGATGGAACACGATTTAAAGATGAATTCTTTGCGACAGACGATTTAACCGGTCAACAGCAAGATCTACGTTTAGGCGGTTTAGCCAACGGTTTTGTCTGTATATTTTATGATGATAAAAGCGCCATTAGTGGAACGAGTAGTAGCAAAGGCGTTATTTATGATAACGACGGCAATCTCGTCAAGGAATTCTCAGCGACGGATGAAGCCACTGGAATCCGTCCCTCTTGGTTCGACGCGAGTGGAGAAGACCGGTTCGTCACGGTCCATACCGTGAACGCCACTGTCGATTTGGGATATCCTGCGGATATGGCGGATATGACCCAGATTATGGCTCGTGTCTGGGATGATCAAGGCGAACCGATCACTCCCTTCATCGCCGTTACACAACACGCCGATTTCCGAAGTTTAGGACGGGAACGATGCGCTATGGCGCCCAATGGCACGTTTGTGATTTCATGGCATGATGGAGCCGCGGATCTCGACAGTGGAACAGAAAGCGTCGTCGCCCGGATCTTCAACGCGGACGGCACACCCGCCACCGACGCCTTTGTCGTTCACCCGCTGCCCGAATTCACCGATCCCACAACCGGCGAGGCGACCGCAGGCGATCCCGGTGAAGCGATTCCGGCGATCACTAACGACCGAGTTTCCATTACCTGGGGATCACGGGCGGTTCCTGGTAAAGGATTGGGAACGAGAGATATTGTCGTTATGTCGTTCGTCAATCCAGCGGAAGGAACTGATACGGCTGTCTGCGATTGGTCTATATTTGAATAAATAAATGTGACGTAATTTTTTTAATATACGAGGGGAAGCGCCATAGAGTATCGTATTCTTTGCGCTTCCCCGTCTTCATTTATATTCTACGGCTTATTAAATTTTGGGAACGCCGTAAAAAACAATCGCCTGGAGATTTTGAAAGATGAAACACTCGCAATATGGATTTACTCTAATCGAGTTATTAATCGTCGTCGCCATCATTGGCATTCTGGCCGCGATCGCCGTGCCGAATTTTCTCAACGCCCAGATTCGGGCGAAAATCGCCCGCGTTCAATCGGATATCAGAGCGTTGGCTCAAGCCCATGAAATGTATAATTTGGATAACAATGGCTATCCCCCCGAATCCGAGGATGATATTTTTACAGGCCGCCGCGCGAAATCCGAAGCGGGACTCTTTTTCCTGACAGCGCCTGTGGCCTATATGTCATCTCTTCCACACGATCCGTTCCAAGATTCCGTGATCTTACGAGCGGAAGGGCAGGAAGCGTCGTACGAAACCGGCGTCGCCAGCCGGGGCAAGAAAAACGTCGCTTACAATATATTCTCTCGTGGACCCGATTTGGCGGAAAACGGCCTTTATTCCGCCCAGCCCTTTTTCGGCATCCAACGGAACAATGGATATGGAAACACTTACAGAACCAGCAACGGCTTAGTCAGCAATGGGGATATCTTCTGGTACGGAGGCGATTCATCCGTGGTAAGAAACCTCAAAGTTGACGGCATCATGTACAACGGCAATTTCCCACCGAATTTCTAATCGAGAACATACAAAACTAAATTTTCCGGTTCAAAGAAATTACCGTGTTCAATAAACTCCGATTAATAGCCCATCAAATCAAACAGGAAATCAAACTCTACCAATCCCTCCTTAAAGACAATCGGACTCCCGTATGGACGAAATGGCTGCTCGCCGCCGCCGTTGGATATCTCCTCTCCCCGATCGATCTTATTCCCGATTGGATTCCAATCATTGGACACATTGACGATTTAATTATCGTCCCGTTGCTCATCATGATCGCATTGAAAGGGATTCCCAATGAATTAATAGAGGAATATAGAAACTCGATGAATTCGTCTTGATCCGCGTTAATGTTTCTTGACGTACTATTGGATATAGTTAAATCCAATATAGAGCACAGCACCGTCCCAGTCTGAACTGGGATGGTGAGAAGATGTTATTACAATATTATATAAAGGAACAGAATCAATCCGATTTAATGTATCATCCAATCCGATACAGGGACGGGGGCTTCCCCAAGAATCAACACACCATAGCTTGATTCCACGTGTGGGGCGCCTTGCCATCGGAGTTGATGGTCGGTCTCCACATCCGATGGATCGTCATCATTAACGGCCATGGTAAATCCAATTTGGTCAAATCCTACAATCATTTCCTTCTTAAAACGCATTTCTCCCTGCCATCCTCTTTCAGTCAGAGTCGCCCAGCACCACCAATCGTCATCATCTGTCTCTCCGATCAATGGCACATTGGTTGTGTTGGCGTCACGAGTCGCGTTTCCGGCGGTGAGAACAAACTGTCCTTCGATCAAATCGGCGCTTCCATAGCGATTGTTGCTCGTATCGGCCCCATGATCGAGATCCTGATCGATGAACACTTCCATTGAATCATCATGCCATGTGTTGGCGTTATGCGATCCTTCCGGTTCCGTGTCGGTGATGACATCCTCATCCATCACGATAAAACCGACGTAAAGCCATGTGTCGTCGTGCATAATATATGAGGTATAGGAGAGATCTTCCGATGAGACGGGCAATTGATCGTTGATAATCACTCCACTATAAGGAGTCACAGGCTCCACAGCCGCTTTCGCCCAATCCGCTTCATCCATCACACCATCGATCGTGACCGGCCCATCCACCAACGGCGCTGTCACTTCACGCGGGCCGAAATAGAGGGCTCCATATGTTGATTCTACATGCGCTTCTCCCGCCCACCGCAGCTGATACCGGGCTGGTGAGGTTGTGGCGCCGTCATCATCGTCGTCGTTCACAGCGATGTTAAATCCAATGGTTGATCCCTTGGTGGGATTCCCGATCTTGGAGAGTTTGATCTTGAATTCAACATCATAGCCCACATCGGTCCATTCGGCGCGCGCATACCAATCCCCATCTTCTCCAAATGTAGGATTCCCCGCTTCGTTGTCTCTCCACGAATTGTTATTCGTCAGAACAAACTGTCCGCCCGTGGCGAATTCTCTCGCTTGATCGTCAGCGGAAGCGGCGGTGAGACTGGTCTCGAATTGGCTGTAATCACCGTCGATGAAGATCTCCACAGAATCATCGTTCCACGTCGAGCCGTCTTCGGTTCCTTCCCCCGTATCGTTGAATGAAGTGATATCATCCGTCACGGAAACGGCGATGTATAAATATTCATCATCATACAGAGTATAGACATAGAACGAACAATCACTCGTATCGTACGGTTCATCCCCCGAATCGGAACTGAAAAGACCGGTCTGAACGACGCCTTCATCATCCTGCGCCGCATTCCACCGGACATACCAGAACGAACCGGAAGCGCCGGAACTCTGCGGGGAAAACCGCCATTCCTCCGCATCGATAAAACCATCCACCAGCGGAGTAAAACCGCCATCTTCCACGAAGAAATCCACATGAGCCGTTGAAGCCCAGGGTTTTACCGCCGAGAAAGCCGGTGTTGACAATCCAAAGACGATGAATCCCAAAAAAGCAAACCACGCGAAAGTCTTGAATCGAAGACCGTTCATCGAAAGCCTCCAGGAGCACAATGAATTTTCTAACGCAGAAATGCGCTGAATCGATCTATTTTTAACATATTTAATGTGAGAAATCAATATCAAAGTATCGAAAGAGCTATCTTTTAATAAAATAGAGATTCCTTTCCGATAGTAGACGAAATCCATAAACCTGATATGATCGATTATCTACCGTCGACAGAAGGAAACGGTTCGAATGAATGTATGAGTAAAAGAAGGAGAAAGAAAATGATCGATGAAATCAACCGGCGGCGTTTTATAGGCGGCGCGTTGGCTGGCGTGGGAACATTGGTCCCGGCGATGGCGAAGAGCGCGGAGAAAAAGGGTTTTCGCCTTGGCTGGATCGATATGGAGGGCCATTATAAATACACCCTTGATCCATTACCGGAAATGTCCAACGTGAAATTGGTAGCCGCCGCGGTCCCCGAACCGAGCCAGAAAGCGAACCGTAATAAATTTAATTCTCTCCCCAAGGGAATCAAAATCTACACTGATTACCGCGAAATGCTGGAAAAAGAATCCCTCGATATCGCCGCCGTCTATACCCAACACGGCGATACAGCGGAAACCCTCATCCGCTGCGCCAAAAAAGGGCTTCATATCTATACGGAAAAACCATTAACCACCAACCTGAAGGATTTAGAACGGGTAAAAAAAGCGGTTGACGAAGCGGGTGTGGTCTTGACGATGATGTTGAACATGCGGTTCGACGGCCATTACCGCAAGGTCCGTGAAATCGTCCAGAGCGGCGTGATCGGCGAAGTGACCCTCGCCACGGCGCAGAAATCATATAAGCTAGGAACCCGCCCCGATTGGGTGAAATCCCGTGAATCCTTCGCCGGAACCATCCCCTACATCGCCTGTCACGCCTTGGACATCATCCGCTGGACAACCGGCCTGCGTTTTGTGAAAGGCTCCGCGTTTCATAACAATGTTGGACGTCCCGAACTCGGCGCGATGGAAAACACCGCCAACATGATTCTCCTCGCCGAAAGCGGCGCGACAGTATCCATCCGCCTGGATTACTGTCGTCCAGACATTGCCTCCACATGGGGAGATGACCGCCTCCGGATCGCGGGAACCAAAGGCGTTGTCGAGGTAATCGGTGAAAAAGTTACATTGATCACCGAAACAAAAAAAACGCATGAAGTGGAGCCCAGCGAAAGCGTCTCCCAATTCAAAAACATGGTTGCCGCCATCGAAGGCAAAGAAGAATTAATCCTATCCACCGAAGACGCCTTCCGCATTACAGAACTGGTCCTCAAACTCCGCAACGCCGCCGATTCACAAACAATGGTGGTGTTTTAGGTAGAAGGTAGCTTAGACTGAAGGCTGAAGGTTTTTTTATACCCTGACTACGTTCTGGAAATTATACCAGGGCAGAAAAAAAACCTTGTCCTGGCCACCCGGCGAATAGATGGGACAACCCCCTTAATCTCTCCCTTACTGATCCGGTACAAACACCGTTTCTTGGGGAGGAATCTATCACTTCAGATGACCGATCAATTACAATATAATTTATACCTTGCATTTTGCGCTTTTTAGGCACAAAATACAAGGTATGTTAAAGCGACGGATTATAGATAAACTCCAAAAGAGCATTACACAGGTTCCCGCTGTAGCGCTTCTTGGCGCGCGTCAGGTGGGAAAAACCACGCTTGCCAAAACGATCGCAAAAGAGCAAAACTCAATCTATCTCGATCTGGAATCCCCGGAAGATTTGCTGAAACTCAGCGATCCAACCAGTTTTTTAAGCGCTCACAACGATAAACTGGTAATCCTAGATGAAATTCATCGCGCTCCTGACTTGTTTAAGGTCCTGCGTGGGCTGATCGACAAGAATAGGCGGCAAGGCAAAAAATCAGGTCAATTCCTGCTTTTAGGCTCTGCGTCCATGGATTTGATGCGCCAGTCTTCAGAGAGTTTGGCAGGCCGTATCCGCTACATCGAATTGAGTGGTTTGAATGTGTTGGAAATTGGAGAAAATAAAGATGATCTCCAAAATCTTTGGTTGAGGGGCGGTTTTCCAGACGGTTTTTTGGCCGCAGACGATGATATGGCCATGGATTGGCTTGAAGATCTGATCCGTACTTATCTTGAGCGGGATGTTCCACAGATGGGCTTTCGTGTGCCTGCAAACAGACTGCGCCGTTTATGGACGATGCTCGCGCACTTGCAAGGTGAAACCGTAAATGTCAGCAAACTGGCAAGTAATTTGGAAGTACAGCGCAAAGCGATCAATCATTACATGGATATATTGGTGGATTTGCTATTGGTCAGACGGTTAGAGCCGTGGTATGCCAATGTCAAGAAACGCTTGATAAAATCCCCCCGTTATTATATCCGTGACAGCGGTATCCAGCACCGGTTATTGGGGATAAATACCTACGACGCGCTACTGTCAAATCCTATCCTGGGGAAAAGCTGGGAAGGTTTTGTGGTTGAGAACATCCACTCTATCCTGCCGCGCCGGGCGGAGACTTATTTTTACCGCACGGCGGCAGGCGCAGAGATTGATCTCGCGATCAAAATGCCATCATCGGAAGTCTGGGCCGTGGAAATTAAATATGGGTCAGCCCCCAAGTTAGACAAACATTACAGCCAGACATGCGAGGATATAGGCGCAACCAAAAAATTCATCGTATATGGTGGTGATGATGAATTTCCGGTCAAGGATGATGTAACGGTAATCTCAATGTCAAAGTTCATGGAAAAGATGCAATCGGGAGTGTGACAATCATTGGAACGAAAACTGATTCCCCGTGGGGTGGGTCGCGTCTTTATGAGGCGCCGAATCAATTAATTATAAATGGTGGGTCGATAAAGTGCGATCCACCCTATATGTTTTTCAAACCACGAGAGAATTACTGTTTCTTAATATTAATATTCCCATTTGTCGTATGAAGGCTTAATTCTGTTTCTCCTCCTGCACCGATCGGGCCATCCACGCGATTCTTCTTTTTTCCCTCAAATTGAACGTCGAAATCAGAATGGATTCTTCCATTCGATGTTTTCGCGTCCAGATGGCCTGAATAATCTTCCGGCAGCGTGATGGAGAGGGAGCCATTCGTCGTGCCCGCTTTGATCGGCGCGACGCCTTCCTCCACTGATACATCGATCGATCCATTCGTCGTGGAAAGCTGGGCTGTGTCTGTTAATGTTTCGATTGTTCCTTTCACAGCGCCGTTGGTCGAACTGGCTTTTATCGCGCCGGTGATGTTTTTAAAATTCACGGAGCCGTTTGTCGTTTTTAGAGAGATCTGTTTCGATCCTCCATCCACCTCAACCGCGCCATTTGTAGAAGACGCGGTGACGGCTCCTTCCACACCTTTCGATTCAACTTTTCCGTTGGTCGAACCGAGATTGACCTGAACGTTTTGGGGGCAGGTTATATCAAAGTGCACGTTCACATTGATCCCGATCGTGTTTTTCGGTTGTTCCTTGTAAATCCGGAGAGTATCCCCGTCTTTCTTGACTAAGATTTCAACCTTCTCCGCGAACGCCTCCGCTTCCTCCATTGTGAAAGCGTAGACATCTTTCCTGGCGTGAACGTAAATCTGATCCGTCGCGCAGGCGATTAAAGAGATGTGACCGTTTGTCGTCTTCGCGTCGATCGTTTCAATCCCGTTTCCATCTTGTGTAAATTCCTTCGTTTCCGAAAATTTCTCAGATGGGATACCACACCCGGTATTCCAAATACATAACAAAATGAGAACAAGGGTAATCGCCGTTTGTATGTAGGATGTTTTCATTTCATATTCTCCCTATCGTTGAAATGATTGTGATTGATAGAAGGCCATACTCAATCAATACGAGAATGCGGGAAAAATCTTTCAATGGATGGAAAAAAATGATGGGATTAATACTAGACTGGAAAGAAAACGCTTATTCCACCCGGCATTCATCCAAAATCCTATCCGTTAATTTACATCCAAGCCCAGGCGCCTCTGGAAGCGTATAATACCCATCGATCACTTGAAGCGGCTCTTCCCAAATATCGGCCAGGGATTCATAGCAATATTCCACCATTGGAACGTTGGATGACACGGCTGCGAGTTGGACATGTATCTTTTGCTGCACGTTCGTATGAGGAATTACTTCCAGGTTGTACGCACGCGCCAGCGCCGCCACTTCGAGCCATTCCTCGATCCCCAGCAATTTCGTCATATCAGCTTGTACGATATCGACGGCCCCCAGTTCGATATAATCCAGAAAATCGTATTTGGTATAGATCGTCTCACCCACCGCGATGGGAACATTCAACGCTTTCGCCAACGCTGCGTGTCCTCGCTTATCGAATGGATGAAGGGGCTCTTCCAGCCAAGCGATATTGAATTCTTCCAACCGCCGCCCCCAGACCTTCGCCGTTTTCAAATCCCAGACCGTATTGGCGTCGACCATCAGCTGAATCCCATCCCCCAGCGCCTTGCGTACCGCTTTCACGCGCTCGTAATCCTCCCGCGGATCGGAACGCCCGATCTTCATTTTCACCGCGTCGAATCCACGCTCTACCAGCAGCGTCATATCAGCGATCAATTCATCCACCGTCCACGTCAGCCAACCGCCATCCGTGTTATAGGCTTTCACCCGCTCCTTGCATGGCCCCAGATATTTCCATAATGGAAGACCGGCCTGCTTGAGTTGAATATCCCACAGCGCCATCTCCACCGCGCATAATCCCACACGCGCGATCCCCACCCGTCCAATGAAGTGATTATTGTAATACAACTCCTGGATGATCTCCTTCCGCCGCAGGGGATCTTTCCCTGGAAGAAACGGGGCGTATGTGTCATCAATTATTATTTTGACCGCCCGCGTGCCTTTGGTGTAATTCCAATTAAATCCCCACCCGGTGATCCCCTCATCGGTTTCGATCCGGACTTGCACGAATTCCACTGAATCCACATAACTTTGAGAATCCGTGATCGCCCGTTGTTTCAACGGGATATCGAGTAAATAGGTTTCTACTCTGGTAATCTTCATGAAATGAAAACTCTCCCGATGATTCCTGAATCGTCTGGTTTACAAGCGTGTTTCAATCAAATGAATACAACAATTCCCAATTGATGATCCCAGAGCAATCCATATCATCAAACTGATAAAAATGTCCGCCATTGAAATCGGCAAAATAAATCTCTCCAGAAGAATCGATTCCCATGATACCCGAATAAACCGATGTAACGCCATCCGGACAGGTACGAATCAATGCGCCGCTTTGAGGATCATACAACTCTTCTGTTACTACTCCAAGTAAATAGCCGGATGGTGTATAAAAACATAGATTCTCTTCTTTGCTTCCGAGATCAGAGTTGGATAGATCATTTTGAACAATCGGATCCTTCGAAAGATCAACTAGTGAATATTGTGGATAGGCGGCATGATTTGGTTCCGGTTCCCCATTGAAGGTATGGTAATAGTAGAAGAATCCACTTGAATCAGATTTCCATGTCAGAAAGTTCCATTCCCCCAAAAAACTTTCCATAAGAACTTGGCGGTTAGTGTTATCCAGATTGATTACGATCAATCTTTCATAATGGTTTGTTTCATAATCCCCACTACCTTCATAACTTTCTACAGCGGCTATGGTCTTACGATCCGGCGACAGCCAAAACACTTGAAACCGGAATGGAATTTCAGGTTTTAGTAAGGTGATGACGTTTTGACCATCTCCATCCATCCGTTTTATTTCACCATCACCGCCGAGAAATAGGATTTTGTCGTTAGTATCATAATAGGCGGCGAAATCTCCATCCACACTCTCGAAAGTACTAACAGTAATAATACGATCTGAGGCAATGTCATAAACCTTAATCGAACCTTGATCTGTGCCTTCCATCGTCTCGGCGAACACGGCTTTGCTGCCGTCCAGGTTCAAACCACCAAACGAATCCAGGTCGTTACAGTCATTTTTAATAATTCTGAACTCTCCTGAATTCATATCATATAAATAGAGCGCAATAACAGTATCTTGGCATGCAAGATCCCAGTTAATACCCCACATGAATAACCAGTCCCGGACCTCCCCAATTTGGTACGACACTAACTCCGCGGTATATTCAAGAGCGCCTTGTCCTTCAGACCATTCCTCATCCTTAATAAGCCCTACATCTTTCGCAAAGTATTGGACTCGTGTCAGCGATTCCACTCCATCATTAAGGGCATAAAACGTTTCCTTGACTACATTCTGAAAAACCCCTGCCTGTGTTGTGACCGTTCGTTCCATCTCATAGATAATATGAACACTTGAATTTTCTATATCTTGACCGTTATACACTCTTGGAGGGTCCAGAACAATCCCATTCAGGCCCACAATCGTCAAGGATGAAGAATCATAGGCCAAATTGGCGTATTCCGGATTTCCTTCCCAGTTTGTATAGGTATAGGTTAGTTCTCCATTTATTATTTCCGTTCCCGTCACTTCATGATTGTAGATACGGCCGAATTCATCTTCCAATGTCCATCGATCTCCAACATGCAGAGGACAATATTCACTGAAATTCACAGTAACGGAAGCTGATAATTGATTGCATAGGATTAGCGCTATAACAAAAAATTGAAAGAATAGTTGGATTCGATTCATTTGTCTCTCCTAATTTATCAGCTGGCGTTCAACAATTTCTCGATCGCAGATTCAAACGACCGCCAAGCCATAAAACCAATCGTCAATAGGCTTAACACAAGAGCGGTATCGTACAACTTGGTAGGCCTCAGCTCAGGGGGCGTAGCCTTGAAGCGGAAGAAGATCGCTTGATAGGCTACAACAATTAAAAACAGTGAATTCGCGATCCCCATGAAGATGATGAGAATAAATGGTTTTTGAAACGCGATGTAGATGATTCCACACACAATCGGAAAGACCCATGACATTACCGCCACCGATCGCAGGCGTGACCGTTCATTCTCCGTGTCAACCCATCCCGCCACTCCATAAAAATCCGTCCATAAGCGCGAAAATCCGGCCGTATTTGCAAAGATCGTCGAAAAGAGCACGGTGAACGCGCAGATCATAAACACGGTCATCGATCCTTCCCCCAAAACCTGTGTAAACATTTGGGATAGACTCAAGATCAGTTCGTTTCCTTCCGGGTAACTCCCCTGCGCTCTCAGGACCGTAGCGCCCAGCAAATAGAATGCGATCGTCGCCACAGTATAGATAATCATGGAAACAAGAGCGTCGATTGTCATGACACGAGTCCATCCCCGCGCGCGCCGCGCCCATTCCGGAGAGCCGTCGTTCGGCCCGGTCCAGGCCGCGTAACCCTTCTCCAGACACCAATACGGATAGATTGTGATCTCTCCCGCCGCCACGCCGGTGATACCGAACGCCGCCAGCGCGTGCACCATAGAATCAGACGGCAGCTGAAATGTGAAACCGCTCACAAAATCACCAAACGAGAATCCATACGGCGTCCACTGCACCGCGATCACGCAATACAAAATGGATATTACAAAAATAAAATTCAATCCCGTTGCGATCAATTCCACGGATTCGTATTTCCCTTTGAATAAAATCAACGCGATCCCCAGCGCAAGAATCACAATCCACAATTCGATCGGTGTCGATGGAAACGCAAACACAACCGCCTGCGCCGCCCCGCCCAAGCAGCCCGCTTGACCGAAAAAAGTCGCGATCATGTACAACACACCAATATAAATCGACCAGTGAATCTGGAAGGGTTTCCATCCCCCCATCGCGTTCCATGATTGAAACGTAGGCCTTCCATGACAGATACAGTTCCGTCCATATTCCACTTGAACGGTCACTTTCACCAGGCAGCCGAAAAGGATTACCCATAAGAGCGCGAAACCCGCTTTGGCCCCCAACGTCGTTGTGGCGATCAATTCTCCTGAACCCACAATCGCGGCGGATAAGATCAAACCCGGCCCCAAATACCGCAGGGAAGAGAAAATACTGGAAGGAGGTTCGCGGACAAAGGAATCAGAAACATTAACTTCAGTTTTCATGTTGACACTCGCTCAAAGTTTCTTGCGATCATACCGAAAATGAGGGCTGAAGTAGAGGCTTACAGGACAGTTGTGTGGGATTCTTGTTTCGTATCAATAACCGCAGGCGGAAAGAATCGCTTCCAGTTGAGAACGAAGCGCAGGATTATGGGATGTGAATGAGCCGTTAAACGCGGCGGAGCCAATCGTGAAAGCGTCCACACCCTCATCGATCAATGTTTGAATCCGCTGGGGTGAATCCACATTACCCGCAATAATTAAATATCCATTCAACGCGCGCCGGGCGGAGCGTATTAATTCCAATGGATTCGCTTCGACCGCTCGATAAGCCAGCAAATCAACGCCATGACAGCCTTGATCCTCAAATCGGCGGCAATCCTCTTCGATCTGTTTCGGAGTTCCCCCTAATTCGGTAGGATGTCCCATCGGCCGTCCGGGAAACGGGAAAAACTCGATATTCGCGCCATCGAGAATCGTCAAAATCTCATCCACCGCCGTCCCCCCCATCAAGCGGTTCACGCCGATCTCCAACGCCGCGCGGGCTGACGCCAGGCAGGCCTCCTCTGTCTCACTCACCACTTCGAGATAACTGACCGCGCCCGACGCTTGGATCCGCCGGTTCAATTCGAACAACGTCTCCAGATCCACCCCCACATCTTTGAAACCACAGTGCTTTAATCCCAATGGTTCAATCGAATCGAAAACGTCCAGACAATCCGGAACTGTCTTGTCATCACGAGTCAGCATGAAAATAAAATCCATTAAACCATCTCACTTATAGAATCATCTTTTTCAACGGCGGCTCGGACAATCATGGAGACAAATCTCCTTTCCTGATTGCGTACGATCAAAAATCACTCCACTGCTTGGATGCATGTTTCAGTATACTGCAATGGGAAAAAGCGTCAAATTTGACTGTTAGAATATACGGGGAATGAAATCTGCAAGCGGTGTGGATTACACGGGCGGCATATTATAGGAATGTATAAACTGATTGAAGAGAAATCATAACTTGATATACGCACAGATGGTGTGTATGATAAAAATATGATGAGTAAAACAGTAACCAAACGCGTCAATATTACTTTACCTCAAGAGACGTTGGAACTGATCGACCGCTTGGCTCCTAAAGGCGCCCGCAGCCGGTTGATTAGTCAAGCGGTGCACTTTTATGTGGACGAGATGGGGCAAGAGAATCTCCGCCGTTTGCTGCGGGAAGGGGCGGTTGAGCACGCTCAACGCGATCGCCAGCTCAGTGAAGACTGGTTTACTCTTGAAGAAGAAATATGACCGAAAAATCCCACCTGACTTATCCCCGCCGTGGTGAAGTCTATCTCGTCAACTTTGACCCTACAATTGGTTCGGAAATTAAAAAAACCCGGCCCGCTTTGATCATTCAAAATGAAATCGCCAATCAGCACAGCCCAATTACCATAGTGGCGGCCATTAGTTCCCAATTTGGCCAACGGCTCTATCCTACAGAGGTGTTTATCACGGCGCGGGAAGGTGGTTTGGAGAAAGATTCAGTGGTTTTGCTCAACCAAATTCGCTCGATTGATAAGCAACGATTAATCAAACGGTTAAAGGCGTTAAAACCGGAGACGATGAAGCGGGTGGACAATGCTCTTAAAATCAGCTTAGGGTTGGTCCCCTTATAGGCGATGCGGTTTTCGCTTGGCAATAGTTTAATTCACTTCTTTAATAACCGATCAATTTATCATAAATGGGGCGTTGGTTGTATGGTGGATGGGGGGAAATTTAGTTTGTTTACTGGTTGAAACATCCTTCGTTCAATCACCGTACAATGATGCCTAGAATTGAAAAGTTGGGCTGGTTTCTAACAAGAAGAAAATACAACTCGAAATCCTAAAAGTCGATCAGGATAGCTAGGATGAATAAGATAAATGGGATTCCTATGTAGAAACTTCAGCTGTATATACAGTCAAAAGGGAGAAAAAGAGTCGAAAGCACAATGTCTTGATCCTATGTATTCTGAAAATTTATCCATTCTGATCTAATTAGAAATAATTCGATTAAATCAATAAATCTCATTGACTTTCGAGTTTATATAATATATTGTTATTTAATGAACTGCTAAAAAACATGGATAAATGAAATGAGTGATAATGTAAAAACTATGGCAATACTCAGCCTTGGAATGGGAATTCTGTCCATATTAGTATACCTATTCTGTTTGGCTATGCGGTTGTTGTTTTGGGTACAATTGCAGGAAGCTAAGATAATTCTATGGAGTGGTGGGCATGGTCTTGGGAATTACTGGATTGTTGTCATGGGCAATAATATTAGGTTTTGCAATCCAACAGGCACAGTCTTATTTTAGAAGGAGGATTAATAATGGTTTCAGATATTGATCTTTTTCAATTTGCCACTCATTGTTTTCGCAATTATGCGGATAAAGACTACATTACAGCAAGGATTTTGTATAGACATGAACTAATATGGCAATTTCGCTGGTCAGCATTGCAGACAATTGAAAAATATTTAAAAGCAATTCTACTTTATAATAAAGAAGAGACACAAGATTTAGGACATAATTTAAAAAAATCATTAAAACGTGTTAAAAATATTGAATATTTAGAATTTGACTTACCTGAAAAACTTGAGGATTTTATTGAGCGCATACAATTGTGTGGTAGTGATCGCTATCTAACAATATCATCTTACTCAAATTTATATGATTTAAAAAATCTTGATGAAACGGTTTGGTCAATTCGTAGATATTGTCAAAATCTTAAAGTGAATAATATGCTACAAGCAAATCTGCAAGCAATTAAATCTGACAAATATAAAAAAGAACCATATAAATATAAACCATTTAATGGTTATTTAGAAGAGATACTAAAAAAAGATGAAAATAATCTACAAAGGAAGGCGCTGGTTTGGTGTAATATATTTTTTGAAGAGCCTGAAAAACTAGATGAGACATATAAGGCTATTGCATCCGCCGATACGCCTCCACATCTTAGGTATCCAAAACAATATTATAGACTTGCCGAATATGTTAAACTTCCAGAAGATGTAAAAAATTTTCTTAAATTTTATTCTGAATTTTATTGGTTTTATGAAAATAAAGATAAATCATTTTGTACAAATGCTATTATAGACACAATAAAAATAAAAAATGATCAAAATGAAATAGATCGATTACAAAAAATGAATTTAGATGTTCTGTTATCTAAAACAGAACAACATCATAGAAAAAAAATAATGAAAATACTAAAGAATGAATATGGTCCGATCATATGGTTATCCCTAACTCGCTGAGATCACTTCTCCACTGTAGAATAACATCTCCCACACTTCGCGCACAAACACCTTCGATAGCGCATAATGAACCCAATCTTCTTTTCAGTATTAATAACTATGCTGTATAAGTTGAACAGTAAGCCTCTCCCCGAATCAATCTTCCTTGCCACCGATTCAAACCAATTCAAATGTCCCGAAGAAAAAAACAAAGCCCGAGGATTTTAATCCTGGGCTTTCAGGTTTTGTAGGTAGAATCATGGAATTTGGCACAGGGCCTCTACCGTCAGACCTCCTGAGCTGGGCCGGGGGATTCCGTAGAGTTGATGATTTTGGCAAGATACCTTTTTGGGGATAAAAACGATCGATCCAAAAAGGAGCCCGGTTGATGCCACAAGGATTCTTACCCCACTTTGCCGATGTCGAGGAAGGCTACATCATCGATGTACTCTCGTACCGGAAGCAGGACGGTTCGGTCTATTATTTTCATGGCGCCTTTCCTATTTACACGCATCCGGAAACCGATCAAAAGAGTTTCCGTTTGATTACCAGTCAGTTTGTCGTGAACGGGCAATGCACGCAAATGGAGATTGTCCGAGCGTTTGGCGTGAGCGCGATCAGCGTGAAGCGGTGGGTCAAGAAATACCGGAAAGGCGGAGCGGCGGCGTTTTTTGAAACGCCTCGAACGCGAGGCGCGCATGTCTTGACAAAAGACGTCCTCCAGCAAGCGCAAGAGTTCTTGAACGAGGGGCTCTCTCGAGCGGAGATCGCCGATCAGTTGGGCCTTAAGCGGAATACGTTGAATAAGGCGATCCAAGCCGGCCGCCTGGTGGAGCCGCTAAAAAAAACGATGCCGGAGGCCGCCCGAAAAGCGAGCGAAGCGTAGAAGACAGCCAAGCGGCGATGGGGATGGGCTGTACGCGAATGGTGGAGCGGGTCTGCGCGGCGACCGGGCAGTTGGAGGAAGCCCCGACTCGTTTCGAGACGGAATTGGATGTGGCGCAAGGCGGCGTGTTATGGGCGATGCCCGCGTTACTCGCCAACGGGCTGCTGAAGAATGTCTCGAAGAACTTTTCTCTCCCCAAAGGATTTTACAGTTGCGTCCACATTTTTATTGTGTTGGCTTTCATGGCGTTGACGCGGATCAAAACGCCGGAACAGTTGCGCTATCATCCCGCGGGGGAAGGGGGCAAGTTACTGGGCTTAGATCGAATTCCCGAAGTGCGGACCCTGCGGGAAAAAATCAAAATTCTCGCCCAACCAGACCAGATCAAAGAATGGGGGGACGAATTGTCCCGGGAGTGGATGGAGGCGGATCCGGACGCGGCGGGCGTTTTATATGTCGATGGTCATGTCCGCGTCTATCACGGTTCGCAAACGAAACTGCCCCGCCGCTATGTCGCGCGTCAACGATTATGTTTGCGTGGACTCACCGACTATTGGGTGAACGACGGCGAAGGCCGCCCCTTCTTTGTGGTGAGCACTCCATTCACCACCGGCTTGTTGGATCGGCTCAAACAAGACATTGTTCCACAGTTGCTAAAAGATGTTCCCCATCAACCCACAGCCGAAACCCTCGAATCCAATCCTTATTTCCACCGGTTCATCCTGGTGTTCGACCGGGAAGGCTATAGCCCTGAGTTCTTCGCTCAGATGTGGGATTCGCGGATCGCGTGTCAAACGTACCGCAAGTTTCAGGGAGAAGATTGGCCAGTTTCAGAATTCGAGACAGTGAATGTGCGTCTGCCTGGTGGGCATGAATCGCCGATGCGCTTGGCCGAGAGAGGCGTCTTTCTGGGAGGAAAAATCTGGGTGCGGGAGATTCGCAAGTTGGGGGATACAGGGCATCAAACCGCTGTGATCAGTACGGATTATACATCGGATGCGAGTCAACTGGCGGCGCATATGTTCGCGCGTTGGTGTCAGGAAAACTTCTTTCGGTACATGATGGAACACTTTCATTTAGATGGACTTATCGGGTATGAAACGGTCTTGCCGGATGAGACGATGAAAGTGGTGAATCCGGCCTATCGGAAATTGGAAAGTCAGATCAAAAGCCTGGCGGGGAAAAAGACTCGAAAGCAAGCGGAATTCGGCGCCCTTGTCCTAAAGGAATCCTCCGATCCGAAAGAGATCGAATGCTATGAAATCCAGAAAGGCGCCCTCCTTGAAGAGATCGGAGGGATGGAGAAACAACTCGATGAGTTCAAGCGGAGCCGGAAGCAAACGAAAAAGCATATCGCGTTTGTGGACTTGCCAGAGGAGGCAAAATTTCACCAATTGGCTCCAGCGAAGAAACAATTCATGGATACGATTCGAATGATTGCGTATCGGGCGGAAACGGCGATGGTGGCAATCCTGCGGGAGGTGCTGAGCCGGGGAGACGATGCGCGTTCGTTGGCGCGGGAAATCATGACCACCGAGGCGGATCTGATTCCCGATGAAGAAAAAGAGATTCTCACGGTTCGGCTCCATCACTTGACCAACCGCCTTTCCGATCAAGCCGCCCGTCATTTGGCCGCTCAATTGAATGAAACCGAAACCATTTATCCTGGCACGAATCTACGTCTCGTTTACCAATTGGTGTCAGATCAATATCCCCCAGATCAGGAGGCCTGACCGTATCAATGATGGTTATGTTTTCTGGAGGGCAAACGTCGGCAAAGTCTTTATCGTACGTTGCAAGAAAAGAAATACCGTGCCGTTTACAACTCGCTAGGATCAAGGCGTGGCAGCATGTTGTACTTTTTCATGAGAGCGTAGCTCGTCATAAATTCTTCATTATCCATTACCAAGAAAGGAATCTGTTGTACAAAGCCTATCGGATCGTGCTTTTCCAAAATTTCCGTAATTCTTCTGGATTCTTTCAAGGCCAAAGGTGATTTTTTAGATAGCAAGGCGAGATAATGATACATGAATTCGCTATAGACAATATGATTGATGCGCGGAGAAAAGCGAAAAGGCTGACCCATGATTGCTTTCAATAAATCTTTCCTGGTTCCTTTTATGTATTCAATCAGAATCGAAGAATCCAGAAAAATTTTCATTGCCGGTACCACTCCTCTTCGTCGATTGTTGCGTCAGAGGGAGCGATTCCTTCGTATCGTTTAATGATTTCAAGGATTTTATCGCCTTGGGCTTTATCTAATTCGCGCAATTTTCTAATTGCGTCATCTATATCTTTTGCCTGAAACTTAACGTCCTGGAACTCGGGAATTTCAATGACGATTTGATTCATTGTTCTTCTCCTTCAATTCTGTTTCTGTAATGATTTTACCCGAGTATTTGTTTTAATTCATCAGGGAAAAGCGAAGCTGGTTGTTTTCCATTAGGTAGTGGTAGCAGTCGTAGGGTGGGCTAAGAGCGAAGCGTAGCCCACCACAAATGAAGATTAACCAAAGAGGTATCACACATCACAAATCGCAACAGCTTCTTTCAATGATGTGATCGGATCGCGTTTGGGGACGAATTCGTGGGCTACGTAGCCTTTGTAGCCTGTTTCGACGATTGCTTCCATGATGGCGGGATAGTAGAGTTCTTGCGTTGTGTCGATTTCGTTGCGGCCAGGATTGCCGCCTGTGTGGTAGTGGCCGATGTAGGGGTGGTATT
Source organism: bacterium (assembly GCA_963663405.2). GTDB lineage: Bacteria > Hinthialibacterota > Hinthialibacteria > Hinthialibacterales > Hinthialibacteraceae. The sequence continues at coordinate 91,051 of CAXXSM010000022.1, read as the reverse complement.
TTTTGATTGTGCGGATCACGTCGCCTTCCATGATCTGCATGTGATAGATGTCATACAAAAGTTTGAAATTCGGTGATCCTACCCTTTTGCAGAGTTCCACGCCCCATTCCGTGCGGTCGCATTGGTAATCCGCGTGGTCCACTTTGCTGTTGAGGAGTTCCATATTGATGACCACTCCGCAGTCTTCCGCGACTTTCACCGCTTCTTTAAGGATGGCTTCGCAATTGTCCCACGCTTGGACATCGGACATGCTGCGGCGGCTTCCGGAGAAGGTGATGACGTTGGGACATTTATTCCCCGCCGCGTTTTTGATATTTTCTTTGAAATCTTCCAAACATTTTTTATGGTTTTTCTTATCGTTCAAACCATTGTTGATGCTTCCCGCGCCGGGAACCATAGTAGGGACCAATCCGTATTTTTGAGCGGTCGCCCATTCCCCTGGACCAATCAGATCGATGCCAACCAAGCCCATTTCGGCGCACTGTTTCGCAAATTCATCGTATGAGTTTTTTTCGATAAAACCGTTATAACACCATTTGCTGACGGATTGGTTGATATTCCCTTTTAATTTGCTTTCCGACGCCATCGCTTTTTCTCCTATCATTGTGTGTAACGCTCCAGCGGCGGCTGGGACGCTCAATACTCCAGCCCCGGTGATGCGCATCGCCGACCGGCGCGTGATTTTGTTTTCCGGCATGATTCGTTCCTACCTCTCATAGATTTCTATGATTCATTTCGCCGGTTCATTATAGATGAATTGGCGCGGATTCTCTAAGGATCAGGAACCTATTTTTACATTTTTGAAGGATTCCACGTGATGGATGGATTTCACTGATTGACACGTTGAATCGCGCTCTTTAAGATACATTCTAAAACGATTAGGAATTTATAATATTATGAGGATTATCGATCGCCAAAATCCCCGCAAATTATACCTGCAACTTGTTGATATTCTTTACGATGCGATTGAGCGAAACGAACTGAAAGTAGGCGAACAACTGCCGACGGAAGACCTGTTATGCAAACAGCAGGGCGTCAGCAAGTCCGTGGTACGAACGGCGATGCAGGAGATGGTCCGAAAAGGATACGTCCGCAAAATCCCCGGAAAAGGAACGTTTGTTCAGAAACCCGTTGAAGCGGAAGGCGTCTGGCTCTCCACGCTGATGACGGAGAAGATTCTGGATTATGGTTCGGAGTGGGAGACAGAGGTGATCCAGAAAATGTCCACCTCCCCGCCATTGGATCTAAACGAGTTTTTTTCGGTGGAGATAAAGAACCAAGTGTTCAAAATCGTAAGGTTGCGGTCGATTAACGAGAGCCCTGTCGTCTTGGAAACGGCGTATGTTTCAAACGATTTGTGTCCCGGTTTGCCAATTGAAGATCTCCGGGCCAGTTCTCTCTTTGACTTAATTGCGGTGAAAAACCAAATTCCCATCACCCGCTGCGCCGATTCGATCGAAATTACAACACTGGAGGAACGGGAAGCGGCGCTGTTGAAAGTGGAGGAAGAGTCTCCCGCGCTACTGTTGGATAGGATTCTATACACATCGAACAATCGTGTTGTGGCGTTTTTGCGGATTTTGTCTGTGTCGGAGAATCACCGGATTACGTTTGAACTTGTGCGGAATGGATGAAATACGATGGATATGGATTATTGCGCTATTCGAATGTGGTTTGGAATTACGCCAGGGCAGAAAAAAACCTTGCCCTGGGCGCCCAGCGGATTTTGTCTGTTTCGGAGAATCATCGGATTACGTTTGAATTTGTACGGAACTCTTAGGTCACGGACGGGATGCCCGCGTCCCATTTAAATTCACGGGCGGGACGCCCGCGCTCCATTGGCCTTCCCTTCAGTCTTCAGCCTTCAACCTAATCCCCTATAAAACAATCATTTCTTTGGGTGATTTGTTCAATACCTCACACCCATTCTTTTTAACCACGATAGTGTCTTCAATGCGGATGCCTCCCAGATCGGGTTGATAGAGACCTGGTTCGACGGTAACGACGGCGCCCGCCTCGATGGTCTGCTCGACGATTGGTGAGAAGCGGGGGGATTCGTGCACTTCGAGGCCGAGACCGTGACCGAGACCGTGGATGAAAAGGTCCTTTTTTCCCGCATCTTCCATCACATCGCGGGCGTATTTATCGGCGGTTATGCTGTCGACGCCCGCTTTGATCTTTTCTTCGGCGCTCAAGTTCGCCCGGAGGACCAACTCGTACATCTCTTTCAGTTCCGGCGCCGGTTCACCGAAAAAGACGGTTCGCGTGATATCGGAACAGTAGCCATGCCAAACACAGCCGAAATCCATGAGGATCACATCACCGGATTGAAGACGGTTGTCAGACGGTTTTCCATGAGGAAGGGAGGAACGCGCACCAAAGAGAACCAGCGTTTCGAACGCTTCTTTTTCCGCGCCCAGTTTCCACATTTCATGTTCGAGTTCGTGCGCTAATTCGCGTTCCGTCATACCTTCTTGAATGGTGGGCAGTGTCTGTTCCAATGCGCGTTCGGCGATCTGGAGCGCTTTTTTCATTTCTTTGATCTCGTCTCGATCTTTTTTGACGCGCAATCCCTCGACTATGTTCTCTTTTCCCATGTAGCGTTTCGCGGGGATTTTTTCCTGCAGATCATAACAGCGGGAATAACTGGTATGCTTGCATTCGAACCATACTTCGCATTGATCTAAATCCCCGGCTGTCTCAGAGATGACTTCAAGTTCTTTCCGGTTCCCTTGGATTACTGGTTCGAATTCATTGACTTCATTCTTGACTTGTTCTTGGTAGCGTCCATCGGTCAGGATAAACCGTTTGTCCTTTGATAGAAGCAGCATCGCATAGCTGCCGCTGTAACCGGATAGATAGCGGATGTTGTGTAGATTGTTGACGAAGAACCAATCGGCTCCTTCCTTGTCTAATTTGTGTTGGATGGCTTGGATGCGTTTTTCGTAGTTCACTAGTGTCCTGCCTTGCGTTTATCGGTCTTCATTGATTGATGAGTGGTATTAAATCTCCTTTCCCACGATCTGTCACGCTCTTTGTTTTATGGAGTGGGAAAGAACCTTTACGTGAATTTGGGATGTATGTCATGGTGGGAAAAGGCGGGATGGGGTAAAAAATTCGTTTTTAATCCGTTCCTGCGTATTTTCAGGGGCGCATGGGTTGACCGGATCAATCCGGGCGGGAGAATACATTTTAATATTGTTATAAGTTTATTATTTTTGGAGGAATGAAATGGAATTCACAGCGATGAAGCAATGTGGCGCGATGGATTTCTTCTCGGATTACGGGAAGATGATTTTCAATCCCACTGGAATTTTTTATTGGGTCGGCCGTTCAAAAAATGAAGCGAAAATCAACGCCACGATCGGCTCCGCCAAAGCCCGGGAAAACCAGATCTTTGACGGCGGCGCCGATAAAAAAATCACCGCCTGTATCCCCTCCGTGCGTAAATATTTCGACGATGAAGATCTAAGCACCGAAGAACTGTTTCCTTACGCGCCGGAAATCGGGGTCGTGGCGTTTCGAAAAGCGTGGAAAGAATGGCTGTTGAGCAAAGCGGGCGCAGAAAAAGAACGGCTGGACCGCCAGGTTTTCGATCCAATGGTTGTGCCAGGGATTACCGGCGCGATTGGTATTTGCACGCGGATGTTCGTCAATCCAGGGGACGCGATTATCGTGCCTGATAAACGCTGGGAAAATTATGATAACGTCTTTCTGCGTAATGTGGGTGTGAAGATTGAAGAATTTCCAACATTCCTCGGTCAGGATTTCAACATCGAAGGAATGGCTGATTCCATAAAAAAAGTCTGGGAGACGCAGGATGTCGCAGTGGTGATGTTGAACTTCCCAAACAATCCGACAGGGTACTGTCCACCGAAACAGGCGGTTCCGGAATTCATCAAAGCCGTTGATGAACTCGTGGAGAGCACAAACCAAAAACTCGTGATCCTCTTTGACGACGCGTATGAAGGGTATGTGTATGATGAGGACGCGGAACCATATTCGCTCTTCTATAAATTAGAGCCCCGCCCCAATTTACTGCCAATCAAAATGGACGGGATTAGCAAAGAACTGCTCTGGTACGGCGCCCGCATCGGCGCGATCTCGATCGCCTGTCCGGATGAATGGTTCGAATCGGTCGATCGAAACGATCTCGTCGCGGAGATTGAGAATAAATTCCGAGGCGTGAACCGCAACACGGTCTCCAACTGCTCCATGCCCGCGCAGTCAGCGGCCTTAAAAGCGCTTCAGAATATCGATCAGGTCTTGAAGGAACGGAAGAAAACGGTTGATCTATTGGGCGAACGCTATCACTTGATTAAAGAAGAACTGGCGAAATTGAAAACTGATCTTCTCATTCCCGATCCTTTCCAAGGTGGATTCTTCTGTTTTTTGAACATCGCTCCTAAAGCGGGATTGAAAGCGTCGGATATAAGTGATCACCTATTGAAGACCTACCAGGTCGGCACAGTGCCGGTCGAAATCGGCTCGATCAATGGGATCCGGCTCGCGTTCTGCGGCGTCGAAAGCGCGGATATTCCCGAAATGTGCCAGAGTCTTGAAAAAGCCACTTTGGATCTGGCAAAGTAAATAACGTATTCATAAACAATGAAGACGGGGCGTTCTTTGGAGCGCCCCTGTTTTGTTTCAATCCAGCGCCTTCAGCGCTTCTTCAATGTGCCCTTCCACTTTGACTTTCCGGAAGATTTTTTTGATCTTTCCGTCTTTGCCGATGATAAAGGTGCTTCGTTCGATTCCCCGTACCTTTTTGCCGTACATGTTTTTATCCTTCATCACCCCATATTTCTCGCAGACCGTTTCTTTTTCGTCGCTCAGTAAGGGAAACGGCAGACTGTGTTTGTTGATAAACTTATCGTGTGAGGCGAGGCTGTCCCGGCTGATTCCCAATACGACTGTGTCTTTCTCCTCAAACGCGCTTAGATTATCCCGAAACGAGCAGGCTTCCGTTGTGCAGCCCGGCGTGTTGTCCCGTGGATAGAAAAAGAGCACGACGTTCTTTTCCCCTTTGTAATCATTGAGTGAGATTTTCTCTCCTGTGCTGGCGGGTAGTGTAAAACTGGGGGCGGCTTTCCCTTCTTCGAGCGTAGGCATAGTGTTGAACCTCCAAATATATTATGAGAATGTGTCAGCAGATTCTCCTCTATTCTTTTGTCTTTTGACGGTGTGGTGGAAATACAGTTCTGCTTGATAAAACTGAATTATACCAGATTTGTGAGAATTCGATCAACGCTATTTTTTGAAGGATAGAAAGTTACTGTATAACTTCCATCTGAATGAAAATTGTGGCGCTTTGGATTGGGTTGCGTGGAATCAATTCTTGTCATAAACTCGAAAGATTCTTCATAAACATACGTTGCAGGATTTTTAACACTCGTTAGGAATGAGGATGGAATGATACGTTCCCGGATCGATCGAATCGTTATCGCAGGTTTGATTTTGTTGACCGTGGCGGGATGCCGGCTGCCTGTGCAGAAGGAATCTCTATTTTCCACGCGGAATGAACTCTTGGTGTTTGATACCGACGGGACGTTTATCAGCCGCTCTCAAGGACTGCGCGGCGTTCCACGGGATCTTGAATTATTTCCGGATGGGCGTGTGGCCGTGGGTGTGGACGGAATGGGGATAACGATCTTCGATCCCGCGAGTGGCAGTCTCTCCGCTTATTTCGGCCCAACATACATGCAAGACATCGACATCGTGAATGGAAGCACGATCCGGGGGCATCAGCCGTTTTACATGACGACATGGTATGGAGAGACCCAGGCCCGGCTTCTCGACGAGAAGGGCCTACAGATCGGCCAGATCCCTATTCCAAAAGGCACGCAGGACGTCGATTATCTCGAGAATGGGAATCTCCTGCTCACGGAAGGTATGAATAACCGTATCCGGGAGATGACTCAAAATGGCCGGGTGGTGTGGGAAAGTCAGATCGATTTACGCAATCCATTCGCCACGATCCGGACCGCGCGCGATACGTTTCTCATCTCTGATTTCGATCATCACCGGGTGATTGAAATCAATCGCCAGAATGTGATTCTTCAAAGTATTTCTGGTTTAAATCATCCCCGTCATATCCGTCTGCTGCCGGATGGGAACATTCTAGTCGCTGATTCGGATAAACGCCGGATTGTGGCGATCAAGTGGCCGAATCAAATCTATCCCATCGTGACTGGCTTGAACCGGACCACATCGGCGGTTTTTGATTCGAGACGGCAGCGGATGATTGTCTCGATCGAAAATTTCTTCCCGGCGACCGAAAAGGAAGAAACCAGTACACCGCGATATGATCATCTAGTCCATAGCGGGATCTGGACGGTCAGCGCGCTGGTCTTGATCGCGCTTTTTGTTCTCTATCGCATTTTCCGGGAACCGTTGCTGAATCACCTGGGCCGGTTCCGGCGTGGGGTATCTAATGGGTTGGACCGGTTTTCTCAATCGATCCTCGCATGGTCGATTGGATTCGCGGTGTTGGCGTCATGGATGTTCGCGGTAGATCTATGCAGAGCTGGTTTGATCGCGCTGGCGTTTGGGCTTCTTTTCGCGTATCTAGCTCGGATGCGCAAAGAATCCTGGTTTCCCTCCGCGATGAAAACAGCGGAGTATGAGGACGATTTCGGTGACGAAGACGAAGAAGAGTTGAAAACCAATTCGGTTATCAGCCGGCCTGTCTGTTTGTTAATCGGTTTTCTGCTGTCTTGGATGGCGTTTTATTGGACGCAGGCCTATCCACTCGATTGGCGGCCGATTCTTCCGTGGGCGATTGGACCGTTGGTCTGTCTCTTCGCGTTCACGAAACGGTCACGGGAATCTTTTCTGCCTGCCGATATTTTTTGGCTGACGTTGATCTTCATTGTGGCGGCTTTTTTCCGGTTGTACCGCATCGATGAACTTCCCTATGGATTGTGGATCGATGAGACTTACTCGTGTTGGAAGGGATTGATTGGATTCGAGAAGGATACCCTCCCGCCGTTTCACACGCAGCCGCTGGTCCGGGCGAATGAATTTGATGTGACCAATCTCTATTTAATTGCTATCTCAACGATTTTAAAACAGTTTAACGCCTCGTTTTATATGGTGAAATGGTTTTCGCTGGCGCCGAGTTTTGGGATTGTGTTGGCAATGTATTGCTTGGGCAAATGGTCATTCGGACCGTGGGCGGGCCGGTTGGCGGCGCTGCTGATCGCAATGAATTCCTGGCAGGTGACCTTCGCGCGATGGGGATGGCTGCAGCAGTTGTACGTCTGTCTCGCCTTGTTCGCAGTGGCTTTTTATATCCGCTCGTATAAATGGAAATGCCCCCGGTCCGCCGCCATTTGTGGATTGTTTCTTGGGTTGGGTTTTTTTACGTATATACCCATCGCGATCACCACCGCTACGTTGCTTGTGTTGTTTGTTCTTTCGTTCTTTGAGAAAGACCGATTGTTGCGCGTGAAGCAGATGGCGATCGCATTTTTCCTCCTGTTTTTGGTCTTTGGTCCATTGTGGGTGTATTACATCGATAATCCAGGTATTTTCACATCACGGGCGCAGACGGTGGGTTTGTCGAACGAACTGTATGAAGCCAAATCGCTCGAACCGCTCAAGCAGAATATCATAAAATACGCGACAATGTTTCATCGGCCCGGTGAGAACAATCCCCGGCATAATATCCCTTGGAATCCGATTTTAGAGCCGATTACAGGGGGCTTGTTCCTGATCGGGTTGTGGTTGGCGGCGTTTCGATTCTACCGGCCCAGCGAGCGGACTTTGCTGCTGATGTTTTTCGCCGCAGTCGCGGGTGGCGTTGTGAGTAAGGCGCTTGAAGCGCCGAATAGTTTCCGGGTGGGATTAGCGGGTCCCGGTCTCTGTCTGCTGGCGGCGCTGCCCCTCGCTTCACTGTGTGAGAGGCGGACGCGGTATCCGGAAGGGGGATGGGGGCGGATATGGACGGTTGGATTTCTCATCCTGCTTCTGCCCACAATCGCTGGACTCAATTACTATCGCTATTTCGTGAAATATCCATCCAAGGATACCTGGATTGGAAGCATGGGGCAGACGCAGCATCTGATTTATAACCACCTCACGCCGGACGATATCGGAAACGATCGCTTGTTTGTCCATCCCCCTTACACGACGGCGACGTTCAATCTCTATACCTATTTTCTTGAGGCGGAGAAAGTGGGAATCAAGAATGCGAAAGTTTTCAATTCCCGGTATCGGCAAACCGATTTGGAAAAACAAACGCCTAAACTGAGCGCCGGAAGCAATGTTATCGTGGTACCACCGGAATACGAACAATTGCTAAAAACGAAGTTCCCTGATGTTCAAATCACGAAACTGATCAATCCCTATGATCAAGTCATCTGTCTCATGGGCCGCGTCGAGAAACGATAATGGAGCGTGGGCGTCCCGCCCGGCGTTAAGTTTAAACATGAAAAAATATTTGTTGGAAGAAAAAGCGTTAAGTGTCATCTTAGCCATCCAAGTTCTCCTCGTCTGCGCTGGAGTCTTAGCTCGTTGGGATATTTTCCCTTGGCCGCTCTCGTTTACCGAAGAATTGACCCGGTATTTGCTGGTCTGGCTGGCGTGTTTGGGATTCTCCGCCTGTTGGCCCCGTGAAGAGATGATCCGTTTTCGATGGCCGGTGGAGAAATCGGCCATCGTTTCAACCATCCTGCGCTGGATTACTCTCTCCGCCTGCGCCCTCTTCTTTACCGCGTTGCTTTATTCCTCCATCCAAATGATCGCCCTCCAATGGCGCTACGGCCAAAATACAAGCGTAATGGGCTGGCCGATTGTATGGGTGAGTTTGGCGCTGCCAGTGGTGTGTTTGTTGTTTGGTTGGCGGTTGTTTGTTGCTTGGAAGAAGGGATAATTAGGCAGGAGGAATTGAAAGCGCAAGCCTTGGAGAAAACCATGAATCGTGTCACGGATTTGGAAAAAGCAGTGAAAGAACTTACGGAACAAGAGTACTGCGAGTTTCGTAAACGGTTTCTTGAGCGAGATTGGGAAATGTGGGATCGGCAGATTGAGGCCGATTCGAATTCTGGGAAACTGGATTTTCTCGTTCGGGAGGCGTTCGAGGCGAAGAAAAGAGGTGATTTGAGAGAACTCTAAATGTGTCGTTTAGATTTACGTTCAGGCAATTCAAGGTCAATGCCATTTTTGGAGCCGAAATATTTTTCCGCCAGATCGAGGATATTGATCTGCTTTTGATCCTTTTCACTGGCCGCGTTTCTTAAAAGTTGACGGATATAGGATTCGAGAGAGACACCGGATTGCGCCGCCTGGATGCGGAGCGTCTCTTTTGTTTGCTCTGGTAAATTTCGAATGGTAATACTGGCCATCATAACCTTCTATGATTGCATTGTAATCAATGCGTCAATGATGTCAATTTAATACTCTCATGGGATACCCTTTATTCCTGATCATTCGTTTCCACCATTTCACTGTATTTTTTTCGGAGGCGGGAGAAAACCAACTCTCCATCAATACTCGCGCCGCTTTCGATTCCTTCGTTTACTAGGTTGCGCAGTTCATCAATATAAAGAGAACTTAATATTCCGTTTCCAGTTTCGAGAATCTTTTTGTCAGCCATCGGAATTTTCCTTCTACAAATCAAAGTAGCAATAATTCGCACTTCTTTCAAGCTGGTTCATTTCCCTCCGCAACCCACGCCGCTTGACGCTCTTCTATAACCGCCGCACTATATTAATTCTTTAAATTGAGTAATGAAATTTGGACGCGTATGGATATTCTGACATTATTTATCATTTTTGCATCCGGCTTGTTCGCGGGAGTTGTCAACACGTTGGCGGGGGGAGGGTCTTTGTTGACCCTTCCGATTTTGATGCTCGCCGGGCTTCCGGCGCCGGTTGCGAATGGAACCAACCGGATCGCGATCTGGTTTCAATGCGTGACCGCCGTGGTGGGCTTTACGCGGAAGGGAGTGGAAGGTACCCGGTTTTCCCTGTCGATCTCGCTGCCCACAATCATTGGCGCCATCATTGGCGCGCAACTCGCCGTGGAAATTTCCGAGTACGCGTTCCGGGTTGTGCTGGCGCTGGTGATGTTGATTGTGGTGGGGCTGGTGATCTGGAATCCCAAACCGAAATCCCATCCAGGCGATCTCAGCGGGAAGAAAAAAATCATCGCGCATATCGTTTTTTTCTTCATCGGTATCTATGGCGGTTTTATTCAAGCGGGAGTTGGATTTCTGCTGACGGCGGCGCTGGCTCTTCTCTGTGGATTTGATCTCGTCGTGACGGCGGGAGTCAAAGTGCTGGTGGTCGCGATCTATACGTTTTTCGCGATTCTGGTGTTCATCATAAATGGCCAAGTGGATTGGTGGGTGGCGCTGGTGTTGTCGCTGGGAAACGCGCTGGGAGGTTGGATCGGCTGTCATATCGCCATCACAAAGGGAGAAGCGTGGTTGAAAGGGGCGCTGGCGGTCACCGTCGTGGCGTTGGCGCTGAAACTATTAGGTTTTTTCCCCTTTTTAGGATGAAGCCGGTGGATTGCGTGGTTATTTTAATTTGCAGTCCAATTCCCTGTTCAGAAATTTAGAATAATATTCCGCCGCGCAGTCAGGGCAGAGTCCGTGCGTAAATTCCGCGTCGGAATGGTCGCGGATATAGGTTTCCAATTGATTCCAATATCCTTGATCGTCCCGGATTTTTTTACACGCTGAACAAATGGGAATAATACCTTTAAGCGTTTTGATTTCCGCGAGCGCATCCTGCAGTTCTTTAATTAACTGTTCTTGCCGTTGTTCGGTTTCCTGCCGTTGTGTGATGTCACGGGCGATAACGCAGTTATATTCTTTCCCTTCGAATTGGAGGTAATTTAAAGAGACTTCAACGGGGAAAATCGATCCATCTTTCCGGCGGTGAATCGATTCAATAGTGAACGACTGTTTTTGTGATAGTTCTTCCCAACAGCCCGGCCACATTTCTTTTGTGATATTTGGATCGATATCATGCACTGTCATCGTGAGTAATTCCGCGCGGGTGTAACCCAGAGATCGGCAGGCGATATCATTTACATAAAAATAGCGAGCGTCCCTTTCCACCCAAAAAATAGCTTCTGAAATCTTGTCGATGGTGAATTGAGTAAGCCGGAACGCTTGTTCTCTGAAAATATCCGTTGAGAATTTTTGTATCATAGTTGTATCTATCAAGGTTGCGAGATTCTCAAAAATGTTTTTTGAGGGTTGTTATAAGTAAGAAATACGAATTCTTATTTTAGATTTATCCGAGTAAGTACTATATATTATAACGTACAAAAAACAAAAAAGTTGATTTCTATGTTTTAAGAAATGTTTTTTGTATCGTACTATTACAATGGGATTTGGGAAAGATAGTTGGTCAGTTAATCCAAAGAAATCGATATAATCTCGATTATTGAACTATTTGCCCTGTCATCTAGAATCAATCTTCGCTGGGGGGGTCTAATTTGATTTGGGAAACGTCTACAAATGTCCATTTATCTTTGGGGAAAAGGAACCGGTCCATCGATCCAGCGCCGGCGCCGCCGAACAGCAGGCAGAGACTCGCGCCAATTAAAACACAATTATATTCATAACCTTGATTGGTGGCGGAAAATCCGTTGCTTCCATGAACCGTTACAATTGCGCCGATCATAATAATTATGAATAAGATTGAAAATTCTCGAGTCAATAATCCGACTAATAGCGCAAGACCACCGAAAAATTCCGCCAGCGCGATGAACCATCCCATAATAGATGGCGCATAGATCCCTAGCGAGGTGAAAAATTTGATCGTCTCACTCATACCCGCTCCGCCGAAGAGACCGAATAACTTCTGCCCTCCATGAATCAGGAAGACGATTCCTACAATGATGCGGAGAAACATAAGACCCAGTTCGCTCTGTTTCCCAATGGCTTTTTCCAACATATCGAATTTCCTTACCGGCCTTTAGCCGTTTTCATTTTGCAAACCGGAATTTTATTATTGTATAGAATTCGGAACTGATTTCCAATTGGTATGCTCCTCTTTTTTCACATTTCATTCACTGATGAAATGCTATAAAACTAAAACCTAAAACGATACTCATTAAATATTCGAATTGATTGGCTAGGTATATTTGTTTGTGGCTTCGTTTCGTTTTGCCACACATTCATCTTTCATTCCCTTTGATTTTCGTTTCTATCGTATCAATATAGGTTTAATATATAATGTCTGTAAAAAACAATGAAATATAACCAGGATAAAGAGACTGTTTTTCAGAATAATTTCGACGCTTTCCGTAAACAGTACCCTAGTTGGGCGGCGCGTATAGGGAACTGCGCTCCTTCGGTGGATTATCAATGGATGCTATCGGCGCGTGGTGACCCTATTCTGCGTATTTCGAAAGATGGAAAAACGTTCTTACTTCACGACAATGATGATCCCCAGCAAGAAGCGCGCCGGCAGATCGAGCGGTTGCAGATCGATTCCGCTTCGGTTTTTTTCTTTCTAGGGCTTGGATTGGGGTATTCATTGGAAGCCCTTCTTGAATTGGAGGCTGGCAGCGTCGCCGCGCTGCTGCTTGTGGAGCGGGATTTAGAAGTCTTTATTCATTTTTTGCGCCGCCGGATTGGCGTTTTTTGTTCAATCATCCCAACGCGCGCATTGTGTTGGGAGATAACATCTCCGAAGTTCTGGCGACGGCTCAATCCTTTCTTCCACAGATTATGGGCTGTGGATTCCAACAAGTGACCAGCACTGCGCTTACCCAGATCCACCAAGATTATTACGTTGAGACTGCTTCCCGCATGGATCAGTTCCTCCAGCAGGCCCGTGCGGAAGCGGATTTGTTGCTCCGTTCCGGGAAATTGATCCAGCGCAATGCGATACAAAACCTTCCTGCAATTTTGACTAGCCAAGGGCTTGGATCTTTCAAAAATCGATTCCGAAACCATCCGGTGGTGTTAATCGCCGCCGGTCCTTCTTTGCCGAAAAATTTGAGTTTACTGAAAGACATTGGATCGAGTGTATTGATTTTTTGTGTGGATACGGCGCTTCGGTTGGCGCTGGAGGCGGGAATCGTTCCTCACTTTGTCTCGTCTATTGATCCAACTTCTTTGAATGAGAAGCATTTCATAGGGATCGGAGATACGCGCCGAATGGCTCTCCTTTTTGAGTCCGATGTATTTCCGCGCATTCCCAACGTTTGGAAGGACCAACGATTTTCGTAAATTCATCCAAATCCGCCATCAATCGATGGGTGGAAACAATCGGCGGCCCATACGGGACATTCGAGCAGGGATTATCGGTCGCGCATACCCAATTCACCGCCGCCGTGTGGATGGGATGCGATCCGATAGTGTTGATCGGTCACGATTTCGCCTATTCTCCTGATCGGCGAACAACCCACGCCGAGGGAACCGCGTTGAATCGAAATGTCGAAACCATACTCGAAGGCGCTTCCAGCGTAGTGATCGCTCCCCGGCCCGAAACCCCTGAACCGATCCAACAGGAAATCGTGTGGGTGAAAGGCGTTGAAGGTGGAATGGTTCCTACATCAAAAACGATGGCTGTTTTTTTAAATAAGTTTTCAAATGATATCCGCAAGTGTAAAGCGCAGATATACGACGCGACCGAAGGGGGCGCGTGGATCAAGGGAACTCAACACAAACGGTTGGAAGAAATTCTCCCCACATTTACTTATGTTGAAGAGATGCTCGATAATGTTGAGATTTTTAAATCCAGGAAATCTAGCAAGATGGATCGTATCTTCCCAGCGTTGGAGACTCTTCTCAGCGCGTTAAAGCAATGCGCTGTTGACGCGGATAACGGTCTCAGGATCATTAACCTCCTTGAAGAACGGAACGAAATTTCATTACGCGAATGCCCGGAATGGAAAGATATGGACACTTTGTTCTGGAATATCCATCGGAATGAATCTCTTCAAATTGCGCTCGAACAGGCGTTGTTCCCCAGTTTGTATCAATTCATCCAACAAGAAAAGAATGAACCGGACGTCAATCGGATGGGAAAATATAAGCGCTATTTCCAATCGGTGATTACGCTGGTGGACGAATTTGGATCGCTCATTCAATCCCTCAGAACAAATATACGTACTTTATAATCATGGTTTTCTATGTCCACAATCATTATCCTTGACATCCAAATGACGGGAATAGGATAATAAATCATCCAGATTGATTGTACTCATTGCCTGAACAAGAAAACCTGAGGTCACATGGAAAATTCAGAATTAAAAACGGGTGGTGTCAATCGAGCGCATGGCCGGTCTTTCGCTCAAAAGTGTATATTTGCAATTGGTCATTTGTTCATTGTTTTGATCTGCGCTTGGCTGATTTATGGGAATGGATGGGAAGCGTTAGGGCGCGTGTTTGGAAAAGATTGGCGGCTCGCTGATTTCACTCGGGCCCAGCTATTGCTCGCATGCGCCTTTATCTGTTGGTTCCGCCATGTTATTACTCTGTTTTACTTATTGGCGCGAAAAGTCGATTGGTCAGAAGTTTTGGGATTATTGGTTGTTCTCGGTTTGTTTGAAATTGGACTGGTCCTTTTAGGAGGCGGCGCATTTCGCGATGGTTCCATTAACCTCGGTTGGTTGGATTTCATCGCGTTCGTGTTGTACGTTCTCGGCTCCTATTTAAATAGTTTTTCAGAGATCCAACGGAAATGGTGGAAAGCGGAGCCGGGGAATAAGGGACATTGTTATACGCAAGGATTATTCGGCTACTCGATGCATATCAATTATTTTGGCGATACGGTCTTGTTTACGGGCTGGTGTTTGTTTACGTATAATTTTTGGATTTTGTTATTTCCGTTATTGATGGCGTGCACGTTTATTTTTTTCCATATCCCCGCTCTCGATTCCTACTTGGCCGAACGCTATGGCGAAGAATTTATACACTATTCAGAGAAAACAAAGAAATTTATCCCTTTTATCTATTAAACAGCGTCCTAATTTCAATCCAATCGTTTTTCCAATCCATTTGTTAAGGTAACATGTATACTATCTATAATAATTGACTACGTTGTTGTTGAAGGCGTATTCATTCAAGACGCGGCGGTTGAATGGCTCTGCAAGATGAAACGTTTGCAATTCTTGTAGAGTATAATCTATTTATGGAGCCTGATTTTTTCCGCTTCGTTATTTTTATAGGAAAGGTATAAACCGGTCATGTGGGACTATAGCAAAAAAGTTAAAGATCACTTTCTGAATCCCGGAACGTGGGCGCCATTCCTGACGCCGACGCCGTAGGGGAAGTGGGGAATATTCAATGCGGCGACGCTTTGAAACTCTATTTAAAAATCGATAAATCCGAGGATCGTATCACGGACGCGAAATTTGAAACCTTTGGCTGCGGGAGCGCAATCGCTTCCTCCTCAGCGCTGACGGAATTAATTATTGGGAAAACAGTCGATGAATCCCTTGAGGTGACCAATAGCGTCATCGCGGAATACTTGGATGGTCTTCCGGAAGCGAAAATGCACTGCTCGGTGATGGGGCGCGACGCGTTGGAAAAAGCGGTCGGGAATTACCGCGGGGAAGAGGTCACCGATCATGAAGATGACGATGGAGTGATCGTCTGTCAATGCTTTGGTGTGACAGACAATAAAATCAAGCGGGAAATCCGGGAGAATAATCTAACGCAGATCGAACAAGTCACGCACTACTGCAAAGCCGGGGGTGGATGCACCAGCTGCCACCAGGCGATTGAAGAATTGATCGAAGAAGTCCAAGGAAAACAACCCGCTCGCGCCCCCGCGCCGGTCAAACCCAAGAAACTCACGAACATACAAAAAATGAAATTGATCCAAGAAACGATCGATCGGGAGATCCGGCCCGCGTTGATGCAGGACGGCGGCGATCTGGATTTAGTGGATATTGAAGGAGATCGTGTCCTCGTTTCCACGCGCGGCATGTGCGCGGGTTGCGCCAGCGCTCCCATTACACTCAAATCCTTTGTTGAAGTGAAACTGCGCGAATTCGTCACTCCCGAACTGGTTGTGGAAGAGGTGGAATCATGAGTAGGGTGGTCTATGTAGACAATAACGCCACGACTCGAGTGGCGCCGGAAGTGATTGAGGCGATGATGCCTTACTTGACGGAGTACTACGGCAATCCCTCCAGCATGCATTCCTTTGGTGGCCAGGTGGGCGACGCGGTGGAGAAGGCGCGGGAACAAGTGGCGTCGCTGCTAGGCGCGCAACCGACGGAAATTGTGTTTACCAGTTGTGGCTCGGAAAGCGACAACACAGCCATCCGCGGGAGCCTATTGGCGAATAAAGACAAAAGGCACATCATCACGACCCACGTCGAACACCCCGCCGTCCGGAGCCTTTGTCATTCTTTAGGTAAACAGGGCTATTCCGTCACTGAACTTTCCGTCGATTCTGAAGGCCAACTTGATTTAGAGGAACTGCGTCAATCCATCCGGACCGGCACGGCGCTCATCTCGGTGATGTACGCCAACAATGAGACGGGAGTGATTTTCCCCGTGGAAGAAATCGGACTGATCGCGAAAGAATATAGTATTCCCTTTCATTGCGACGCTGTGCAGGCTGTAGGCAAAATTCCGATCGATTTGATGCAGCTGCCAATCGACTTTTTAGCGATCTCCGGCCATAAACTGCATGCGCCTAAAGGAATCGGTGTGCTTTATATTCGCCGTGGCTCGCGGTTGCTGCCCTGGTTGGTTGGAGGGCATCAAGAACGAGGCCGCCGTGGTGGAACCGAAGCGGTTCCGAATATTGTCGCTTTCGGCAAAGCGTGTGAATTGGCGCAACAGCATATTGAAGAAGAAAATATCCGTGTCAAAGCGATGCGCGACCGGTTGGAAAAGGGGCTTCTAGAATCGACGCCCGATTCCCGCCGGAACGGGATCGCGGAGAACCGCCTGCCGAATACGTCGAATATCAGTTTCGAATACATCGAAGGGGAAGCGATTCTTCTGCTGTTAAACGAAAAAGGAATCTGCGCGTCTTCCGGCTCGGCCTGCACTTCCGGTTCGCTGGAGCCGTCGCATGTGCTGCGGGCGATGGGTGTGCCCTACACCGCCGCGCATGGATCGATCCGGTTTAGTCTCAGCCGGTATAATACGGATGAGGATATTGATTGTATTCTCAAGGAACTTCCTCCCATCATTAATCGTTTGCGCGAAATCTCCCCCTTTGGAAGAACCAGTCAAGTTCCCACTCCAGCTTCGTATTAACGGATATTACTATCGAGTTATTCGGAGACCTCGACAGAAATGGCTCTTCTATTACAATAACATTGAATTAACACCGCCCTAAAACAAGAATAAATCAACAGCCGGAGTGGTGGAACTGGTAGACGCGCCAGACTCAAAATCTGGTATCCTTCGGGATGTGAGGGTTCGAGTCCCTCCTCCGGCATTTTGAATGATTTCTTTTCTGACAAAACTATCTCATTCTCTCTCACATCCCAAAATATGTTTTCTATTTAATCCTGTTAGACCCTAACAAGCGCAAGGATTTACGTGTACCAAAGGAATAAACCGTTAATCAATCCGCCGGACATGAACGGCTTTTAAATCTATCACCATTTGACCGGGTTTGGATAATGCTTTAACTCGGAGTTGAGTTTTTCCTTTTTGGAGTGTGACGGTTCCAAGGTTGAGTGTGGCCCAGACTTTTTCGTAAACTTCCTTTCGCGGCACGCGGTCGGGGCTGGGGATTGGGGCTGGATCGTGGGCCTTTTGTACGGTTCCTTCAATGGACGCGCCGCCGATCTCAACGCGGATCTTCGCTCCAACATCCCGCTTGGGACAGGTGTACCGTATCGCGATCTCATACCTTCCTCCACGGATGGCATCTACATTCCAATAAGGGTACGCCTCAATGCTTGTCCAGTTCGTGATCCAATCATTGGCCCAGCCGGGGGCGAAGTTGTAACTGATTCCTTCCCGGCTTTCCGGGACAAAATACGCTTCATGGCCGGGCATAATCACTTCCGGTCTTTCCGGATATCCAATCGGGATCGGGATGGGATCGAAACCATCTTTTGAGGCGTCTTCAAGCCATTTCTCATACGCTTCGCTGTATTCGAGGACAATGTCAGGATGTTGTTTCGCAATATTCTCTTTTTGGCCGGGATCGGTTCGCATATCGTACAATTCCCAGCGCTGACCTGTTTTGACGGCGCGGTATCGCTGCGTCCGGACAGCTCCCCGGCGGTTCCAATAGGTGAAGAGTTTTCGATCCGGCCAGCTGGATGCGTTTCCTTCGAGCAGAGGGACAAGGCTGGTTCCATCGAGAGGTTTCGTTTTTGGTATGGGAATTCCAGCGAGATCCGCCAGTGTGGGCAGGAGATCGATATGCGCGGCGATTTGGGGGATCTCGGCGCCGGTTTTAATATGCCCCGGCCAAGAGATGAACAGGGGAACGCGGACACCGCCTTCATGGGCGCTGCCCTTCCGGCCTTTCATTCCATCATTGAAGCGGTCACTGTTGGCTCCGTTGTCGGTAAGGAAAACGACGATGGTGTTTGTCGTTAGATTCAATCGGTCTAACGTCTTTAACACGCGTCCCAGGTTGTCATCAACATTTTCGCACATCCCATACGCGCAGGCGGTTGTGTCATCAAGGCCACGGACTTTGTATTTATCAAAATATTGATCTGGAACCTGCCAAGGGGAGTGAGGCGCGTTGTAGGGCAAGTAGCAGAAGAACGGGCGGTTTTGGTTCGTTTGAATAAACTCAATCGCCGCGCCGGTCAGGACATCAGTGATATAGCCTTTGGTCTGAACGGGCTCTCCATTGCGTTCAAGTGTGGTGTCGAAGTAGTTATTCCAATGGCCCGCGCAGAATCCAAAGAACTCATCGAATCCCTGCCCGTTGGGGTGATAAGGGTAGTGGGCTCCGTTGTGCCATTTGCCAAAACAACCTGTTGCGTAACCAGCGGCTTTGAAAACCTCCGCGGCGGTAATCTCATCGCTGCGCATCGTTTCCCAACCCCGTGTGACGCCGTGTACTCCAGAACGGAGATGATAGCGGCCCGTCAACAGGCTGGCGCGCGTGGGGGCGCAAACGGGACTGACATAGAACCGGTCGAAACGGACGCCTGACTCGGCCAACTGGTCCATCACCGGTGTATCGATTTGATTGTTTCCATGCGAATGGATATCCCCCCATCCCTGATCGTCGGTCATGCAGAGGACGATATTCGGTTTCCGAACGGGCGTTTCTCCCGCGTATAATTTCCCCGGCGCAGTCTGCATGATCGCGCTCAACCCAAAAGTTTTTAAGAAGTTGCGGCGTGAGTGGTTGTGTTGATTCATGGTGTTTTCTTTCTATCACGTCATTGTTTTCGTGGCGTAATATGAATTCAATAAAATTGATAGAGAAAAAAGATTCGAAAGAGATTAAAGATGAAGTTTTGTATAGGGTAAACCGGGAGACAGTTTATTTATACATAATGCAGATCGAGGTGAGTTTGAATGCCGGCGCCGGGCGGCAAGTTAATTTTGGCCATCACACGCTAATCTTTTTAGCGATTGTGCGTTCTTTTAAGCGATCTCGTTCCTTGGAGAAAAAATCGTTTTCTAATGGAGTGACTGGTGTTTGCCTGGAGCTCATCAATATAGATGCAATTTCCTGTTCTTGTTCCTTTTTTCGTTTCTCATAATCCCGGCGAATAAGGTCGCGGATATATTCGCTTGGGGTGGAATAGACATCATCTTCGCTAGAGTGTTCATCGACAAACCGGCGTAATTCGTTGGTCAACTGAATATTTAAAGTATTGCTCATTAGCCATATTCTCCCTGAAAATAAGTCACATATAATAAGCATATTACAAATGGTATATAATAGCAATTATTATTTATATTGTTTTCTTGATCTGAGTAACATTCTATTTTTAGTTCTATGGCTGGTTATTGGGCCTTTTTTCTCTTGTGAGAGATTTCTTATTGAGCGGTCCAAAATATTGGCAATTTCCCGCTTTTTATACCCATGTTCTTCCACAATGAGACGTAAATAAATTGGCGAGTTTGGCGTGGATTAGTCATTCTCCCGTATCATCAAGTTCTACATCACGATTGACATTCTTACTTTTTTTTTATTTTCTTGTTGATCTTATTATTCAATTAATATAATATCAGGTGTAATTTTTAGTTCGTTTTCAACTACATGAATGTTGTTGTGTTGGTTGTATAGTGTGATTTCATATTTTTTTTGTAATTTTATGTTGTAGAATTGTGTATTTTTGTAATGGTTTTTTTTGTGTAATAAATTGTCGATTCATTTACTGCTTTATTATCGGAATTTGTTTGATTGATTAAAAAGAAAGGAGAAACGTATTATGAGTTAGGATAAAGAGGAGATTTGGGAAATCCATCAGTGTGTCATTTCCATATTACTAGTTATAGAACGTAGAATCCCATAGGGGGTGGATAGGCTTTCTAAAAGGCGGCATATCTTATTAGTTCTTTGTATATCGCAAAAGAATTTAAGAAAATCTGTATTTTTCACAATGAAGGGGGATATGGGATTATGATAAGTTTGAATGATGTTCGAATGAAACCGAAATTAATCAGCTTGTTTCTCATGGTTGGCATTATTCCTTTGGCGATCGCCGTTTGGATTTCGTTTCGTAATTCAAGCGCGACAATTCAGGCGCAGGCGTTTAATCAATTAAAAGGCGTGAGAGATATAAAAAAAGCGCAGATAGAAAAATTTTTCGGGGAACGTCAGGGGGATATGGAAGTTCTGACGGAAACTGTAAACACCCTGCGGGAGGAAGCGTTCGCGAAGTTGACCGCTGTACGGGAAATTAAGCGTTCTGCAGTGGAACGCTATTTCCAAACCATCCACGATCAGATCCTTACTTTTTCAGAAGACAAAATGGTGGTCGACGCTGTTCAGCAGTTTCGAGACGCTTTCAATAATTACCATAATGAGAATCTAATCATGGATTCAGATATTGAAAGCATGAAACAGCAGCTTGCAACCTATTATACGGGGGAATTCAGCAGCGAATATGCGCGGCAGAATGAAGGGAATTCACCGGGAGCGCAATCCATTGTCCAACAGCTCGATCGAGAGTCCATTGCGCTTCAATACCGTTACATCCGGGCCAATCGAAATCCACTTGGATCCAAACATCTTCTGGATTCCGCCGATGATGGATCCCGGTACAGTGAGTTGCACTCTCAAATCCATCCAGTCGTCCGGAATTACTTGGATAAATTTGGGTTTTATGACATCTTCCTTGTTGATCCTGAAACAGGGGATATTGTCTATTCTGTATTCAAAGAACTGGATTACAGCACTTCACTGATCGATGGTCCTTATGCGCAGACCAATTTCGGTGAAGCGTTTCGCAAAGCCAATGCCGCCACGGACAAAGACGCTGTTTTTTTAGTCGACTATATGCCATATAAACCCTCCTATGAAGCGCCGGCCAGTTTTATCGCGTCTCCAATATTTGATGGTGAAGAAAAAGTAGGTGTAGCCATTTTTCAAATGCCCATCGATCGTCTGATCACGATCATGAGCGAACGCGCGGGACTTGGTGAAACGGGTGAGACGTATCTGGTGGGACCGGATGGATTGATGCGCTCCGACTCGTATCTCGATCCGGAAAATCATTCGGTGACGGCTTCGTTCAAGAATCCCACGAAAGGGAAAGTTGATACAGTGGCGACTCAATCCGCTCTTGCTGGTAAAACCGGGGCGGATGTGATTATTGACTACAATGGCAATCCCGTGCTCTCCGCATGGATTCCCGTGCGTGTGGGTAACTTTGTATGGGCGCTCTTGGCGGAGATCGATGTCGCTGAAGCCTTCTGCCCGAAAGATTCAAGTGGAGAGTATTTCTTTAAAAAATATACGAAAGCATATGGTTACTATGACCTGTTTTTGATGAATCCAGATGGGTATGTCTTCTACACCGTCGCGCAAGAAGCCGATTATCAGACGAACATGGTGAGTGGCAAGTATAAGGACTCTGGACTTGGGAAACTTGCAAGGAAGGTTCTTCAGTCGAAACAATTCGCGTTGGCGGATTTTGAACCATACGCGCCAAGCAATAATGAACCAGCCGCTTTCATCGCGCAACCGGTGGTCATTAATGGTAACGTGGAACTCGTTGTGGCCCTGCAACTGTCTCTCGAAGCGATCAATTCCATTATGCAGGAACGCAGCGGTATGGGAGTGACGGGAGAGACGTACCTTGTCGGAAGCGATCGGCTGATGCGGTCGGATTCTTTCCTCGATCCCGTGAATCATACCGTGGTCGCTTCATTTAAAAATCCGGCGTTGGGGAACGTGGACACAGAAGGATCGAACGCGGCGATCGCAGGGAAAACGGGCGAAAAAATCATCATCGATTACAATGGAAATCCCGTGCTTTCGGCTTATGCGCCGATTACTTTGGGAGATACAAAATGGGCGATCCTAGCGGAAATCGATCAGGCCGAAGCGTTCTCCAACCTTGCCATCCGTGATACGTATGGAAAGAAAATCGGACTCTTGGGTTGGGCGTTGATCATCGCCTTTTCGTTCGGTGTCCTGATTCTCATCATCGCATATTACATCGCCAACAGTATTTCCGTTCCCTTGGTGGAGGGTGTCCGGTTCGCGGAGATCGTCGCGGAGGGGGATTTCACCCATAATGTTGAAACCAACCGGAAGGATGAGATTGGTTCTCTTTCAAGAGCGTTGAATCAGATGAGGGAGAACCTAAGTCAAACCTTGTTAACTGTCAGCCAGGCGTCGGAACAAGTCGCGTCCGGCGCGGAGGAATTGTCCGCGTCTTCTCAAAATCTTTCCAATGGGGCGACGGAGCAGGCGGCGAGTTTGGAAGAGACTTCCGCCTCGATCGAAGAACTGACCAGTTCCATCCAACAAAATTCCGACAACGCTTCAAAAGCCAATACCGTCGCTACGAAAGCCTCCAGTGAAGCGGAAGAAGGAGGGAACGCGGTACTGAAAACCGTTGAAGCGATGAAGAAGATCGCAGAACAGATCGGGATCATCGGTGATATTTCCGATCAAACCAACTTGTTGGCGTTGAATGCGGCTATTGAAGCCGCGCGCGCGGGTGAGATGGGAAAAGGATTCGCCGTTGTCGCGGTGGAAGTGCGCAAACTGGCGGAACGCAGTCAGAAGGCGGCCAAAGAGATCAGCGAACTGGCGAAGAACAGCGTGAGCCAGGCGGAAAACGCGGGGCAACTGATTCAACAAGTCGTCCCGGCGATTCAGGAGACATCCCAACTCGTGCAGGACATCGCCGCATCAAGCGTCGAACAAGCCAATGGGGCGGATCAAATCCGGTCGGTACTCGTACAACTCGATTCGGTCACGCAGCAGAATTCGGCGACCAGTGAAGAATGCGCGTCGGCCAGTGAAGAACTCACCTCGCAGGCGATTTCTTTGCAGGAATTAGTGGGTCAGTTTAAGCTTGATAATGGCCGTGGGAGGAGTAAGCAATCCACACCAAGCGGATCAAAGCGGGGATTCATCCAAGCAAAGTCCGTCACACATCAACCGGTTCCTGCATTGCCTGGCAAGAAAAAGAAACTGAGTGAAGGTGAATTTCATGAAATGGGTTGATCTGTGTGGGACTTAGTCTCCTTTGAATAAGCTTGTCGCATCATTGCAGCCGAAGGGATTATCTTTGATCCACTTCGGTTCCAAATTAAGATAAATGAGTATGGAGGAAAAAAAGATAGATCGGGAGGATAGAGGTGAAACTCCTTTTGTTATATACTCCTTTCATTCAATTCTTTTTTTTATTGTTATGAGAGAAAAATGGGATATCTGTTTTGCCGTTACGAAAGATCATCCGATTAGAAAAATTAAAGCGATTCACTAATTTTCCGACGTGGAATTACAAAAGCAATTCATGGATCTTATAGCGGTTTCCATGAGCAAGGTTCGTGCTTTTGAGAACGATTGGATCGAGCCGCTTCCTCCAATGAATTTGGCTTTTCAATCGGACTGTATTTCGGGGGTGGGAAAATTGGAGGACCGGTTGTTATTTTTTAATAAAATAGACCGGGTATTCCATGTCGGTGTACAGGAAGACCTCACCTTGACCGCAGATTGAATAAACCATAACTGCCAAAATTTGGTAGTGGTCCATATTAATTGCAAGTCAAAAATTGGTGAATCTCAGGAGTTCCCCCATGCTCCAGACGTGATCGGTCAGATTCGCGGCCATGAAGGGAGTCGTGGATTTTCCATGCCGCTTGGTCAATGTTCCGTGTGGTTTACATAAGTGGTAATAGGCAAGAGTCAACGCGAGTTGATGGTGGTGGTTTTTCATGGATTTGGAGAATCGGAGCGATTTGCGTACGCACCGTGAATCCATGTGACGAATGATCCCGTTATTTCTCTCCACGTAGGATGTGTTGATTGTCCGGCTGACTTTGGATGCCGCCAGAATCGTTTCCACTCTTGCCGGATCGCCAAAAATTACCTTTCGTGTGACTTCAACCACTTTGTATTGTTTGTAGCGTTTCACGACGTGAACGTACACCAGATCGTTCGGAGGAACGAGTCGAGGATGCGGGGGTCTTCCCGGTCCCGGTTTCCGGTAAGGCTGGACCCATGTTCCATAGACTTGAAGCAACGCATTGGCATAATGATCCAGTTGATCGGAGGAGAACAGATCGGGCATGGATACGGTGACTCGTTTCACCTCTTCAACCAGGGCGACGGCGGAAGGCAACGTTCGTTTCCCAATGACATGCGCGAGAACGACCTTGTTGACGGCATCGAAAGCAATCCAAATCCAGGCGTCGCCGAACACGCGCTGAAGTTTCTCGAACGGCTCCAGGTTTTTCTCCTTTTTCCCGACGAAAGACCACATTTCATCCAGCTGACATTCAGAGACGTTCGCCTTCACGAGGAGAGCGCGGTTGACCTTGACAGCATGCGCCCCGGCTTTCGCCAACACCATGAGAACGGTTTTCTTGTTCACGTTTTGAATGCGCGCCGTGGGCGAGATCCCCACCCCTTCCGCAAGGGATCGGGCAATGGTGGCAAACCGTTCTTCCGAAAGACGCGTATGATGCAACGCGGTGTTTTTCCGTGGAGACGTTCGGGATGGGGAGGCCCTCAAAAAAATTCGTTCGGGATCAAGGAATAAACCAGCTACGCCATGGATGGTCAGGGTTTTCCGGAGACGCTTGTCTATCCGATACCGTTGGTTAAGGGCGGCCTTACGCGCTTTCTCATAGAGTCCCTGGGCCTGATCCTCGTCTTCAAAGAACACCTGGTGAGGACAGTCTCCCGCGTTCACTTCCAAGGCCAATGTCAGCGGAGCCCTTTTTTACTCAGACCCGTCTTTTCCACAATCCGTTCGACGGTCCGGCGTGAACAATCCACTTTATAGAGGCGTAAGATTTCTTGCCGCAAGTTCTCTCCCGACAAGTGAGGTTGTTCGAGTTTCCGGTGAATGATGAAGTTGACAATCTCTTGGTTGAGAGCGAGGAGGGGGCGGCGGCCCATGGAGGAGCCAAGTAAAGCCACGTAGCCCCGCTGCATGAACATCCGTTCGAGCCGGTAGAAATACTCCCTGGAGAACCCAAAGAGGCGGCAGGCTTCAGCCACAGACATCGTGTCACTTCGAGCCGCGCGAAGCATCTCATATCGAACCTGGGGCAGGTCGAAGGGATCGAAGAAATCAAGAGTTTGGAACAGGGGGGAAGAGATTCGCTCCGGCTTTGGATTTAAGAGGCCTTCTTTTGCGAGGAACTGCGATTTCGTTTCGTTCATCGGTTCACTCCCATGGGCGGATTCAAGCATAAGGAATTATACTCATGAAGGCGCAAAGTGTCAACTATATATGACGTTTTATTATTAATATATTCTTATTTTTATTGATATCCGACGTATATACGATTTCTATACGACATATATAGTTGACATGTTAATGAACGAAAATAAGAGGCACACTACCCGCAACCTCTTGATATGATTGATTTTGGATGGTTCTATGACGAAGAGATAATTACGAGGAAAGGCTGCGACTAATCTACACCACTACCCAAAATTTTAGTATGATCATTTCTTGAAAAAGTGAAAGATTTATAATAAGTGTAAATTTATTTTATATATGTATAGATATATAGTTGTTATAGAATTGTAAATATATGTTAGAAAAATTTACTTTGTGGAGGGAAATAGTAATGCGCAATAAAAAGAAGTTATTTAGGAATGTGTGCATTGGACGATTTGGATCGTGGATAGGGATTATAGTGATGGTTCCGCTATATCTTACGCCGGTTGTTTCCGGCTCCGATCATGATTTTGAGATCTGGACGTGGGAAAACTTTTGGATTGATCTGTCCCCCATTGGTTTGCCGGACAGCACGTCTCTCTATCTGGAAAACGCCAATCGATTCGACCAAGACGCGTCCCATCAGTTTCAATTTCATCAGCGGATTGGCCTGCGATTCGGTATCCCCTGGTTAGATGGATGGACAATCATGCCGGTCTGGCAGCACGTGGATTACGAACCTGGGGCGAATGAAGACCGTTACCATTTTGACTTGGCCTATTCAAAGAAAAAAATCTTTGATTCGGAATGGTCGTTCAAATTCCGACTTCGCATTGATGTTCGCGATATACACGACAAAGACGATATTTCTGAACGTATTCGTCCACTGATTGCTTTCAATCATCCTCTTCCCATCGACATTGATGGACGTCCCATCCAGATTTATCTATCAAATGAAGTCAACTTCGACACGACAGTGGATACATTCAACCGGCATCGGTTTGGAATCGGTTTCAATGTCCCATTTACGGAAGAAATAACTTGGACTCTTGGATATCAGATCGAGACCAACCGGCTGAAGAACCATACCTGGGATTCAGACAGTATGTTGATGACGGGATTGACATTTCGCTTCTGAGGGCAAGTTTGATCGTGAAAATAAATCAATTCAATAAAAAAAGGAGAAAAAAAATGAGTTGGAAAAACCTGTCGGTCAGTAAAAAGATAAGTATTGGTTTTGGTCTCTTGATCTTCTTTGCGATCGTTGTGGGGTATGCGGGGTACAGTGGCTTGGCGGATGTGGCCGATCGAGTGGACAAGGCCGACGATGGAAACCGGTTGATTAAATTCAACTTGGAGGCCCGGCGGCAAGAGAAAAATTTCATGCTTCGAAAGGATGAAAACTCGAAAAAAGAACAAGCGAAGCTGGTCAAGGATATGTACGCCCAGATCGAAACGACGCGGGCGAAATTTAAGAATCAGGTTAATATTGACCAGATTGATAAGGTGAAGGAGGAGACGGAGAAATACGAAAAGAGTTTCGCTTCCTGGATGCGGTTGAACGAACAACAGCAAAAGTTGGAACAAGATCTACTCACCAATGCGCAGGAATTAATCAAGGAATGCGAGCAAATGCGCAAAGACCAAAAGGACAAACTGGTTCAAAACCAGAACGATGTAGAAACCGCGCGGGTGGATCGTCTCTGGAAGGCGGATGCCGCCAACCGGCTCATTAAACTCGCGCAGGATTGCCGGATCAATGAGAAGAATTTTATGCTGCGAAACGATACAAAATATATCATTGAATTGGAAAGCGCATTTAAAGAGATCAATACGTTGGCTGCGGAGATGATCGATCGCTTTAACGATACCGTCAATAAAGAACAGGCGCAACGGGCGATCCAGGCCGCCGCCGCGTACAAGAAGGCCTTTGACGATTGGTGTAAAGCTAAAAAAGAGGAGCAAACGGACGTCGTCCTACAAAACCTGGAAAAAGAAATGGTTGACCAAGCCAGAGCGTTTAATGATGAATGCGTGGCGATGCGCGCTGATCAAAAGACTAAACTGGCCACAGCGATTGAAGAAGGACGCAAAAAAATCGATGATCGAATGATCAAAGCCGATGACGCGAACCGGCTGATCAAATTTACGCTGGAACTTCGGCGGGAAGAAAAGAACTACATACTGCGGGGGGATCAACAGTATATTGATAGACTCCAAACGAAGTTAAAAGATATTTTTGCTCTTTGTGACGATCTGAATGTCCGATTTCAAGATCAAGCGAATAAGTCTCAATTGGTCAAAGTCCGGAACTCAGTGGAACAGTATGAAACAGCCTTTAACGCTTGGGTGACCGCTGAAGCGCAGAAAAAGGTGGAAGAAGATGCGATGGTGGATGCGGCTAGATCATTGGAGCAAGAATGTAATGCTCTCCGGGCGGATCAAAAAAACAAAATGGAAAGCGCGATCCAATTTGCGAATTTGTATTTCGTCGTATTTATTGTCATGGCGGTCGTAATCGGAATTCTGCTTGGTATATTTATTACCCGCTCAATCACAAAACCATTGGCGTTGGGAGTTGACGCGGCCCGGCAAGTGGCGGATGGCAATCTGTCCGTTCAAATCAATATAGACACCAAAGAAGAAATGGGCATGTTGGCGAATGCGCTCAACACCATGATTACAAATATCCGGGAAGTCGGTGTAACGTTAGCGAATGTTTCGGATGGGGATCTGACTCAATCCGTCGACCAAACAGGGGATCTGGCTGATTCCGTAAATTCGATGGCGTTAAAACTCCGAAATGTAATGGGTGGTATTCAGAGCGCGACCGAACAGGTGGCGGCGAGTGCGGAAGAACTCTCTTCGACGGCGCAGACCTTAGCGTCCTGCGCCACTGAACAAGCGGCTTCTCTAGAAGAAACAACGGCGTCGATCGAGGAACTAACCTCCTCGATCGAAGAGAACTCCAAAAACGCTAAAGAGACGAACAAAATCGCCGATGGAACGGCGTCTACAGTGAAAGAAACCTTAGTCCTGACGAAAAAAGCCAATGAGATATGCGGACAAGCTGTGACACAGGCCAAAGAAGGTGAGGAAGCAGTGAATAAAATGGTGGATTCAATGAATGAGATTTCTGATAGTTCCAAAAAAATCTCTGAAATTATCAAAGTAATCGACGATATCGCCGATCAAACCAACTTGTTGGCTCTTAATGCGGCGATAGAGGCGGCTCGCGCCGGGGATATGGGTAAGGGATTCGCCGTGGTGGCGGTGGAGGTGCGGAAACTGGCCGAGCGCAGTCAACAAGCGGCCCGTGAAATCTCCGAGATGATCATTAATAGCGTACGGCAGATCGATGATGGGGTCGACCTTGCGAACCAATCGGGCAAGGGGCTAGGCAAGATCATGGAGAGTATTATGCAAGTCTCCGAGACTATACGTAATGTGACGGAATCGAACCAAGAACAAGTCCTACAGATCGAAAAAACCGCCTCGCTTGTGGAAGGCATCACGCTTGCTTGTACCGAACAGGCGACCGGCGCCAGTCAAATCAATCAAGCGATTATGCGTCTTGATCAGGTGACGCAGGAAAATTCATCGAGCTCGGAGGAACTCGCTTCAGCCAGTGAAGAACTCTCTTCCCAAGCGATCTCGCTGCAAGAATTGCTCTCGCAGTTTCGGATTGACGGGGATCGTTCAGTTGAATTGTCTTCCAAAATGGAAGAAAAGACTGTTACTCGTGTGAAAGTCAGTGAGCCGGTTCACTCTCTTCCTGCTTGGAGTCCGAAAGAGAAAAAGGAATTCGCATCCTCTTCTCGTGGTTCCTATAAAGATGAATTCGAAGAAATGTAAATCCTTGCCATGATGAATGGACAGGTGGCAAGATGGAAGACGATGCTTGAATTGTGATAGTAATGTGTTCAGTATTCTCCATGGATGAGTATAGAATGAATGGAATGTTAGTCTTCATTGGATAGTTTGACTGCGCGGTAGCCGCCGCCGAGGTAATCTCTAATCCACCAGGCTCCGAACACAAAAAAGAGGATGGCGGGGAAGAGCGAGACGAACCGGAACGCGGCGGCGGCGCCCCAGTTATCATACACACTCCCCATTTTATATACGATGGTTCCGATCGAGAAATTCCCGGCGAAGACCATCAAACCCAGCAGCAGCGCGCCCCCTTTTGGAAAGCGTTCGGAGGTCACGGCGAGCATGGTCGGCCAGAGAAAACAGACGCCTGCGTAGAAGATCGTCGCCATGAGATACGCCGATCCAATCGATGAAACACCGCTTAACAAATACAGCCCAATTGCGCTGACGAAGACCGACACCCATAAGATACCGACCGGGGAAATCCGTTTCGCAATGGGACCGGCGAAGAAACGCAGGACAAACATGATCGCGCTTCCGTACACAAAAATCATGGTTCCCGACATGTTCGCCGTGTTTCGTAAAACGGATTCGACCCACTGACTGGGCGCTACTTCGGTCGCGGCGGTCAGCATCATGCAACCCAATAGAAGCAGGAAACCCGGCCGCAGAATTTCTTTGATCATTTCGTTGTACGACACGCCTGCTTCCACCCGTTCGGTGACGGGAAATTTCTGACCAAAGATGAGCGCGCCGTACGCGAATGTTGGGATAAGCACAATCCCCATTTGCGTTTGCCATTCCCATCCAAGTTTCCCCATTAGCACCGAAAGAATTCCTCCAATGATCAAACCACCAGGCCACCAGGCGTGGAGAATATTCAACCGGCGTGTCTTTTCTTCCGCGTAGACACTCGTGCAGAGCGGATTAATAACCACCTCGACCAATCCATTGCCAAAACCCGCGAAAAGCATGGAAAGGTATAAAACCGTATACGATGGCGCTGTGATAAATCCAATGATTCCGCCAACGTGAAGAACAAAGGCGATATAGAGAAGATTGCG
Source organism: bacterium (assembly GCA_963663405.2). Lineage (GTDB taxonomy): Bacteria > Hinthialibacterota > Hinthialibacteria > Hinthialibacterales > Hinthialibacteraceae. The sequence continues at coordinate 60,383 of CAXXSM010000022.1, read as the reverse complement.
CATCCCCATTAAATCCAATAAAGGAGAAACGAACAGCACGGAAGCGGCGACACCATAAAAGGCCATGGAGGAAATGAAGCCATATTGTTCGTGAGTGAGTTGAAAGGCGGTTTCAACCTGACTGCTGATATCGCCCCGGATAATGAGGATCATCCCCGTCGTGACAAGGGCGGCGCAGCTAGCGAGAAACAAGCGCATACGGTTTTGCATCATAGTCATTCTCCCAGCGAAAAAGAACATGGGCGCTACGGCTTTAGTAAGGGATCCCCACGCCGTGTGAGCGCCATACATACAATGATGAATACTGTATAGTGGAAATGAATCGTGTAGAAGGTTGGTTAAAGGCGCTTGACTGTTGACCGTCGCCATAAGAGAGATATGGAGTTCCTCTGAACCGCTTTGATTCATGGAAATCAACCGGCACTGGTTTTTCCATCCGTTCGACTTTAGACTGGATAAGAATCGTGGCGGATTCAGTTTGATTCTGGACCGGTCTAATCCATCTGTAATGAGGAAACGATGAGTTCTGGAAGTCTTGGCAATATCTTGATCGTCGATGATGAAAAAGGGATGTGTCATATTCTGAAACGCTTGTTATCTGACAAGGGATATCATGTGGATACGGCGCTGTCGGGGGAAGAAGCGCTTAAGTGTTTGGCGAAAGAAATGTATGACGCCGCCATGCTGGATATCCGCATGCCGGGTATGGACGGACTCGAATTATTGGGAATCATCCGGCGGGATTCGCCCGATACTTCAGTGGTGATGATGACGGCGTATGGAACCGTCGAGACCGCCGTCACCGCGATGAAACAGGGCGCGTATGAATACATCACCAAACCGTTCAACAACGATGAAGTCGTCCACATCATCGGCAACGCCGTTGAAAGAAAGCGCCTGCTGGACCGCAACCGGTATCTCACACGCGCGTTGGAAGAACGAGACCGGTTGGAAGACATGGTGGGGAAAAGCGAGCCCATGCAGGAACTGTTTACGATGATTGAAAAAGTCGCCCCCACAGATAGTACGGTTCTTATTTTGGGTGAAAGCGGTTCCGGGAAAGAACTTGTCGCGCGCGCCATTCACAAACAATCCAACCGGAAGAAAGCGAATTTTTTGGCGATCAATTGCGCCGCGCTGCCGAAAGAGTTAATCGAAAGTGAACTGTTCGGCCATGAAAAAGGCGCGTTCTCCGGCGCGCATAAACAGAAAATCGGTGTATTTGAAGCGGCGGATGGGGGAACGCTCTTTCTCGATGAGATTGGGGATCTGCCTCTCGAATTGCAGGTCAAACTTCTCCGGGTGTTGGAACAAAAAGAGATTCGCCGTGTAGGCAGCGTACAGGCGAAAGCGATTGACGCCCGTGTGATCGCCGCAACCAACCAGCACTTAAAAGAAAAAGTGGAGGAAGGATTGTTTCGGGAAGATCTTTTTTACCGGCTGTCGATCATGGATCTTCACCTGCCTCCTCTCCGGGAACGGAGGGATGATATTCCGTTGTTAACCGAGCATTTTATTTCGTTATTAAATAAAAAGATGAACCGGTCCATTGAAGGCGTCGATCCAGAAGCGATGCGAGTCATGATTGAATACAATTGGCGGGGAAATGTGCGGGAATTGGAGAACGTGATTCAGCGCTGTATGGTGCTGCGCGAGAATGGGATCATTCAAGTAGACGATCTGCCATCCACCCTATCGTCTACGAGCGGCGGGGAGACGGGAACGGTCTTCGATCCCGTCCGCTTGACTTTTCATGAAGCGCGTGAATTGTTTGAGCAGACGTATTTAAAAGAACTCCTAGCGGCGAATGAGGAGAACGTAACCCAATCCGCACAGATGGCCGGCATCAGCCGCCGCCATCTGCAGGAATTGATGAAGAAATACGGACTGCGGCCCGCTGGGTGAGAATTAGTCGTTAGGTAGCCGGCAATACCAGGTCCGCCATAGAATAACAAGACACACGGAGATGGCCAATGACAGCCATTTAACAACATCCAGGCGGTGGATCACGGCGTAAATCGGTGTGAGATAGATACAGGTTACTACAATCATTCCAATGAAGGCGTTCAGGAGGTCGAAAGCGAACGATTCTTCGGGAATGGCGGAAGGATCGTCTTTCGCCGCGGCGCGTTCGGGGCCCCAGAAACCGCCGGGACGGACGTGGTTGTAAAAGTTTTGAAGCACGGTTTTGTCTGTAGGAGCTGTGAGGAGAGCCGCGGCGATTCCGGCGATGAGACTGCCGCCGACGATCACATAGAACGCGATATCCGTGCGGGCATCAGGATAGAAAGCGGTAAGTCCGAAACAGAGCGCCATCCCCGCGCCCAATGAGATCACCGTGCCCCAGGCGTTGAACCGGCGCCAATACCAGCGCAGCGCGTTGGGAACGCAGAATCCCGCGCCGAACACCATCATCAGCCAATTCCAGATACTTTGAACGGATTGCGCTTGAAAACCGACGAGCAACCCTGATCCAACAATGAGAAGCGAAGCGATATATCCGGCCCAGGTCAATTCCTTCGGTCCCGCGTTTGGTTTGATATGCGCCCGGTAAATGTCCTGCACGACGTAGGACGCGCCGGTGTTGATCGTGGAATCGAACGTTGACATAAACGCCGCGAGAAAACCGGCGAGCACAAGGCCTTTGATTCCCATAGGAAGGTAGTTATTCAAAACAAGCGGAAGGACTTTTTCATGATCAGTCACGCCCTCAATTCCAATCATCGCCAGTACGGTGATCGCCATGCACATTCCCCAACGGCTAATGAGAAAGAAGCACCATCCCGCGCCGACCTTACTGGCGTCACGCGCGGAGCGGGTGGAGAGGAATCGCTGGAAATCTGTCAACTGTCCTGGTCCGCCCGCATTCAGAAACAGGCCTTTTAACACCCAGGCGATACAGAGCGCGCCGAAGAATTGAAAATTTTCGCTCCCCGCTAAATGTGCCGGTTCCCAGGAGGGCCATATCTCCAGCCAGCCTCTCGGCGCGGCGGCGGCGAGACCTTCATATGTAATTTCGTGAAAGCCGATATAAGTCACCCAAAACGCGGCGACTGTCAGGATCAATGTTTGTACTACGTCCGTGAATATAACGCTGTACATGCCGCCGAGGATCACGTAAATCGAGGTGACGCCTATGATCAACAACGCTCCTGCGTGTTCGGAAATCGGGAAATAGACGGAGACGAATTTTCCGATTCCTTGGAACGCGTAACCGATCATGCCCACTGTAAAAATGATCGACATGACCGCGTACATCAGGCGGGCGATCCGTGCGTCAAGTCCAGTTCCGAAACGGGTTTCGAGCCACTGGGCGCCGGTGACAACGTTCGAGCGCCGCACCCACTTGCCCGTGAACGCGAAGAACGCGGCGGGCATCAGAAAACCCCACGTCCAATGAATCCACATCCCCTTGAGACCCATCTCATAAAACATGGCCACGATCCACAGCGTGCCGGTGATATCGAATGTAGTCACACTGCCCGACATGGAGATCCAAAGCCAATGCACGCGGCGTCCTGCGAGAAAATAATCCTCTACACTCCCCGAAGCCCGGCGCCGTAAATAGATCCCCAGTGAGACAATCCCCACCATATACAGGATCAAAATCGCTATATCGATAACGGCTAGCGTCATTCCCCTATCCTTTTTCTTCATTCATGCAATTCCGTTTTGACAGAGTACGCCCGCTTTGCGCTTTCGTCAATCAATGATGATTGTATGGATGGCTGTGAATCTCGTTTTTTTCTCTAGATCTACGTCTCATGTTTTTTATATAATTGTGATTCTATAGAGAGCGTATGATTTTTTTAAGTATAATATGAATAGGCAGGATAAGACGCCGCCGTGTTAGTTTATTTATAAATTAGTATTCGATTGAAGTTTGTGTAATTGGATAGGATTTAGGTTTTACATTTCTATACAAAAACAGATCGCGTTCTTTTATATTTTATGTTATCTTGAGAACGCGGAGAGTTGTTTCTTTTATATGAAAATGAGTTTTTGAGACTGACTCGTTCGAGATTTCTCCCGCAACTCATTTTCATTTGCATGTTGTGATCTCAATTATGATGGTTTTTATGAAGGAGTGAATCAATGAAAATCAAGAAAATCGCTTTTACTGTGATCATCATTGCCGCGTGTATTTTCGCGTTGCAATTGTGGTTCGCCAAACCCTATTGCACGGTGGAATTTCTAGACGCGCAAACCATTCGCGGAAAGCAGATGAATCCGTTTATCTATGCGATTACGAAACTGATCAGCCAACGGCGGGAACTGAGTGGGAACGATCCATATAAAATGTATGTTTATATCAACGATCCAGACGGGATTAAATCCGTTGTGCTGCGGGTCGATGGAAAAACCATCCCGCTGGAGATCAATAATTCGTTGGCGATTGAGCATGAGTTCAATGGTGATACCGAATACGGTCTGCATCGCTATACGTTGGAAGTCATCGACCGGAAAAACAATAAGGGCTATGCGGAATCCCTTATCAAAGTATCGCCTGGTCCCGGTGTGATTGTGCCGATGATCTAGTGAACGCTTCCCTCCATATCTCTTTTTCGTATTTTTTTCAATCCCCTCAATAAATTCAAACTCAATTCGTTTTACTCAACAGAAACATACAACGATGGCCATTGTTGGTAAATTAAATTTGTGAGGTAAAAAACAATGAAGGTCATACCTATATATAAGACACTGTTTGTAAGCGCAACAGTCATTGGCGCGTTGACGCTGAGTGGTCAGGCGCAGGAATTGAAGAGTCAAGAGGATCCGGCGCCGCAAGTAAAACAGGAATCCCCCCGCCGGGGGCCTGGCGCCGGATGGGGCGCTGGCGCCGGCCATAGAGGTTTTATGCGTGGCTTCTGGAATGCGGAAGATGAAGAGACAGACGCTCCCCGCGTTGGAAGAGGACGAAGCTTCCAGCGAGGAGACGGTGAGAATCCTGACAATCCTCCTGTTGGAATGAGACGAGGCGGACGTGGCGCCGCGGAAGATGATTTGGATGGACCACGATTTCGGATGCGGCGCGGCGCCTCTGATGAGAATCCTGAGATGGATGAACCGAGAGGTCCTAGCCGCAGAGCGAGAATGCAGGAACGTCCCGGCGCGGATAAAGGTCCCCAATTCAGCGCGGAAGACAGAGAGAATGAAGTGAAGAAGGACACATGGTCCGTAAGTCTGAAAAACAAGATTAAACATGTTCTAGCCGCCGCTTATCAACGTGGTTTCCAAGCTGGATTAAAGGCAGCGTTGAACAAAGAGAGACCAGGAATACGGCGCGGTTTCCAGAGCGCCAAAGACGGCGGTCCGCGAGGAATGAGTCCAGGTATGAGACACGGTTTTAGAGGCCAAGGCGCTGGTCCTGAAGGTATGCGCGCAGGAATGGGCCGTGGTTTCCAGGGCGATATGGAGAGCGGTCCACAAGGAATGCGTCCAGGTATGCGGCGCGGTTTTAGAGGCCAAGGCGAAGGTCCCGAAGGTATGCGCGCAGGAATGGGCCGTGGTTTCCGGGGCGATGTGGAGAGCGGTCCACAAGGAATGCGTCCAGGTATGCGGCGCGGTTTTAGAGGCCAAGGCGAAGGTCCCGAAGGTATGCGCGCAGGAATGGGCCGTGGTTTCCGGGGCGATGTGGAGAGCGGTCCACAAGGAATGCGTCCAGGTATGCGGCGCGGTTTTAGAGGCCAAGGCGAAGGTCCCGAAGGTATGCGCGCAGGAATGGGCCGTGGCTTCCGGGGCGATGTGGAGAGAGGTCCACAAGGAAAGCGCTTGGCGATGCGGCGTGGATTCCGAGGCCAAGGCGAAGGTCCCGAAGGTATGCGCGCAGGAATGGGCCGTGGTTTCCGGGGCGATGTGGAGAGAGGTCCGCAAGGAATGCGTCCAGGTATGCGGCGCGGTTTTAGAGGCCAAGGAGAAGGACCCGAAGGTATGCGCGCAGGAATGGGCCGTGGCTTCCGACGCGATATGGAGAGAGGTCCAAGAGGGATGCGCGCTGGATTGGATCGTGACAAACAAACTGAGATTCGCGAAAGGAATCAGAAATCATTCCAACCGGATTTCCAGGATGAGATCGATCAGTTATTCAAAGAAATCGACCTGATCGGAAATCATGCGGATTGGGCGCCTACTCCACGTTCTATTCGCTAATCAAAACGCGAGACCAAGTCCGATCGTTAAGATCGGCTTGTTTCATATTCTTTCCCTTTGGCGGTTATTTTATAACCGCCACTTTTTTATGTGAAAATGAGTTTCCGAGATTTACTCATTCAAGATTTCTCCCGCAACTCATTTTCATTTGCAGTTGTGATCTCGATCATGATGGTTTATATGTGCCAGGTAAGGTGTGAATCAGGGAAGTAAAAGCCCTTTCTGTGTCTTTGGGTGAAGGAAGGACTTCATCTTGCACGGTGAGAAATATTCATAAAACTCTCTATGAAGGAGAAATGGCGGCAAAGTCTATGCGACAATGGAGTCCATTATTATTAAATCCTTATAAAAAAACGGGAAATGAGCTAAGAGGATTTGAATTTTCAACAAGATCGGCATACAATACAGCCGAATTGGATTGTTTTGGACGCGCTATTACGAAGGATAAAAATCGATAGTAATATTTGATGTTTTTTTATGTAGCATTATTTTTTGTTTAATCTAAGGGTACGTTGGTAATTATCCCTTGACTAATAATCAATAATCAAAAAATAATTTGGGTAATTGGAATTGCCTAATCGCACATCTTGTATTTCAAAGGAAGAGAAATGGATAAAAAACATCTCGTAGTTTTTACGCTGGCGATCGTCTCCTTGTTTTTCACGGCGCCTCTTCATTCACAAGTTGTGTTGCTGGATGAAGATTTTGAAGGATTGGACCTTGGGCCATTTGTGGATGAGGTCTATGAAGATCCGGGAGCAATCGATGTCAATCAGGTTTGGACGAATGTGCCTCCAGAAGGCTGGGTCGTAGAAGATGTGACTCCCCTGGGGGGCGTACGAGATTGGAGAGCGTGGTCTTTTGCGAATAAAGCCGCTTGGTCATTTGTCGCGGGCGATCAGCGCCGAAGTGAATTTACCAAAGGGCAAGGCACAGTCGCGATTGTCGATCCCGATGAGTGGGACGATCTCGATCATGATCCAGGCACTTTCAATTCCTTTATGCAAACTCCTCCCATATCTTTAACGGGAGTCGAAGCGAACACAGTCGTGTTTCAATTCGACTCTAGTTGGAGACCGGAAGACAATCAGGCCGCCGCGGTAACGGTTTCCTACGATGGCGGCGCGCCGAGTGATGTGTTCTTTTGGACTTCAACGGAGGGCGATCCGTTTTTAAAGATGACAATTCAACGAATGATACTTTGATCTTTGAATTGGAGAATCCGAGCGGCGCTTCCACAATGGTTTTCAGTTTTGAAATGTTTGACGCCGGCAATGATTGGTGGTGGGCGATCGATAATGTTAAGGTGACTGCAGGCGATGAAGTCTTGTTTACGGAAGATTTCGAAGGTCTGGATCTAGGGCCCTTCCAAGATGAAAATCTCCCAGAAGGTATTTCCGAAATAAATGCCGATCAGGTTTGGACGGCTTCCCGCCTGAAAACTGGACCTTAGAATTTGACGCGCCTGAGGGGGGAGTCACCGAATGGAGAGGTTGGTCCTTTGCTATTAAAGACGCTTGGGCCACTGTCGCAGGGGATCAGCGCCGTTTTGAATTCACAAAGGGAACGGGAGTCGTTGCGATTGTGGATCCGGATGAGTGGGACGATATCGGAAGCCCAGGGAACAATGGCACGTACAATGCCTTTTTAATGACGCCTCCGTTAGACGTCTCCGAAGCCGCTCCGAATTCCATTGAAGTGTCTTTTGATTCCAGCTGGCGGCCTGAAGACTTTCAAAAAGCCCGGTTGAACGCCATTTATGATGGCGGAACGCCTGTTGAAATCTTCGTTTGGGTTTCTGACGCCAATGATCCCAACTTTAAAGATGACAATTCAACCAATGATACATTGACGTACAATCTTCAAAATCCTGAGGGCGCGTCGGAATTGGTACTCAGCTTTGAAATGCTTGACGCCGGAAATGATTGGTGGTGGGCGATTGACAACATTCGAGTGGTGGACACTTCCCGCGAACCGCAAGTCCAACCGGTCTCGCTTCCTGTGTTTGAAGATTTCGAAGGTCTTCCGTTACGAGCTTTTGTTGTGGAAACAGTAGGCGGCGATGGAACGGACTGGACCAAAACACCTCCTGGAGGTTGGACCGTTGATGATAGTGGCGTTCCCGCGGGCGGTGTACCGGAATGGAGAGGTTGGTCCTTCGCCGATTTCAACGCCTGGGCTACCGCGGCGGAAGATCAAGAACGCACGCAATTCACCAACGCTTCTGGCACAGTGGCCGTAGCCGATCCAGATGAATGGGATGATACGGATCACGATGAAGGCACATTTAATACGATTCTCAGCACGCCTCCTATTTTGTTGGATGGCGTTGCCGCGAATTCCGTTCGGTTAGCCTTTGATTCCAGCTGGCGTCCTGAAGATGACCAAAAAGCGCGTGTGGAAGTTTCCTTTGATGACGGAGATCCAGTGGAACTCTTACGCTGGACCTCGAACGCCAGCGATGCGACATTCAAACCAGACGCCACAAATGAAACAATCAACATTTCGATTGACAATCCTGGAGGCGCGTCAACCATGATGATTTCTTGGATTATGTTTGAAGCCGGAAACGATTGGTGGTGGGCGATTGATAACGTCTCAATCGATGTGGAGACTGATGTGTCGGATTGGACGCTCTTCTAAAGGCAGAGAGAAATAGTATGTTTATTAAAGGGATGCCTGCAGTTGGGCATCCCTTTATTGTCTTCCAAGAGTGTTATGTATCTATTATTTACCTGATGGCTGGTAATGGAATTTCTATAAGAGCAGCGCCACAAGGCGGGATAAGGGAGAAGGGTGGATTATTTCTTCTCTTGTAAATAACGCTTGCCGCCAATGCGGCGGGTGACTCCCGTGGCGTCGAAATGATCCAATAGGGGGATCGCGTATTTCCGGCTGCTTCCGATGACGGTTTTGAAAAGGTGCGTTTCAAAAAATCCATCCCGTTGAATGGCTTTGATAAGTTGTTCTTTCGCCCATTCCACATGCTTGTTGTGCAAATAGACCGTTTCTGCCAGCCGGATCGCGGCGCCTTTTTCAACAAGATATTTGAATGTGGATTCGATGGCGGCCACAGGGCGTCTCAGTTTCTCCGCCAGTTGCGCGGGGGAGGAAGTTTTAAATTTCTCTTCGAAGAGAAGACGTTCGATTTGCTTCGCCAGCGCGAGCGTTTGGGGATCCGCGTCAACCGCTTCGGCGTCACGGTATGAAGAGCCGGAGAGAATCGCGCGGTGTTCATTAAGAAGCCGCGCGAGAGCCGGGTCAATCAGGTCCTCACCTTCTTGCATCCCGGCGCGGATTTCGTCTTTTGTAAACGCAAAGCGGGTGGGATGGGCGGTGTGCAGTTTTTTCAACGTGTCCAGCGTATAATTAGCGGCTTTCCGCAATCCTGAAGATGAGACAATACGGTTCTCTTTCAACGTGATCGCGTTCTGTTTCTGGATAATCGTTTGAACCAACTGTTGCGCTTCAGAATTGGGGACGCCTATCGCTTTCGCGAGTTCTTCGATCGATTGAGAGTGGAACGGCGTCTCTTCAAGCAGAATCTCAATTAACTTGGTATTATTACATAACGCGTCCCAGCGATTCCGCAGTTGACGCAAAACAGGCTCATGAAAACGTTTACGGCGAAAACCTCCGCATTCGATTATGGTTCCACCCGCGACGGTGCGGGGCGGCGATTCCAGCCGGATGATGAACCGGTCGTGAAGAAACGCAGGAACGAGTTCATCCAACTCGATCTGAGCGAATGTCTCTTGACCCGGTTCGAGGGAGTCATCGTTCATCAGCCGCAATTTTCCCCGTGTTTCCGATGTTCCCGTATGAAATCGGATCCGGGCGGAATTCCGCAGCGGAGATTCTAAAAAGAGCGAAGATTGCACCCGCGCGGTAAAACGATAATAAGCGGAGAACCGTCCTGGAGATGCGAGAACGTCGCCGCGTGTGAATTCGTCCTTTCCGATTTGCGTCAAGTTGAGCGCCACACATTGTCCGGCGATGCCTTCTTCCGCATCGCCGAGATAAACCTGCAAACTGCGCACACGGCCGGTTTTTCCAGATGGAAGCAGGTCTACCATCTCACCGGCTTTCACGCTGCCGGAAATCGCGATACCCGTAACGACAACACCATGCCCCTCGGAAGTGAAGATCCGGTCAATTGGCAGCCGGAACATTCCACTGGTTTTTTTCCGTTCGACAGCTTGAACCGCCGCGTCCATCTGTTGACGCAGTTCAGTCAATCCTTCACCGGTTACGGATGAACAGGGAGTGATAGAAGCCCCTGCGTACCGGGTCGCTTCTAAGAATGTTTCAATTTGCCGCCGGACTTCTTCAATCCGATCCGGGGAGACGAGATCGGTTTTCGTAATCGCTGTGATCACACGCTGAACGCCAAGGAGTTGCGCGATATCGAGATGCTCGCGAGTTTGCGGCATCACGCCGTCATCAGCGGCGATGACCAGCAACGTGATGTCCATCCCGGTGGCCCCGGCGACCATGTTGCGGATAAAACGCTCATGACCCGGCACATCCACGATCCCCACCCGGTTGGCGCCGACATGACAGGGGCGCGTATCCCAGTTCGATGGACATGCCCCGTTCTTTTTCCTCCTTCAACCGGTCGGTGTCGCAGCCGGTTAACATTTTCACCAATTCGGTCTTCCCATGATCAATATGACCGGCCACACCAATGGTGACGTTGAGGGGTGGGGGGAGATTGCGGGCAGGTTTGAATGGTTTTCGTTTGCCTGTTTTCATCGTTTTGAGAATTCTCCTGTGGGAAGGATTCTATTCGCCGGTTTTTCATTCGGATTAAAAAACGGGGTGGGATTTTCAATCCCGCCCCGTTTTGTTACACGCGTATAGCTTGGTCCTTATGAAATAAGAACTTAGTTGAATTTAAGCATCGAAGGTTTGATAACGCTATAGGCTTTTTTATCAACTTCAAAAGGCCCTGCTTTCATGCGAACGTGAACACGGTATTCATCTTCAAGTTTTGTCGGTACACGCCATGTGTACGAACAGGTAAAGCCTCAGCCATATTCAAACTTGCCGCGCTCCACGATTTCATTATTGGGCGTGGCGATGACGAAAGTTGGATCAGGCGGCCGGTCTCCGTTGACGTAGAGATTGGTGCAGATCGCGCTTACATTGTCAATAAATTCTAGACTTACTCGCGCTTGATCCACTTGGTTGTTTGAACCCATCGGATTTACCCGCACTAGAGGTTTGTAGGGACCGCCAAAGGGGAATTCAACTGTTTTCCCTTTCTCCACTTTCACCGGTTTGCAGTTCGTGGTCCCTGCGGCGGAGAGCAATGTCCACGATCGCCGGCCCTGGGAACTTTTTGCTGGATCGGTGAGATTGATTGTGTATTCAAGCAGTTTCCATTCCCCTTCTGGGATGGGAATTGGATCGTCTTTCTTGCCAGACAGTTTGAGCACACTCTGATCGTTGTAGAGGGCGAATTCAAACACTTCGTTCTTGTTTTGAATCGAACCGAGTGGCGCCTTGGATGGAGTGAATTCAAGAGATTCGCCCGATGGAGAAACCGTCAGATCATAATATTTCCCATTGACGAATAACAGTTTTTCAACGGGGAGACGGTCTTTCCGTCCCGTCAGATTGTAATACGCGGGATCGGCGTTTTCAACATTGAAATCAAGCATGATTCGATCGCCGTGTGTTTGATAGATCCGTCCATTATCGTTCCGGATATCGTCGCGTATTGTGGTTGAATCATCGAAACGGCCGTTGCAATTGAAATCGAGCAAGTGAATGGTATGTTGTTGGCCGTCGAGTTCCACTTCCCCTTTTCGATACACGCCTGTGCTGAGCTGCGCGGAGGCGTATCGCAGTGATCCATCGGATTGTCCCTGCGTGTCGGAATACACAAGTAAGAAGAATGAATAATCATACTTCTTGCCATCGGTGTTAACTGTCATGTCCTGCCGGGGGAATTCGCGTTGCATAAAGCCGGGACCGAAGTTGACGCCTTTTGGCAATGGCATGGCTTCGATGACGGCGTCGTCTGTCAGATCACCATTTTGATTGCGGTCGAAATAGAATTTGTGAAATCCATTTTTTATGATATCGCTTGAATCTAACGCGAAACCGTATTGATCCGAACCTAAGGTAATCACACCCCGGTACAGGATATCTGACTCATACTTCGGTTCTTTTTTAACGGCTTCGACGAAATCCGCCGTCGTGGCCTGATCTCGCCGCCATCGCAGGTACTGCCCTCTCACTCTCCGCAGGATTGGTTCTTCATCTCCAGCGGTCTCATACATTGATGATTTGTCTTCAAACCGTTTCAATTCCAATTTACAGGTCACTGCGTTCGCAGTATCCGTGAAGAGAAACGCAGCGACGAGAAGGAGAAAGAATCCTAAAAAGATTCGTTTGCCGAACTTCATGAATTTTTACCATCCTTTCGATTGGATTGATGTTTCGATAGGAACGGCTGGTTGTATGACCTTTCCTATTATATACTCTCCTGCCTGAGGGTGGAGATGTAATGGGAATTAAAATTGAGTCCCATTTGAGTAATACTTGCATTGTTTCCTCTTCATGAAATAGAAACCTACTTCCTTTTCAGCATTGAGGATTTAATCACGCTGTATGAATTTTTATCGACTTCAAATGGTCCCGCTTTCATTTGGACATGGAAGTGGTATTCATCATGAAGTTTTAATGGTACATTCCATATGTACGCGCAGGTGAAGCCTCAGCCATATTCAAACTTGCCGCGCTCCACGATTTCATTGCTAGGCGTAGCGATTGTAAACGATGGATTGGGCGGCCGGTTTCCTTTTACATATAGATTCGTACAAATCGCGCCGGCGCAGTCCGTGAATGCCAGACTCAACCGCGCTTGGGGGATGGCTGTTCCAAAACCGACAGAACTCACCTGGACGAGAGGTTTATAGGGGCCGCCAAATGGGAATTCGACGGTTTTACCTTTCTCTACTTTTACCGATGGACAGTTCTTTGTCCCTGCAGCGGAGATCAGCGTCAAAGCGTGTGGGATCCGGAATCTTTTCTCTGGATCGGTCAGATCAATCGTATATTCCAATAGTTTCCATTCTCCTGCCGGGATGGGAATTCGATCGCCTTTTTTCCCTGTCAATTTGAGAATCCCCTGATCGCCGTAGAGAGCGGCGTCATACACTTCGTTTGAGTTCTGAATAAAACCGGTGGGCGCCGTGGAGGGGATAAGTTCGATAGAATCTCCCGATGGAGAGACCGTCATCTCATAATATTTCCCGTCCACGAACAGTAACTTGGCAACGGGAACCCGGTCTTCGCGTCCCGTCAGATTGTAATAGGAAGGATCGGCGTTCTTCGGGTTGAAATCGAGTAGAAGCCGGTCCCCAGGCGTGTAATAAATCCGGCTAGTTCTTTTATTGACTCTATCATGTATTACCGTAACATCATCAAAACGGCCGTTGCTGTTGAAATCAAGCAGGCAAATGGAATGCGTTTTGCCATTCAATACGACTTTCCCCATGCGATAGGCGCCGGGGGTGATGTAGGCGCGGGCGTGTTGCAGCGATCCCCGGATTGGACCTCGTTCATCGGATGATACAGTCAAAAAGAATGAATAATCGTACGATTTCCCTCCTACGTTCACCGTAAGATCCTGACGGGGAAATTCCCGCAGTATTATACCAGAACCAAAATGTACGCCTTTTGGCAAAGCCTTGGCTTCGATAATGGGATCGTCCGTCAAATCGCCATTGAGATTGCGGTCGAAATAGAGTTTGTTGAAACCTTCCCTTTTGATATTGCTTGAATCCAATACAAAACCATATTGATCCGATCCGAATTGGATCACACCTCTGTACAGTGTATTCGATTCATATACAGTGGGTTCTTTTTTTACGGCTTTTATGAAAGCCGGTGTCATAGAACGCTCTTGATCCCACGGTAAATACTGGGTTTTTACTTTTTGAAGAATTCTTTCCTCTTCATTACTTAGTATGAGTGAAGATTTATCTTCAAACCGTTTCAACTCCAGTTTGAAGGTCGCACCGTGTGCGGGATCAAGGATGAGAAACAGGGCGCCAAGGATGAGAACGAATCCAAAGAGGGAACGCTTGCAGGAGTTCATAATCTCTAACCGTCCTTTCTATCGAATTGACTTTTCGATTTGGATTCGGTTGGTATTTCGTCTTTCCCTAATACCATATTTCCTCACCTGTGAGAGAACACGGGGCGGGATTTCAAGTCCCGCCCCGTTATGATTATTCCGCGCATAGGTAAGTCCTGCTGAAAGAGGCGCTTACAATCCTTTCAGTGTTGATGATTTGATCACGCTGTATGCTTTTTTATCGACTTTGAAAGGTCCTGCATTCATGCGGACATGGACGCGGTATTCATCTTGCAGTTTAGAAGGTACACGCCATGTGTACGAACAGGTAAAGCCTCAGCCATATTCAAACTTGCCGCGCTCCACGATTTCATTGCTGGGTGTGGCGATCGCGAAGGTGGGATCGGGAGGGCGGTTTCCGTTGACGTAGAGATTCGTGCAGATCGCGCCGGAACAGTCTGTAAATTCCAGACTCAGCCGCACTTGTTCCACCTGACCGTTCGAGCGGCCCATGGGCTGCGTCTGAACGAGAGGTTTGAAGGGGCTGCCGAAGGGAAATTCAACGGTTTTCCCTTTCTCTACTTTCACGGTTGGGCAATTCTTCGTTCCGGAAGCGGCGATCAAAGTCCAGCCTTGCCGTCCAGATGTGTTGGAGGAGTCGGTTAGATCGATCGTATATTCGAGCAGCTTCCATTCACCTTCCGGCACAGAAATTTTGTCGCCTTTCTTGCCGTTCAGTTTGAGCACGCCCTCTTTGTTGTAAAGGGCGACGTCAAACACATCGTTCGAGTTCTCAATCGAACCGGTTGGCGTTGTGGATGGGGTGAGTTCGATGGAATCTCCGGAGGGAGAGACCGTCATCTCGTAATACTTCCCATTCACGAAAACCAGTTTGGCGACAGGCACACGGTCTTTACGGCCCGTCAGATTGTAATACGAGGGATCGGTGTTCTGCGCGCTAAAATCAAGCAAGATCCGGTCGCCCTGCGAAGGATAAATCCGGCCATTGCTGTATTGGACATTTTCGTTTACAGTCGTCACATCGTCAAAACGGCCGTTGCTGTTGAAATCGAGCAGGAAAATGGAATGCGTTTTGCCCTCCAATTCCACTTCTCCCTTGCGATAGGCGCCGGCGCCGGCTTGCGTGTAGGCGTACCGAAGATTTCCTCCATCCCGTGTGTCGGAATAGGCTTCGAAAAAGACCGAATAATCATGCTTCTTGCCATCCACGTTCACCATCAGGTCCTGCCGGGGAAATTCCCGGCGCATCGAGCCGGGGCCGAAGTTAACGCCGGTTGGCAGCGCCATGGCTTCAATGACGGAATCATCCGTCAAATCGCCGTTGAGATTGCGGTCGAAGTAGAGTTTATGAAATCCTTTCGTGTTGATATCGCTCGAATCCAATACAAATAAGTATTTATCGGAACCCAACGTCATCACGCCTTTGTAAGGATTTTCATACTCATACTTCGGCGGTTCTTTTTTCACAGCGTTTGTAAATTCGGGAATGGTATCCCGGTCCGGACGCCATGAAAAGTACTGTCTGCTTACCCTCCGCAGGATATAGTCCTCATCCTGCGCGCTCCGTACCATTGAAGATTTATCTTCAAGCCGTTTCAACTCCAGTTTGCAGGAAACCGCGGAGGCGGTATCCGCGAAGAGAAACGCGGAGGCGGCGATGAAAACCAATCCCAGGAGGGAAGACTTGGCACACTTCATAGGCTTTGTCCTCCTTTCGAAAATATTAACGGTGTAAATAGGATAGAATCGATCTTTTCTCCAGCCTATTATACACTCCTTTTTAATCTGCGCCATTATTCGTCGTCTATAACAGTTTTTATGTTCCTTGTCTAACAAATTCGGTTATTTTCCGGTTATGGAAATCTGGTCGAATTCGGCGATAGTTTCATTGACCGTCAGGCCGAACCGGCCTTTCAACGTTTCTTCCTCCAGTGTAATAGACAATCGTTTCTCTCCGTTCAGATAACCTACCACTGTGCGCTTATCCGCATCGACTAGCAAACGGATTGTATACCAAATTTTCTGTTGGACGTTGTAGGGCTCCGGATCATTCAGAACATTGTAAAATTTGATCTCCCGCAGGGTAGAGCGTTTATCCAATGTGTTGACTTTGTTCTCTTGTCCGCCGATGGTCCAGGCGTAGTGTTCTTCTGTCGGTTTGTATCCAAACACAATCCGGAATCCGTTCTTTCCATCCATTACACGGGCGCGAAGCCGGATTTCTCCTTTTTCGATAACCGGTTCAAAGATCAAGGCCGCAGGTTTGGCGTGAATATCCGTTTGCTGGATCATCTCCTTATCCATCTGCCACGAGCCGCAGATTGAGCGGATCTGCTCATCTTTTTGAATCGTTATGGTTCCTCTGGCCACATTCCCGCGCCAGTTTTCCAGTTGATGATCGGGATCGATCTGTTTTCCCGGTGGATCACCTGGCAGCCAGACCATTGGTCCCGTGCTGGAATGAAGATCTCCTTCCCAATTCATCGTGCTTTGCCAGACTTCTCCATGATACGACAGATTGATCACATTCTGCTTGTCGAGGATACCCGCGGCGCGGATCATGGGCACATACCCGCCGAATTCTTCCATCTGTTTCGTCCGGTAATCAAAAAGCGTTTCACCATCCTCCGTATATGGATTGGGGATGTTCGGGCTGAATTCATAGGAATAGATCCAACCCGTGACGGGATTGGATAGTGTTTTTACATCCGGGATGTAATCGGGATGAAGCGTGTCCAGTTCATCCGGGATTTTCCCGTGTTCTTTCTTGTAGCGATGGATGACGGCGGCGATTTGGCGAAACTGCTGACGAATCTCGGAGGCGGCGTCTTCGAGGTCGTTGTCCGTCGGCATATCGTCTTCCCAAATCTCTCCGCTTAAATAGATCTCACCGCCGTAGCTCAAGTTGAGCGCGCGCCCGTCTTCAAGGCATTTGAGGCACCGCACGACGGGAACTTTATCCCCATAGATTTCCAATTTCGCTTTTTGGATATCCCGGTAAATGGCGCCATCCCACTCAATCGGCGCGAATTCGTAGACATAACTGCATTTCATTTTGGGATCGATCAATCCCCGATACACAGTGGCGGAGGGATGATTGGGGCAGAGCAGAATTGATTCATCCTGCAGATACTTTGGATACAGGTCCGACAGCCAGTTAGGCCATTCCCCTTCATGATCGAGTTGATAACTCGTCAGCGCGATTCCAATTTGCCGTAGATTGCTCCGGCATGGTTCTACCCGTTCACGCTCTTCCAATGATCCCAAGAGTGAATACGCGCCTTCTCTAGGTGTTTGTGTCATTCCACTCGGTTCAAATGATGGTTTGGTCCGTTTTGCGGGCATCGCAGGTTTGGGGAGATCGTCGAGTGATACTCCAAGATAACCGGCGATGGCCGCATGCGCCCGGTCACCCTTTGGTGAGATCGCGAGGATCCGCCCGTCTGAATCGAGCAGATACGTGATGGGCAGTTCGAGGATACCGAGTTGTTCGGTTGTATCCGCCCCTTCGATATCCTCGTTCATCGCCTGGGGCCAGGGAATTGTCCAGAGTGTGGAGAATTCCTCCACACCTCCTTCCGATAGATTGGTACAGATGCCAACAACATCGAATCCCGAATCGTGAAACCGTTTATAGAGAACAATTGTATCGCGGGCCGCGTCTTCAGCCCGTGGAGAATTGGTATCCCAGATGATAACCAGTAACAGACTTCCATCCGGCGGACGGAAGGAAATAGGAAGCCCTTCGATGCTCTCGACATCAAATTCGGGGAAAATATCCCCCACCTTCAAATTTCCTTCCTGTCCAAAGAGTTCCATTGAACTAAAAAATCCATTGGTTAGGAAAAGAAGGACCGCCGTCCGGATGAATAGTGTTCTGTAAGAAACCACGTTTGGAAAACCTCATCTCTCGTTGTGATGTGATTGTTCTTGACAGCGCATTCTATCACGGTCCAACCCGGAAAAGATCCCCCTGGCTGGTCAATCCATTCGAGGGATGATAGGTAAAGGGTGTGAGATCGTCGTTTTTTGATCCTTTGCTGAGATCAAATTTCTTCAGATCGAAATCGATTTTCCGGTCCGGGCCGTCAGAGGCCAGGATGTAATAATTCTTCCCATCGCTGTGATAGCGGTAGGCGTTGGACTCTTTCGAGAATGGATCTTTGGGTATTGTTGAGATGTAAGCGACGGGTGTGGTTAAGCGAAGATATCTCGCTCTCGAACCGGAACCGATTTTTATACCGGCCTTATCGATCGTTTGCCCTTCCAGTGGAAATGGGTATGTATTGTTATCGATGAAGAAACATTCCAGCGCGTTTGATAATATGCGCATTTCCGCTTCCGTGCGGGCAATTTCCATGGTTCGTGTGGATCGTGTAGAAGTGGTTTTTCGATCAGCCGCCGTCGTTTTTGGTATCGCGGCGCTGTCACGAATGAATAAAGTCTCCCAGACACTGGGGCTTTCGTAGATCTCCCCATTATACGCCAAGTTAATGACGTTCCCGTTTTTAAGCGCTCCGCGCGCGCGGACGATAGGCACGTAACCGCCGTAGATCTTCAACTGTTCTTTTTTCCAATCCCGCAATCCTGATTGTTTCGAAAATTGATAGGAGAAGGACTCATTAGTGGCCGGGCAGAGGTAAAAAGTCTCGTTTCGGATGTATTTTGGATAAAGGTCCTTCAGCTCATCGGGAACGGTTTTCTTCTCTTTTTTATATCGATCCAGCGCAACTGCGATGTCCATCAGTTTCTTCCGGGTTTTTGCGTCGGGATCATTGATTGTGCTACCCTGTGGAAAATCATTTTCCCAGACCTCGGAACTGAAATAGATCTCTCCGCCATACGATAGATTCAATTTGCGGGAATGATGATAACAGCCGACGAGTGGCGTTTTGTCACCATACTCATGGAGTTGAGATTTCTTCCAATCCCGCCAGGGCTGATTATTCCATCCCGTCGAATTGGGGGCGGGTGCGAATTCGTATAAATAGCCGCACTTCATTTTTTTATCGATCAAATACGCAAAGCGGGTTTCATGCGTGGGATCGCTTGGACATAAGAGAACGTTTTCATCCTGAAGGTATTGAGGAAACAGTTCATGCAGCCAGTTTGGCGGCTCCCCGTTGTGATCTTGTTTGTAGGCCGTAATCGCAAGGCTGATTTTCCGGAGGTTTTCTTTGCAGGCTTCCGCTTCTTCACGCTCCTTTTTTGTGCCCAGCAGATTCACTTTTGGAACGCTTGGAACGGATGGAGCTGTTGTCATAACCACATTCCGGCTTCCCGGCCCTCCTTCGGAAATGGGGGAAGGCGCTTCAGGAACCGGCAGAGAGTCGAGGGAAACATTCAGTTGTTCGGCGATCGCATTATGGGCGCTCTCACCAGTCAAATTCAACGCAAGAATCTTTCCAGTGGAATCAAGCAGGAAATTGGCAGGGAATTCTTTGACACCAAAAACTTGTGATGGTCTCTCTTCATCCACATCTGAGTCCAACACCTGCGGCCAGGGGACTTGCCATCGGGTTGAAAAACGGACTACCTGGTCTTCATCCGTATCCATAAACACGCACAATAAAAGCAAACCACTTTCCCGGAAACGCCCATAAAGGACGATTAGGTCCCGGATGCATTCATCCGCCTGTTCATCGCTTGATTTCATAAATTGAACGAGAAGAATCTTTCCCTCCGGTGGGTGGAAAGAGACCGGAAGCCCTTCAATACTATAGGCCTCAATATCGGGAACCGTTGAGCCAATGGATACTGTTTCCATATCCTGCGCCGAGATCAATAAAACCGCGGCGCCTGAGAGAAAGAGACTTAGAACTGTGACCGTATAAAAAACACTAATTCGTTTACTCATCCATTTTTCTCCATTTTATATTTAAATGAGTTTCCGAGACTTTCTCGTTCGTGATTACTCTCGCAACTCATTTTCATCTGCAGTTGTAATCTCAATTATGATGGTTTCGATGTGAATTCGCCGTTTTTGGGAATCAAGACAATGTCTCTCAAGAATATACGAAAGAGAATTGAAATAATTCCCCTTATTTTATTGTTTTTTTTTCAACTTTCATGAGACGCCATTCCAAATCGAACCGGCCTGAGAAAGGCGGTTTCGATGCGAACAGAAAGGCGCTTATTCATTATTAATTAACGAGTAAAACAATCACGCTGTTTAGTGATCTCTATCTGTTTACCTGAATGTTACTATCGTTGTTCGTATTTTGATACAATTTATTAAGGAAAAGGCTTTGATCTATTTCAATTATTATTTTTAAGGTCCTACTTTGAAAAGGTCACCTCGGCTGTTTAATCCGTTTGAGGGATCGTAGGTAAAGGTTTTGAGATCATTTTTCTTCGAACCTTTGCCCGGATCGTATTGTTTCACATCGAAATCCGGCTTCTGATCGGGGCCGTCAGAGGCCAGAATGTAAAAATTTTTCCCATCACTGTGATAATGGTAGTAACCGGATTCTTTCGAAAACGGATCTTTGGGTATTTTAGTGATGTACCGGACGGGTGTAGTCAGACGAATCGTTCTGGAACTGGTTTTAATCCCTACTTTGTCGATGGACTGCCCTTCTAGTGGAAGAGGGTAGGTATTGTTATCAATAAAAAAGGATTCGAGCGCGACCGATAACGAACGCATATCTATTTCCGCCTTGCTTATTTCTGGGGATTGTGCGGAAATGGCTTTTCGATCGGCGGCCGTTGATTTCAGTATCGCGGCTCTGTCACGAATGAAGAGAGTCTCCCAAACACTGGGGCTTTCGTAGATCTCGCCATTGTACGCCAGATTGATGACATTCCCGTTTCTAAGAACCCCCCGAGCCCGGACGATGGGCACATAACCGCCGTAGATCTTTAGCTGTTCTGTTTTCCATTCCCGCAAACCGGATTTTTTCGAAAACTGATAGGAAAATGGCTGTTCAGTGCTGGGACAGAGGTAAAATGTCTCGTTTCGGATGTATTTCGGATAAAGATCCCTAAGTTCATCTGGTATCGTGTTATTCTCTTTCTTGTATCGATCCAGCGCGAGCGCGATGTCCATCATTGCTTTTCGAGTTTTCGCGTCAGGATCATGGATGCTGCAGCCCTGCGGAAAATCATTTTCCCAAACCTGCGAACTGAAATAGATTTCGCCTCCATACGATAAACTCAAAGGTCTCGAATGGTACAGACAACGCACAATAGGCGTTTTGTCTCCAAACTGGTTAAGTTGAGATTTTTTCCATTCCCTATAGGATGAATACTCTCCCCCGGTCAATTCCGATGGAGCAAATTCGTATAAATGACTGCATCTCATCTCTGGATCGAGTTTTAATTGTGTCTGGACGGATCTAGCCAAAGGGCAAGGGCATATAAGAATTTTCTCATCTTGGAGGTATTTGGGAAACAGTTCGTGAAGCCAATTCGGCGGCTCCCCATCATGATCCTGCTTGTAAGCCGTGAGAGCGAGGCTGATTTTCCGAAGGTATTCTTTACAGGCTTCCACTTCTTCGCGTTCTTGTTTCGTGCCCAGCAGATTAATTGTTGGAACGCGGGACGCCGTAGCGATTATCGCATCCCGGTTGCTCGATCCTCCTTCGGAGATCGGTGTGGGCGCTTCGGGCATTGGCAGGGAATCGAGTGAGACGTTCAGCTGTTCGGCGATTAAGTTGTGCGCGTTCTCTCCAGTGAGATTTAATGCGAGAATCTTGCCATCTGAATCGAGCAGGAAATTGCAGGGGAATTCTTTAACGCCGAAAACTTGAGAGGCTCTTTCGCCTTCCATATCCGCGTCCAACACCTGCGCCCAGGGGACCTGCCACCGTGTTGAAAAACGGATGACTTGATCCTCGTTAGTATCCATAAACACATTTAAAAGATGTAAACCGCTCTCACGGAAACGTCCATAGAGAATGATTAGATCCCGGATGGATTCATCGGCTTGATCTGCGCTTGAATCCATAAACTGAACGAGCAGAATCTTTCCCTCCGGCGGACGGAAAGAGACTGGAAGCCCTTCAATACTATCCGCTTCAATGTCTGGAACCGTTGCCCCTATCGTTACTGTTTCTACATCCGAAGCCGCCATCAAGAGAACGGCTCCACCCGCAAGACAAAAACTCATAACTGTAATTACATACAAGACACTCACTCGATTGTACATCCGCTTTCCTCCATTTCGATTTAAGAGTAACCACTTGGTTTTATCATTCCCAAACAGGAATGGGGCATTCAAATCGATTTGCCCGCCCTTACTCTTACTAATACGACGGATCGAGCGATTGAGTTTCAAGTTATGACTTATCTTTCCTATCCAATTCCCGCCATGTTTCTTCGTAGAACAATTTCGCCGGGGCGCCAGCGAATGAAATACCCAGCCAGGCGGCTTCATCGATCTCGCCGCGGGAGATCCCTTCAGACAACGCGTGTTCGATATGGATCTGCAGGCATTGTTCGCACCGCTGCGCTGTGGCTAAGGCGACGTTCAACAACCGCTTCATCCGCGCATCGAGGCTCCCTGGCGTATTGACGCTTTTCATGAATTGTTTAAACGCTTCGCTGGATGCCGTTTGCTCCGCGGAGGGAGATCCAAGCGCCATAGATAGGGACGGTTTTGAGGCGCTATCTGTAACGGATTTTTTAACCTCCGCGCTGGGAGGATTCTCACAACAGGCGAGTGGTTCGGCGCTGGGTTGAATGGGTTCCGGTTTTTCTTTCGGGGGGATCTCTTGATAGACACCCACGAGATTTGTGGATTCGTTAAGGGTGACATGAATGAGTGATTCTTCTGGTTCCACGATGGTTCCGATTTCCGAAACCGCTTCATGACCGCGTGACCGCATCGCTTTGATAAAAGGCCCCACTCCCTCTTCTGGCAAAGCGATTAAAAGACCGCCGGAGGTTTGAGCGTCATAGAGTAGATTGAGCAGCGCATCCTCTTCGCCATCGGTGGAAATGCCTTGTGAGAACGCTTCTTTGTTGCGTTCGATCGCGCCGGGAATGATTCCCTGCCGGGCGCCCCCGATCGCTTCGGCGAGGAATGGTATGGTGGCGGTGTCGATTCGGGCGCTCACGCCGCTGTGGCGTGTCATTTCGGTAAGATGACCTAACAGGCTGAAGCCTGTCACGTCGGTGCAGGCATGCGCGCCATGCGCGATCATGAGTTCCGCCGCGTCTTTGTTGAGTCCGGCCATGATTTGACCGATCAATTTAAGGGCGTCTTCTGACGCGCGGGCGATCTGGTTGGCAAAAGCGATGACGCCTGTGCCAATAGGTTTGGTGAGAACGAGCCGGTCGCCTGGACGCGCGCCGCTGACCGTTACGCTTCCGCCGCCGTTGATCAATCCTGTTACTGCGAAGCCGCCTTTGATTTCTTCATCGTTGATACTGTGTCCGCCGATCACGCTGACATTCGCTTCCCGCAGCGTCTCAATCCCGCCGCGCAGGATTTCGGCCATCACCTCATGGGGCAGATCCTCAATGGGAAAGCCGATGATCGATAGCGCGCAGACCGGCCGCCCTCCCATCGCGTAAATATCACTGACAGAATTGGCGGCGCAGATCTGCCCAAACGTATACGCGTCATCAATCACCGGCGAGAAAACGTCAACCGTCTGAACGATGTTGTAATCGCCGCCAATGTCGTAGACACCGGCGTCATCGCCCGCCGCTACACCTAAGATTACATGGGGATCGTCAAATGTGGGCAGCTGCGCCAAGACGGTATGCAGATCGCGGTGATTGATTTTCGACGCGCAGCCAACCTTGCGCACATATTCGGTCAGACGGACCGGGCCTTTCGGGGGATCGCGCCGTTCCCCCGCGCAGGGACATAAGTTTTCATTAATCAGTGATGGGCAGGGGCATTTCAATTTCGGATTGCAGACGCAATGCCCCAACGCGATCGATCGCGCCATAATGGTTTTACGTTTTTCAGGAAACCGCATATATTCTCTCCAACTCTCTTTTGCTCATTCGTTCTAAACGAGCGCCAAGAACAAGGTATTAGTTCATTTTGGTATTATTCCGAATTACGCCATATCCAGCATTCCCTTTTCCATGGGCGCGGGCGCCCAGGGCAAGGCTTTTTTCTGCCCTGGCGTAAATCCACAAAACTGTCAAATCAAACGATGAACTTAGCTCAAGATTTCTTCGATCCATTCGACCGGCATAATTCCAAAAACGCCTCCACACGCACTGTTAACTGCGCCCGGTCGGAGGGGGAATAATCGGTTTCTAATTTCAGATAGGGAAGATTCCAGCGTGTCCGCGCTTCCCGGCGGATCAATTCCGCTTCGATGTTGTAGGTATGACAGGCCTGCCAAACAAGATCGATCATACCATCCGGTTTAAAATCATTTATAAGCCGGTTGAGCAAATCGGTTCGTCCTTGATTGGGGGTCATACAGGAGCAGGGCAGATCAAAATACTTCCGGGCGAGATTTTCCATTAGATCGCTGTCGGTAACTACGTTGTCCATGATCGGTTTGAGTCCTGTGCAGTTTTCCTGCGCGACGATCGCGCCGCCACACTCCTCCACGATCTCCATCACTTTCTCGGCTCCGTGCGGATGGGGAACGCCTGTCATTAAAATCCGGAGCTGTCCATTGTAGGGGCTGGGCCGGTTTTTCGCCCATTCGAGAATTTTCTTGTATCCCGCTATGTCACAGGGGATCAGCGAGACGCTGCTTTTCGCGAGCAGCGCTTCTTTGCCAGTGACCAAGGGTGGATTCTCAGAGGCTAGATAGGCGATTTCCCGCCGCAGATCGCGTTCTTCATTCATTCTCTCAATCGCGCTTAATAACGCTTCCCGATCGATTGTCTTTCCTGTTACTTCTTCGATCTTCTCTTTCAAAAGATGGAGTTCGTTGAGCCAATGATTGAAGGCGGTTTGTTCATCTGGTTTTTGGGGTAATTCCATGACGTGGATGTTGCGGCCGTGGCTCATCAACTCATACATTTTCTTCTTCCCGTCGCATGTCGTTTCCGCGACGATGAGATCGGACATTTCCAAGAAAGGATTGGATTTTTTGAGATGGTGGCCATAGCTGGATTTAATCACTGGACAGAGATTGCTGGGAAGTTCCGTCTCCGCTTCGGGAATGGTGGATTGTTGTCCTCCGCACATGCAAATAGGAACCATCCCGGCGGCGAAGAACAATTCACGCGGCGCATATTCACAGAAGATCCCCGCGATTTTCTGCCCCTTGGCTTTGGCGTCCTGCGCGAACGCCAGCGCGTTGGGGATCATGTTTTCAAAACGCGCTATCGGGCTTTGCGCGCAGGTGGACTTCGTTTGACAGCATTCGGATGGTTGTGGTTGAGGTGGATTTCCAGAGCAATCTGAATTCATTTCGCTCCCTTTCCCTTTAAAAAAAATAATGCTTCATTTGAGTTTTTTGATCGCGGCTTCAATTCGCTCTTCGTCGCCATCCTGCAATGTCCGTACATCAATCAGAACAGCCTCATTCTGAACGCGGGTGATGATGGATGGCTCTCCCATGCGCAGGCGCTGCGCGAATTCAGCCGCATTCAGCCGTTCATGACGCATGGATACAACCGCGGTATCGAGCGGGCAGTCCGGCAGCGAGCCGCCCCCGCAGGCGCTTTGTTCCTCGATGACCTGGCATGGAATAATGGAAGAAAGCCGTTGCGCGAGAAACTGCGCTTTCTGACGCAAGGTGGGAAGTTTCATGGAGATCATGCGTAAAGTGGGATGGTTTTCCACCAATGTATCGGGATTGAGGAACAATTTCAAAGTCGCTTCCAGCGCCGCGATGGTGAATTTACCCACCCGCATCGCCCTCGCTAAGGGATGTTTCCGAATTTTGGCGATGTATTCTTTCTTACCCACAATAATCCCGGATTGTGGTCCGCTAATCAGTTTATCCCCACTGAACAGCGCCACGTCCGCGCCCGCCGCGATACTATCCTGCACGGTAGGTTCTTTCGGCAGTCCATACAGGCTTAGATCAACCAGCGCGCCACAGCCAAGATCGTCTACGACAATCAGATCCCGCCCTTCTTTCAACGTCACCAGCTCAGCGGTTGAGATGGATTGGCTGAAACCGATGATGCGGTAATTGCTCGGATTGACGCGCAGCAGGACGCGCGTTTCTTCCGTGATCGCGTTGGCGTAATCCCGCAGATGGGTTTTATTGGTCGTTCCCACCTCCACCATCACCGTCCCGCTTTGCGCGATCACATCAGGCAGGCGGAATGAGCCGCCGATCTCAATCAATTGCCCGCGCGAGACGATCAGTTCTTTCCCCTGGCATAACGCCGCCAATACAAGCAGCGTCGCCGCCGCGTTGTTATTCACCACCGTGGCCGCTTCAGCTCCTGTTATCGTTTGTAAGATTTCCTCAATCACAGCGTCGCGCCGGCCGCGTGAACCATCTTCTAAATTGATCTGCAGGCTGCAGTATCCATCCAGTTCCGCGATCGCGTCCATCGCCTCGCGGGGAACGACGGCCCGGCCCAGGCCTGTATGCAAAATGATTCCGGCGCCGTTCACGACGCGCCGGATACCGGACCGGTCCCGCGCTTTTAAGAGAGACGCGGCTTTCTGAGCGATTTCTTCGCTGGATGGACCTGTCTCGCCGCTCCAATCCACCCTCATCTGGTTTAAAACCAACCGAGTGGCGTCAACTTTTTGCTGATGGGAAAAACGCTCCATATCCGGCGCCGCGCTCATGCTGTTCAAGACACGATCGACGGAAGGCAGCAGACTTCGTGGATCAGGTGATTTATTCATTGTTTTATTGATGTGATTAATTTGTTGTTTGCGGCGCCGAACGCCCCACCTTTTCTCGTTCAGTTTCGTTGATCCTCTTTTTAAAATCAACGGTTGAGCGGGGTGGTTCGTTTACATTAACCTAATGATTCATCGTGATGAAACGGCGCCGTGACAAGTCCGGAGTTTCTTCCCGCCCAGAGATTCCAACGTAGGAGAATGGCGAAAGGCATGGCGCAGAGAGAGAAGAAACCAAGTGAATACGCGAGAAACCACCACGGCGCCCATTGCCTCTCCGGCTGGGCGATTATGCCAAGAAGGGGAATTGTGATCCCAATCAAGACGCCGGCGATCAATCGACCGGTAGATATCCGTTTTTGAACCGAAATGCGGATGGCGATGAGAGGAATGACCAATCCCAACAGGTAGAGAATCGCGTGTAATAGATTTGATTCGTCGATCATCCCCGCCCATGTATAATTCAAGCCGAGAATCAAAACACTGACGAGTAGAGCTATGAACGAAAACTTTCCGATAGACCGGATTCCACTCCATCCCCATACAAGGAACGTCATTGTCACAACCTCTAAAAATATCGCCGCAGGCATCCAGAACCGGTCCACAAACAGAAACGTGATCAATCCGATCAATCCAGGAACAAACACCCAGGCTCTCGATCTTGTCACACGATCCGCGCTCATGCGGGAAAACACGATCGCTCCTCCACAAAACAGTGTAATGATACTCCATGAGAGCGCGCCTAGGGGATAGAAGGTAAAAGAAACCGGTTCGGTTTGGACAATATCGTAGTCTGACGCGACAGTCGCGGTATACGTTCCATAAGCGAAAAACGGCATCCGGACGGCGCCGTAATGGATGCCTCCCTCAGCGGTTCCACCAATCCACGCATGAAATTGATTGGAAGCGATTATCCGTTTATTTTGATCGGCAATGAAAAATGGGGGATTTGAATAGGGATATTCCGCCGCTGGATCATTGATTTTTAGGATGTCGAAAATCAAGCCATCTTTATTTTCAAAATATCTATATTCGACATTCACCTCCATTGAAAGAGGAGGGGCGTTGGCTTCAATCGTTTCCTTCAAAGGCCCGCCGAGGTGGAATACGGTGGTTTCTCCTGGATCAACGCTTTTAAAATATTGCGCTTTAAAACCGCTGGAGTATTCATCCAATCCATAATTGTTATATTCATCGTGCAGTTTGAAAACGATATCGCCGGGTTGATTTATCGATTGCAACCACGCTTCGCGAACATCATATATCCCAGCGGGGAGCATATAACTCAACCCAGGCTCACCCTTTAATCCAATACTATGTTGTGGAATTTCGGAATCCACTTCCTTGCGCCGGGAGAGTGTAAATCGTTGGACACCTTCTCCCTCGATTTTCACTGTTCCAACAGGCCCGGTATATGGTTCGAGAGTGACTTGCGCTTCGCCCTGGGTAAAGAGGGTTTTCACACTCCACGGCGCGCTGTCAATATAAGCGAATCCCTGGCTTGAGAACCACTGGTCTACATTACGATCGTAGATACCGTCTCCATTTGTATCCAGGATGATGATTTCATTGTTCTTTTTGTCAGTGGGAGAAGGAGATTGGAATGCGAGTACAGCGGGATAGTCTTTCCCATCAATCTGCAGGGAACCTTTATAATGGCTGTAAATACGGTCGATATAGAGTGTAACAAAATCGCTGTAGTTGATTACTACCGCTCGAATTTGGATTGTCACTATACAATCCCCTGCTTGAATGAGCGTCCGGGCGGAATCGAAAAGGTAACTGTCATATGTATTATAGGGGGGAACTGATTCCACCGGTGTGAATAATTCATTGGATTGACATTGAGCGTCGCGGTTTAAATCGCTGAACAATCGGTTGGGATTTTCCTTAGAGACGAACATCTGGATCAGCGCGTCATCGTCTTTTGTGATGTAATATCCAGGGACGGGTACATCTCCATCCAACTGAAACGCGGCTTGTTTGGAACTATAGAGACGTGATCTTCGGAGCGGCAGAACAATCTGCGTGGAAGAGGAGATGGATTCCGAGAACGTCAAACGCCCCCCATCCCCCAACGCGCATAAAGGAAATTCAGTGAATGTGAGAGAAAGAATGAACGCGGTCAGTAATGAGATTAAGTGTTTCATGAATATACCGGAAAAAGAGATATTGAATTCATTGATTAAACGATACGAAAGCCGTATAAGTTTATTTCAGAATGGAGCGCGGGCGTCACGCCCATGAAAGACAAATTCTATGTAATCAATTTTTTTTGCATTGAATAATGCTATGAAGGAAAGGGAATGGCGGAGGTGAATGGGAGTCGAACCCACCCATCACGCGACAACGCGACATAACGGTTTTGAAGACCGCAGGAGCCACCGGGCCCCCGTCACCTCCGATTGAAGATATAATCCTCCCCCCAAGTCTGGGGGGAGTTAGTGGGGGTTGCGTTTTAGTGAATCACACCTCTTAATGCTCCGACGTAAGCGCTGACTCCTAATCCCCTCCAGTTTGGGAAAGGAATCTTACACTTATAACGCGCTATCTAAATAAAAATAACTTAAAATCACTTCGCTTGTCAAGGATTAAATCACTTTCGTCAATTCGACGGCTTCAAATGTTCCAACAACCAGGCGTTGGCGTGTTCACTATGCTCAGGCAGCGTTCCATGACCCATTCGGGGGATGATCTGAATCTTCTTTGGGCTGGGGATCGCGTTGTATGCGGAGAACATGGATGTGGGTGGGCAGGTTTGGTCATTGTATCCTAATCCCATCAGAACGGGAACTTCAAGAATCCGTGCGAAGTTGACAACATCGTAATACGCCGCCGTTTCGATTTTGTCCGGTGTGCAGTAATCGAGGTTCAAGTTCTGGAACAGATGCGGCCATCCACCCGCGCGGTCGTGGAGATATCCGTAATGATCGCACATCGCTGGGAATGTCGAGACCAGGAATTTGATCCGTTTATCCAATCCCGCTGTGATGATTGAAAGCGCCCCTCCTTGGCTGCCACCATGAATCCCTAATGTTTCCCCATCGAATTGTTTGAGGGTAAAAAGAAAGTCCACCGCACGGACGCAGCCGAGAAAGACGCGGTGATAATAGTACCGATCACGATTGTCCAAGTTGGCTTTGTAATAATTACTCAGCGCGCCGGTTCCTAGATCCGTATACAGCTGGTCCGGCAAATTTACCGGGATCCCATGGATACCGATTGTGAGATGAATCACGCCTTGTTCCGGCCAAAACGAACTTGGACGATAAGGGCGGACGCCCGCGCCAGGAACCTGCAGCAACGCGGGAAACGGGCCTTCACCTTTCGGGACGGAAAGCATCCCGTAAATGCGGGGGGCGCCTCTCCATGCTTCTGGACCGCAAGTGAAACTGACATGAAACGCCTCGTATTGATCGGATGAAATATCTTCCACCGGCTCGAGAATTGGATCTAGAGGAACCTCTTTCAACCGCGCGATTTCCCCAGACCAGTATGTTTGGAAATCATCGGGCATGGGGGTTGTGGGTTCAATACGCAAAGGTTCATAACCGCCTGTGGCAAGACCGGAGTAAACCTGTCCGTCGAGAGACAACCGGGCTGTACAGCGCAGGAATCCAGGGCGGTTCATGCCAGGTGAGTGGAGCGTGAGTTTGCCTTCTTTTAGGGAGGATGAGCCTTTCGCAAAGGGCTCCATTTTCTCTGGGCCGATCTCCCACGACACGTCAGCGTCCATGACTGGTTCACCGTCTTTCTGAGCGGAAATTGTGAAGATAATCGGTTCGGCGATCGCGTATTGCCAGTCAGTGTGATCCGGAGTGACCGTTACATTGACTTCGGCGGATGAAACCAAAGGGAATACAACCGCGAGGACCGCGATGAGCCAGTACACTGAATGAAGGCGGGAGAGTATTGTTTTCATCATAGGAAATCCTTTCGGGATGGATTGAGGTTCGAACGCGCAAAACGGCGGCGTATTATTGTAGTCTGAGTAGAACGAATGAGAAGGACATCCGTCTCGATTTTTTATAGATTCTTGGATAAAGTTGGTGGGATATCGATTTTTAATCGGATTGTTCTGTTCGTTCTTCTACACATACCCAATCCCATACCAAACCAATGGAACGGGGAACGCGCAGGAAAGCACTTTATAGAGTTCGGTGTCTTTAGAGATTTTTTCCGCAAGGATGTCTTTTCCAACAGCGCCGAAGAAGAAATCCGCGAGTTCACCCCCATTGGAGAATTCGACCTCATCCGAACCCATCGCAAACTTTGCCTGTTGACCGGAAGCGCCGATTCGTAAATATTCTAAAAAATTCTCTCCGATCCGCTCCGTTAAAAAACCTTTCGCGCGTCTTAAAAATCTTCGCGCGTGGATCACCAGGACAGTGCCATCAAAACCTCGTTCTTTCTGGATATAGGGACGCCAGGAAAGGGGGAGCATAGACCGGTCCGCGCAGGTGTAATGAAGCGTCTCCACCCCATATTCATTCATCCATCCAATCACCGCGCCTTCCAGCGCGTTCACGTGACCGGCCCAATCAATCAGCGTCAGTTCGGATCCCTTTTGGTGAATCACGCCGAATCCAACTGTTTCACCTTCATCAATAACCATCCACCAATCCGATGGAACGTCCATCGCTTTGCCACATTCGAGAAGCGCTTCCAAGTCTTCCCGTGGCAGTTGATAGCGGATCGCCAAGGATTCGCGCAGAGCGACGATGGAACTGATATCTTTTTTTCCTGCTTTTTCCAACTTCAGACTTTTTCCATCTGGCGCTAAATCGCTTTTTTGAACACGGACAACGGGATACCGGCCACAATCCGTTGCGTTCATGCGGCGGTAAATGCCCAGGTCTCCTGAAATCAACATGATGTCCGCGCCTTGGTCGGCGCTTCGGGTGACCGCATCCTGCATCAATTTTGACGCAAGCTGCATACCCCGCGCGTCAGGATGTGTCGCCACGGCGCCAATCCCCGCCACTTCCGTGTGAATCCCACCTAGCGCGACTGAGCGGATACTCGTCGCCACATGCGCCATGATCCGGCCATCCATTTTAATGACACGGATGTTCTCTTGGTTATTCAATCCAAGATGACGGGGGTAATCCGCCAGCATACATCCTCCGTCCGGACGAAACACGGCGTTCAAAAGATCAATCAATTCCTTGTGATCTTTTTCTTCAATCGTTATCGGACCTTCGAATTCCGGCATGGCTCTGCCCCTTTATTCCTGAATAGTAATTCCAATTTGTTTCTTATCATGAACGGCATGAATTAAAAGTGTTTGATACTCTTCTAAATATCGCCAACCGAACGATTGACTATAGAGTGTCTCCATCTCATTCAGACCGGGACCGTCAGTGACCGAAACGCTTCCCGGTTTTTTTCGCAGTGGAGCGATCAACGCTTCGGTGAGCCGTCCTTTCTTCGAAGTCAGGTTGAATTGAAGCGGATCGCTGGCGCCAGTGATTTGTATATCCGCGTTGGCGCTGACACGGAGAGATTGTATCCCGGGTGATTCAACAAAAGCTGTGCGTATATTTAAACTGTTTCCTTCCAGCGCGTGAAGGTTTGTCATGATGTTTTCTGGATTGATAAACGCTCCCCGCGCGGTGAGACAGTAATCACCATAACTATCCGGGAGCGTTCCAATCAGTTCTCCTTCGGTGAGTTGCTGCCAAAGAGCGCTATTGACGATCCCCCGCGCGATGGTCTCCCACTTTTTTTGATTCCGCTTCAAATTTTCGGAGGTTCGGCCGTTACGGACGATCGCCCGCGCGCTTGTCTCCCAGGGCTGGCTATCGTCGTATGGCGCCAGTTCCTGCAGGGCGTAGGCGTACACCAATCCACACCATTGCACGGGAACGCCTCTCCAAGAATGGGAGAAGAATGTCGTGCCAAAGATCGGGATCGTGGCGTACTTTTGCAAAGGGCGGTCTTCCAGATTCCATAAATAATGAAAGACGATTCCAGACCGCGCCCAATAGACCGCTTTCTCTAAATATTGATAATCACCGGTGATCCGGTACGCGTCCAGATTGGCGCGGGCGCCGTGTCCTGATACGAGTATATCCGCCGCCGCGAGGGGACATTCCCATCCTTGCGCGCCGCGTGGAACCGTGCGCGCGTTTAAGGCTTCCAGCGCTTTCAATCCACCTTCCGTCGCAGTTGGATCGCCGGTAATTCGCGCAAAACGCATGAGAAACATCGCATAGGGGGAAATCGTTCCCGAGACCACTTCCCCTTCTTTTCCAAGCGGTTTTTGAATCTCTCTTGATGGATGAAATCCCCAACTTCCATCTGGATTCTGGCTTTGGACATAATTCTGGGCTTGACGGCGCCAATGCGGTAGTTTGTACTCACTTACTCCCCAATAGAACGCAGGTTCAAAGGTCATGACATGACATCCGGATGGATTTCCCAATCCTGCGGGGCCTTCTGTTTTTAATATTGTTTCTTTGACCAAATGAATCCGCTCTTGAAGGATTTTTTTGGCTTCCTCATTATTGCAGAGAAATTCATCGATGGAGAGCAGAGCCAACATACCTCCCGATGGATGCGCGTCCCACCCCACACAGTGCCCCCAGCCTTTTACGTTTTCATCCCAGCATGAAGAGAGGTACGCTTGCCGGCTCAGCGCGATGGATTCTTCATAACTGCGTGGGCTGGGTTCCGGATCGGGAACCTTATCCCGTGAGTATAGTAACAGCCATTTGTTCAAAGCGTCGTTTGGATCAGAACTTTGCGCAAGATAGACGGCGCACTTGATTTCCACGGTTTCACCCGGTTGCAGAATATACGGTTCATACGCGGTCTCTTCATTCTCATGGGTATAGTGAGGAACCGGAGGAACAAAGAGCCCCATCAGATGATTTTCCTGCCCGTCAATCCGGTTTGGAACGGCGAATTTGGGTGATAATGCGCATTCTCCGCGGGCCCAGGAAGCGAGGGGCGGCCAGAGTAAGGCGACTAAGATTTCATCCTGTGTCAACGCCATATAAGGCACGGTCACTTTGTAGGGATGCGGCATATAATGATCCCGGACTGGGGGATGCGCGACCGCGTCACTGGACGAAACCGCTTCTCGATCGATGTATTCAATGCCGGGAAACACCGCAAGATCTTTCCGGCGGCCGAAACTGGATTCACCAACGTATAATTCCGGTCCGGAAAAATGCAGGAGTTTTCCTCCCTCTCCCGTAAGGCGGTATGTCAATCCTAGCGTGTCTGTTATAACGCCAGGCGAGGCGGTGAGTTCGAAAGTCCATTGGCGGCCATCGCGGTCTTTCCATGTTTGATCGAAGAGAACTGAACCATCTCCGCGTTTTTCATACGATTTTGAAAACACCGGCCAGGTTTCCATCTCTCCATTGTTGAGCTGAATTCGTACTGTCCCCAATCGCGCCATCCACGCCGCGTCATGGTATTTTTCACCCTTGCGCGCTTCCATCCGGACTGGGCCGTATCCCATAGACGTTTGCAGAAATGTCACTCGTCCTTGGAAGATTTTCAGAACAATTCGATTCTCTTGATTTTCTGAGTTGATAAACTGCGCAAGAGTGGAACGGGATCCGATCTTGGCCGTATGCGGCCGCGCATTGCATGTCTCCCACTTACAAACGGCCGGATAGGCGCCTTCTTCTTCCGATTTCAATACCCAAACGGCTTCTCCCTCTCCACCAGGTGGGATGAAGATTGTTTTGTTGAGTGAATGGGGATCGTTGACGATCGAATCAAATGGTATAACCAGACGCAGTTCCATCTCCGCCTGCAGGTCCCCCACGTTCGCAAATCGAATCGAAACGGGAATCTCCTCCCCCGGTTGAGCAAAAGGTTTTTTGGGAGAGAAGCGGATCGGCCGGATATCCGGCCCCAGCCGGTCGATGATGCGGAAACCTCTGATTTCTACAAGCGCTTCGGAATCTGTGGGATCGAGCCGGATATGCTGTATCTCTCCCTTCCAAAATTCGTGGTTCATACAGGTGAGCCGGTATGTATGAAATCGCCCATCCGCGATGAGATCAAAACGGACACTCTGTGGTTCAGATGTATTTGGATTTTGATCTGTTGTCCAAAATATTTGGCCTTTTGAACCAGCGGTGACGCGCATTTCAATCTCGAATCCGGTGTATTGCGTGGTGGAGAATTGAAGTGGCTTAGAGAGAATGTATGGATCGTGACCGAGACTGTTGAATGAAAAACCATTTTCAGTATCTTGAAAGGAATCCGTATGATGCAATGAACGCCAATCGTTAGCGTGATTCAAATCCATCAAAACGCTTTCCGCGTTTCCATCAACAAAATTCAGTGCGGTCAGAAACACGATTAGACAAAGAATTCTGAAAATAAACAACATCTGTTTCTCCTAATATCGTTTTCATACCGGGTAAATCCAGCTTTAGGGTACGATACAAGAAGGGATAAAAAAAAGCAAACGCCGGGGGGAGTCCCACACTAAAAAAGGGCAGGATCCAAAGATCCCGCCCTTCATAAGAATCAATACGTAAGATATGGAAATCTGCGATTACGGAAGCAGATCCAAGTCAGCCCAAGCGGCAGCGTCAGCATATTCGCGGAGGCAAAGATTGCTGACAGTGACGTTGGCGCCCGCGGACTGAATGACGATAAAGGCTTGCGCCAAATCAACACTCAGGTCGACGGAGCATGTAACTTTCGCAGCGCCACTCAAACTTGCGGTGTTTACGAATGAAGCGGCGGAAGCGGAACCACCAGCGTCAACAAGCGTAAGGACGACTGTGCCATCGGCGGAGCCAGTTTTCTCGACTGTACATTCGAGCGCATAGCAACCAGCGGCGACCGGAAGAATGAGAGCAGCGTTGGAAAGTCCGCCTTCACCATTCAACGCGACATTGCAGCCATCCACTACAGGAGCGACAGCGCCCTGTCCGAGTGGATCGGGAGTCCAAGCAACTGCGCTAAGATCCACACTCGCGTTCGGATCTAAGGCGTAATCGGTTACTGGACCAGCCATGAGGACTTGTACGTTGGAAATCGTGACGGTCGCGGCGGCTGTCCCACCATTGTACACCTGGAAGGCCGGAAGAACAGAACCGGATTGGGAGGCGAAGGAGACGGAGAGAGTCTTGGTCACGCCCGCTTCGATGTTTCCAGCTGTCGGGTTGCTGTAATTAACGACGCTTCCATCCAAGCCACCATCAAAACCGATAACGGCGATGTTCACGGCTGTGGAATCGGTGTTGTAGTTCAAGCTAACTGTGCAGAGTCCGCCAACAGCCACAGGAGCGTTGGAGACGACCAGAATACCCTGGCCAGCGCCAGCGGTCACAACGCCATTAGCAACGGCTGCCGCATCACCACCAGCAGGAACGGTGGTTACATTGGCGAGATCCATGTTAACGGCTTGAGCCGCGACGAGATGAACCGCATCTTCACTGGCGCCAGAGCTCGCGCCCAGTGTGACGACGTACGCGCCTGTGAAATCAGCCGAAGCCGCGACGGAATAGGTTCCATCCGCGTTCAATACTGGGGTCAGACCGGAGCCATCAACCAGATCGGCGCTGCGAGCGCGCATGACGCAGCAGTCACCACAGCCATCACAGTCCTGAAGCGTGACTTGGGCGACGGAGGTCAATAGAGCAGCCGCACCAGTTCCAGCGCCATCAGTACCGGCAGCGCCACCGGAAGGCAGACCAGTCAGCGCAACCACAGAAGAAATGGATCCACCAGGAACAACACCATTAATGAATGGGTTGCCCGAAGCGCCAACCATTCCGTTGGCCGGATCCGGGGCGTTTCCGATTACGAAATCGGAAATCTGAACAACACCACTCACTGTGGCGCTGCCATCTGTGGCAGAATAGTCGCTCACGCCAGCTGCGGCGCCGCCCGTTGGGACGCCAGAGGCATTGATGGCGCCTGATGGAGTGGCATCGCCACACAAGAAATCAGACAGGTCGATAGCCGCGGCATCACCTGCTTCACCCGGAGCCAAAACGACATCCGGACCATCCTGTGCTGTGCACGTTCCCGCGCTAGCGCTTGTAGCAAACAACGCCAGCATACCAATTACTGTAAGAATCGGCACCTTTCTCATACGATTTTTCCCCCTTTCTAAGGGATAGATTTTTTGGTGATTCTTCACCATTTTCTAGAGGAGCAAATCGTTTATTTGGGGACATGCCTCCTTTCTCTTTACAACGAGTTCAACCTGTATTTCCTGTTTTCTATCCATTCGAAATCCTAGTTTTTTACCAATAAATAGCACAATTACAGCATTACCAACCTTAACTATACGATAGGCTTAGGGTGATGTCAAGTTATTTTGTACTAAATTATACTACAAAATAGAGTGCGCAGAATGAATTTTGCGCGGCTCAAATCGTTTTTTTCTTTCGTCTTCTCCGGATCAATGGATAACACAATAACATTCTCACCGTTCGAATATAATATATATCGATGTAACAATACAGGGGTAGATATGGAAACTGCTTGAAAAAAAACAGGGGAGCCCGGACTTTTTCCCACCAAGAACGGATAAATCGTCGTAATCCCCAGTTTTTTAAAACGAAATACATCCGCAATCGTTCATGGTAATAGTGATAGCCGATCTCATCCCGCTTTGTTCGGCCCGGATCCGCATATCGATGATACACTTTCACCGATGGATCGACATGTAAACGGTATCCTTCTTTACGGAGCCGTTCGCACAAATCCGCGTCTTCATATAGATAGAAATAGAATTCATCAAATCCTCCTGTTTTTTCAAGCGCCGCTGTCCGAAATAAGACGAAACAGGTGGATAAGACCGGTGGATCGGTTTTCGGCGTTAAGGACGCGGGTAAATCGTGATTGCCTTCCCAATCCATACAGGGAGACCAGCACCACAATTCACGCAGTTCTTCATCAGAATAATAGATACCGGATACGCCGGCGGTGTCTGGATGAGTTTCCATATAATTTGTAAGCCGCTGGAGCGCCCCCGGCGTTCGTAATTCGGCGTCCGAATCCATATATAGGATATAATCCCCTTTTGCGATTCGTGTGCCCTGGTTGCGGGCCGCGCTCGCTCCCCGGTTTTTCTCGTTTTCGATTAACTGGATCTCTTTCTGTTGACCCAGCCATTGAATGGAATCATCGGTTGAGCCATTATCGACGACAATGATCTCTATATTTTTATAATTTTGGTGATAGATCGATTGTATTGCTTTCTGGAGGAGCTCCCGCCGATTCCAATTGACGAATACCGCGGAGATCATGGGGTGGCGCTCAATGGATGTTGACTCTTGATTCATCCTGGAACCGTTTGCGCCGTCATATTGGCGCGTTCGCGTTGTTCTTCCCATTCCTGCAGACTGGTTAAGACAAAGCATGTATGTGAACAGGCGCATCGAGTAATTTGTGAACGCCGTTGATCCGCCTCCTGCGATCGCCATAACACGCCCAAGTCGTAATCATACTCGGAAAGTGTAGCGAAGGGCGTTGTGAATTCACAGGCGGCGATCGAACCATCGCTATAGACAACTCCAACCGTACGTCCAGCAGTCAGGCATCGGAACGGCGCAGGTTTTCCCAAATATTGTTCGATCTGTATCTCCAATTGCCGCACACATTGATCAAATTGTCCGCCTTCCCGCGTGTTGATATTTTTAATAATGTCTAAAATCGATTCCAATTTATCGAGAGGGGGAAAATCACAGTTTCTTGGATCTTCGTCCACCCGGATTTCTTTTGGAATTCCCCACGAGGAAAAACTGACACCCCGGACGAGATCGTAAACATGTGGAACACCGATTTCTTCCCATAAATAGTGCCCTAGCGCATCGATCTCACCGTAATTCCTTCCATTCACATTGGTGAGAACGACAACCCTGAAAAAAGGATGTGTTTTGGAATATGCAACCAACAGTTTCAGGTTTTCCATGATCCGTTTGAAACTGCCCGGTGTCTGGCGAAGCCGGTCGTGGGTATCTTCCAAACCGTCCACGCTAACTTGATAGGTTAGATGTTTCTCAAACCGTAAAGCCAGATCCAGTTCCACCAGATCCGTCATCCGTTCCATCAATAGGCCATTCGTGTTGACCTGAATGTGCTGGGTATGATTGCGCTGATAGAATGTTTCAACGATTTCAGGCAAATCGGGGCGGAGAAACGGTTCGCCTCCGGTTATGGCGAGAGTTCGTAACGGTGGAATAGAATCGGCGACACTGTGGAGCTGTTCGAGGGTTAATTCCTGACCGGGCCGATCGATCCGCCGCCAAAAGAGACAATGATCGCAGCGCATATTGCACCGTTCGGTGACAAATAAGATCAGGTCCTTCAACGTGGGATCGGGGTACGATCCACGGGGATCGGATAGTTGATCTTTCGATTGGTGAAACCACTTTGAAAACCGCATGAAATCCGTCCAACGGGTAGAAATGATGATTGACACGCAATCCTTTCGATAATCATTCAATAATATTCTGTATACAGGGCATATCTTGTATCAGTTTCTTTTGTAGCACTATCAGGACGGCGCCCCTACATGAAATTCGTGATTTCCTATATGTTCAAGTATAGTGTTAAGTTCGGTTTTGCAGGACCTTTTATACCGTCTCGTTCTTGTAAACTAAACTGTAAATCATTCATAATAGCAGAGCGTTATGGACCCGCAAACGTCTGTTGATCCGCATACGCCTTCCAAACG
This sequence comes from bacterium, assembly GCA_963663405.2. GTDB lineage: Bacteria > Hinthialibacterota > Hinthialibacteria > Hinthialibacterales > Hinthialibacteraceae. Next base: position 20,711 of record CAXXSM010000022.1, on the reverse strand, counting down.
GCCTTATCCAAGGCCGATGGTCAATATTTGTATCTCTTTCTTATGTGGTATTGTCTATGCCCGTTTTTTTCCTTTTGAATACACTCTCGCGTTCGTTTGCCTTCTATTTTTATTGGCCGTTTGGTGGAAATTGACGCGAGACATCGGTCCGGGTGAGAATAAGAGGATCCATCTCCGGATTTTTCTCTGTCTCACGGCGCTGATTGGCGCTTTGCGCATGGAAACGCTTCTGCGCCAATGGAACGAGCGCGCCAAACTTGTCAAGGAGATCGCTGATAGCGGTGAACATCTCTTTACCGGGACGATTGAAGAGATCCGTATCCTGCGGAGTGGGAAAGCGTCAGCGGTTCTGGCCAATGTTCGTTTTGAGAAGAGAAAACGGAACCAAGTTTTTCCCGGCCGAGTGGAACTGTACGCAAACACTGGGAAATTGGCTTCGTTCCTTCCCGGCGATCAAATTCAGACACGAGGCCAGCTCGTTCCCATACAAGGGCCCAGCCTTCCTACGGGGATGAATTATCAGGAATACCGTTTTTCCCATTCTATTTATGGAACAATCTCGATCGATGATGATATACACATTGTTTCCATTCCCTCTTCGTCCTCTTTCCAGATAGGCCGTTTGCGAGGATTCGCTTACACCGCATTGCGGCGCATTCACCATCTCTTACCTGAAATTTCGTTCCGTGCGCCGGACGACCGGAATCATGATCGTCAGGAACGGTTGAGTTTGCTTTCGTCTATATGCTTGGGTATTCGGGGTGGGGAACCGGTGGATTTGCAACTTGCGCTTTCCACGTCGGGATTAGCGCATGTAACATCAATCAGCGGTCTTCATGTAAGTTTGATTTTATTGGTTATAGCGTATGCGCTTAAAGGGATGGGACTGAAGAGAAAACATGCCGGCGCTATGACCATTCTTCTTGGAATTGTCTACTTGCTTTTCACGGGAGCAAGAATCCCCACACTCCGCGCTGTCATGATGGCCTTCGTTTTTATCGGGCAGTTTTTTGCGCAGCGTAAAGTCGATCCACTGAACTCACTCGCTCTGGCCGCCTGCGTCCTAGTATTGATCTGTCCAGGAGAATTGTTTCTTCCTTCTTTTCAACTCTCTTTTACAGCGGTCCTGTTCTTGATCCTGCACCGGCCCATGAGTCAATGGCTCGATGAGCGCATTCGTCCACGCTGGCTGGCTTGGATTCCACGTAGTCTATTGGCTTCGTTCATTGTAACCGCCGCTTTATTTCCTTTTATCGTTCATTATTTTCATATCTGGAGTTGGGGCGCGATTCCAGGCAATCTTCTTGCGATTCCGATTGTTGGATGTCTTCTTCCCCTTACGTACTTCTGGATCGCTTCTTCCTTTCTATCCTTAGCCGCTCTTACGAACGTTCTTGGATACGCCGTTGCGTATTTAGTGGCATTACTGCAGGGATTGATTCACTTTTTTTCAGATAAGGAGATGTTTTGGGGGATTCTTGCTTCTCCTGGTTTCCCATTGCTTTTATTTCCATTTCTTATTCTTTTAGTGTTGTGCCGGGAAGAAAGTCTTCTCATTCATTGGGGCGCCTATCGGATTCGTCATTATCATGCGGCTCTAGCGTTGATCGCCTTGGCGGTCTGGATTTATAGTTGTCCGCCTATTTTCCAGCCTTTGCGAGTCGATTGTGTCTCCTTAGGACAAGGGGATTGCAACATCGTATGCACGCCATCCGGAAAAACGATCCTTGTGGATGGCGGTCCAAAACCTGATGATCTTGAAAATCGCCGTTATTCTAGATTGACTGAATTTTTATTGGCTCAAGGGATTCGCCGGATCGATCTCATGGTTTTAACTCATCCTCAATCCGATCATATCGGCGCGCTGGGAGATGTGGCGGCCCATTTCCCCGTGGGATTGTTGATTGAAGGAAAGACCGATTGTGATAGCCAAGTCTATCAAACTTTTCTTCAAACAATCCGTCAGCGCCGGATACCAAGGAAAACCGTCTTGGCGGGAGACCGGATTCAGATCGATCCAGCTGTGGAGATTTGGACGCTGCATCCAACGCCTGAATCGCTTGCCACAAAGGATCTAAATGAGAATTCGGTTGTGTTAAGGCTTCAATACCACGATTTTGATCTCCTGCTGACGGGAGATATAGGAAAATCCGTGGAGAAGGAATTATGCGATCGGTACGAGAATTGGGCGGTTGATCTCCTCAAGGTTCCCCATCATGGAAGCCGATACTCATCTTCTATCGAATTTCTACGGGAAATCCATCCCCAATTCGCCATCATCGAGACTGGCCGCAATTCGTATGGTCACCCACACGAAGAAACGCAGAAACGCCTCCACTCTATCTATGCGCATATTCTCCGAACGGATCGTGATGGAACGGTACAGTTAAGGACCTTCGGAACAGGCTTCCGTATTCATACAACTCGCTCCAATCATCTTTATATTCATAATTAAAATTCAATCCATTCACGATTGATTAACATGATCTTTCTTTATTAAAATCATGTTAAATCAACAACTTGTTTTATATTTATATATTAATATAAAACAAGTTGAATTAATCTTTTTTTAACAAATTGATGCACCGAAGTTGTAAAATATCAAAATGAGAAGCAATTTAATATTACAATTTATCTTGACAAACGATAGAATTCAGATATTATATTAAAAAAACATTCAGATTTTCCAATAAAACAATGATTATATTACATTATTTGAAGGAGAAAAAGTTAAGAGAAAGAGGATAAAAAAGGTAAATACCCATTTTCCCCAATTTTCGTGTAATGATATGTTGCATTCATTGATGGATTATCAGGATGGATATCAGAAGAATTTTTACAATTAAATCTTTTGTATAATTGAATTTACAATGCTTATAGTTATTGTGGTGTAACCTTTGTTAATGGGAGGTGAGAATCGAATTCGAAATACAAAGAGTGCAAGTGGACGCGTCGATCCTTTGTTTTCTAATTGGTCACGAATGAGACAAAGGGGAGTGAATCGTGAAACCGGCCATGGAAAATTCAATATTTATAATGAGGTAAAATCATGAAACACGTACGCTCACGTACTACATTAGTATTTATGGCCGCAGTTTTGGTCGTCCTCAGCCTTGGAGCGCACAATAACACATTTGCGGCGCCGCCAAGTGTTACCAAAGACTTCTCCTTGCAAACGGTTGTTCTCTGTTCGGATATCTCAAAAGGCTTCGCTTTTGTCGATGGATATTATGCGGATGACTGGGATTTAGATGAAGATTTTTACGCCAATATGTATGAGGCGGGTAAAACAGATCACGATATTTTATCTTATTTGTACCTCAAGTACGATTGCCTAACGAATACCCTGTATGCTCTTGTGCTTTGTGCAGATGACTTTGAATTAGAAGACACAGATCCCAATGACGATCAAAACAATTGGATCAAACTCGAAAAGACAACTGTTCTTGTGTCAAATAAATCTGGGAATGATGGAATTCCGCCTGATTTTGCGCCAATTGTTAATGATGAGGATGATGTTATTGGCTGGGAAGCGTCTTGCATACTCCCTAGTGGCTATCATGCGAATATAGATTTTCATGCGCAGGTAAAAACTGACCGAACATCCCGTGTCGCGCCGAAATTTGGATTTCCTGTTAATATCTGTTGCGATGAATGCCCTGATTGTGAGGATTTGATTCAAGATGGAACGTGGTACTCAGTTCTTTTCCCAGGATTGAACGATTTAACGCCACCGTTCCTCGCGTCGAGTTACTTCCAGTCGTTTTTATGGTTGCAAGATCCAAACAACGTTGATCCCATGCAGTATCCTGGTTGGTGTGTCGATCTCTTCACGATGATGGATGTCAAGGATTTGTTTGGTGACTTCAACGGAGGAATAAACGATATTGTCGAACTCTATCGCACACTAAATGCTGATGGATCCTCCAATCTAAACGTAAACTTAAAGGCGAATCTGATTGGGACTCCGGAAAACCTGGCGAAAGTCAATTATATTTTAAATCAGTTCCGCCGTGGATATTACTATCCTTGGGGCGTTACCTGGAAGGAGATTCAAGCGGCCATCTGGCATCTTTTATCCGTCGGACAGGCCTCCTCAGGACAAGGCCGCCTCATCATATCGGGTGGTATAGGCCGTGGAGGATTTATTACGTGGGATAATAATCTACGTGATGCTATTCTCGCCGACGCCGCTTCTATAACTACATTCAATTTTACACCCTGGGACGTGGTCGCCGTCATTGTTTGGTGCGGTGTTGAACAACAAGTTACGATTATCGAAATTCCCGCTTGTTATTATGAATGTTTACTCCAATGGGGAGTGATCAAAGAGGGAACAACGCTATAAGTTAATATAAAGAAGAATACGAGCGATTTATCTTGGGGGAGCGAGGCGCTCCCCCTTTCTTTATCTTTCCAAAAATATCAATATATCCTACTTTTATATAAAATCATAAATCAATATAAATTTCATTGAATTAATCATTATTTTGCAGTGTAATGTAACGTAATACTATTTATTGATAATTTATTATACAAAAATAGGTTGACAAAACTAGAAAATCCGATTAAATATATAAATACATTAAGAGTTTTTGAAAAATTGTAAAATTACTTTTATTTAGAAATGGAGGTTATTGTCGAAGATTAGAGTAAATTAATTGAGAGATTCACTGTTTCTCTTATTCAGTGCAATGTTTTATTGCATTCATTACAGGCTGATCGGTGTATTTCTCAAGAAATAAAACTGTAAGTAACTCCTTCTTTGAGTTGGTTTTACATCTTTGAATAGTATTATGGCGTAACTTCAATAGTTGGGGTAAAAAGTTAGTCCTTTCTTCCATATGAGTGAACGTGGACGTGTCGATCCTTTGTTTTTTAACTGGTCACGAATGAAGCAAAGGGGAGCGAGTCGTGAAACCGGCCATGAAAAAAAAACATTTTTCGAGGTGAAATGATGAAACACACACGCTCACGAATACCGTTTTTCCTGATGGCTGGGATTCTGGTCATCGCCTGCTTTAATGTGGGGAATCCTGCGATTGCAAAACCAAAACCGCCTACTCCTACTCCCACACCACTACCTGAGCCTCCCTCACGGGGATCGGCGACAGTCGATGGAGATCCAAACGAGTGGGATCTTTCGAATGATTGGTACGCCGATATGAGCCAATGGGGTGAACCAGGGAATGAGAAAAAGGCTGAACTGTATCTTCGCTACGATTGTGGAACACAGACCTTATTTGCGCTCGTTCTTTGTGTCGGTGACAATACATTGAAGACAGACAAAACGGGCAGCGCCGATCATAGTATCGAAGTCGGTGATGATGAAGGCGATAAATTGAATGTTGTCGTGAACCATTTGGATAATGGGCTGCCAACGGATGGAACGCCACCGGATGGAACGCCGCCTGATTTCAAATGGGTCACTGATATCAGTGGAAATACTATAGGCTGGGAAGCCTCGGCCTCTGTTCCGGAAGGCCTTCGATCGATTCGGGTACATACCTATACGAGTGACAACAATCTCCAGTCGATCATTGTTCGTGATGATTTACCCGGTTCGCGATATGGAGAAGAAACTGGATCTTCTTCAAGTGGGCGTAGTAACGCTTTAATGTCGGTTGCAAGTGGTGGAGGAGGGAATACCCCGTCTCATTTCACCGATGACCTGCCTCCCTCGCTGAGTCTCATGTGTCATTCATATTGGGCGCTTATCAATCTCTGTTGTGAAAAACGGTGCGAACCTTGTCCAGATTACCATGGTTTTGTTCGAGTCGATGGGATTGTAGGCGATGAATGGGATCTGGATGAAGATTTTTACACCGCTATGCACCGATCTGGACAGACTACAACTAAGCCAATCGAATCGAATCTATATATTAAGTACGATTGCCTAACCGAAACACTGTACGTTCTCGTGCTCTGTGTGGATGGAGTTACAATAACCAATTTAAATACACCTAATCAACATGTTGTCTATATCGATGGAAAAACTGGATCATATAAAATAGTTGAAGGAAAGAATCCGGATGATGGATTGCCTCCTTTTGAATGGGTATACAACACCAGTGGACAAGTCATTGGCTGGGAAGCGTGTGGGACGGTTGCTCCAGGTTTGCATACGATATTAGTACACACCCAGGTCTTTAGTGACGGGGAGTCTCAAACATCCGCCATTGTTCCTAAAGATACAGGAATTTTGATCGATCTCTGTTGTGAATGCCTTCCGTGTGAAGATTTTGTTCGATATGGAACGTGGTTCAGTGTCAGTTTTCCCGGTTTGAATGATCTGTTTCCACCGTACAAAGCGTCAAGTTATTTCCGGTCGTTTTTATGGTTCCAGGATCCCAGCACGTTTGCGCCCACGGAATATCCTGGCTGGTGTGTCGACCTTTTTACGATGATGGATGTCAGGACTCTGTTTGGCGGCGCTGGCGAAGTCGAACTTTACCGTACGCTCAACACGGATGGATCCTCCAATATGGATGTAAACTTAAAGTCGAATCTGATTGGCACTTCTGAAAACCTGGCTAAAGTCAACTATATTCTAAATCAGTTTCGCCGGGGGTATTACTATGACGCTGGCGTGACCTGGACGGAAATCCAAGCGGCGATTTGGGAACTATTATCTGTCGGGCAAAGCGGCAGTGGGCCAGGGAAACTCATTATATCGGGCTCTTCGGGTCGTGGCGGATTTATTACCTGGAACAACGATCTGCGCAACTTGGTCATTGCCGACGCCGCTGGAATCGATAAATTCGAATTCACGTCCTGGGATGTCGTCGCTGTTATTGTCTGGTGTGGCGCAGAACAGCAAGTCACGATCATTGAAGTCCCAGCGTGTTACTATGATTGTTTGTTAGATTGGAGCGTATTAGAAGATCCAGAAACACCGTAAAACTGAGTGTGATGAAATCGATCGACTTACTTTGGGGAGCGATTCGCTCCCCTCTTTTTTGTTTCCGGCGATTTGAGAAAAACAGAAGTGAGGGATTTGTTTTTTAATATACAATCCAGCCGGACACAGGCGTTTCACACTCAAAGGGATCGATCCCGTTCTGGGGAGAATAGGCGAAGCCGGATTGTAGAAAAGATGGATCCCGAAAAGAAAAAATAGGGGCTCCAACGTGTTCCAAAAGGACGGTCACGTCATCCCAGTCTACACAATCGAGATCGTTGTATCGCAAATCAAGCCGTCCACCGATGCCCTGACCCAAATTCTGCAATCCAACCAGATCGATGATTTCCGTCAAGTGATTGCCGCTGGCGTTTAAATAGGATAAAGCGTTGTTTGCGCCACTGCTGGAAACCGATAATTGGTTGAGTTGGTTGTTTTGACAGAGCAACGCCGTTAACGCGATGTTCGATGATAAATCCAAATTAATCAACTGGTTATTCTGGCATTCGAGTGTGAACAGCGCTGTATTGTTAGATATGTCCAGATTCAATAATTGATTGTTTGAACAATTCATGAAATAAAGGGCTGTGTTAGTCGTGATATCCAACGCCGTTAATAGATTGTTCTGGCAATCTAAATCAGTGAGTTCACCATTGTTCGAAATATCAAGTTGTGTCAGATGATTCCCCGAACAATTAAGAATTGACAAAACTGTGTTGTCAGAAACATCAAGGCTGGTTAATTGGTTGCTGAAACAATAGATCTGTTCGAGAACATCCCCGTGGGGAACTTGCAGATTCTCCAGTTGGTTGCTGTTGCAGTCGATAAAAGTGAGTTCGCGATTGTTGGAAAGATCGAGACTCGTTAAATCATTGTTATCGCATTCGAAGAACTCTAGAAAGATATTGTTGGATAGATTGACGCTTGTTAACCGGTTGTTCTGGCAGGAGAGAGAGGTTAACGCGGCGTTTTGGGAGAAATCCAAACTTTCTATTCGATTGCTCTGACAATCAAGGCTCGTTAAAGCGTGATTATTGGAAAGGTCTAATGTTGTGAGTACATTTTGCGAGCAGATGATTTCTGTGACGCCGGTAAAATATTCAATTCCAGTGAAATCGGTGATCCCACGGCGGATGCAGTAGAACGTTTTGGTAACCTCCGCCACCTCCTCCGCCGTGAACGCTCCGCCGGATTCTACTTTCATATATTCTTCCACATAGGCCCGCATGTTCTCATCGGGAAAATTGTCTGTTGTGTTGATATTCTGGGAGAAGGTGAATCCAGCTGACGAAAGGATCATTGTTACGAGAATACAATGCAGTTTCATTCCTGATTCCTTTTTGATTTGGTATGTAATCGATCGGTACGGCGCAATTGAATTGGCATTCATCCTAAATCATAGCGCCCACTGTTTGAATTGACCAACCATTCTTATCGAATGATACGACTTTATTATAGATTGTGATGAATTGAATGCGCCGGAAATGATACAAAAAGACTTACTATGCGGTTTCGCTTGTATTGATGGAAGACTGTTTCATTTATCCTTCCGCAATGACTTTTTTAATAATCGTGACAATCGCGGTTTGGAGTATCCAACCGAGGAAGATTGTCACAACCGGGACGATGATGATCGCCAGGGGCCGGGCGATACGGTGGATTCCCGCCATGCCGGAATAGAGAATGATCAGAAACAGGCAAAGAGGGACGATAATTATAGAGAGATCCACCGTCCATCCGCGAAGTCCGACGATCGAAACCGCGATTCCCCATAGGCTCATAGGTAACGCCGCCGCCGTGGCGATTAACAAATCTGCGCCGAAGGATTCCCGGCTTGCAGTGACGAGACGGACGATTGCGATCAACGCCATAAGAAGGATCACTGGAATCGCAAGTCCCAACGTGAAAAATAAAACGTATTCGTTTGGGATTGCTTGCCCTGATGGATCGATTTGAGATTTTCCTATCCAGGCGCCGGTGAAACAGAAAATCTCGTAAATCATGAAAAAAAGAATTCCCGTGAGAATCACCTGGATCGAATTCAATCGCCTATAGATTGTTGGCAGCCCATTGATGGGATTTGTTATGAACGTGAATAGGGCGCCGGCGATGGTGTATTGAGATTCTTTCGTATTAACATCGATGTTCATTCGATTTGTTCCTATTTTTTTGCGGGTGAGACGCCCGCGCTCCATTATTCCCCCAAAGAGAAATTGAGGGCCGCTTTGGCCAGCAGGCGGGTGGAATCGAGTGTGGGCAGTGGAGAATTATCATCGTTTAGCAGTAAAGGCAGTTCGGTACAGCCGAGAATGACGGCGTCACAGCCTTCTTCTTTGAGACGGTCGATGATCCGGACGGCGGCATGCAGCGAAGGTTCCTTGATCCGGGCGTTGGTCAGTTCACCAAAAATGATGGAATTGATCTTCTCGCGTTCGGCGGCGTTTGGGATCGAATAATCGATTCCGGCTTGTTTTAGTTTATCTGGATAAACCGGTCCTTCCATCAAATACCGTGTGCCTAATACAGCGAGATGTTGAAATTTCCGGCGGGCCGCTTCGAAAGTCACGACTTCCGCAATGTGCAGCCAGGGAAGGGGGGATATATCCATCACGATCTCAAACGCTTCATGAATAGTGTTATCGGGGCAGATGACAAACTCCGCGCCCGCCAATTCCAATTTCCGGGTGGAAGAGAGCATCAGTTCCGCGACTCCCTCCCAGTCGCCGGGATCGATAAACCGCATATATTCGCTTAAGGGATGTGTGTGCATCGTAATTTCTGGATGCGCGTGGGATCCCATCTTTTTCAGCGCTTCCAGGCAGATGGTTCGATAACAGAGCGCGGCGCCTTCCGCGCTGCATGCGGCGATTCCTATATGCTTAACCATTACAATCCTCCATTGTTTTCGGTGAATATTTCTGTTTCCACCAACCGAGTTCCCAACACCATAGCACGTAAAAGGGAATATATTCCAGAGCCCGGCTCCAAGGTGGATATCCTTTTGGATTGGGAATAAAAAAAGTGTAGTAGATGAAACAGGAAATACTAAGGTAGAACCACGAGATCCGGGGAAAGAAACAAAGAAAAGGGATGATCCAGGCGATGTACCAGGGATTACAGACCGGGCTGCAGAGGAGAATGACGGCGATGCAGACAAACGTACAACGAAGCCGCATTTCGTCTACGCCTTCTTTCGTTCTCGATAGCGTAATTAATAAATAGATAAAGACAAGTATAAATATCAAGAATCCAGTGATCTTAGCCGCAAAAAACGCGTCGAAGGAAAAATCTGTTCCCGAAAGTGTGAAAAGGATCGGGCCTTCACCCCAGGAGGGAAGGCCGATTGATTCGTAAATGTTTTCAGAAAAGGCGATGAGACTGCTGTTGCTTTCCCACATATTGCTAAACACCGCCATACCGGAAAGGCCATGTGGAGCGCTGGTGAAGAGAAAAGGGAAAAAAAGAAGAACACAGGTAACGAAAGTTATTACAAATCCCTTCCATGATAGCTTTTTGATCCAGAAAAATAATGGAAAGGCTGGAATTAACTTGGTTTGTATCGAAAAAGCGAATACGAGGGCGGATGGTACTATCCTTGATCGTAAAGAGAGAACGATGGCCAGGAAAAGAAGTGAGATTGCGGCGCCATCGAAATGCAGCGTATTGATATATTCCTTCAAGATCAAAGGGGACCATGCATATACAATCACGAAGGCTGGATCGCGCTGAAAATATTGGAGAAGCCATATTAGGCATAGGATTAATACTAGATCGAAAGCAAGGATCACCACCCGCCAGGCGTACAATGAGAATGGAAAACAGAACGAGGACGCAGAGAATAGGAGTTGAACAAAAGGCGGGTAGATCGTATTGATTTCCGCGTTGTTGACATCGTGGAGAATCGTCCAGCCGTGTTTATAGGTTTCCAAATACCGCCGGATCGATTGGACTTCCTCCCCGTTCTTTTTCTGAGAGCGTCTGGTCTCGATACGGATCGATAAACTGAGCTGGTGGATATTTATACGGGTTTACGCCGTGTGTTAAAACAAAACCATCCCAGAGATAGCGGTTCCAATCCGTTTCGAGGATGGGCAGGCTGGGGACAAGCAACAATCGGAACAGCGCCGCCCATAAAAGAACCGAGTGGAGGTGGATCGATGCGCGTTTTTTTACTATACACCATACAGCGTATCCATAAGCGAGCGAGATCCCCGCGAGAATCGCCAGCAAGGTGAAAACTTCTCCCGGCGCCGCCGTAGGATCAATGATAAATGAAAAGCAGGAGAGAAAGGCAAAGCCAAGGGCGGCGGCGCCGCCGCAGAGATGAATGGAGAGAGACCGGTTCACGGGTTCATTCAGCTTGAGCGGCTGTAGTTTCTTCCGGTTTTGTTATCTCGTTCCAAATATCGGCGAAGAATGCGAGGCCAACGAAGAAGAAGAACGCGAGCGCCGCGCCGGCCAGAACCATGATCGACCGCTTTGGAAAGACCCGTTTGTCGGGTTTGATGGCGCGGTCCGCGCTGACATCGGCGTAGCGGGACTCTTTCTCGCCGCTCTCCAATAATGCCGCCTCATCGAGAAGCGGCTGGAGTGAGGAGAGATAACTCTGGCATTGCTGAATTTTCCGTTCCAGAGCGGCGAGTTTCACTTCATGATCCCGGATGGTTTGTATCGTCGTTGTAATCTCACCGGAAATTTGATCGATTTGCGCTTTAGCCGCGGCGAGTTCCGCCTGCACATCCTTAAGTTTATTATGATACTCTTCAACTTCTGGGCTCTCCTGCCCATTTAAGGAGCGCAATCGTTCTTTGAGGAACGATTCCTCCATTATTAAACGCTGATATTTAGGCAGCAACGCGTTTTCATAATTAGGAGAGACTGTGTAGGTTAAACGATCGAACTGTTTCCGTTTTTCCTTCATAAACCACGGTTTGCTGGATTCCTCTTCGAGATCGAACGCTTCTTCCGTGCTGTTTTCTACGCTTCGTAATTCCTCGACGCCGTAGAGGAGAATCTGCTTGGACGCGGCTTCGGAGCGCAGAAGGTTGAGCTGGGCTTGGTTTTTGTATTCCGTTCGTTCCACTTCAGCGGACGCTAATTGAATCTCTAATTCAGCCGCGCGCCGTTTTTTGGAACGGATTTCGCTGGTGATTTTGTCGTGGACGGTTCGTTCCGCTTTGGCGAGGAAGAGATCCAGCCATAAGTTGGTCAAAAGTTTGGCTTTCACCGCCGTGTCGAATTCGCCGGAAAAGCGGATCAAGGGAGAATAGACTGTCTCCAGGTTCGTTTCGATGACCTTATCGACTTGGGAACTGAGCATTTTACGAAGATCAAAGACGGTCAGGTCATCCAGTTGGTATGGATCCAACTTCTGGGCCGATTCCAATTCTTCCGCGCTGAGCTGGCTAAGAATCACGATACGGGTTTTCCACCATTCGTTTTCCCGTTCCAGTTCTGGAACCAATAATTCCGAGAGGATTGAGCGGGTGGTGTTTTGGATCAGCTGGCAGGCGGAGAGCGTTTCGCCTTTCGCTCCCAAGTTGGAGCGCAGCCGTTGTATTTTCGATTCGCTTTGGAGATCCTGCGTGGCTTCCCGCAGCCATTTGAGTGTGGTAATGATCTCTCCTTTAAGGCTGTCCGCATTCAGGATTCCTTGGTAGGCGATCACATCGAATGGTTTGGGAACCAGTTGAAGGTTTTCCTTGAATTTTGGGGTTGAAACCAGAATCCGCGCGTCAGCCCGCCAAGTTTGCGGCCAAACCAACGACGCGATGACAACCAACACTGTAACCACCGCGGTTCCCTTTAAAATAAAAAACCGGCGCCGGTACAAAACGCGAAGAAAGGAGATGAGATCGTACGTAAATGTTTCCGCCATTTGCAATTCCAACATTGAGAGTATCGGGTATTCAACAAGCGGTTGGAGTCTAAGCGGCGGGAGCGGCGGTGTCAAGCCGTTGGGAAAGAGAATAGAAGCGGGATTCCCGCGTGGGAAGAGAACAGCCTAAATTGGATAATTCCCATTCTATTCGAGATATTTCCCGGAACGAATACATCGTGTACACGCCAGTTTTCTCTCTTTCCTGCCATTTATATGAATCGTGACCGGTTGTAAGTTGGGGAGAAAACGCCGTTTCGTTTTGTTGTGCGCATGGCTGACATTGTTACCTACCGCCGGTCCTTTTCCACAAATTTCACATTCGCGCGCCATTTTTTATATTCCTCCGTGAGACAATTCGGCTAAAAATTGTTATTGTGTAGTGGAGACAAAACAGAAAAAAATTATATCTCATAAAATCAAATTCCCAAGGGGCGTTTACCGTAAAAACCTCCTTTGATATTTACTTATGCTGGGAACGATGTAATACTATCGATTCATTTGTTCTGCGTATGGTGTGTTTCGCTTTGTTAGATGATTGTTATAGAGTAACTCTGTAAAGGGGTATTAACATTGAAATTATTCTTACTATTTATCCCACTGTTTTTGGTTTGCGCCCATTCGGTTGCGCAGAATATTCATACCGCTGAAAACTTTCCTGACGATCAATTCCGGAAGATCGTAGGTCAATATATGGGGGTGGGCGGACAAGGAGAGTTTACCGCGGAGGAGGCGGCGTCTGCGACAAAGGCTCTGGATTGCCGCCGGAAAGAGATTCACGATCTGACGGGGATCGAGTATTTTATGAGCTTAACGGAACTTCACTGTGGCGAAAATTATCTGACGGAGTTGGATGTCTCCCAAAACACCGCTTTGAAAACCTTGAAATGCTATCAAAACGATCTGACGGAAATTGATCTGTCAATGAATCCCTATTTGGAGTATTTCGATTGTGACAACAATCATCTGACCGAACTCGATCTTTCCCACAATCCTGCGCTGCGGTTTCTTGATTGTACGAGCAATCAACTGACGGTTCTGGATAACAGCAGTAATCTAGTTTTGGAGTATATCTACTGTTTCAACAATCTTCTGCCGGTTTTGGATACATCGAGGAACACCGCTTTGGTCTACATTGATTGTCACAGCAACCGGTTGACGGAACTTGATTTTTCGTTTAATTCCAATCTGGGTTTCATCAATTGTTCCAGCAATGCACTAACCTCATTGAACGTGTTTTCGGCCTTTTCATTAGAACATCTCCAATGTTACGACAATCAATTGACGGCGATCGATATCTCCACCAATGGGATTTTGGAATTGTTCGACTGCCACAGCAACCAGATTACGGCTTTGGACGCTTCACAAAACACCTATTTAAATTGGTTTCGCTGTGATGACAATCAGCTCACCTCATTGCGGATCTCTATCGATCCTGAAAGCGCCATGGGGCATTTGAATTGCAGCGGAAACCATTTGACCGATTTATCGAATTTTACAGCGAACGAGCGCCTTGGAACCGGCTTTGAAGGAAAAGTCGATGTTCGCTGGAATGATTTTGACTGTGGGGATTGGGAGGATGTTGTGATCCTCAAGGGCAGGATTGGAGAGCCCAATGAGATTTTTGGGATGTTCCTGTCTGGATTTGCTTATTCTCCACAGAACGAATTGGATCCATTTGATTGCGGCACGGCGGTCTCGGATTGGGGATTGTTCTGAGATCTAACGGTGTAAATCTACTGTACCCTTGTATTTATCCCGGTGGGTCGATAAAGCGCGACTCACCCTACACTTTCAAACTGCTTGCGTTACGTTCTCTTCTTCGGGGGCGGAGATAATCCCGGCTGGGCAGATTTCCGCGCATTCACCGCAGTCGACGCATGCGTCCGGATCGATTACATATTGATACCCATCAATTGTGCCGGGCGCGTCGTGGCCGGAAATCGCGCCGGTTGGACAAAAATCAACACACATCCCGCATAGAATACAGCCTTCATTAATTTGATATGCCATGATTGCCTCGATTTAATTTTAAATACGTCCAGAAAACTTGCTCCGTCACGGCGTAGACCGTTTTGTTGAAACCAATATAATAAAAAAATAGTATACTGTAATGTACCGGTTCTATGAATTATATCTCGATCCGCCGAAGGTGAAGGTTCTCCAGTTCGGTATGAGATCAATATAATCGTTGTTTGGTTTTGTTTATGGATTAAATAAGTCTTTAGTATTGGATGTGTCGATGCGAAGAGTTTCTTTTGTTGCGATCTACGATGAGTATTGTCTGGGTGTTCGGTATATGTCCTCTGTTTTACAGAACGAAGGGCATCATGTCGATATAATTCTGTTCAAATCAGTCGCCTGTATCGAACGTTCGGATGTGCCCCCGCCGGAGAAGCGGGAAGAAGATGGGTATTACAGCCTGGCCACATATGCGTCTCCAAAAGAGGTTGAACTCTTGTTGGATACGTTGCGGTGCCAGGATCCACATTTGATCGGCCTTTCGTTCTCGTCCATCAGTTTCGGATTAGCCCGGTTTTTAACCCAAAAGATTAAAGAAGTCTTTGATGCGCCGGTAGTTTGGGGGGGCGTGGATTCGACCGTCAATGTCAAAGAAAATATACAGTATACGGATATTGTTTGTGTCGGGGAGGGAGAGTATCCCATCCGGGAACTGGTCAACGCGCTGGATCAGGGGAAGGATATTACCCAGATTCCAAGCATGTGGGTGAAGCAAGACGGTCAGCTCTACCAAAATCCTGTTATGAATCTGGTTCAGGATCTGGATTCCTATCCCTTTCCCGATTATGGAGTGGAGAATAAAACCGTCATTCACCAGAATGAGATTCTCTCTTCCTCTCTGCCGCCGGTGACCCATTTACGATCAAATTATATGATCATGGCGACGCGCGGTTGTCCTTTCTCCTGTACATATTGCTGCAGTGGTCATTACCGGAAAATCTATCAAGGTGAACACATCTTGCGCCGCCGATCAGTGGACAATGTGATCCGGGAACTGGACATGGTCAAGCGGAATTGGCCGTGGCCGCTGCAACGGATCGAAGTGTATGACGATGTGCTGCCTTTGGACAATCGATGGTTGAGTGAATTCTCACCGCGATACGCGTCGGAAATCGGGCTGCCCTTTTTCGGATATACGCATCCCAACGTGGGAGATCCGGAAAATCTCCGCATTCTGAAAGAGGCGGGAATTCATTATTTAATTATGGGTGTTCAATCGGGCAGCCAGCGTACCTTGATCCAGCATTACAACCGGCGGCATACCAAAGAACGCACGATTCATACCGCGCGGAACATCATGGACGCGGAGATCAAACTGTTGTGCGATTTCATCGGTTACAATCCGCTGATGAACGATGCGGATAATATTGAAACCCTTGAATTGATCTGCGACCTGCCGCGGGGGTATGGCATTATCCAGATCAATCCAATGGCGTATTACGATGGATACCGATTGACGAAGATCGCGGAGCAGGAAGGGATCATGGATCAATTGGAACGCCCCTTCGGCGTTCACGCGTGGCAGGCGAAAATCACTCCCGACCTTGAATTCTGGCGGCACATGTATCTTCTTGGGCATTTCGAAGGATTTTCAAAAGAATACGTTATGGGATTGGTGAACGACCCCTATTTACGCTCTCATCCCGAAGTCTTGGGGACCTATGTGGATACGCTCTATATGGCGACCTATCAGGACAGCAATCCCGTTGTGAACAAAGAGCGGTTTATCCAACGGATTCGGGAACGCCTGGCCCAGGAAGAGAATTCAAAGATCCTGCGCGCTTATCGGAAGATACGCAGTCTGGTGGCGTAATCGGATACTGTTTCTCACCGCGATTGATTGAATTAGGAAACACATGCAAAACATCTCATTTATCTCACTTTACGATGAATATTGTCTCGATGCGCGCTACGCGTCCTCCATGCTGCGGCATGATGGGCATCGTACTCAAATGATCCTCTTCAAAGGGCATGAGTGTCTCGGCCATGTTCCCGCGCCTGAAGACCGGGAAGAGGGCGCCTATTACGATGGGCGCGTCTGCGCTTCTCCAGTTGAATTAAACCTTCTACTTTCTTCTCTAAAAAAACAATCTCCCAATCTTGTGGCGGTTTTTTTTGCTTCTCCCGCGTCTGGATTGGCGCGATTTCTGACAGAAGCGATCAAAACGGAGTTGAAAGTTCCTGTTTTGTGGGGTGGACAAGATTCGACGTTTAATCCGGCGGAAAATATCCAACATACGGACGCGGTCTGTATCGGCGAAGCGGAATACCCGATTCGTTTTCTTGTGGATGCGATGAATAATGGTGGGGAAACGGACAATGTTCCCAGCATTTGGACAAACGATTGTGGAATTATACACCGGAATCCCATGATTCATTTGGAAACCAATCTGGATTGTTTGCCGTTTCCAGATTTTGAATCGGCGAATCAGACTGTAATAGCAGAAGGCGCGATTGATCCCGCGCCGTATCCGCCTCGGAGTTCTCTGCATACAAACTTGATTGTCATGGCCAGCCGGGAATGTCCGTTCACCTGCCCGTACTGCGGTTCCGCGCACGATAGTTTGGAACATGGGGAAAGCCCATCCACACGCATTCGGTCTGTGGATAGTGTGATCGAGGAACTGCGGCTCCGGCTCCGGGAATCACCCCAACCGATCGAGCGGATCGAATTTCACGACATAGTGTTCCCTTTCGATCGAGAATGGGTGGAAGCGTTCGCCGGGCGGTACACGACGGAAATCGCGCGGCCCTTTTATGGCTATACCCGGCCTGGCGCCGGTTGTCCAGAGGTTTTCCAAACATTGAAGGCGGCGGGACTCCAGTCTTTGATCATGCGGGTTCCCACCGGAAGCCGGCGCGTTCTCGAAAAACTTTATGGCCATAGTTTTTCGAAGGATAGCGTGATCGAAACGGCCTTCCAAATTGAAAACGCCGGTATCCAGCCGCTGTTTGAATACATCGTCAACAATCCTTGGGAGACAGAGGAGGATCATTTGGAGACTCTCGATTTGATCTGTGATCTGCCCCCCTGCGGCGCGATTGTGAAAAACAGACCGCTGGCTTTTTATTCGAATTGCCGGTTGTATAAAGCCGCCCAGGAGGATGGTTTGCTCGATGAATTCGAGCATCGGTCCGGTGAAGGCGCGTATCAAGCGAAAGAAAAGCCGATCCACCTGTTTTGGGAATGTCTCTATATTCTAGGGCATTGCAAACGATTTACTAAAGAATCCCTTATGGAAATGGCCAGTGATGAATATCTAAAAGAAAATCCAGGGATTTTAAAAGAGATGGCCGTGAATCTATACAACGCTCTCTACCTGGATGGCAATCCAATGGCTGACAAAGACCGGTTCGTCCAGCAAATCCGTTGGCGGATCGCGGAAGTGGAGAATTTATCCGACAAACCCATTGTGCGAAATGTGAAACGATTGGCGCAGACGCTTCGTTCCTGGTAACTGCGCGTTCCATTCATCATCTCTTACTTTTCTGTGACATTCATCTGAATTATCCGTTCGACGGCGTTATGAATAGTCACGGGAACAATATTCCCCACGTTTTCTTTAATCGCTTGTCGTAGATCGCGGATGGTATGAATCTCCGTTCTTCCTACTTTCAATAGGACATCACCCGATTGGAATCCAGTTTGGGCCGCTGGGCTCTCTGGGGGGATTTCCAGGAATAACACGCCGGATTTTCTTCCGATTCCCGCCGCTGACATTTCCGCTTCCGTTGTTAGATTTTTGACTTTGGCTCCCATCCAGGTAAAGGATTCCGAACTAGGGCTGGTTTCCTGGATGGTTGGAGCGGGTTGAAAGGCGCGGGATTCTTTTGCCGCTTCGATTTGGAACTCTGGTTTCAGGACACCGAAGCGGTTCATGGGGAAATTCTTGAATCCAAGTTTTATCGCGGGGGAATCGGGTTTGACCTGATAATTTCCATTGCTGGGATCGATAAATAGTGGATCGGCGAAGAGGGAATGCGTGTCAAACCCTTTTTCTTTCCATTCCTCAAGCGTCATCGGATCTCCCACGCCCGTGATCGTTGGCGCGACTTCGTCGCAATAAAAAAGGTTGTAGTCAAATTCCTTCACGAATTCCGGATTGGCGCGGATGAATTGATAGGGTTTTTCGCTAACGAAGATGTTTCGAGCGATCACATCGTCACAACCGGGAAACCAGACATGAAATCCGCCGAAACCATTTACGATCACATTATTTTCCACGCGCCGGAAAAAGCCTTCACGGAGTTTAACGCCCATGCCTAAGCATAAATTGTTGTAGACGTGGTAGTTACTCGATCCGTCATCAAGGTCGATACCCCATGAATGCCCGCCGGGGTGCGCGAAGCGGTTGTTGCGAATATAAGTGGTTTTATAGTTATCGAGCAGGCACCGGTCTTTGGCGAACGGTTCGATATCGCGTCCGCCGTTGTAGGAAGTTTTCCAATAGCGGTCGCGACCCCAGCTGTTGAACGGTCCATGATCGCCGCTTTCGCGCACGGTGTTAAACGCGTCATTGTATTCGATGAGATGCCCGCCCCAGCAACCGTCGTTGATACAGATCGCGGCTCGCGGGATGTTATAAATCGTATTATGGCTGACCATGATTTCTTCCGCCATAGAGATGAACACACCCGCAACTTGTTTGCCGATCAGACCGATTCGATGAATCAGGTTGTTATGAATTACACAGCGAGCGGGATAATTGGGAGTTTGAGGGCCTGGAGTCAGGTCGATTTCGTCCTGAGGAAGTGTCCGGCTGTATTCAATCGCAGGACTTCGCACGGCTCCAAGATCGCCCACAAGACAAATCGCGCTTTCACCCAACCGGGTGAATCGGCATCCGGTCACATTGACGCGTCGGTTGTAACGGCTGATGATTACACCGTTTCCTCCCAAGTCTTCAAAAAGGCAGTCTTGAACAGAGCAATCCTCGGCGCCTTCAAAATGGATCGCGGCAAGCCGGGCGATCGACCAATCGCCCCGCAGGCAACCGTTCGTATGGTTCCATGAAAATCCGGGAGGTATGTTTAAATTGAATCCCTTTAAATTGGATGTTCCGCACTGGATTCTCCATCGAGCCTTTGACGGTGATTAACTGTTTCAAACCCGCCGCGATGATTTCCGCTTTTGAAAGATCAATATCCGCCTCTGGTATTATGTACAGTGTTTTATTTTCCCAGTCGAAATACCATTCTCCCGGAGCGTCCAGTTCTTCGAAGATGTTTTCGACAAAGAGATATTCTTGGTGGTATCCACCCCGGAAAAAGGGATCGAATCCACCGCCTCGGTTTTCCTGCCAGCCGCCTTGGAACGTTAGTTCTCCATCCGGACTGGCTTTTATAATCCGATAGTGTTTGCTACCCCACATCGCTTGATGGAGCGCGTGCATATACCCGCCTTCGGGATGAGACCAAGTTTTCACTCGTTCCGGGGCGATAGCGGTTCCGGATGTTCCGCCGAAGAATTTGGCTAGGAGATCGAAATTGGGAAAGCGAGCCATACGCTGGCGTCTCCCATTCACGAAGAGTTGATCGATTACCAAATCAACTTTCGCAACGTTGGCCTTAAAAATACCGTCTCTGAAAGGTTCCCATTTTAAATTTAATTCTACACGGCTCCACTGATGATTGGAATTTCATCTTTATACGCGGTATAGATCACAGGCGATTCGTCTGTTCCAGAATCGTTTGGGGTGAAAGTTAATATTTCGGAAAGAAAATAATGGCCCTCACGCAGATAGACCGTGATTGGACAGAGTTCTTTTGCAAGCGTGGTTCGAACCGCGTCTCTCGCTTGCCGCAAGGTTCTGAATGGTTGATTCTTCGTTCCTGGATTGGCGCCGTCTCCGCCGGGAGAGACGTAATACTCAGCCGCCTTTAGACTTAAAGCCATGAATAGTATCCATA
>CAXXSM010000021.1:0-140518 GCA_963663405.2 bacterium | reverse complement strand
CCCTGCCCTTCTCGTTCCATCCTGAAGTAAACGTCGAAAATCAAATCGCCTGTCACATCACACGAACGAACGAACGAACGAGCGAGGCGATTTTCCGCAATCTCGATCAATCACCTTTATATACGGGGAAAATCGTCGGCGTTGGCCCCCGGTACTGCCCCTCGATTGAAGATAAAATCCACCGGTTTCCAGATAAAACCTCCCATCAGGTGTTTCTCGAACCTTTAGGGATTCATTCCAACTTAGTCTATCCCAACGGAATATCCACAAGCCTTCCCAAAGAGGTTCAGCGGGAATACATTCATACCATCCCCGGCTTGGAAAACGCCCGGATCGTCAAACCAGGTTACGCGGTGGAGTATTACTTCTCCAATCCCCAAGACCTGTATCCCTGGCTGGAAAGCAAGCGCATACGCGGTCTATACATGGCGGGTCAGATCAACGGCACATCCGGCTACGAAGAAGCCGCCGCGCAGGGATTGATGGCGGGAATCAACGCCGCATTGAAACTGCGTGATGAAGAACCGTTCATACTAGGGCGCGAGGAAGCCTATATCGGTGTGTTGATCGACGATCTCGTCACCAAAGGCGTTGAAGAACCCTACCGCCTGTTCACGTCCTCCGCTGAATACCGCCTACTCCTGCGGCAGGACAACGCGGATTTCCGTCTGATGGAATATGGATACCGACTTGGTTTGATCCCCAAAGAATGGAACGAAGAAATCATCGCATGGAAGCGTGAGGTCGAAACCTTGCGTGAGGAATTAACGCGGCGCGTCATCACGCCTGGTGAATCGATACGGACTCTCTTCAACGAACTCCAACTCGGTGAAATCTCTCACCCCACGCCTCTGCTGCATATCCTGCGCCGAACCCACATGAAAGCCGAATACTTGAATCGTTTTGATGTGAATATTGCAGACAGTCATCCCCGCGTTCTTGAACAGTTGGAGATCGAAACCAAATATCACGGTTACATCGAACGCCAACGGAAACAGATCGAAGAAGACAAAAAAGCGGATCGGCGATCTATCCCACCGGAGATCAGTTATGACAGCATGACGGGATTACGAAACGAAGCGCGGGAAAAATTCAAACGCGTCCAACCCGCTACAATCGGCCAGGCCGCCCGCATCCCCGGCATTTTCCCCGCGGATATCACCGTTCTTTGGATCAACATTATGAAACTGGGGAATGACGCTTCCACGATTAAATAATTCAAAAATATAATTCAAAAAAAAAATCCGGGGGGAAGAGGCGAGTTCCCCCCGGATAGTTAACTATTACGGATATGGTTTAAGGAGGAGTTATACATACAGTCACAATTCCCCAATCGACGAGAATTCGGTATAACCAATAGGGGATTTCCAGTAAATTCACTTGATCGCGTGTATCGATAATGACGACGATAGGAAGATTCGGATCTATATTGTACGGTATAGAAACAATAGGACCAGTCGTGATGACGAAATCATAAATTGCGTCAGCAATCCCTTCGTTCCAATAAATCCCTCCTCCACTAACGAGATTTGGATCGGAAGATGGAGGCAATACACCCAGTGACGGGACGCCATTGAAAAGCAACCGCCAGATGACCGCTTGGATCTCATTATTCGTGGCGATACCGATTTGCAGATTTCCACCTGCGTCAATATAGGAGATATTATCAAAAACAGTATTTGAACGATAGACAGCTAATAAATAATTGACCAATGGCAGATTCGCGGGATTTCCGACGTTCACTAAGGGCGCGCAGCTATTGGAGAAGTCAAGCGAAGAAAACGCATCCACATCGTTATACCAATAAGCCAGTTTGATGAAGGTATCTTCATCCGCGCACCAAGCCGGATAGGTATCACTATTACCGGCTATCGACGCCGGTAGAAACCGGGCGTCAAAATACCCGCTGACACCGGGCCAATATTTTCCACTTCCACCGCCGGAGCCGTCGCCGTTCACCATATATTCTTTTGGAACGGGAACGATTTCCACCCGGTAATCTTCGACCTCACCATCCGGCGCCAATCCCTCATCCGATAAAACAACAGCTTGTGTTGTGCACCGGAACCGCGCATAAGTTGGTCCAGTTGTAGCTGATGGTGGAATCGACAGATTCAGCGCGTTACTTCCGGTGGTAAGGGCAATCCCTGCGGGATACAGATTCTCTCCTGCATCCTTCCAATCGCCATCCGCGTTGAAGTCAATCCATACGAATAATATACAATTTGCGCTCGCAATCACATCAACCGGCGCCGGAAGTCCCAGATAGAGAGGTGATGTGAACGTTACTCCATCTTCATCATCATTGCCCACAGGACTGCCGAGAACCAGGTTTCCAACCGATGCGTCATCCAGAACGGCGCCGACAGAAGGATTTCCATCGGATTCTGAATCCACACTTAAGCCGAGATACACAGCGGCGCTATTGAGAAGGTGACGCGCTCCATTATTCGCTAAAAGCGTTGGATATTGATAGGCGCCGCCATCATATGGGGCGTCCCCAAAATCATAAAACTCTTGTGAAAAAGCGTAGACGTCCACGTCACCAGTCTGCGCTCCATCCCAAGCAAGGACAATATCACCATTCGAGCCGATGGCGGATGCAGGATTGCTTTGATCATTTGTTTCCGTTTCATTCACGAGAACAGCGCCAGTCACCGGAGAGCCGCTGCTATCAAAGATACGGGAATAAATCCCATCGTTACTCGAATCCGGACTTTCCCAAGCCACCAAAAATTCACCGCCGGATGGATTCAAGATAATCACGGGATTGTTTCCAACGAGGATACCAGTGGAAGCTAAAACATCGATCTCTCCACCATTGGCGACACCCCCAGAATTAAATCGGCGCGCAATCGGTTTGTAATCTCCAGTACCGCTGACATCGCTTTCCCAAACAACAACAAACGCGCCACTGGTATTGATCGCGATCTGGGGATCACGTTGATTATTTGGAATCGTTGCGTTCACGATAGATGGGGGTAGGCCCCAATGGGACTCCAACAGGATTGAAACGTCTAAAATAGATATCATCCGTACCCGATGTATCTTCCCAGACAATAACAAAACCACCACTCGCGCTCATCGCGATCTGGGGATCCTGCTGTTCTCCCGGCGCATTGGTCACGTTCACATCATTTGTAGAGCCGCCTGTTAAAAGAGGAATTCCCGCGGAGTTAAAACGGCGGAAAAAGATATCGTATCCATTTGTGGAATAATCCCCTTGCCAGGCGACGACAAAATCACCCGAATTGGCAACCGCGACGACGGGATATCGTTGAAAATCAGCCGTGATTGAGTTAACGAGAATGGGAGGCGAAAATTGCGGAACTCCGCTGGAATTGTAACGCTGCGCGTAAATATCATAGCTGGTACCAGCCGATTTGCTCTCCCAAACAACGACAAAATCACCGTTGGATTGGTTGATCGCCACTTCCGCGTTTTGCTGATCGTCAGCCGTGATGGTATTCACCAGGAATTCCGGACCATATGGATTGCCCAAACGATCATACCGCCGTCCAAAGACACCATTTTCATCTGTATCGGGACCACTGTTGTTATTACTATGCCACACGACTACGAAATTCCCATCCGCATCGATCGCCACAGCGGGATGTTCCTGATCATCCGTCAGCGTCGAATTGACCTGAATCTCGTTTCCCCAAGTAAGACTTCCGGAGAATAAAAGAATCGAAGCCAAAAGGAATCCGCCGATTTTATTAAATTGTCTAACCAGTTGAGTCGAAACATGTCTCAAAATATGTCTCAATCGATTACTATTTTTCATTGTCCTTGACCTTCCTTAATAGGTTTAAAGCAAAATCTTTCTCAATGACTTTCAGTGAAGAGTTAACTTCTAGAGGGGAAAACTCCCTGCAACGCAATGATGAAGTTGACGCATAGGTAAGGTTGCATGTTATTGTGCGCCTGACCGCCTCCCGCGTTCGCTGTGTCACCCTTCATATTCACATCCGTGTTGTTCTCGTTATAAGTGTCCTCATTCGCTTTCGCAATTGTCGCGTTCGAAGGATCTGTGGAATCCGCCCGGCCGGAATTGGCCCGTAACAAATGCGAATGAGGAGGGATTTGATTGGCGGTGAGTGTTTCTGTTTCTGTCCCGCCTCTTTCACCAAGAGTTCTCGAAGTCAAACCAGGACCATGCCCCGGATGAACCGGAACGCGGCCCCGCAAATCCGGCAGAGCGAACGTCGTCCGGCCATCCCCTCCATAGAAGGTTCCGATGAGTGAAAACAACGCTGTATTTTGAGCGATCGGTAATAACTGCCCATCGCAAAACGCCCAGCCACGAGGAGCGAAATTGCCACCAAACATTACGATTTCAGCAATAAAAGGATCCATTTTTCTATTCCTTTCAAATTTTCCAAATTTTCAGTTATTTGTATTTCTTAAATAATTAAGACCGAGAGGGATAGACTCCCACCAGCGCGATGATGAAATTAACACACTGATAAGGCTGCATGTTGTTATGCGCTTGACCGCCTCCAGTGTTCGCTGTATTCCCTTTCATCATGACATCCGAATTACCACTGTTATAGGTATCCTCATTCGCCTTCGCGATTGTGGCGTTCGAAGGATCTGTGGAATCGGCCCGACCTGAATTGGCTCTTAATTGATGCGAATGAGGAGGGATTTGATCGGCTGTCAGTGTTACCGTTTCAGATCCCGCTTTTTGACCGAGAGGCCTGGGGGATAATCCGGGCCCCGTACTACTACCTGAATGAACCGGAACCCGGCCGCGCAGATCCGGCAAAGCGAACGTAGTTCGGCCGTCACCGCCGAATGTAGTGCCAAGAATAGAAAACAAGGCCGTATTCGATGCGATCGACAGCAGCTGCCCATTACAAAGCGCCCAGTCTCGAGGAGCGAAATTACCGCCAAACATGATGATTTGACCAATAAAGGGATTTGCGGACATTTTCTTTTTCCTTTCTCATTTCAAATGATTTCACTAATGAATGCAGGGACGAGTGAAAACAGCCTCATACTGAACGCCCCCATTAATGGATATGACCGGAACGAGAAAGAGGATGAACGTTCCTAAATCCGCATGATCGATTGTGTATGTGTTCTGCTCCAAAACCGGTTCGTTGGAACCTTGGAACAAGAGGGAAAAGCACTCATATACCTCTGATCCCTGTGAAAAACCACACTTCACTTCCTGTTCTTTCACCTCAACTAAATCCAATTCACAAAAAGATGAATCTTCCAAGTGAAGACGGAACTTCGTATTCAAACTATCTTGAAAATGCGTTAGGCTCAGTTCGTTCAACGTGACACTCCTTCCTCGTCTAAACGAAGCCGCAAGAATAGATTGCGGAGACATACTCATAACCGCCGCGGAGGCCGCAATGGATGATAGGAAATCTCTTCGGATCAACAGATTCATAGAAACACATCACACAAAACAAATGTTTTACATATATGACAAATAAAAGCAATATATAAGCCAAGAATGGAAAAGGAATTGGATAATATTCCCTATCTTTAATGAAATGAAGGAATTGGATAATTTCAGCAGGTTCTATTTTTAGGGATTTCAGAATTTATGGAGAAATTTATAAACATAATTGAATTAAGTCATAAAAATATACTCATTAAATATAATATTTACATTTAAATACAATTAATTACATTTATATACATCAATTAAACCTTCTAACTGAAAAGTGTAAAGGATTTCAAGGAGGATATGTCTCATTTCTTAATGAGAAATGAGACAAGGAAGACAGGAGGAAAGGACATAGGATTTAAATCGCATCGCTCAAGGCATCTGAATGGATGTACGATCCTAAAATCTGATAGTCGACGCTACTCGATGGAGCGATAACGTTGGGTTTACAGATAATATCAAAGATTCAAGTTCTGCGGCTTGTGGAACGGCGCCACTTGTTCCCCCATCAATCCATATTCTCAAAAATTGCGCCTTATTGAATTATTATTTCTCTTGCGCTTAACTACTCCATTGAGGTATAATTAATAATGAAAAATAGATGGTTTACTGTTGTTGAGCACTCATATTATTTGAAGAAAGCCGAAAATCTACTGACGCAAGATCAAATAGAAGAAATAGCCGATATAGTAGCAGCGAATCCAAAGATCGGTGAAATAATGCGCGGGACAGGTGGTTTTCGTAAATTCCGCTATGCTGGGGTAAAAGGAAAAGGAAAAAGCTGTGGTCTGCGTGTTATTCATCTCTTTATAGCACATGATGGGCAGATACATTTGGTTGATATTTTTGAAAAATCAGAGAAAGAAAACCTGACAAAGGCTGAGAGAAATGAGCTTGCAAAAATTGCCGCTCTCCTTAAAGGTGAAAAAAGATGAGTGAATATTTTGATTCCATTAAAAAAGGAGCCGAAGAAGCCCTCGCCTGGAAAAAAGGTGAGAAAACAGGCGCTCGAGTAAAGAAATATTCTACTATAAACGTAGCTGAAATTCGCAAACGAATGAAAATGACACAAAAAGAGTTTTCCGAATCTTTTTCTATTCCTCTATCCACACTCAGGCAATGGGAGCAGGGGCAACGAGTTCCGCAAGGTCCGGCCCAGGCTTTACTGCGTATTATTTCTTATGACGCCGAAGCTGCATTGAAAGCGCTTAATTTATAAAAGATTAGGGATTTCGGTATATGTTCCTCTAGAAAAGAGAACCACTTTCCCCTCCCCTTAGTACATTATCTCCTTTTTTTCCAGATGCGCCTCGATCTCTTCCCGCGTCAGCCAGACATCGCGCAGTTGTTTCTTGGAGAAGAGTTCCATCTGGTCGATTCTATGAGGTGAGCCGGGTTGGGAGGCGTTTCCATAGACGGTCAGCGCTTTTGCGCGGACGGGATTGTCGAATTCCGTAAGCGCGACGTAGGAATCTCCACTCGCCGCTACGAAACATCCATCGGCCGCTTCCCGGTATCCTGTCACGCGGAAAATCCCCAATGAACCGCTCCCCCCGTTCGCAGGTAGATCGACGTCATCCCGGCGCAGGCGGTGAACCTCTCCCCAGGGCACATCCAGCGCTCCATAGCGGCGTTTTACTTCCTTCGCGGCGGCAATCAACGCCTCCACTGCGCTGTCTTTGTCCGCCAAACCGCTGGGTGTCACACGAGGTTTGCTTTCTATCCAGGATTCCGCGAATAAATGATCCTGTTTCCGCCATTCGTGATAGAAGGCTTTAAACAGAACGCCACCCCGGCTGTCCGTATCGGCGGTCCGGTCCCAGGCTTCGAGTACATCCGCCGCCTCCTGCGCCAGCGTGTCATCGCTCTGCCGCGCCGCCGCGGTCAATTCATCAAGAATCCGGTCCGCCAATTCCATCCGGGTCGAATGTTTGTATTCCAGCGCTTCTCGAAACGTAATCGATTGATCTTCATCCAACAGTTTCGCGGACCGCTGCGCCCGCAGACTCATCCCACGAGGCGCCATATAAGATGGAAAATCGGTCGGATTCAAAACGAGTGGAAAGGTCGTCGTCCAGGGAGGGTCGTTCGCGTTTTGCAGCCAGCCGCTCTGTGGATCAATCGCGCGGGGTAATTCCGTGTAGGAATGATATTTTGTCCATAAGGTTTCGGAAGTACTCCCTGGCGCCACATCATCCCAATTCCAATCCCCGATTGTCCGGACGGGGGTCAATCCACCGAACAAGTGCATGATGCGCCCATCCCGGTCGGCGTACATCACGGTAAACATTGGCATTTGCATCATTTTCAACGCGGTTTGGAACTGATCGAGGTTTTGGGCGCGCGCCATCGCCCAATACTGTTCCGTCAGGTGAGGGCGATCCAAACCAACAACCCGCAAAGCGATCGCATGCCGGTCTTTCATGGCGATGATGGGACCATGAATGGAACTGCGTACTGTGAAGGTCTCCTCACGAAACGTTCCATCTTTTTGCTTGACTTTCAAAAGATGCTCTTTATTCACTAATGGGCGGGTACCGCCGTCCCATCGATACCCATTACCTACGAGAACAAGCCCATAGAGATCGGCACCGTCATGCGTGTTGATGGTATGCGACCAGCCTAAATACTCATTGAAAGCGATCCCTAAAAACGGCGTCCCCACCAGCGCCGCGCCATAGGCGTTGATATCAGGAGAAATCAGATGAGATTCATACCAAGTAAAAAGATCGGACCAGGGAAGATGAGGATTCGCCAGAAGCATCGCGTGCCCACTGGCCGACAATCTTTGGGAAATCGCCCATGTGTTCGATCCGGCGGGTTCCATGTTTTTCGACCGTGCCACATTGGATATAATATTCGCGTTGGTTACAAACGTGAAATGGATCGCTTGCTGGATGTGAGCCAGAATATCCGTCGGTTCAATGGGAAGCACGATCTCCACGCTGTCATCGATTTGGTCCAAATGGCCTGCCGCGTAAGCGTTGATTCCAGCCGCGAACGCGTCCAAGCAGCGTTTGAATTCAGGTTTCTGCGCTTTATACCAATCCTGCGCGCGGGAAGGAACGCCGGTGATTCGAATCCATTTATCGCTATTCAGATAGTCCTCCCCCCAGTACTCCGCCGCCCGGCCGCGCGCCCGGCCATACAGCCGGAGAATTAAATCCGCGTGACTCCGCATCTGCGCGTATCCAAACGCATAGAACAATTCTTCATTGTTCCGCGCGAAGATATGAGGAATTCCCCATGTATCCCAGAGAATCTCAGTACTAACTTCTTTGGTTCGCCCGTTATCCGGTTGTGTTTCAGGGCTGTCAACGGCAGGAATCCGATCTCGATGGATTAAGGCGGATTCACGGATGATCTCCATATTGCCGGGCGTATCCCGCAGATAAATAACATACTCGCCCTTCTTTTCGTAAATCGAAAACCACCCCCGGAATTCCTGCCGTAAAAGCCGGTCGATCGGGCAGCCTTCGTATGTGAAAATCAAATCCGCCTCATACTTGTCGAGAACGTATTCCCAATACGGCTTCTTGCTTGCGTACCATCTCTCCAACTCTGGATAAGCGCCTTCAATGATCCAAGGGAGAATATCCTCCCGTTCCCGTTCGCCCCGGAATTCGAGCCAATGACCTTTCGCGTTATAGGCGCCCAATGGAATCGTCCTCGCGTCGAAGACTCCCTTCTCCTCTTTCACGTATTGGCTCCCCCACAATTCATAACGGCCATCGGTGAAAAGTTTTAGTGTTTCCGGTGAGAATCGCCAAGTCAAATATCCTGAAAAATCATCATACCGGTGACGATTCAGTGTGGGGCCACAGAACATCGGTCCAGAAAAAGTACGGCCGCTGAATTGTTCGGCTAGAAAATCCGCGGCCTCTTCCGGAATCATGTTTGATTTATATCCGCTATAGCGGAAATAGGAAAAATCCTGGTAATTCAAATGCCAGATTTTCCCCGGTCTCATACCAAACACATAGGCGACCACAAGGAACACAACCATTATGTCCAGGTGAAATTTCAACCCCATCTTCACCCAATGACAAAGCGTTCCCCAAAATCCCGGCTGGATCCCCCGGTCCAGTTTGAAGGGAATCATCGCATTCCGTTCTTCTGAAAGAGCCGCCATCAAGGGAGGCGTGGCGACCAACGCGAACAAGGGTATAAAGTATTCAAAATTGAGCGCCAAATGTCCGAAAAACACAATCGCCAGCCCTTCGTAAATCCAAATCGAACCGGCGCGCATCATCGGCAGGATAAAGATCCCCAGGATGATGCATTCGAAGGCGTTCGTATAGTGCATGTTCGGCGGTTGGAGATCTCCCAGGTTGCGCAGCAGCCACCAGTCATTCATCACGGTTGAGGAGAGCCAGTGAATCTGATAGGTAAATGGATTGATAAACGAAGCCAGAAAAACCGCCCCCAAAACAATCGAGCCGGTTCCCAAGCGGCGGAAGGAAGGAGCGGTGGGATTCTCTTTCAACCAGGTAACCAGGCAAAACCACAATTCACTCAACCACCAGAAGAAGATCAGCAGAATGCCGATGATCGCGCCGCCGTGGAGATTCACCCATAGGATCTCCGCGAAAATCGCCCCCACGAAGGCGGTTTTAAAATATTCATCCAACTGCAGCGAAAGGATGATATGCAGAAAAATAACAATAAAAAGATACGTGAATATGGCTGGGCGAAGAGTGATTGATCCCTGCGAAGCCAGAAGAGCGATCAGCGAACCGAGACACGCGGTCTTCCATCCCACTCCATTGCGGTACATATACGCGATCAGAAGACCGATTGTCACGGTGAGAATCAGTGATTTAAATACAATCACGCCCTGCAGACCACCCATCCGGTAGGCGCCATAAAAAAGGATCTGCGACAACCATTCGTGATTGATCCAAGGCGTTCCAGCGCCGGCGCTGGTAAACACATCGAATTCCGGGAAAGTAAATCCATGCTGGCTGAACCAGTTCCACAAAAACTCACCCGTTTTGAGATGCCGCCACGGATCATCGCCGTTGCGGATGGGAAACAGTCCCGCGAAAAACGCGCCGATCAACGTCAGACACACCATCGCAACCGCGAAGAGGCGCAAAATGGAAGGATACTGGTTTTTTGTCACTTTCATTGTTTGCAACAACTCAGTTATTGAGGCAGAAGGATACTGAAATGAGGATCTTCATCCGATTGATCCTTCCGTTTTCCACCTTCAATCATTTAAAATTTCAAATAGAACAAATGGATTTTATCGTTTCCGGGCGAGAACAAAATCGACGAGATCGTAGAGCGAACGAAGGCTGGCTGACGCGCCCAACACCCGCTCGATCGCGCGCAGATACTCCTTGGCTTTCCCGCCGTACCGGCGGCCAGCGTCGTACGCGTACTCAATTGAACCCATATCGTTCATCATAGTGAGCAGCACACGCGTTTTTTCTTCCGCCGGTTCATCATTGTTTATTATCGAATGGGCAGCAGGTCGATGTTTTAAAAGATGAATCAGGGGCAGAGTCACTTTCCCATTCCGCAAATCCCCTCCCCTCTCTTTGCCCATCACATTCACTGAAGAGGTGTAATCCAAGAGATCATCCGTGATTTGAAATACCATACCCAGCGCATGACCGTACCCGTGGAGATACTCAACCAACTCCTCACTCAACTCTCCTAGACACCCCCCGGCGGCGGTGGCGGCTGCCATTAACGAGGCGGTCTTGTTTTCGATGGTTTCCAGGTAATCGTCCTCGGTGTATTCGCTTCGATCGACAGGCCGCAACTGCTTGATTTCCCCCATACACACTTGCCCGGTCGCCCGCATCATCAGTGTCTGAGCGGACGCCGATTCACAGGCCAATAGCAATTTGAACGCTCTTGATAATAAAAAATCCCCAAAAAGAACAGCGACCGAGTTCCCCCAGCCGAAAGAGACCGAGGTTTGACCCCGCCGCATGGGCGCTTCATCAATGATATCGTCATGCACTAATGTCGCCAAATGGATCAACTCGACGGCTACCGCCAATTGACGCGCCGGTTCATCCGGCGGTTGATTGATATTGACCGCGTGAAGCGCCAGCGCGGCGCGGATCCATTTCCCTTGGCTTTGCAGCAGATGATCCGCGATCGCATCCGCTGCATCCACATTAAAAACACCGGGTTCAAAAGACTCCCCATCGCCACGGATGAGATTGTGCAAATAGTTGCGCTCCGCCGAGTTGAGAATCATCTCCCGGTAGAGATCTTTCGTCTGGGTCAATGCCTCCTCGATCGGCTGATATAGGGAGGAGAGAGTGATTTCCGAACTGGAAGAGAATTCACTCGACAATGCAGATATACTTGAATCCATGAACGGTCCTTAGCCTTCATTATGACGAATCGGTCAATCCGCAGAACACTGAAACTATTATAATCGAGATCACAACCGGCAAATGAAAATGAGTTGTGGCAGGGAACAATGAAACTCATTTTCAAACAAATCGAATCGCATCTCTATCGTATAGATCGAGCGCTGGCGTACGGTTTGTCCTGGGGACGCCATCTTGCCAGCGCGTGAATTCTACAGACCACCTGCACGGATTTGGGTTCGAACCGCAGATTATCGATCGATTCGATAGGGAACGATCCCGGCCGCGCCTTATTGGACATTCTCTATCGAAAGTTTCAGCTGTCAAGCTGAATCCGGTCCGTTTCGGCGCAAGCCTAAGGAAATCCAGCGATTCATTTCTTATTTTCTCGAACGAAACAATGATTTTTCTGGAAAACAAATGACACCCGCCTTCGCCTCCACTTGCAAAAAAGGATTTACAACCTATATATAATGTGAACTTTATGAAAAGGATAATAATGGGAGGTATCTTCTCATGGTGTTGGATCTGCGTCAGGCGATGCGAGTCGGGATTGTTCATTTCATGGCGTATCCTTCGGTCATGACCGGAGGCGGACCGACTTTGGAAAGCATTGATGAACTTGTGGCGGATGAATTCTGGGACGTGATCGAAGTCACCCACATCGAGGATGAATCCGTACGTAAAGAAGCCGCGTTTCGCGCCAAAATCGCGGGGATGGATCTGGCCTACGGTTCACAGCCGATCGTTCTTGGCGGCGGATTGAATCTGCATTCACGTGACGCCGATACACGGAGAACGGCCGTGAATAAAATTATGGACTGCCTCGAAGAAGCGGTCGAAATGAACGTGGTTGGTTTCGCGACGATATCCGGCGTCGATCCCGGCGAAGAACACCGGGAGGAAGAAACTAAACTGTTCATCGATTCACTTCGAAAAATCTGCGCCCGCGCCCATGAATTGAATCCAGAAATGAATGTCGTCGTGGAAACCTTTGACCGGGTACCGTTCGGGAAGAATTGTCTGATCGGCCCCACGCTTGAAGCGGTGGAGATGGCGGCGAAAGTCCGGCGGGATTATCCCCGGTTCGGTCTTATGCTGGATCTTTCTCATCTCCCCCTCTTGAACGAGACGCCGGAACACGCGATTTCCACGGCGGCGCCTTTGCTCCTTCATGCGCATGTTGGGAATTGTGTGATGAAGAACAGTGAAGATCCATATTATGGCGACAATCATCCCCCCTTCGGTATCGATAACGGCGAGAATTCCGAATTGGATCTCGTGCGATATTTGAAAGCGCTGCGGGAAGCCGGTTACCTGGATCCCCAAGAACCTCCGATCGTTACAATCGAAGTGAAACCGTTGACCGATCAGATGCGCCCCGCCGCGCTGGGCAACGTCAAACGGGCGATGAACCGCGCTATCCGTAAATTGAACGCGATGGAAAACTAAATCCCAGCGCACAAGATTCAGATGTTTTTTCTCCCCTCACAAAAAACTAACCCGTTCCCTCTTGACATTGCGGCACACAAGGAATAAACTACTCGAATTATTTAGATTTTCAGTTCGATAGCAGTTAATAAAAGGAAAAAACCGTGAGCCGTATTTCTTTGATTCAGCTGGCCGTTCTTATTGACGTCGTCGTACTCGTCGGCGTTCGTACGCCTGCTGCTTTAAGGAGACGCGGCTAACACCCAGCAAGAAACTCCTTAAGGCCGTGGGCGAACCCAAACCGCTCACGGCTTTTTTCATGCCTATATTTTTTTTCTGAACTGAAAATCTATAGCCCATAACGACAAAGAGAACAGAAACGGAAGTTATTAAAAACTCTATTTACAAAAATTCAGATCGGCGGGAGAAGAACATCCCAGCTATATCCAGAAAGGGATAAACGATGCATAGCCGGTATCGAAACAAAGGTTTGTTATGGTGTTTGGCAGTCCTATTAATCATTCCAGCGCTGACTTCTACAGGTCGGAACAAAGATTTCGAGGACCTTCCAAAAGAAATCCAAGCCAAGATACTCGCGCATGAATACGAAGATCCCGAACGGGCCGAATGGCAGAAAGTCGAAGACATCATCGCCTACATGAGTGTGAAAGAGGGAGACCGGATTGCTGATATTGGAGGTGGCACTGGTTATTTTACCCGCCCCTTCGCAAAACATGTTGGGCCATCCGGCATTGTATACTGCTGCGATATCAACGAAGGGCTGTTGGAATACGCGCAGAAGAAAGCCAAAGAAGAGGGACTCAACAATATAGTGACCGTCTACGCGGCGCCGGACCGTCCCATGCTGGCGCCGCAAAGTGTGGATCTCCTCTTCTTTTGCAATGTACACCACCACCTTGATGATCCAGCGCAGTATTACAGAGACATGAAACCTCTTTTAAAACCAGGCGGCTCCGCCATCATCGTGATCTGGAAAAAAATATTGAATGAAGATAGATCCGAGCGATACCTATACAAAGACGTACTAGAATCCATGAAATCGGCGGGTTGGCGGTTGATTCGTGAAAACCGGACACTCGTTGAAAAACAAGAAATCTTAATTTTTCAACCAAAAAGCAATGAATGAAATTTAAATTATAAAAAACTGAGTATGAGAAGAGAAATGGAGGAACAAAAATGGCAGCGAAAAGCCCAACCAAACGAAAAACACGGACAAAAAAATCCCCACAGTCCGCGAAACCGGTCAGCATGACAGGCGCGCAAATTGTGATCGACGCGCTGGAGAAAGAAGGAGTGGAGGTCATCTTCGGCTTCCCTGGCGGCGCGATTATCGACGTGTTCGATCTAGTCAACCAGACGGATAAATTCGAATTCATTCTGACGCGCCACGAACAAGGCGCCATGCACATGGCGGAAGGATACGCCCGATCCACGGGCAAGGTCGGCTGCTGTTTAGTCACCTCCGGCCCCGGCGCGACCAACACGGTCACCGGACTCGCCGATGCGATGATGGATTCAATCCCCCTGGTCATGATTTCCGGTCAAGTCGCCACCCCGTTGATCGGCAACGACGCGTTTCAGGAAGCCGACGTTGTGGGCATTACCAGACCCGTGACCAAACATAACTATTTAGTACAGGGAATCGAAGAACTCCCCATCTTGATGAAAAACGCGTTCCATCTTGCTCGCACCGGCCGTCCCGGCCCAGTGGTGATCGATCTGCCGAAAGATATACAAAAAACTACGCTTGAGAATTACGTGTATCCAACAGAACCGGATCTCCCCGGCTATACCATCATCATGGACGCGCCCGAAGAGAATATCAAAAAAGCCTGGAAGATCATCCAATCCTCCAAACGGCCCTTGATCTACGCCGGGGGCGGCGTAATTAATGCGGACGCGAGCAAGGAACTATACACCTTCGCCACCAAGGCCCAGATTCCCGTCACCACAACCTTGATGGGACTCGGCGCCTTTCCGGAAACGCATCCCCTTTCTCTTCTCATGCTGGGTATGCACGGAACGGTTTATGCGAATAAGGCTGTCCAGGATTGCGATTGCCTGATCGCCGTGGGATCGCGGTTCGATGATCGGGTCACTGGGAAACTCGAAGAATTCGCGCCTCACGCCAAGATCATCCACATGGATATCGATCCATCTTCCATTAGTAAAAATGTATTGGTGGATGTGGACCTGATTGGAGACGCGAAACATATCCTCCAGGATCTAAATAAATTGGTGAAACGGTGCGATACAAAAGAATGGCTCGAAAAAGTGGAGGGATGGAAAAAACAATATCCTTTAACCATCCCTGAGTCTGATGATCCCGAACTGATCACACCCCAATATTTAATCCATAAAATCGACGAATTTTCGGATGATGACGCGATCATCGCCAGTGAGGTGGGGCAGCATCAGATGTGGGCGGCGCAGCGCTGTACATTCACCCAACCCCGCTCCTGGCTTACGTCCGGCGGCCTTGGAACGATGGGGTATGGATTCCCCGCAGCCCTGGGCGCCCAGCGGGCGTTCCCAAAACGCCAAGTCATCGACATAGCGGGGGATGGTTCCATCCAGATGAATATTCAGGAACTGGCGACCGCCATCTATAACAACCTTCCGGTCAAAATCATTATCATGAACAATGGCTGGCTGGGCATGGTGCGGCAGTGGCAAGACCTGTTCTATGGTAAGAATTACTCCGCGACCGAACTGAGCCGTCCCGCGCCCGGCGTTGCACGGAAAGACACCAATCCCGGCGCTTGGATGAATGCGGAATATCTACCCGACTTCGAACAACTGGCGGCGGCCTATGGCGCCTGGGGACGCCGGGTGAAGAAAAAAAGTGAATTGGATGACGCCATCCGGGAATGCCTTTCTCAAACGAAAGTGTCGATTCTCGATGTCTGGGTCGCGCGGGAAGAGAATGTTTATCCTATGGTGCCGGCGGGCGCGTCACTGAGTCATATCCTGGAAGGCATGGCCTAAAAAAAGCGAGGAAACCATCATGAGACATATCTTTTATTTACTAGTCGAAAACCGTTCTGGAGTGCTGGCGCGGGTGGCCGGATTGTTTTCCGCGCGGGGATTCAACATCGAGAGCCTATCCGTCGCGGAAACCAATAATCCGAAACAATCCCGGATGACGATCGTGACGACGGGAGATGATAAAATCATGGATCAAGTTCGTAAACAATTAGGAAAGTTGATCGACATTCATGAAGTCCATGATTTTTCCATGGAAGACCGCGAAATCGTCAGCCGTGAATTAGCGCTCTGCAAAGTGAAAGCCAAAAAGAAAGAACGGACGGAAATCGCGCAAATCGCCAATCTGTTCGGCGCGAAAATCGCCAATGTCGGCCCCGAATCGATGATTGTCGAAGCGACTGGAAGCGAAGGAAAACTGTCAGGACTCTTAGAGTTATTGGATCCTTACGGTATCATTGAAGTAGCGCGGGGTGGACGCGTCGCGATGGCGCGCGGCTTGGCGGAGAATTCCACTGTTTTGAAAACCGTCGTGTAACGAGTAATTGCGCTTATTTGAGTTAGCGCTTAACAAATAAATCAGGCCGGGAACCAAGGGTAAATACCTGTGTAAATGTTCGTATGATCGCCGTCTTTGCCCTTGTAGAATTCCAAACCAAGTCAAAATGGTTTGACAATCAACACCCCTCTGATTTCCCACAATTGTTAATGGGGAAAAAATGAATAAGAGATTCTCAAACAATACTCAACTTTCTAATGAGTCATATAAACCATAATATGTGTGTAAAGGAGAACGAATATGGTAAAAATGTATTATGACAAGGACGCCAACCTGGATTTATTGAAAGACAAAACCGTGGCGATCATCGGCTACGGCAGCCAGGGGCATGCGCATTCACAAAACCTTAGAGACAGTGGGATCAAAGTCGTCGTGGCCGAAGTGCCCGGTCCGAATTACGAAAAGGCCAAAGCCGATGGATTTGATGTCCTGACGGCCAACGAAGCCGCCAAACAGGGCGATATCCTGACGATCACTGTTCCGGATCAGCTCCAGCCCATCGTCTATAACAGCGAACTGGAAAGCGAAATGGGAGAAGGAAAAACGCTGTTGTTCGCGCATGGATTCAACATCCATTACGGTCAGATCATCCCTCCATCCGATGTGGACGTCATCATGTGCGCGCCAAAGGGACCGGGGCATCTGGTCCGCCGTGTCTATGTTGATGGCGGTGGCGTGCCCGCCCTGATCGCGGTTCACCAAGACGCGACCGGCAAAGCGAAAGAGAACGCGCTGGCGTACGCGAGCGGCATCGGCGCGGGGCGCGCGGGTGTGATCGAAACCACGTTCCTCGAAGAAACCGAGACGGATCTCTTCGGCGAGCAGGTCGTTCTCTGCGGCGGCCTCACGGCGTTGATCAAGGCGAGTTTTGAAACCCTGGTCGAAGCGGGTTATCAGCCGGAAATGGCGTATTTTGAATGCGTTCATGAAATCAAACTAATCGTCGATTTGATTCACGAAAACGGACTTTCGGGCATGCGCTACAGCATCTCCGACACCGCCGAATACGGCGACCTGACCCGTGGTCCGCGTCTCATCACCGATGAGACAAAAGAAGAGATGAAATACATCCTGGAAGAGATCCAGAACGGCGAATTCGCCCGGGAATGGATTCTCGAAAACCAAGCCAACCGCCCTGTCTTCAACGCACTGCGCAAAAAAGACATGGAAAGCCAGGTCGAAAAAGTCGGCAAGGAACTGCGCGGTTTGATGCCTTGGTTGAACAAGAAGTAAGAAAAACGATACTCGAATTATCAAAAGGGGCGGCTTACATAGCCGCCCTCCTTGTTTTTATCTATCTTCCCATCACTCCCCCATCACCTTCACAACCACCCGCTTGCGCCGTTTTCCATCGAACTCGGCGTAGTAAATCTGCTGCCAGGGTCCGAAATCCAGCTTTCCATCCGTTATCGGCGCGATGATCTGATGGTGCATAAGAAGATTCTTCAAATGCGCGTCCCCGTTATCCTCGCCGGTCCGGTGATGCCGGTAATCGGGCCCAAACGGCGCCAGTTTATCGAGCCATTCATCAATATCCTCGATGAGACCGGATTCCGCGTCATTGACGTAGACGGCGGCGGTGATGTGCATCGCCGAAACCAGGACCATCCCTTCCCGGATTCCACTCTTACTCACGATTTCTTCCACATCCCGCGTGATGTTAAAATACTCCCTGCGCTTTTTGGCATGAAACCAGAGATATTCTGTATGGAATTTCATCAAAAAAACTCTCCCTTACAATTGAATTCGTTTATCAATGAGCAATTTTTCCCACGTTCACATTATAGAGGAAAGGAATTAATCTGATAAAGGAAAGAAAAATGGAAGAATATTTTTGCAAAAGTAAGTCGTTTTTATCCTTCTATTACTTGAATATCAAACAACGCCTCCGCTTCCATCTTAAACACGCGCTGGCCGCGTTCTGTGATGGTGATGGTGTTTTCGTCCGCCCAGCGTTTGAACAGGGCTTTCGTGGAGGCTTTCAGTTTGTAGATGACCTTCTTGCCGCTGTCATCATTGATGATTGTGACCTTCACTTCTTCAGCGGGTGTTATTTTGATGTTTCTCTTCCCCATCGTGGCGCCGGTTGATGGTTGCAATCCATCAATTAAGCAGGAAGAAGGCGGGGAATCCGGGCATTCCACGAGGACCGTCAAACCGAAATAACGCGGGATCTCATGAACCGTCACCGCGTGTTCCCCCATTTTGGCGCCTAATACGACGAAAGGCCCCAAATGCCCGTGGAATCGTTCGAGTTCCTCTTCGGTTAATGGACGGAATTCGACGTGAGAGGTCATCGTTCCATCATGAGAATGATCGTGACCATCAGAATGATCTTTGTGAGCCATAATGGTTATAGGCACTATCGCGATGATAAAAATTAGAGACAAAAGAGACAAACGGGAATATAAAGTCATTGTAGCATCCTTTCTAGATCAGGGAGCCGAGTGGCCCGTGCTTAATCGAACGATGATCCCCGTGCTGACCAAACCGTTGGACGAAGCGTACCAGGTATGCGAGGGGACCGGTTCGTAAATATTCATCGAGATCTCTTCTTTCGGAATAGGGCCGACGCTCCAAAGGCCGTATTCCACGGGAGATTTCGACGCGGGATGTTCCTCCGAGGCGTCGTTGTAAAAAATGTAATCCCCATCGTCAATGGGGAACGATTTGGGAATCCAGATTCCCTCCTGCGTCGGCATGTTGTTGAAATATCCATAGCCGGGCCGCCGGTATTTGATCGTTTGTCCGGGCGCCTCGTTGGACGCGCCTGGGAAAGAATAAAACGGATCCAACGGCCGCACGCTCAGATAGGCGGTTGGCGTCGTTAATTCATACGGCAGTTCAAAATATTTTTTGTACGTCTCAGCTCCCAACGCCAGGCAGAAATACCGCGTCGGCGGCAGCGCGTTCTCATCCAGCCGGTAGGATTCCAACGCTGTGTAACAAGCGCTGATCTGCGCCTTCGCCGCCGCGATCTTGCTGCGGATCTGGGCGTTGAGAAAATTAGGGACCGCGATGGCCGCCAGAATCCCAATGATGGCCACCACGATTAAGAGTTCAATCAGAGTGAACGAATCCCTATTTGTACAGATCCCAATCATCAGCGGAACTGGCCTCCAAACCAAAGTCTTCAATCGAGCGCGGCCAGAGTAAATAGTTATCGATATAAGGCGCTTCCTCATCTTCTTGGTTGAATACGCCCACAACATCGAAGGTTCCTTCCGGCGCGGGATAGTCGCCGATACCCGTCGAAGCGCGTAGTTCAACGGGGAATGTTCCCCCCATTGAATCCGCAACAGTCAACATCGCGCCGCTTCCCCATTCCCCATCGACGATCTGCACGTTCATTAATTTTACCAGACGGCCTTGATAGTATTCACCTCCGGTTTGCCGGGTGGAATCAAACTGCGAAGCGGCGGTCAGATCTTCAATAATCAACGGTTCGGGATCGCCAACGTATCCAAGGTTTTCAATCACAAACTTCTGATCGGGATT
This sequence comes from bacterium, assembly GCA_963663405.2. Classification (GTDB taxonomy): domain Bacteria; phylum Hinthialibacterota; class Hinthialibacteria; order Hinthialibacterales; family Hinthialibacteraceae. The sequence goes on along the minus strand of CAXXSM010000021.1, from coordinate 120,276 downwards.
ATGGCGTTCATTCACATTGGTCTTGCCACCATAACTTCCTGTCAATCCGGTTACGCGGACACGATCCCCCTGCTGGACCGGTGTGTCCGCATAACTCTCAATTCCACCACCATACCATCCCCCCGAGTAAACCTGAATGCCGCCCGTATCATCCTGAACGTATAGAATAAAATCACTCCTCTCCCCTTCTCCGCCCCAGTAGATCCCTGGATCGTTTAACGCAATTCCTTCGATCGTATATTGATCCATGGTCTGAAGCCCTGCGAAAATAGCGTTCCCTTCCTCATCGACGGCGTTAATATCGCCGATCGGCGTAATCTCTTGCCCATTCGCCGAAGAGACAAGGAACAGAACCGAAACGAGAATGAAATAGATAGACGAAACCTTCATCGTTTATAAACTCCTATTCTTGATTTTAAGAGTAACACGAAAAATAATTATGTATTACTAAATGCGATTAAACGCGGTTCGGTATTATTAATCAAGGGGAAACAACAAAAGAAATACAATCATCCTGGAAACCGTAAAACAATACAGACGAGCTGCGCCACACGGCTGAGACGTCAATTTTTAAACGATTAACAGGGATACGAATTGAATCGTCATATCTTTCAGGTCTTTGCTTGACAGAGAATTCGAAAGATTTAAGATGGTATTATCAATCCAAGTGGTAACAGAAAGGCCCTTTAACAGTTAAAATACTATTTAGAATCATGGGGATTTATTGCGGGAAGAGCCATAACCAATCGCCGTGGTTCAAGATAACAATAAACGATCGAAAAAAAACTAAAGAGGAACGCGGATCTTGTTTAACCGAACGATAGTCTTTTACGGCCTTTTGCTGGTCATCATCATTTTATTGGTCAGCCAGTTCCAAACGGAACAGCCGCGCGAATGGGAATTGTCAGAATTTTTCGCTGTGCTTAAAAACGACGCGGAATACAAACTTCTTACCGCCGTGATTTATCCCACCAAAGTCACGGGGCAGTTTATCGCTCTGGGAGATAGCGAGAATAAGAAGAAACTTTACGAAGTCACGTACGACTCCGCCTCCGAAACGCAGGACAGGCAAATCAACAACGCCATCAAAACCTATGGGGAAAAACACAAGGATTTTAAATACTCATCCAGTCCCAACAGCGGCTGGATGATGGGCATTTTTACTACGCTTCTCCCTGTGATTTTGCTAATCGGCGTCTGGATTTTCATCATGCGTCAAATGCAGATCGGGGGCAGCAAAGCCATGTCATTCGGTAAAAGCCGGGCGCGGCTCAATAGCGACAACCAACCCAAAGTTACATTCAACGAAGTCGCAGGCTGTGACGAAGCGAAAGAAGAACTCCAAGAAATTGTCGAATTTCTGAAAGATCCCGGGAAATTTCAAAAACTGGGCGGGAAAATTCCACATGGTGTTCTCCTACATGGACCGCCGGGCACGGGAAAAACGTTGATGGCCCGCGCCATTGCTGGAGAAGCGAATGTCCCATTTTTCAGCATCAGTGGTTCGGATTTCGTCGAAATGTTCGTCGGTGTGGGCGCGTCCCGCGTGCGCGATCTTTTTGAGCAGGGGAAAAAACACGCCCCCTGCCTTATTTTTATGGATGAAATCGACGCGGTGGGGCGTCAGCGGTTCGCCGGCGTCGGTGGAGGCCACGACGAACGCGAACAGACATTGAACCAGCTCCTCGTCGAAATGGACGGTTTCAATACAAAAGAAGAGGTGATCCTGATCGCCGCCACCAACCGGCCCGATGTGCTCGATCCCGCCTTATTGCGTCCAGGCCGCTTTGACCGGCAGATCGTCATCGACTTGCCCGATCTCGTAGGGCGGAAGAAAATCATGGAGGTGCATACCCAAAACGTCGTCGTCGCCAAAGAGGTCGATATGAAAGTCCTCGCCCAGCGCACTCCAGGATTCTCCGGCGCCGATTTGTCCAACGCGGTCAATGAAGCCGCTCTCCTCGCCGCCCGACGGAGCAAAGACGCTGTAGACATGGAGGACCTTGAAGAAGCCATCGAGCGGGTTACGGCGGGCCCGGAACGAAAAAGCCGGACAATCACCGAAAAAGAGAAACGCATTGTCGCCTTCCACGAAGCCGGACACGCCATCGCGGGTCATTATATCGATGAGATCGATCCAGTTCATAAAGTCTCGATCCTCCCCCGCGGCCGGGCGTTGGGTTACACGATGCATCTTCCAGTCGAAGACCGGTATCTAACGAGTAAAGCCGAGCTTCTCGCCCGCATGTCCTCTCTTCTTGGAGGCCGCGTCGCCGAGGATCTCATCATCGGCGATGTGACAACCGGCGCGCAGAATGACTTGGAACGTGTGACCGATATCGCCCACAAAATGGTCTGCCAATTCGGCATGAGCGAAAAACTCGGCCCTCTTACATTTGGATTGAATGAAAACCAGGTCTTTCTTGGACGCGACCTGTACAAAGACCGTGAATACAGCGAAGAAATCGCTTTCGAGATCGACAAAGAAGTCCGGCAGATTGTTGATGAGTGTCTCCATCGAGCGAAAAACATCCTGACCGAGAATCAAGATGTCCTCGAAGCGCTGGCTCATGCGCTTCTGAAAAAAGAAGTGCTCAGCGCCGATGAAGTCAAATCGATCATCAGTGAGACGGAAGCAAAACGCTCGAAAACATCAACGGACACCGGTTCGGATAGCGCCGGAACTCCGCAGGAAGCGCCTCCTCTCCCAGAAGAAACCGAATCCACGGAAACCACTCCCTCCAAAACGGAAGACACACCGCCGTCTACCCTTGGAGGAGCCTTCCCGATCCCCGATCCAGCCTAATAGCCACTTAAATTTTCTCAAACTCAGACGATCACCCTTTAAAGCACAACCACAATTATGAGAGAATGGTTCTTCATTTTAACTTAATGTTTATTCGTATGGAGGAGAAGAACATGAATCGCAGAAGGAAGACGGCGGTCTTCTATAAAACCGCCTTTTTTGTATCAGCGCTCACGCTGTTGTTCGTAAATACCAGCGGCGCCACGCAGAACCAATTGATCGTTAAAACCGATGAAAGCGCCGGGACGATTGACCGCAATATCTACGGTCACTTCGCCGAACACCTGGGCGGGTGCATCTATGGAGGTATCTGGGTCGGCGAAGACAGTTCCATCCCCAACATTCGCGGTATTCGAACCGATATCGTCGAAGCCTTAAAAAAGATCAAGATTCCTGTCTTACGCTGGCCGGGCGGTTGTTTCGCCGATGAATATCACTGGCAAGATGGTATCGGCCCCAAAAACCAACGCCCCCCTATGGTGAACACTCATTGGGGCAAAGTTACAGAGAACAACCATTTCGGAACGCATGAGTTTCTCGATCTCTGCGAACAGCTGGGATGCGAGCCCTATATCTGCGGAAACGTGGGAAGCGGGTCGGTGTTGGAAATGCAGCAGTGGGTTGAGTACGTCACTTTCGGCGGCGAAAGCCCCATGGCCGATCTCCGACGCGCAAATGGGCGCGATAAGCCTTGGAAAGTAAAATATTGGGGCGTTGGGAACGAAAGTTGGGGCTGCGGCGGCAATATGAAATCAGACTATTACGCCGATCTTTATCGCCGTTACCAAACCTACCTGCGCGATTTCTCCGGCAACCGCATTTATAAAATCGCCTGTGGCTCCTACGGGAGACGGTACGAATGGACCGAAACGCTGATGAAAGAAGCAGGACGGAATATGAACGGGCTAAGCCTTCATTATTATTGTGGCACAGGCAAAAACAGCCGCTCAGCGACCAAGTTTGAGGAAGAGGACTGGTTTGCGCAGATCAAGAGAGCGCTCGATATGGATGAGATCCTCACCGGCCATTCGGAGATCATGGACCAATTCGATCCCCAAAAGAGAGTCGGGTTGATCGTCGATGAGTGGGGCGCGTGGCATGAAGTGGAGCCGGGCACAAATCCTGGATTCCTCTACCAACAGAATTCTTTGCGCGACGCGCTGGTAGCTGGTTTGACGCTCAATATATTGAACCAACACTGTGACCGCGTCAAAATGGCGAACATCGCGCAAACGATCAACGTCCTCCAAGCGATGGTTCTGACCAAAGAAGAGAAGACGCTCCTGACTCCTACGTACCATGTTTATGAAATGTACACCGTTCATCATGGCGCGGAACTGCTTCCGATCGAACTAAAATGCGCGGATTATGAATTCGGCGGCGATAAAATCCCCGCTCTTAACGTTTCCGCTTCGAAGGATGAAGAGGGAAAGATCCATCTCACAATCTGCAATTTCGATCCGGACAATAGAATTCCCCTCGACTGCGAACTGCGCGGCTCCAAAGCGGAGAACGTAACAGGCCGCGTCTTGACCGCGGACACGATCACAGCCCACAACACATTCGACAACCCGGAAACCGTCAAACCCACCCCCTTCTCATCCCCTAAAATCGAAGAAGGCCGCCTAACCGCCAACCTCCCGCCAAAATCAGTTGTCGTTTTGACAATTGACTGATCGGAGAGAATCAGAGTGGGTACCCAGGGCAAGGCTTTTTTCTGCCCTGGCTTTATCTCCAGTAAGTTATGCGGCCAAGATAACAGTGTTAATAGCAGCAAAGCATATTTCTTTTTTTCCTTTTTTTGTTGACAAATTCACCATATGTAGGTACATTTGTAGTTACATAGAAAGTCCGTGCCATGTACGAATGGGATGAAGAAAAGAACCAGATAAATATTTTAAAGCATGGCCTAAGTTTTGAGGATGCAGAGATTGTGTTTACTGGTCCATGCATAACATTTGAAGATAGACGGTATGACTACGGCGAATACCGATATATAACCCTGGTATACTGGAAGGCCGTGTGGTGATTATTGCGCATACAGAACGCGGGGAAAAAACACGGATCATCTCAATGAGAAAGGCAAACAAACATGAGCAAAAAATCTATCAAGAGCGACTTGGAACGCATTGACGCAATGAGCGACGAGGAGATCGACTATAGTGATATCCCGGAACTTGATGACGCGTTCTTTAAAGAAGCGCGGGTTGTGATACCGCCTGGAAAAAAGCAATTGACCATCCGGTTGGATGAAGATGTTCTGGAATGGCTTAAAAATCAAGGTCCCGGATATCAAACCCGGATCAATGCGATTCTACGAACCTACTACGAAGCCCATAATAGAGAAAATCACTCCTGAACGCAGCGTGATAATCACTACTATTAAAGGAAAGTTTTACTTTATCAAGCCCTTACAACCATCCCACCATCGGTTTTCTTCTTCTATATAGACTAAAAGTAGACTTTTTCAGAGAAAATGGCAGATATTATGTAAAAAAATCCCTTTTTTACCCATTTAACATGAGTCGCGATAAAAAAAAGGAACTCCTTTCAATAAGTACTCGACAATAACGTATAAGTGATTAGATCGCGTAGTGAATCCCATCTGTTTTTACAGAAAAGGAGTATGTAACATGAAAAAAGCAGTTTCCATTATGGCAGTGACAGCGCTTGTTTTTGGGATCGGCATTACTACCTCGTTCGCCCAGGGACGTCAGGGCGGCATGCGGGGTGGACCGGGTGGAGGTCCAGGCGGTATGTTCGGCCGGCAGTCAGCGGCGGATACAGTCTGTAACCTTCTCGTATTGAACGCTGAACGCGGGGAAAAAGTCGAAAAGGCTCTATCGGCTCTGCAGGAAAAATTCGCCGAAAGCATGCGGGAAAGTTTTGAAAGCATGCGGGATATGTCCCGCGAAGAACGCCGGGAAGCCATGCAGAAAGTCCGCGAAGAACAGAGCGAGGAACAGGCCAAAGCGCTGAAAGAGATTCTGAGTGAAAAAGAACTCAAAGCGATTAAACCGTTCCTTTCCGCATTCGGCATTCGCTCCACCGCCGAACTCCGAACGCTCCGGCTTCTTGATCTTAAAGACGAACAACACACGCCAAACTGCAGGAAATCGCTCTCGCGTATGGAACAGGCATGCAGGAAATTCAACCCGCGCGTGGAGCCGGCCGTGGCCAAGGCGGCCCCGGTGGACCACCGGAAGGCTTCGAAGAAATGCAAAAGAAAATGGAAACGCTCGGAGCCAAATTCCAAGAGCAGTCTAACGAAGTCCTAACGAGCGAACAGCAGGAAGCCTGGAAAGCCAAAGCCGAAGAAGAACAAGCGAAAATGGATGAAGAGCGCGAACAAATGCGGCAGCGCTTCCAAGGCCGTGGCGGTCAAGGCGGGCAAGGGCAAGGCCAAAGAGGACAGCGACAGTAAATTAATCCAACATCAATGCAATAATTCCCCTTCCAGCCGGAGGCTTTGTTTACCTCCGGCTTTCCTTTTTTAGGGTTTCTGAATATTCATTGTCTGAATCTGGATATACAGGATTAACAGGATATGCAGGATTATATACACAACGTTTTCTTGTTAATCCAAACAAGAATCCTATCAGAGAAGACGAAGGTAGATTGGTTTGTGAGGATAACGCGGAATTGCCTTTTATCGTTATAAGTTTACATTTGACTTGACCAATAAAGGAATGTAGCATAAATTTCAGAAATCTGTTGGAAAATTTATCCGCTAGTAAAGAGGCGCGAGATGTATCAAGTTGATCAGAATGATGAAATTAAGGAATTGAACGACATTCCTCAATCCTGTACCGGCGCGCCGTGCCCAGAGATAATGGCAGACGAACAGACGCTAGTCGTGAAATATTATATTCAAGATGATCATTCAGAACTAGATGAGACGGCTACAGTTCGATTCAATCGACCCTATGCGCATCTTTTTGGACCACCCAATGATGAGGCTTTTCATGGGCATCCGCTTTATCCTAAAGGTCTGCATCCTTACGGCGCATTTGAAATAATTGGATCTTCTTGGATCAGATCGCTTGAAAAGATCAATGCAGTTCACCCGTTTCATAACAAAGAGCGATTCATGTCCGGGAAACGGCATTTCATTCTTTCATTCCACGATACTACCTTTGAATGTATTGCCGAATCATATATCGCCATACACCATAGGCCAGCCAACATGGCGAAAAACCAGACGCCCTGATGAACACTGGAAAACATTAAATATACTGCTCATCCTATGGAATCACAATCATGTTAGAAAACCAAAATTCTTATGACAATCCAAATAAAAGATTAGACTATGAGGCGCCTGCTGTCACTAAACAAGGTTGGCGTTACCATCATATGGGGATTCCTATCGATGCGCCTCGCCCCGGAGAAAAGTACATTGCAGACTACGGGATGTATGTTTCCGGCTTTGAAACAAGTCCATATGGAATCGAATGGATGCGTTTCGAAAAAGACAGCCCAATTTCTGAGCTCATCAAAACGATCCCCCACATTGCATTTGAAGTGGATGATCTTGATAAAGAGATAGAGGGCAAAGAACTACTTGGAGACATTAGCAGCCCCTCTGAAGGCGTAAGAGTGGCAATGTTCATCGACAACGGAGCCCCAGTGGAACTCATTGAGTTCAATAAGAAATAAGGATAACAAGCTAGCGCAAGGGACGGCGTGAACACCGCCTCTGTCTGCAATTCGCCTCCAGCCATTGGTATAGGCGCCGCGGTCAATTGGCCAACGCCCGCCGCGCCGCCGGGTTGGAGCGGATGTGGGTGTAAGGTGAGTATGTGTAATTCTAATATTGGGAGCGGCGGAATGGACTACGAAATCCGGGCAATCTCACCCGCTGAATGGCTGCCGGACCGATGTATGTCCGCAAGTAATCCTCTCGATCCCGCTGCGCTTGAGCCGGAACACGGCTGTGGCAGTCTCGCCGAGTGCTGCGGGAAGTTCGCGCCTGGTAACCGGGATCTGCTCGAGGGGCTGTATCGTGACACGATCAAGCGCTTCGGTTGCTGCGGTTTTGTGGCTTGGCGCAAAGGCAGGATTCTTGGATACAACAACTTCTTCCCTCGCGAGATCGCCCGAGATATCCGTTCTATGGGTGGGGCACAGACGAAGACGCCGCGCCCAAGACACTTATCCACAATTGCATCTCGATTGTCCGAAACGACAGATTTAGGAGAAAAGGTATCGGCACAAATCTCATGCTGCATTCGCTGCGCTGGGGGAAGACTCACGGCTGGAGCCGAATGGAAGTACACCTTGTCTTGCCCAGTATCGCCAATGGCTTCCTCAACGAGCAGAAGTCCGGCCAAGCCTTCTGGGAGAAACTCGGATTCACCGTGTTCAGATCAGAAGAAGCCTGTTCGGCGACTAAGGAAATATACGGAGTGAACGAACGATACTCTATGGTCGTCGACCTGAACCAATGGGACATGTAGGATTTTCAATAAGCCCATGAACTCGGACGCATAGTCCTCTAAAACGAGAGGGAGAGCCTTGGAGAACTTGCGTTTTTCAAGGTGGTCGCAAATTGAGACCACCTTGCTGTTTGCTCTAAAATTGTTAAGAGATCCCGTTCAATCCATCCCAAAAGAAAATTTGTAATTCATTCACTAACCGTTATCATTTTCCTTGAATTCAATGATTAAACACCAAAAAGTATTTCGAACAATTATTGTTGTTTCGTGAATATCTTTCAGATTTTACTTGATTTTCAAGAAAATTTATCATAAATTAAAAAACCATTTAATAACATAGATATGGAATAGTACGTATACATCACTCAAAAGGAAATTTGATCGGTGAACTTATGTTCCGTGAATAATAGTCCAGCAAGTCTTTTTTTGAATGATGATTCATCCACAATTTAAGCGCATCGAGGAGGACACGTTCAATGTTTCAGAAAATTATTCCTGTCTCCGCCATCATACTGCTAAGTCTATTCATGTTCGTTACTGGATGCAGTTATCAGTATCCACCCATTAAAAGTGTAACTCTCGAAAAAAGAATTTTGTCAGCGCGAAATAGAATTGTTTTCAATTCGAGCAGTCACGGGATAAAGAACATCTACTCGATGAAAGCCGATGGGACCGATATTCGCCGGCTTACGGATCATCGGGGAAATGACTATGAGCCGTGTTGGTCACCGGACGGTCGGCATATCGCCTTTTCGAGAGAGATCAAAGAAATCTCTGAAATCTACATTGTGAACGCCGATGGTTCCAATCTCCAACAACTATCAAATCATCGTTCTTATACCGGTGGGCCCGCATGGTCGCCGGACGGCAAGTTTATCGCGTATCATGAATGGGATCTTATTAATTTTGAGATTTTTGTTGTTCCCATTGATGGGGGTTCCCCTCAGAATGTGACTAACAGCCCCTATACAGAAACCTATCCGCATTGGTCTCCGGACGGGGAACAGATCGTATTTCATTGCCAGAAGGATGAGGATTGGAATATCCATGTCATGAATAGAGATGGTTCCCACTGCCGGCGCCTGACATACGATCGTGCAGACGATTGGCTTCCAACCTGGTCACCGGATGGCAAAGCGATAGCGTTTTGGTCTACACGGACGGGATATTGGGAAGTGTTCTTGATGAATCCCGATGGTTCTGACCAACGACAAATCAGCAATGAAAATGGACGAGTTGATTATGAGATCAGCAGACCCGCTTGGTCACCTGATTCCAAATCGCTCGCGATCGCCACACAAGCGAAACCAGCCAATCTAGAGATCTTCCAAATCAACAAAGACGGCGGTAAGGCTATCTGGTTAGCTTCACCAGCAGGAGATATCTACGATCCAGACTGGACAAAGTGATCACAGAAAACCTTAATGGAATATAGGCAGTGTATAATGCCCGCTTCTATATTGGCAAATGTTGGTGTTGGATGTTCTCTCAACGAAGATATAGGCGCTGTTCGATGGTTCTATATAGGATTTAGATGTGCGATGTGTGGAATTCTCGGCTGTTTTACAGGCGGGTGGTTGGATATGAACCCTCATTGCATCTTTTGGATCAAGTGTATGGCGCATTATAACAAATTATTCAATATCTAATGCAATTTCTCAATCAACAAAAGTCAACTATCTCATAACATATTTATAAGAAAAACAAATAGGAGAAAAAGTTTATATATTTAAATTTAGCTTTAACTTTTAGAATCGGCTATAAAATAATGTAAGATATTCGCTGATAACCTTCTCTGATTGATATAGGGCAGATGGATAAATGGATGAGAATGACAGCATTGATGAATTGAAGGCGAAATGGATCTGCTATAAGTGCATCAATGATAAATACTTAAGTGGCAAAGTGCGTAGGAATGGTCAACGTAAACAATGCTCCTACTGCGAAAGTATAGCCAAGTCGTACACGATTAAGTATATGGCTGAGCTTATGGAGAAAGCCTTCAAACAACACTACAGAAGGACTCCAGAAGAACCCAGTCCCTTTGGCGGATGGGAACGTGACGGCGAGCAGGTAGTGTATGCAATCATGAATGCTGCAGACATCCCGGAGTCTGCAGCACAAGACATCCAAGCCATCCTGGAAGATGAGCACTTCGATTATAGTGCCCGTAAAGATGGTTATGAGTCCGAATTCAATTCAGAATCCTACTATGAGGAAATTAGGACCGATGATTACACGTGGCAAGAGCAGTGGCGCTCCTTCGAACGTTCATTGAAGACTGAATCACGCTTCTTTATCCGGAAAGAATGTCTATTGTCGATTTTCAGCGGAATTGAAAAAATGTCTTCAACCGATGGCAAGCCGCTGGTTATTGATGCTGGACCGGAGACCAATATTACCGCAATCTATCGGGCGCGTATCTTCCAGTCAGAAGAAAGGCTTAAGGAAGCGCTTTGCCGTCCAGACCTTCATATTGGTCCCCCTCCAGCTCCCCTAGCGAGCGCTGGAAGAATGAATGCTCATGGCATATCAGTTTTCTATGGAGCAAACAATCCAGATGTTGCGATTGCTGAAGTTCGACCGCCAGTGGGTAGCCATGTCGCAGTCGCTCGCTTCGATATCATCCGTCCCCTTCGATTGCTTGATCTCACAGCCCTGGGAAAAGTGGTTGAGGGTGGAAGTGTATTTGATCCCGGATTAGCCACTCGGTTAGAATACGCAACGTTCCTGCTTTCCCTTTACCAGCGTATGATCAGACCGATCATGCCGGACGACCAAGATTTCGAATACCTTCCGACACAAGCGATTGCTGATTTCTTGGCAACTGAGAACGAACCTGTTCTCGATGGTATATTGTATCCATCAGTCCAAATTGAAGGAGACGTCCTAAATGTCGTGCTCTTTCACAAGGCGGCGCGCGTCAAAGAGATGGATATCCCGAAGGGAACTAAAATCGAGGCGAGCACGGGCAACATGTACGAAGATGGATGGGAAATCGATTACGACGTGTTCGAAAGTGTTCCTTATGAGAGATCAGCCAATGAAAAAGACGAAGTAGACCAGGAGAATTTCATTTCATCCGCTATTGATTTTGCTCACGCCATGGATGATACTCATGACAATGATTTCCGACACGAGACGCTGCGTATCGATCTTGAATCGGTCAAAGTTCATATCGTGAAAGGAGTACATTATCAATATGAATCTCATGATGTAAGGAGAGACCGCCAGTACAAAGGTGATCCCGAGTATTTCTAAGGTTCTGGACATAACATGAAATTCTTTTTGACTTCAAATAATGAATGAAATCACATTCAATCCATCCCGCTCTAGCAAATCCCTAAACCGTCGACAATTCAGCTACAAAGCAATTATAGAATTCACTTTGCATATTCGTTTTTTCGTTTTCACCTATCCCAAGTCGTGCGAAAATCGAGTTGCCTTACGAACTGAAAAGCATTAATCGATTGTACATTTAAATCAGCGCATACATCTGGAATTCTACGATTCTGGCGTGTTGCTTTTGGTTTTGAGGCTTCGGTTGTGACAACACACCTATGATTCGGATCAACCAAGGCATAAGCAATTAGAAACGGATCGCGGCCAATTCCCTCTATCTCGATATCAGTAAGGTTGGGGGCGTAGCCTTCATAGGTAACCCTTTGTACGAGTTCAATATCCACCTCTTCATCAAGGCGCAATGCTCTAACGGTTGTGCTCTGCTTTGCCCATTCGGCAAGAGCGTCGTCTCCTACATTGATCTCTTCATAAATCTCTATGGGGATTTTAACCCTGTCTTGTTCCCCTTGATGTACGAGCCAAGCCCAATATTCGTCAACACGGCCGATTGGATAATAGTCCCGGTTAGCGTCGATTAGCACATTGGCGTCTAGGAGATAGAGCAACTTTATCTCCTTACAACCAAATATCCGGGCCGGGCAGCTTCAATGACTCCTTGAACGCTTTTGGCTTTAACTCCTAAAATCAATCCGGCCTTTGTTGTGCACAAAGCGCCGCTATACATCATCCGTTCCACGAGACGAACCAGCGCCTTACCCGCTCTGTATTGTTGAAGAATAGAAGAACTTGGCCCTCCTATTTGTCCTTGGTCACGGCGCATGGCGCGTTCTCGTTCTTTATTAGCAAGAAAGTCTTTTCTATATGCGTCTTGTAGTTCCTTAAAATATGCGTAATCAAAATAGTTTGAACGATAGAGTTTGTACGCAATCATTGTGCTGCTCACGTAACGTTTTCTCCCAAAAATACTGATCCTTTCTTTAGCCTCTGCAAAATCCGTTTTCTGATCGACTTGAAGCTCTTTCAGTTCTTCCTTTGGAACCAGGAACTCACTTGCTACATCACTGCAAAATTTTTCAATGCTCTTTTCCGCCATTTCCCCGCTGACACCTGTCGCGCCAAGCCACAAATGAGCCAGTTCATGGACAAGAGTAAAGCACCACGCGCCCTTAGAATCGTTCGAATTAATAGCAATGAAAGGAGCGATATTGTCAGCGAGAGCAAATCCACGAAATGCGTCAACACTGATTGTCGTATGGTGGCTGCCAAGATTATTAATTAATAATACGAAAATTCCGGCTTCTTCCGTTTGTCCCCGTAAGTAAGAAAAAGCGGCTTCAGCCCCTTTTTGGTTGCGGTATTCATTCAGATCGAAAAGCAAATGTTTACGAATCGACTGAACAACAGTTTTGACACCGTTTTTAATTGTAAGGGAATTAATATAAGGGAGAGGCTCAGCCTCTTCTTCTTCAATCAACACATTGCGAACGAGAGATTGACGCGTGCGAATTCTGCGGATTACTACATCGGCAATAGCCGCGCCGAATTGATCGATGGTTTCTGGCAACATACGGTAATCCTCACCTCTATCTCCTGTTTGTGGTGGATCACTGAGGTAGAAGGTCAGAAGGGGACGCCGATACTGTTTAGCCATTTTTACCAGCATGGAGCGATTAGGAACTGTTTTCCCATCTTCTAAAGCCTTAAGCCGATCGGATGGAGATACTCCACGAGCCTCTTTAATAGCGAGTTTTTTTGCGGCTTCTTCATGTGTAAGTCCAGCCGTCTCACGCGCCCATCGCAATATATTTGGATTAACTTTAGGCATGGCTTTTTATCGCTTAAATTTTGAATTCATTGATGATCGCAAATTGAGATCATCTTGTCAATCTGTCTCCATGACTCAAAACAACTCTTCCCGATTTATCCACAAATCGTCGTAATTTTCATTCCTAAAGGCAGATATGGAACTCAATTACATATGAATTATAACTGATTTTCCTTTTTTTTTTTTCGCCGCAGGAAACCTGGCTGCCATGCGCTCTAAATCAACGCCTTCCTAATACTCTTATAATCAATATAGCAGACGCCGTAATCACATCCCCCAAGTTATCATCCCAATTGTCGTATTGGATTCGGCCGGCCATTTCGGTGATGGTGGCAAGGGCCGCTTTTGTTGAACTGCGCGCCATCCGTTAATCCCATGTACGCACTGCGCCTATCACGATTGATCGATTCGAGAATATAATAGGATTTTCAGTTGTTTATCCACCATGCAGACCGCTTGATTCAGGAACCAAGACAAAAATGACAGACTCAATGGAAGAACGAATTGAAAGCCTGCGCGATGAGATTCGCCGGCATGAATACCTTTACTACATCCAGGCGCAGCCGGAGATTTCCGACCAGGATTTCGACGCTCTCATGCATGAACTCGAAAAGTTGGAGAACCAGCGTCCCAATTTGATCACGCCGGATTCTCCAACCCAGCGCGTCGGCGGGCGCCCTTTGGACGAATTCGAAACCATCCCCCACCGCACACCGATGCTCTCCATCAGCAATACCTACTCCGAACCGGAACTGCTGGATTATCACACCCGCGTCGTGAAAGGACTCGGTGGCGCGCAGCCCGAATACATCGTGCAACCGAAAGTGGACGGTGTAGCGATCTCTCTGCATTACCGCGGCGGACTCTTCGAACGCGCGCTCACACGGGGAGACGGCCAATCCGGTGATGATGTGTCGCAGAACGCCCGCACGATCCGGTCCCTGCCACTGAGTCTGCGGGGAGAAGAGATCCCCTCGTTTCTTGACGTGCGGGGGGAGATCTTCATTCCCAGCGAAGCTTTCGTGCGCATGAACCAGGAACGAGAAGAAGAGGGCCTGACGCCCTTCGCCAATCCACGCAACGCCACGGCGGGAACCTTGAAACTTCTCAATCCGAAAGAGGTCAGTAAACGCCCGCTCGCTTTTTTCGCCCACACGATTGGTGAGATCGAAGGCGCTGAATTTGAAGATGATTACCCGCTTTTACAAGCCTTGGAAAGATGGGGCCTTAAAGTTGTGCCGGGATTTTCTCTCGTGAGTGATATAGAAGGCGTTATCCAACAAGCGCGGGAGTGGGACCAACGCCGTCATGAACTGGATTTTGAAGTGGATGGATTGGTGATTAAAGTCAATCAATACGCGCAGCGCGAAAGCCTTGGTTACACATCAAAAAGCCCCCGCTGGGCGATCGCGTATAAATTCACCGCCGAAGAAGCCGAGACCACGCTGCTCAAAATCGAACTCAGTGTAGGGCGAACCGGCGCGATCACCCCCCGCGCCACACTGGAACCCGCGCTCCTCGCTGGGACAACCATCCGCCACGCGACCTTGCACAACTTTGATGAAATCAAGCGGAAAGATATCCGCGAAGGTGACCGCGTCATCATCCAAAAAGGGGGAGAGATCATCCCCAAAGTTGTCCGCGTATTGCCCGAACACCGGGACGGCTCACAAATTCCATTCAATCCCGAATTAGTCTGCCCGTCCTGCAAGAGCCACATTGTTCGCGAAGGCGATGAAGTCGTCTACCGCTGCATTAATCTATCTTGTCCCGATCAACTCAAGAAACGTGTCCAACATTTTGTCCAACGGAACGCGATGGATATTGAAGGCATCGGCGAAATGCTGGTCAATACGCTGGTGGAAAAAAAACTGATTGCGCGGCTTTCCGATCTCTATCATCTGCAACACGATCAACTCAGTTCTCTCGAACGAATGGGCGACAAATCGGCGGAGAACCTATTGAACGGGCTGGAAAAAAGCAAAACCCGCCCCGTGGACCGGATTCTCTTCGCCATCGGAATCCGTCACGTGGGCAGCCATCTCGCCCGTATCCTCATGAATGGACGCGCGTCGCTCTGGGAATTGAAAGACCTGAGCCGGGAAGATCTGGAAGCCATTCACGAAGTCGGTTCCATCGTCGCCGAAAGCGTCTATGATTTTTTCAACGAAGAACGCAATCGGGAAGAATTGAAAAGACTGGAAGACGCGGGTGTCCAATTCACACAAGAAATCCCAACTGAAACAGAAACTCAAGAATCCGCGTTTATAGATAAAACCTTCGTACTGACGGGAGCGCTCACGAATTACACCCGCGATCAAGCCGCCGAACAGATCCGCGCCCGTGGTGGCCGGGTAGCCAGTTCGGTCAGCAAAAACACCGATTACGTCATTGCAGGAGAGAAAGCCGGCTCCAAAAAAACCAAAGCGGAAAAACTTGGTGTGATGATCCTAACGGAAGAAGAATTTCAAAAAATGTTAGAATGAAAGAGTGGTTGAAACATAGTACAAGAACAGTTGTTCTACTGTTTGGGTACCCAGGGCAAGTACCGGCGCTTGCGCCGGAGCGTTTATTTTTTCTGCGCTGGCTTAGTTGCGGATAAGTTTCTGTCTGAATCAGGATCGCCAGGATTGAAGGATGATCAGGATATTAATGATGTCAATTGAGTCCATTATCGGATGCTTGATAAAATTATCCTGAATATCCTGTGAATCTTGTCTATCCTGATTCAGACAAAAATAATACACATAAATCATCTCCTTCAAAGTGAAACTAAATGTCAAAAAACGCACTCATACTTTTATTCGCCATCTTCCCAGTATTCACATTCGCCGAGGAAATCTCATTCATCGATTCAGCCGTTTCGAACGCAGGGCGGATTGAGATTCACGTTTCCGATCGTCAGGGCCGGATACTTCCCTGTTGCGTATCATTAACGAACGAATTGGGTGAAGGAATCTGGGGATTGGACGCTGTTGGTAAACCATTCACTTACCGCCACGAACCCCGGATCTGGATTTCCGGAGACACGATCCTTAATGTAACGGCTGGAAGCTATCGCTTTGTGATCTCTAGGCCGTATCGATACCGCTCGCATCATGGCAAACTCACTCTCCAACCTGGACAAACGCAATCTCTCCAAGTTCAGCTGCGCTGCGAAGTCGATATGCCCCAGTACGGCTGGTATGGCGGCGACGCCCACCAACACATCTGCCACGGTGAAAAAGAGTTCGCCGTCAACGCGGAAACCGCCGCTGCGATCGCCCGCGCCGAAGGCGCTGATTGGTCGAGTTTCAACGGGTATTACTCCAGCGTTCCCGGTGAATATCCAACGATAGATGATGTCCGGAAAGTCTGTGAATGTGTGTCAGACGAACAGTATCTTGCTTTCGTTGGCGAAGAATACCCAAAAGATCACCTGGGACACATGGCGTGTCTCGCGGGCCCCGTTCTCGATTGGAATCAAGAATTGGGACGAAACGAATATTCCTATCCATCCGGTCAACATGAAGCCTTCGCGCATTTCGAAATTCTGCGCCCCTTAATTGAACAAGGTGGAACCACGATCTATACACATCCCGTCCGGGAATACGGCGGTACAAAAGAAAGCCCTGCCAACATCGCGCGCGAACTGCCTTTCGATCTCCTCACCGCGCCGGATCTGATCTCTTCAATCGATTGGATGACGGACAATCCAAATGATAAAAACGCTATGAACGTCTGGTCGATGTACTTGAACTGGGGATACCAGATCGGCGTCTGCGCGTTTACCGACACCTGCTACGACCGGCATGACGCCCGGCCGATGAATAAACTCACCTACGTCTATCTCGGCAAAAAACGGCTTACATCGGAAAACATTATCCACGCGATTCAAAACGGACATACAATCGGAACCAGCGGCCCGCTTCTAATGGCCACAATTGATGGCGCCCCACCGGGCAGTGTCTTTCCATGCTCGAAGCAGAAACGCATGTTGGAGTTAACCGCATTCTCGCAGGAAGTGGATTACACAAACCGGGCCGGAGAACGGCCCCGCTTGGAGCAGATCGAGATCATCCGGAACGGCAAACGATTCCATATCTATAATTTCAGCAATAAGGAAAGTTATGAATTCGAAACCGGTTTCCCCATCCGGGAAACGGAACAGGCGTGGTATATCGTCAAAGCGTTTGGATCGGGAGACCGCCAAGCAGCCATATCAAGTCCATTCTATTTCCACCCCCCGGATTTCACCCCACCCAAACCGGTCCAAGCCACTGCGCAGGGCGCAATCACAGACGCTCAAACTGGCAAGAAACTCAACGCGGTTATTGACATCATCGATTACCGCAAAATCAATCCAAAAACAATTCAAACCAAATCCATCAAAGACGGCGCTTACATAATTCAATGCCCCGCCACAGCCCGCCTCCGCGCAAGCGCAAAAGGCTGCAAATCCCAAACCAAAAGCATCTTCTTCGACGATCCAACCCTCTACAAAAACCTGATACTCCCCCTGAATCGAGAAGATATGCTCGATCCCGCTTATTATGAGAAGATCAAAATGGCATTACAAAACATACATTTGGATTTTGCATTAGAAAAGGAATAACATGCATACAATTATGATCCAGAATTGAGAATCAAATTAATCTTATGCGCCAAGCATTCTTGCGTCCTCTGCCTCCGCTCCACTCTCAAGCCATTGAATAGGCGTTTCTTTATCTTTGTCTGGATTTACCCATACTTTGGTTTTTTTAGATCGTTAACACTACTCGCAATTTCACGAAAATATCTTCGCACTTTTTCGTCTAAAAAAAAGAAATGTTAGTTTCTATACTTTTCATTATTATGAAATTTCATTTCTCCACGCAGCTCAAATACAACACCGCCACCTCTTCACCAAATGGTGATTTTAAAGTCCTGGATGCGCCGCCTTTGATATCTGATTCGATGCGGAACTGCGCTTTAAGGGGACTAAACCATTCGACCGTATAGGCTGTTTCAGCGCCGCTTAGGTCGACTGTGACTTCGTTTCCTGTGGGAAGGTAGATCAGATATTCGCTTCCTGGATTGGCCAGGCAGTATTCGCTGGACGCCAACTCGTAGTGTGGCGTCATGGCGGTTAGGTTCATTTTCTCTGCGTATCGCAGCGCGTATCCCATGCTGTTTCGGATCGGTTCCCATTGGGGATCGAAGGGTTTGCCCAGCACAATGCCGTCATAGGGATCCATGAAGATTGGATTCATTCCCCGGCAGACGCTCTTCCATACCCAATCCATATTCCCGCCGATGCCCCAGAGATGATCCGTGTCGGTAAGGATCACTTTCTTTCCTTTGCCATCGGGTGGATTGTCCCGGTATCCGCCTTCATTGTTTGGCGAGATCCATTCCGCCGGACTGTCGAATAGTGTTTGATTTGCGCCACCCTTGAATTGGAAGGTCATTCCCACTGGATGTTGAGCGGGTTTATCTTTCTCATAGTTGTGAATGAAATTAATCATGTGATACTGCCATTCGGTTGATTCAGGATGGTTTTCATTTGAGATTTCGTACAGTACATTATCCAAATCGTTGACGGTGTCGATGACCTTTTTGACAAAGGCTTCCTGAATGGCGGTGACGGCGGGGATAACAAGTTCGTATGCTTCGAGGCCTTTTCCATCACCATTGGCGTCGGCGTTAATCCCATTTTTGTTATTAGATGGATGGAAGGGATGATATTTAAATCCACCTTCAATCCGCTGCATAGCCCAACCTTCAAAAAGCATGATCGAGACATAAATCCCACGGTCCCTCGCGGCGGTGACTCGCTCGCGCAGTCGTTTGAAATAATCCGGATTAAACGCCGTTAGATCAAAGCGTGGTTTGCCGTCCAATGCGATTCCCGGCCCGGTGCGTTTCCAGGGCGACGGATGGACCGTATGGAATGTGTTCTCATTGCGGTTTTTGGGATTGTTTCCCTCCGTGTCCCAAGCCACCATTTCCCACGTCCACATGCGCATGAAATTATGATTGAGCGAGGTCATCCAATCGAGATATTTTTCATAATCAAACACAGGAGGCGGATCGCCCGGTCCCATATCCACTAAGTTGTACCAAACATGCGATCCCGTTAGAAGAACCGCTTCACCGCTTTGATCCGCGAAATAACGTGGGTTATCTGGACAAACCTGCAAGGGACCGTTTGTTGGCTCCCCAAAAACGGACGCGCAAATGAGAAGGCAAACAACGAGAAGAGAGAGATTCTTAAATGCGTTCATGGCCGAGTTTTCTCCATTTGATGGGTTGGATTGAATTCATCAAAATCGATTCATTGTACGAAATCGATTCCTCCATTGCAATAGACGCGTAGACCTGCAGAATTATATAAATTTACAGTTTTTCTTTTTTTTCGTAATTGAAGTTCTCTATTATTCGTTTCCACTTTCACATTATATACATCCATCTAGATCGAACCATCTACGATGAGTATGATGGGGAATCAGAATTTGATAAAAAAAATCAGGAGAAGCAGAATTATGTTGAGTGAACGTGAAACAAAAAAGATAGAGACTACCCGCAGAAGATTTATGAAAGTGGCTTCGGTTGTGGGAACCGGATTGGCGTTGGGAACGGCGGGGCGTGTTGACGCGTCGGAGAAGAAGGTGAAAATGTATAAAAATCTGAATCCAGGGATGATCGGCGTGAGTGCGAATCTCCCGCAGACGCTCGCGTATGCGGTGAAATATGGTTTTGGAGGCATCACCGCCAACCTAGGTGAATTGGAGAAAGCCGATCCCAGCGAACGTGAAGATTTCACGGCGGAAATGAAGGCTAAAGGGATTCAATGGGGACAGGCCGGCCTGCCGGTCCAATTCCGGCGCAGCGAGGAAGATTTTAAGAGTGGAATCAAGAAATTTGTAAAACAGGCCAAGATTCTGCGAAGTGTGGGTGTGACCCGCGTCTCCACGTGGATCATGCCCGGCACAAACGATCTCACCTATAGTGAAAATTTCGAACAGCACCGGCAACGTTTAAAAGTTGCGGCGAACATCCTGAATGACGAAGGCATGCGGTTGGGACTCGAATTTGTCGGACCCCGCACAACCCGCGCCCGTTTTCGCTATCCCTTCGTATCAACCCAAAAAGAGATGCTGGAACTCTGTCACGCGATCGGAACGGGCAACATGGGATTACTGCTGGACGCTTGGCATTGGTATACATCACATGGCGCATTGGATGAATTGGCGGAACTGACGAACGATGACGTTGTTGATGTGCACGTGAACGACGCCCCCAAAGGGATCCCGATCGATGAACAGGTGGATAATCGCCGCACATTACCATGCGAGACAGGCGTCATCGATTTGAAGGGATTCATCAATGCGTTACAAACGATGGGATACGACGGTCCGTTGACCTGTGAACCATTTAATCAGGAATTAAACGCGCTGGAGAATGAGCCCGCTTTAGAAAGAACGCAAGCGGCGTTGAATTCACTGTTTGGTTTGCTTTAAATTCTTTCCTTTAGAAGGATCGGGGGGCTGGATTGGTATTCGCTGAAACAGGATGGAGTGATCCGGTTCTTTCAATGCAGCTGTTTTTCCAATTCCCGTACTGTGAGCAGAATCGCTTCGTGAATCAGGGGGACGCGGGGGGCGATTTCGTATTCGAGCAGATCGGAGAGTTCAAGAAACCGCTGTTCTTTCACCATCTCTTGAATTTCATCGAGAAAATCCTGGATCTCGATATTGATTTCGGAAAACGTTTGATCATTCACTTGAATAGAGTCGATATCCATCCCCGTCACTGTTAACGCGCTTTGGAGTCCTTGATAGAGTTCCAACCAGGTTGTGGTGACTTGATGAAGCAATTCCATCCCTTCTTGTTCTTTCCGGGATTGAATCCGGCTGGAGGTTTCAATTAACGCTTTTTCAATGCGGGGCATATATTCGGCGATCTGGTAGAGAACTTTGTGGGCGAGCTTGCGGGGTTCTTCCGACACGAGCCGGACGCTCTCACATTCTTCAATCGTCCGGTTCGCCACTTCGGGATCATCCCATCCCCCATGACTCGATTGTCCAGATAAATTTCACTGATTACGCGGTTGTGATTTTTTAATTCATTGGAAACCCGCTCGATTATCTTACGAAGAAGGGTTTCTTTCGGTTCGGTTACTTCGACTTTTTCGTTGTCGATGATTAAATCCATACGTCACCGCCCCTCTTTCGTTCGTAAATTGAATCGACCGCATTCATACTGTGTAGGTATTTACGTTTTTTTTACGTGTTTTTGCAAGTGCAGTGTAGCAAAGAGCGTGGGTAAGGGGGAGAAAAATCTGTGATGAATGGGTGAGGAATCGTCTCTGGGCTAGGCGCCGGTATCCGGGTTGGGCTCTCTCACCAGTTTTTTCGCGGCGATTCGTGAATCGAGCCATAGACATCCTTTCTTTAATAGCCCCTGCATCTTGACCAGCCGTTCTTTATCATTGCGGGATCTCGGTTGTATGCTGTCTGGTGTGAGTAGACAAGCGAAAAATAATTTTTCATTGTTATCTTTTGGCGTGGGATTTAACAATTTTACGGTGCGCAGAAATGTGGCGGCGGTTTTTCGCGGCCCTTTTTTCAGTGGATCCAAGATATCCTCATTTTGAAGGAAGAGTGTATTCAAGTAATCCAATAAACTTTGCGTTGTGCCCGATGGAGTTATGGATTTGATATCACCGGTTGTTTCCTTTGATCCGCCCTCATCCAACGTGTATTTTATCGCGATTTCTTCGGGTTTCATCAAGCGTTCGGTGGTTTTCCCAAAAAGCCCCTGCCTGACTTTGATCGTGGGGAGTTTGCCTCCATTGAGTTGTTTGACGCGATCCTTGAATACGTCCATTAAATACCGGGCTTCCAGCTCCATTCCAATGGCTTTGAGAATGCCGATTATATACTTGATTTTCGAGTTTGGAAAATAACGTCTCATTTCACTTGGGGAAAAGGCGTATTCGCCTAATTTTTCGAGAAATTCCTGAAGACTCCGGCAGAGATTGAGGTAAATTTCCTCATCTCCCATACCAACTGTAGAGAGATTTTCCAACGGGACATCTTCTGTCGACGTAATCGTGATCGCTCGATTCGCTGACGCCATTTCCTGCTTCATCTTGCTCAGCTCATCGGCGGCCTTGCCCATTTGAAGCCGTTTTTCCACTTCGGCTTGATCAATTTTGTATTTAGGACTCGTCTTCTTATGCATCGTTGCTCTTTACAAGGTCTTTCCCTGTACCCGAAGCCTTTCAAGGATGTGGATACGGTAATACAACAAACTTCTTGAAATTCGTTGGAATGTCAATTTTCTTATATAACGTATCCAATACGTGTCATCCATTTGTTTCATATTGCAGACACGATTAAACCATGGCATAATTGAAATGCCATTATATTCTATCGACAAATTTGTGTAAAGTCTTTATTTTTTACCAATATTCTCTTCTTTTATATGAAAATGAGTTTCCGAGATTTCCTCGTTCGAGATATCTCCCGCAACTCATTTTCATTTGCTGGTTGTGATCTCAATCATGATGGTTTATATGAAAATGGGTCCGGATAACTATCTGATCCGCGACTCATTTTCATTTGCAAGTTGTGATCTCGATCATGATAACCATGTAGGTGGGTCGCGTCTTTATGAGGCGCCGTATTCATTGATCACTCCCGGTGGGTCGATAAGGCGTGACCCTACCGTTACCGGAGTTTCTTTTTCATTAGTTCGTTCTGATCTCAATCGTGATAATCTATAAGATTCAGTTGTTACATACGTGGTATCGTGTGAAATAAAAATCCGTTTTCTGAATTGATTAAAGAAAATGGATTGGGAAGACGAAACAATAACAAATCAATATTTTTTAATTTTAGGTATCTGCAAATTCTTTTAAGGCTTTGAACTCGCCTGTGAGATAAATTTGCAGATTGGCCTTGAACAACTCTAGTACACATTATACACCTAGTATAGGAAATTCTCCATGCCCAGTTTACCTGCAATTATAGGAGGCGAACCACTGGCCGTTCCCAGTTTACCGTTTGTCCGGCCTTGTCTGCCTCCACTTAATGATTTGGTTGAGCCCTTCCGGGAGATATTCGAAACGGGGATGCTCACGACCGGCCCGTATGCGGAACAATTCGGCGCCGTTATCGCCGCTCATTTGAATGTGAAATACGCCATTGCGGTATCCAGCTGCACGGCGGGTCTTCTTCTCGCAGTTCAGGCGCTGCGCCTCCCGGAAGGCTCGGAAGTGATTCTTCCCAGTTTCACCTTCATCGCGTCCGGAACCTGCCTGGACTGGAACCGGCTGCGATTGCGTTTTGCCGATGTAGACCGGGAAACGATGAACCTCGATCTCTCTTCCGTGGAAGCGGCCATTCATAAGGAAACCTCCGCGATTCTCGCCGTGCATCAATTCGGCAACCCAGCGCCCGTGGAAGCGTTGCAATGTTTAGCGGACAAACATAACCTCCCTCTGCTCTACGACGCCGCTCATGGATTCGGTTCGCTCCACAATGGAACGCCTGTTGGGGGGGAAGGAAACGCGGCGGTATTCAGCCTTTCCCCCTCTAAGCCGTTGATCGCGGGGGAAGGGGGAATCGTGGCCACGAACGATGACGCGCTCGCGGAGCATATCATCCAAGGACGTAATTATGGGAATCCAGGGAATTACGATTGTCTCTTTCCAGGTATAAACGCCCGGATGAGCGAGTTTCATGCGATTTTGGCGTTGCGATCGTTCGCGATGTTGGAACCATCGATCCAGCGCCGTAACGAAGCCGCCGGGTATTACCGCGAACGGCTCGCGCGTTTGCCGGGGATCGGATTCCAAACAATTACGAAGGGCTGCCGGTCCTCGTACAAAGATTTCTCCATCACCGTGGATGAAACCGCGTTCGGCGTCTCACGCGGCAGGCTGGCGGAAGCGCTGCTGGACGATGGGATTCACACCCGCGTCTATTATTCCCCCGTTTTACATCAAATGACCGCCTTCCGCCAATACACCCCCACAAATGAAAACACCCTCACCAATACAATCCACCTCCAACAACGCGCCTTAAGCCTCCCTCTCTATTCCGATATGAAGGAAGAAGAACTCGATGTGATCTGTTCAGCGATTGAACGGATTCACACACACGCCGGGGCGGTCGCTTCTGTCTCATAATATATAAGAATTGCAAGCGAATATTCTAATACATTAACAAATTTTACCATCGATATTTATTTGCATGTTTGCAAATTGCAAATATGACATTACACATGTTGTTATTTTTGTCTTATTAATTTTTGATGTTATATGTATATAACTGTCAACTAAAATTTAAGAGTTCCAAAAATAATTGTTGACAGTATTTGGGGTGCGCGTTATTGTTAATGTGTTTTCATGTCTCGGCAGGTAAGACGAGTCGGCGGGGAATCCAGAGGCGTTTTTCTCACATCATAGATTGAAAAGAACCTAGAGTTATAGTCCACGCTGATCGCATTGAATCCATTAACGCTTGGGTGATTTTTGAAAGAATGAAGACAAGTTTATAGTAAGGATCGAATGATGTGATTTAAGAATGAAAACAACATAAAAGGCGCGTGCCTAGCCGCTAAACCAAGTCACGCGCCCGTTCGAAAAAGGACACACTGCAATGGAACCTTTTTCTGAGTTCATTCTAGTCTTTTTGGGCTGGATCTGTCAAGTTATTTTTAAATGCTTGAGCCGTCCGCCTCCTTTTTGTAAAGAAACGTTTGATTGAACCGTCCGTTTGAACCTATTTTTAGGTTATTGGAAAGAATGAGAGTTCATAACGATATTTCATCAACGTTTTTTTACAAAATAGTATGGAGGATTTAATGAGTAAATTAATTCGATTTCTACCGATTGTTTGTACGTTTGTAATAGTTAGTTACGCGTTTGGGCAGACGGATTCATTTACGCCGATTCCGCTCTACGAAAACGCCGAACAGACCTCATCCTGTTCGATCGAATTCCTCAGCTATCCAAAATATTACTACAATGAGGAAGGCGATTTGACGCCGGTTGTGACCGATCTGGTCTCCTCCAACGATCCGGATTGGGACTACGAGGTCACCACGGGGATCTGGTCGCTGCGAGTCCGTAATGACGGAACCTATCAGGCCAGCCACAAAGGAGACACGTTCACCTACCGTCTCGCCGATCTCGGAATCGGACGGGGGGACGCGTTTCGTTCGCTGGGATTGGGATCGCCGAATTGGGGCGCCTATCAAGTCATCGGAGACACGATCCGTTGGAGTGATGTCTTCCCCAACATCGATTTTTCAATCCGTTACATAAATGATATCCTCAAAGTGGACGTCATCCTGCGGGCATCCTATGTGGACCAGCTGCGCGCTGGAGTGTTCGCAGGTGTATTGGCAGAGGACGCGTTCTTAACGGCGCGGTTCGAAATCCCCGAAGTCTTCATCACCAGCGAAGCGAGGCAGGAAGGTCAATCGCGCGATCTTTACGCTGAACCGATTGATACAAACCAGACGTTGCGGTTTGTACGGGATGGTGAAGTGGTTTGCTCTCTTCGCCCGGTGGAGGCGTATCCCTTGGATGAAAACGGAGACCCGATCGAATCCATCGATGAATCCCCCCAAATCCGCACTGCGCAGTATTGGAAGCTAAACGAAAACGCTCCCGGAACCGCTGAAATCTCCGCTCATTTGGGAGATTTGGCGAACGCGCCGTATGGGGATATCGCGATCGATCCAAGCCATTCGTTTTTTAGCAACAATTATACGGAAGATTCCTTACTCAATGAGAACAGTCCAACCACAAATTATGGATCGGCAACATCTTTTACATTCGACAACGATGACGATCGGCTGATTTTTGGATTCATAGTAAATATTGTAATTAGTTCGGCTACTATCATTAATGCCGCTACATTACGATTGTATATGAACGATAGCAATCTGACATCCGATGCGGAAGCTCGCGCTTTCTCCGTGACTGAAAATTGGTATGAAAGCTATGTAACTTACAATAATCGGCTTAGTGGCACCAGCTGGAGTACAGCAGGTGGTTCATTCGATGAGCCGATGACACCTCCTGTTGTTTTGCCTGCCAATCAAGATAACATTTATATCGATTTTGATGTGACAAATGCAATGACTATCCAACTTGCTTCTGGCACATCGTATGTAAGGGATCGTGGCTTTATCATCACAAGTGACGATCTTCCTCTATACAAATTCTTTCAAATTCGTTCCTGCGAATACGGAACGGTTTTACAACGTCCCCGTCTTACGGTGATATATGATTCACCACTCTTCGGCGCTCATAACGCGTTCACTAGTGTTGCTCTTGACACGAATCTTGAGAGACAGAAAAAAGATCACTTGCATTGTATCCGCTATTTTGCTCATGATTATTATTCAGGCTATATCGATACAATCGTCGATAGTTCGTATGATCAGGGATTAAAAGTTGTTCCTTGTTTCGTAGCTGGCGCTTCAACTTGTTGGATGCATTGCTTGGAAGAGGGCAGTTATGACACAGGTAATAATGTACCTGACGCCGATGAATATGCAAGTTTTGTCATGTATCGACTGAATCGAGTTAGTGATTATATTGATGGAACTATAAGTAATACAATCACCGATGTTGAATTGGGAAATGAAGAAGCTGGGGAATCACTTTGGGGTAACACTAGTACTCCTTCAAATGCGTATAATGCTGGAGGTAATTTCGCATTATACTACTTGGAAGCGAGAGACCGCATTAAGTCCGAATGGCCTTATTTGAAAATTCATAGTGGGGGGAGCAATGCAGATCACAAAACACTATCCTATCCAGATGGTGATGTGCCTGGTATCGGCAAGTATGATCGCGCGTTTTACTGTGGCTTTATCGATACAGTAAGAAGTGAATCAGGTGGTTCTCTCCATCGGCTGCCAGAAGTGATTTCTATACATGGTAGTATGTATTGTCCTCCAGAAGATCTTCACCAAACTAATGGTAGTAGAAAAACATGGTTGCAACGAATTGATGATATTTTTGATACATGTAATCGAGGTGGATATCGCCCCGATTTTTCAATCACAGAATATGCGTTTCTAAAGAATGAGGATTTTACTGAAACCAGTCAAGCGATATTCTATCTTCGCCGTGTTTTGATGGATGCGACAATGTTGACGGAAATAGAGAGAAGACCCTGGCATTCAAGCATCTATTTTTCTCACCCATATAGTTCATGGTGTCCAGCACTTTGTATGTATCAAAGCGATGATGTGGAGCGTAAGATATGCAAGGTGGCTGAACTATTATTCAAAGGTGGATCTGGTAAACCCGGCCTTAATTTAGCAGGATACAGTTGTTGGATCCCAGCTGGTTTCGAAGAAGAAGAAAACTATGAGAGATATGAGCAAGATGTTTTAGGTTATTGGAATCTTGAAGATGGTACTATCCGATGCGGATGGATCAATGCGAATGGTGAAAAATGGGGCGCAATTTGGCGATTTGATAGCCACACTGATGAATATGAGGTATTTCCAAATTCGGAAAATCGTAATTTCTATGCGCCCGGTAATACATCCTATCTAAATGCCAATATTTATCAATTTAATTTTTCTTCGTCACCTGTTACATTAGATTATCAAACGCAAGTACCTGGTAACTATGATTCAAACAAGGGAAAAACTATATACATTATCCCCAATGTTAATGTAAACCCAATGATCATTCGTTTTAATTAACAATTAGAAACATTAGTTAAAGGAGACACCAATCATGAAAACAAAAAGATTTAATCACAAAATCCAAAAAACTATCATACTCAGTATCGTCTGTTGTATATGCGGATGTTTCGCGCAGGCGCAGGAAGAACCTTTGTTAAATATCCAAGCTGACTCAAAGTTCTGCCGCGCTGATTTGGCGCCTGATGGTTCGTTAATTGTATTGTCCTCCAAAGGGAACATTAATTTGTATGACACTTCGACGGGTGAAATTGTACGGTCTTTACCCATCGATAATGATCCACTCATGGACATTGTTGGAATCCGATTTTCCGAAGATAGCCGCCTTGTCGCCGCTTGTGATAATAGGGCGGTTGTCACAGTATGGGATGTTAAAGACGGTTCGATTGTCAATACATTCAAATTAGAAGCGCCAAATATTGATGTTAATTCAGAATATGCTTCCATCAGTTTCTCTCCAAATGGTAACTCTCTTCTTGTCGGAATTGTATTGCATGATAATAAGGAAAATTCTATTTTTATATTGGATATCAAAACGGATACAATCGCCAATAAATTATCAGATAATTTCCTTTTAAATTCCGCTGTTTTTTTGCAAGACAATCGAAGAATTTATGTTAATTCAAGGCAAAATGGTTACATATATGATGCTTTTAGCGGAGAGTTATTGTCTTTCTTTGAAAGAGGTGTGATCATTACGCCAGATGAAAAAACTGTTATTAGTATGCGTTGGCTAGATGCAGAGACAGGTTTGACTGAGTTTGAAGTCTGGAACGTGGATGATAAAGAACGAACGCGCGTTTTTGATGTAAACTATGATAATATTTTTCTTGGTGGAACATTTTCACCAAACGGTAAGTACTTGCTTTTGGTAATAAATTTTGAAATGGCTCTTGTTCAATTTGATTCATGGACAATTGTAAGAACGTTTCCTCCAGGTGGTTCACATCAACACTCTTTCTCAAAGGATGGAAAATATCTGATGATCTTTCTAGGTGATAACGTTAAACTGTGGGATATCAGCGATATTGAAGCCTCAACAAAGGATGCGTCCTTATACGAATAACAATTCACTAAAAAGAGAAAGGAACCACCCCCCCAGCGCGGAATCGCCCCCCAGCCGTTCCGCGCTGGGACTTGAAATAAGAAAAAGATCAATCATGAAAACAAAGTGAATAAGAAAATGTCTAATCTCAACCAAACGTATTGTGCAATTCCACTTTTCGCAATGATTTTCTTGTCTTTGCCTGTATCGGGACAAGAACAGCCGATTCTATCAATTCCTATTGTAAATCTCGAAGCTGAAAACCCGTACACGCTTAGCACAGTATCCATCTCTCCCGATGGAGAGAAAATTTTAGGGGCTGATTTTTCTAATGCTCACATCTTTGATGCGAAAACGGGAAGAGAACTTGTTTTTCTAGAAGGAAAACGAGGTTTAATCTACAGTTCTGCCTTCTCTCCGGATGGAAAATATGTCATGACTGGCTCGGATGCGTTTGAGGCGAAATTATGGGATGTAGAGACAGGGGCGTTAATTCATACCCTGGAAAGTGGGACGGTCAGCGATCCCAGCCGGGGAAAAACACTTGTAGCCGGGATACTCGGTATTGCCTTTTCCCCTGATAGTCAGAGAGTGCTAACAGGCGATGTCAACGGCTATCTGCAAATGTGGGATGTCAAGACGGGAGAAGAAATACGAAGATATAAGGAACGTAGTTGGATAACTTCTCTGACGTTTTTACCAAATGGAAGAGAAGTGTTGATTGTTGAAGGTGGTGGTACATCAATATTAGATTTAGAAGATGATGAATTGACAGGTATAGTTTTTTTTGGTGATGCATCATCACCTTCAAGCGATTGGAAGAAGATAATTACTGTTGGTGGATGGAATGTTCGCTTATGGGATTTTGAAACCGGGGAAATCATACATACCTTACCGCATACAGCAGGTAAAACAGAGACGGTGGCGTTATCCCCTGATGGTAAAACAGTGCTTATCCCTGGTGTTATAAACGAAGAAAAGAACACAATGTCCGAGCGTGTAATCTACAATGCGGACACAGGGGATTCTCTGCGCTCGTACTCAATCGAACGCGCGAGTGAGAAAAATTCGCCAACCACTGCGGATTACATCGTCAAGTTCTTCCCCGATGGAAAACGCTTCCTGACCGTCAACGGGAACACGATCCACATCTGGGATATCAGCGATCTAGTCACCTCAGTCCCCGATTCTCAAGTGTATCAGTAAGAACCACCTCCCCCCAGCGCGGAATCGCCCCCCAGCCATTCCGCGCTGGGTCTCAAAACAACGAATATATTTGAACTACAGATTAACATACTCAAACGGTCTATCATGAAAACGAAAAGACATTATCACAAAATTCAAAAAACTATCATACTTAGTATTGGCATATGCATATTTGTAAGTTTAGCGCAGGCGCAGGAAGAACCTTTGTTAAATATCCAAGCTGATACAAAGTTTTGCCGCGCTGATTTGGCGCCCGATGGTTCGTTAATAGTATTATCCTCCAAAGGGAACGTCAATTTGTATGACACTTCGACAGGTGAAATTGTACGGTCTTTACCCACCGACAATGATCCACTCATGGTTATTGTTGGAATCCGATTTTCTGAAGATAGCCGCCTTGTCGCCGCTTGTGATAATAGGGCGGTTGTCACAGTCTGGGATGTTAAAGACGGTTCGATTGTCAATACATTCAAATTAGAAGCGACAAATATTGATTTTAATTCAGAATCTTCTACCATCAGTTTCTCTCCTAATGGTAACTCTCTTCTTATCGGAATGATATTGCATGACAATAAGGAAAATTCAATTTTTATATTGGATATCAAAACGAATACAATTGCCAATATAATATCAGATGATTTCCTTTTAAATTCCGCTGTTTTTTTGCAAGACAATCGAAGAATATATGTAAATTCCAATCAAAATGGTTACATATATGATGCTTTTAGCGGAGAGTTATTGTCTTTCTTTGAAAGAGGTGTGATCGTTGCACCAGATGAAAAGAATATAATTAGTATGCGTGTAGATTGGCCAGATTCATCAACACGCGTGACTGTGTTTGAAGTCTGGAACGCGGATGATAAAGAACGAAAGCGCGTTTTTAATGTAAACGATGACAATATTTGTATTGGTGGAACATTTTCACCAAACGGTAAGTACTTGCTTTTAGTAATAAATTTTGAAATGGCTCTTGTTCAATTTGATTCATGGACAATTGTAAGAACGTTTCCTCCAGGAGGTTCACATCAACACTCTTTCTCAAAGAATGGAAAATATCTGATGATCTTACATGGTGACAATGTCCACCTCTGGGACATCAGCGACATCCAAGCCTCCACAAAGGACGCGTCCTTATACGAATAACAATTCACTAAAAAGAGAAAGGAGCCACAACTCCCAGCGCGGAATCGCCCCCCAGCCATTCCGCGCTGGGTTTTTTATTTGGCGTGGTTTCTCCAAAGTCTATTTGATTGGGATCGTTCCCGCTCTCCATTTTTGTCTGGTTGTTTCTATACTATACTAAAGGCTTGGCGTCTGCGCTTGGTTAAAGGGCGCTTTGCGTTTTTTTTGATCTCGATAGAACATTTTTGGTTATTCGATAGAAGGAGGATCGTCTACGTGCTGGATATTAAACTCATTCGTGAGAAGAAAGATTGGGTGGAGGAACAACTCCGGCGCCGGGAACCGGGGATTTCGTTGAATGAAATCGTCGAACTGGATACCCAGCGGCGCGCCTTGCAGACCGAGACCGACGCGATGAAAGCGCGGCAAAATACGGTCAACCAGGAAATCGCGAAACGACGCAAAGCGAAAGAAGACGCCGGGGATCTGATGAAGGAGATGCAATCCCTCTCCAAAGAGGCTAAAGAGAAAACATCGCAACTCAAGACGGTCGTCGATACGCTCAACTTTAAAGTCTCTGAACTGCCCAACATCCCTCACGAATCGGTCCCGACCGATATGGACAAGCGGAACAATCAGGTCGTGCGAACCCACGGAACGAAGCGGGAATTTGACTTCGAACCGAGAAACCACCTGGAATTGGGCAAGATGAACGGGCTGTTCGATCTGGAACGCGCGGCGAAAATCGCCGGGGCGCAGTTCCCGCTCTATATCGGCTGGGGGGCGGAACTGGAATGGGCGCTGTTGACGTTCATGCGTGAACATCACCGCGCGCGGGGGTTCGTCAGCGTGATTCCACCGTTATTGTTGAATCGGGAGACAACCTTCGCGTCAGGCAACCTGCCCAAGTTTGAAGACCAGTTGTATAAATGCAAAGACGATCCATTCTATCTCCTGCCCACCAGCGAAGTGCCGTTGACGAGCCTCTACCGCAACGAGATCATCGATGAGGACGATCTGCCCCTCTATTACACCTCGCTCACGCCCTGTTTCCGGCGAGAGGCGGGGACATATGGGGCGGAAGAACGTGGGCTGGTGCGAATCCATCAATTTAATAAGGTGGAGATGTATAAATACACCACGCCGGAAACCTCGTACGACGAATTGGATAAACTCGTCAAAGACGCCGAACATGTGTTAGAGGAATTGGGTCTACATTACCAGACGACGTTGCTGGTGACGGGGGATATCGGGAATCAGTCGGCGAAAACCTTCGATATCGAAGTCTGGCTGCCGGGACAGGACTCGTATTACGAAGTCTCTTCGTGCAGCAATTGCGAAGACTACCAGGCGCGGCGGGGGAATATCCGGTACCGTCCGAAAGACGGTGGGGGGAAACCGCGTTACGTGCATACGCTCAACGGATCGGGATTGGCGACACCGCGTTTGATGATCTCCATTTTGGAAAATAATCAGCGGGAGGATGGATCGATCGTGATTCCCGAAGTTCTTCGTCCATACCTTGGGGGCAAAGAGGAATTTATTCCTTGGGAGAAATAACTGGAGTTTTATACCGTCAGATTTAGATGTTGTGGCTGGATGGGGGATAATTATGATACTCTTTAATCTGTATAGACGTTATATTGAGAGTTCATTCACCGCGCGGCGCCGCGAAAGGAGTTTTTCATGAAACGTTTTTCTTTTTGTACGCTTGGATTTGGTTTATTGACGTTACTGGCCGTTATTCCGGTTGCGAATTCGGCTGAATCGTATCTTTTAAAGAATATTTTCGTGTTGGATGACACCTATTATCTAACCATGCGGAACCATAATATGGGAGTGACCAAAACCGGTTCGATGGATATCCCCATTGATGTGAGCATGGATATTGTGATGTCGTTTAAAACGGTGGAGATTGATAATGACGGCGCCGCGACGATCCAGATCGGAATTCCGAAGATGACCATGATCAACCAAGGGGAAGAGCAGAATCTACGGAGCCTCCTCGGTATCCGTAATTCGACGCGCTTGCTGCTTACAATTAACAGCAGCGGGAAGGTGTTGAAAGAACCGACGCTGCCCGGCGCGAAATCCAATATGGCCAATGTGGGACGTTCTCCCGCAGAGCAAAATCCCTGGCTGACGTTTCCCGAAGAGCCGGTCGAGATTGGGGCGAGATGGAACGCGGACCGGGTAATTCCGATGACGGGCGCATCGAAAGAATTGATTCTCAGTTCGACCTATACGTTAAAAGATGTGATCGAAGAAGAGGGAGAGAAGATCGCGGTGATCGAAACAGAAACGTATCTCGATGAGAGCGATATCTCGTTTGAGCCGAATACAACCAGTCAAAAACTAGGCGCCGTTTCTCTTGATTTTGTCTTCAAGAAATATGCGACGGCTGGAAAAGGGGATATTCGGTTTGCGATCGATAAAGGGCATATTTCTTTCCCTTCATGAAGAATCGGATATGGAGATCGATATCGATATGCAGACGAGTGTGAGTGGATCTGATTTTCCATCTTCTTCCTCGATGAAATTCAATGTCACGGTTAATGGAACCTATTCCCAAACAGCCCCCCTGAATTCGTGAGAAAAGATTCATCCTCCGAATTGGAAAGGATGGATTTAGAAGTGGATCGGGAATACTCCGGGACGAAAAAAGATACCCCGGAAGAGAAAGAAGAAGATAAGCCTGAGGAAAAAATAACTGTATTTTCTCACCGATTGAACAAGGATATTTCTTTTGAAATTTTCGCGCCGCTGGGGGGGCGGCGCGGTGTGTTTTTACTTTAATCTGTTTGTATATTTTTTTATTGTTGGACGCCCCAACTATCTGCAGGTTGTGATATTGATCGTCTGGGCGCCAATGAGAAGGCTTTGTTCTCCCATTGCCATAATTTTCCGGAACGTAGCGCCAAGGCAGATGAAAAACCCTTGCCCTGGCCACCCACCAAAATTAGGTAAATAGGATGAAGACTGAAGGTGGAAGGTTTTTTCCTTTGGCCTTCGGCCTGCAGGTTTCGATATCGATCATACTCGTTGATTTGAATGTGGGTAGGCTGGGTTTCGTTTTAAATCATATTACAATCTTATGTCCTTTACGCTAATATGTGGATGATTGAGATTTTTTATAGATGGAGAATTGTTGATGAATTCAGAGAGAGCGTCTTTTGACTGCGCTGGATCACTGCGAGCCGGACCGGGTGCCTTTGGACTTGGGGGGGAATCAGACGGGGATTCACCGGGCCGGCGTATCAGAACGTTTTGGATTACTATGGGCTTGATGAAGAGATTCAGATTATGGATGTGGTGCAGCAGTTGGCTGCTCCAAGTGA
Organism: bacterium; assembly: GCA_963663405.2. Taxonomy (GTDB): domain Bacteria; phylum Hinthialibacterota; class Hinthialibacteria; order Hinthialibacterales; family Hinthialibacteraceae. Next base: position 85,490 of record CAXXSM010000021.1, on the reverse strand, counting down.
GGCGGTGTTGGAGATATTCGATATTGATACGCGATATGTCCGGCCTGGCATGTTTTCTCCAGCGCCGGAGTTGCGCGAAGTGAAGCCTGGGTATTGGGGAATTCGCGATGGATTTGGCGTAGTCTGGGCGATGCCGGGCAAGCGGCCGGGGGAAGGGCTGTATTTGGATATTATCGAACATCCACTTGCGGATTTGAAATACGATGATATCGACCATTATGACTGGCCTGATGGACGCGATCCTTCATCGTTTCAAGGTTTGAAAGAATATGCCAAACGGCTTACAGACGAGACAGGATATGCGTTGGTGAGTGTGGATTACCGGGGTGGTGTTTGAGATTTGCTGGTACATGCGCGGATTTGAAAACTTGTATATGGACATGGTGGAAGAGCCGCGCTATGTGGAGAAATTGCTGGATCATACGCTGCAGTTCTGGTTGGATTTTCATGATGTGTTTCTGGATGAGGTGGGAGAATACTTACATGTTGTCTGTGTGGGCGATGACATCGCGATGCAAGCGGGACCTCTCTTTTCACCGGGGATATACCATCGTCTCGTACAGCCGCGTCAGAAAGCGCTCTATGATTTTATCCGTTCGAAAACCAAAGCGAAACTTTGGTATCATTCCTGCGGTTCTGTTGTTGAATATTTGCCTGACATAATTAATAATGGAATAGATATACTCAATCCAATCCAAATCAGCGCCAATGGAATGACTCCCACATTTTTGAAAGAGAACTACGGAGACCAGCTGACATTTTGGGGCGGTGGAATCGACTCGCAGGGCGTCTATTCACATGGCTCGCCAGAAGAAGTGCGCGGGCAGGTGAACGAACTGATGAGCGCATTTAAACCGGGCGGGGGATATGTATTTAACACAGTGCACAATACCCAAGCGGATGTCCCAGCGGAGAATATCGTCGCGCTATGGGAGGCGGCGAAGGAGTGTAGATTTTATAGTTAATTTGTGTAAATATTACAGCATTTTAAGGTTATCTCTGAATGAAGAATAGGGGGAATAAAGAAAGGCGTTCCATCCTTGTTTATTCACCATACAAAAGGGACACAGGAATTAACGCGGTTTTGGGGAGGAGATAGATTTTCAGGTTGTCAATGTAGGTTTTGGCGGTATCGATACCCGTTGGATTGGCGGTTTGGAGGATGGGGATGACCGTCGTTCCGGGGGGATCGTATGTAATCGACAGGCGGGTGTACTGGTTTGGATTGAGGGCGGTGTAGGCGGGAGTGTTGGCGATGTGGGAGCCGTCCATCGCGCCGTCTATCGCCGCTAAAGTGACACTGGTTTCCCTGTCTGAATAAATGGATATTTGTATAAGAACCATCGAATCCCCCGCATCGATTTCTGGGAATTGCAATATTTCCACCTCGCCCGGCCCGGTTGTAATGATGGCTCCGAAGCCGTCGGTGTAATCAGACATCTGCCAGGGGATCTCACCGAGTGTGACCGAACCGGCCGGCGCTTGGGTCCAGCCTCCGGGGATTTCGATGTACTCGCTTTCCGAATCAAATGGGTAGATGATATACGGATCGAACGAATCTCCTGGAGTGTCTGGTTCTAGATCTTCCCCGGCCTTGATTGTGACCAAACCATCAATCGCCGACGCTTCCGCCAAGTCATCGGCAAGGGCCTGAATCCATACGGACGCGGCGCCGAAAGCGGCTTCATTCACCGTAAATTTTAGATTGAACAGCGTACCAACATTTCGAATCGGCGCGGCGTCGAGAGCGGCGGCGGAAATCCGGATCGAGCCAGGCGATTTTTCATACGCTTCCGTGAATCCAAATTCTTCGGTTAACATGCCTTCTTTATCGATCCCATTGAAAACAAGACGAGAGATGTCGTATTGCAAATCGATCAAAAACGCCGCAACACGGGAATTTGGTTCAATGGTCACAGGAATGGAGATCTCTTCACCGGGCAGAGCCGTCACATCATCGATCTTGAGCACCGGCGTTAGCACACTGCGGCCGGATACGATCCGTTTCGCGCTGTACTCCGTGTCGCGTCCAAGTGAGGCTTGGAAAACCCGCTGCACATCAAGAGCGGTGATCACTCCATCACTCGTAAATTCCCCCGCCCATTGTTGATAGACGGATGGAAGAAACCGGCCGAGAGAAATCTCGAATGTCATCTGTACATCCGCGGCCGTCACATAACCGCTCCCATCCACATCTCCCTTCAAGCCGATTGGCACAGCGATATCCAACGGCGTGACTGTGGTCAAATTGTCAAACAATCGGTTGAAGGTAATCGAAGTGTACCGGCCGCCTGCGATCTCATCTTTGACCTTAAAGAGAATCGTCATTAATGTGCCACTTCCGTTGACCGCCGCTCCTCCAAGCGCCGCCGCCGATACGCGGACCGTACCCGGCGCGATTTCGTACGCGTCCGCCAGCGCCCAGGATGTCAACATGGTTTCTACGATAGAAACCTCACCGGCATATTCTAACAATTCGGAATCGAAGCCCAATTCAAAACTGATCGTCCGCGTGCTTTGCAAATTATCGATTCGAATATCGATGGGAACATACGCGCCGGATTGGGCGCCATAGGCGCCTCCACCGATGGACACTTCGGCTTCCGGGGCTGGATAAAGATCGGAGATATCCCAAAGCCGGGCGGTTTCATCATCACTTCCAGTTAGTACTTTCAAACCATCCGGGGAAAATGCGACAGATCGAATGGGTTGAGAATGACCTTCAAAAACTCGGATCGATTCCCCCGTTTCCACGTCCCAGAGAATGGCGGTTCCATCTTCCCCGCCTGTCAACACATAAGCGTTATCGGGAGAGAACGCGACGGCGGGCACTCCACCATTGTGTTCGGTGAGAGAAAACAGCTCGGAGCCATCCGAAACCTGCCAGATTTTCGCCGTGCCATCCATGCTGCCCGTAATGATCCATCTGCCATTGGGGGAGAAGGCGGCTGATGGGACATCCCCTGTATGACCTTCAAACGCGAGGAGTTCCAATCCATTGGCCGGATCCCATAAAACAACCCGGCCGTTCCGTCCACCGGTTAAAATGCTACTCGCATTGGGAGAAAAAACCGCCGTGAGAAAGTCGGTAAACCGGTCACGAATGACCAGCGTCTGTTCATCCGCCTCTGGATCATAGACACGGGCGGCGTTATCAAGTCCCGCAGTTAGGATCGTTGCGCCATCGGGGGAAAAGACAGCTGATAATACCCAGGCGGAATGTCCCTCAAAAACGGTATCCACTCCCCCTTCGAGATCCCAGATAATCGCCGTCGTATCCACACTGCCAGTGACCAATTTCGTACTGTCAGGAGAAAACGCGACGGATCGAACGGCGCCCGTGTGGTCCTTGTACCAATGAATCAGGATCGCGGCGCCGCTGCTGATATCCCACACGATCACACCAATATCCCCAGCGGTGGCCACATATCGCCCATCGGGAGAGAACGCGACGGATTTAACCGGGCCGATCCCAAGAAGCGTCTTCTCCGCATGACTGATTTGTGGCGCCAGTAATCCAACAAGGATGATGAGTATTCCAATGAGGACATGAGGGGATGTCCAGGAAGTATTTTGTTTATTGCCTGATGAGTGGGTTCTATAGAATGGGAAATAACGAAAATGAGACTGGTCGAGACTCATAAACCTTCTCCAAACACACTGATTGATTATTTTCCACCAAGGGCTGTGCGGCCCTAAACATAAATTATACAAAGAAGAGATAATGACGCAGACAATATATCATTAATAAATTTTTCCTGGCAAAAAAGTTGTAAAGAATTGTCGAAAGGATTTGATTGGTTCGTAATGCGGGAAGTAGAGAATTATTGTTTTTTTGAATTGAATGTATGAATTGACAGAACGCCGGGAATTGAAATCAACCGTTTCGATCCAACCGTGGGAAGAGGGGCGCGCCGGGTGTGACGGTTTTGCCTGCGGTAAGATCGGCTTTTTTAAGATCGGTTAGCAGCGGATAACCGGTTTCGGTTGGACAGGCGAGACGTGTTAACATCTCCACCGCTGTCGCTGGCATAAAGGGATAGATCAAAACCGCCGTGGTCCGCAGCATTTCCGCAAGATTGAGCAAAACCCGATCGAGAATTTCCGCTTTACTCTCGTCCTTCACCAAGGCCCAGGGGGCTTGTTCGTCGACGTAGCGGTTGGCGTGGGAGATCAGTTCCCACACACTGATAAGGGCAAGATGAAGCGTGTATTTCTCCATATGCCCTTCGTATGCGGAGACTGCCGCCCGCGCAGCGTCCCGGAGCGAATCGTCCGTTCCCGCAGCGGAGGGAACCACGCTATCCCGATATTTCTTGATCATGGACAAAACGCGGGAAAATAGATTGCCCAGGTCATTGGCCAAGTCGGCGTTATAGCGGGTGATCAGGGTTTCTTCGGAATAGTTGCCATCCTGACCAAACGCGATTTCCCGCAGGAGGAAATAACGCAGGGGATCGCATCCATACTGATCTAATAGCGAATACGGATCGACAATGTTGCCGATGGTTTTAGACATTTTTTCGCCGCGATGATAGATGAATCCATGCACAAACACTTGTTCGGGCAATGGAAGATCTGTGGAAAGAAGCATGGCGGGCCAGAACACGCTGTGGAAGCGATTGATGTCTTTTCCGATTATATGAACGTCGGCGGGCCAGAATGTGTCGAACAACTCATCGTCTTTCAAAAAACCAACGCCGGTGAGGTAGTTCGAAAGCGCGTCGAACCAGACATAGGCGACATGGCCGCTGTCCCAGGGCAGAGGGATTCCCCACGACGTGGTGGACCGGGATATACTGATGTCCTGCAAACCACGATCCATCAGCGCAAGCATCTCGTTCCGGTATGTGTCCGGCTGGACGAAGGACGGGCATTCTTCGTAATGGCGTTTGAGTTGTTCTGTATACGAACTTAATTTGAAGAAATAATTCTCTTCCTCGATCCATTGCGCCGGGCGGTTGTGGACGGGGCAATTCCCTTCCGTGAGTTCCTTCTCTTGATAGTACGCTTCGCAGGAATAGCAATACCAGCCTTTGTACGATCCTTTATAGATATCGCCTTTTTCATACGAGCGGCGCAGCATTTCCTTCGTTGTGTCATGGTGGCGTGGTTCGCTGGTGCGGATGAATCCATCCAGGCTGGAATCGACGCGCTCGTGCAGGTCTTTGAAGAGAGCCGCCATACGGTCGCAGTATTCGGGCAGCGGCGCGCCTTCATCCTTCGCGGATTTCTCGACCTGGGCGCTGTGTTCGTCCACCCCGGAAAGAAAAAAGACCTTTTTGCCCTGCATCCGGCGGAAACGGCAGATCGCATCCGATGCGATAAACTCATAGGCGTGCCCAATGTGAGGACGCGCGTTGACATACGAAATCGCCGTAGTGAGGTAAAACTTGCCGTTCATTTCAATCTCCGTGACGCATGGGAATAGTCTTGCAGGCGGCTGTGAAGCCGTTTCAGGCTTATGGATAATGGATACATAAAGTAAAAGAATTATTTTAGCCACATGATGGGAATAGGGCAACACGCTGGAACGTTAGAATGAAAGGATTGAAGAGGATGATTGTATTATTACTGTTTTTGCTTCTTTTCCACGTGAATCCACAAGCCTGTCAGCGCTTCGAGAGTCATTGTTTTTCCATCCCGTTCGATTTTGCCCAAATCATCTACTTCCGCCGCGCAGATCCACCAACCCGGCTTTAGCAGCGTGCAGGAAAAAACGCCGTTGGGATCGGTGACGACGGATTTTGTGATGAGAGGTTCGGGCGGGAGATCATCGGGATCTGGGGCTTGCATGAGGAACCGCTCAATATAGACGGTCTCATCCGCGACCGGCGCGTCTCCTTTCATCAACTGCGCGGTAAAGACTTCGCCCTCTTCGATTCCATAGGGGCGGGTGAGAGGAACGATTTCAAGAGGTTTCCCCGTCCGTTGGCGCCAGCCTCTTTCGCTTTCAGTATGAACGATTAATTTTACGTATTCCTGATAGAGTGTGTTATTTTCACCGATGTGTGGTTTTGTATCCAACGCGATGATCGTATCCCCTCTTCGTCTCGGTTTGTATTCCAGATTCCAAGCAATAACGGATTCTCCCTTGTAAGGGATCTTTTTCTCTTGCAATTGAGCGGTGAGATCCATCGTATTTCCGTTTGGAAGAATCGCTGTTACCCGCTCTGGTTTCATCGCGTTTTCGTATTCCTGTTCATAAGGATGCCCAACAGCGAATACGATTTGGACGGGTTGGTTGGACTCTCCAAAGATCGTGTCACATGTTAACATTGGAAAGTGAGCGAATGCGCTGGAAGCAAATACTGCTGCCATAAGAGTACCGTAAAAGATCGTTTTTTTCATTGTCTTCTCTCTTTCAATAAATCGTTTACGCTCAACCGGACTTTCAGGTGAGTTGATTTTATCATATACATGTAACACGAATTTGTAAATAGTGTTACGTCAATCGATTTTGTGATAATTTTTGATTTATGAAAAAAAACCGGGTTGCGTGTGAACGCTTCCCGGCGAACAAATGAAAGTGTGTGGAGTGGTTCGTTTATTTACGGCTCTACTGGATCGGGTAAGAATTTGACTACGATAAAGATCGCGCGCAGTATACCCGAATCTTCTGGAGTGAGGGATTCGACATGAGCGCGGACGCAGATTCTCCGTGTCCAATCGACATCCGCCGCCTGAACGCGTCTCATCCTGTACACGATGATGGTTTCATCGTCGAAGATGATTTTTTGACCCGCGGCGCCAAAGACGCCCGCGTCAGGATAGTATTCTTCCAACCGGCCGGCGATTATCCCTTCTCCGAGAGGAGGAACAACCACGACCCATTTCGCTATAAAATCGCCTTCTTCTGAAGTCGTTCCAAAAATTTTCACCCGGTCACCCACTTGGAGGGTGGGTTCAACCTCTTCCTCTGTTTCATCCACCTCTAGAGCGCGGCGCCAGGGGGGGAAGTAGATTTTCGCTTCGGAGATATCGACGGTGACCAAGCCATTGATCAGTGTGACTTCATCCTCGGAGACAGAGGTCAGAACGCCCATCATTCTGGGTTTCAAACAACGGCACGGTAAACACCAGCAGCAGCAACGACAGCACCAGCGATACCAACGGCGGAGATTGTTTTCAGTGACTTCCGGCAGTTCGTCAATATCCCCATCTTCGCCAATCAATTCATCAATTAGTGAGACGGGAATACCAACGCCATCGATGGAAATGAGTTCCTCATCGTCATCCGTGGTTCCGATAAGACCGGTTCTAACTTGGTTGCTCTGACCGGCGCCGATGACACGTATGTTTCCATTTGCAGCGCTATTGTTGTTTCCCAATGTCAGAATCTGGGAGGTGGCGGGCAACGCCATCCCCACGCACGAAAGGACCATCACGATTCCCATTACCCATACGGCTCGTTTGACTAACAATCCTCGATTCATTGTACTAACTCCTCTTTTATTTTTGTGTTTGTTTTCTTTGTTGTGTTTTGGAAAGCGCGCTTTCGTTTTCTGCCTTTCAATGTATAAGACACAGAAAAATGCAGGAAAGCTTCAAAGAAGGCAATGGGAAGGCAAAAAAGTTTAACGCAGGTTTTATTGGGTTTGATCGTAGGAGGGGTGAATGATATGAATCGCGAGATCATCAATAAAAATGGGCGCGCCAAAGGACGCCCTTCCATCATGAATTGTCCGTTTTCTCGAACCGGCCGGGCCCGATTTTAGATCGAAATAATGCGCGGTGTATTGACCGTTTGGGAAGGGCAGATCCGCCAATTTAATTGGGGAGTTATGCAGATCATATTCAAAACCTTCCATTCCCGTGGGAGAAGAAATGTAGGCGATAATCTCTTTGGGAGACGACATGCTATTTACACACTATCAACAGTGTAAGGAGAGCAGATCAAGATACAGTTCTTTTGTTTGTGTAGCCGGATTTCGCGATGAAATTAATGAAGGCGCCAATCAAGGACGGGTGTGTCAATTAAAGATGTAGGAGTAGGCGTCGCTGTAAATGTTGGAGTGGGTGTTGCTGTTGGAATCGGCGTTGGTGTAGATGTCGGCGTTAGCGTTTCTGTCGCTGTAGGAACCGGCGTTGCCGTAGATGTTGGAGCCGGTGTCTCTGTCGCTGTTGGAATCGGTGTTGCCGTAGATGTTGGAGCCGGTGTCTCTGTCGCTGTTGGAATCGGTGTTGCCGTAGATGTTGGAGCCGGTGTCTCTGTCGCTGTTGGAATCGGTGTTGCCGTAGATGTTGGAGCCGGTGTCTCTGTCGCTGTGGGAACCGGCGTTGCCGTAGATGTTGGAGCCGGTGTCTCTGTCGTTGTGGGAACCGGCGTTGGTGTAGATGTAGGCGCCGCTGTTTCCGTTGCTGTTGGTACCTGCGTGGATGTTGATGTCGGAACTAGGGTCGATGTAAGTGTTGGTGTTGAAGTTGATGTCGGTGTCGGCGTAGCGGTCGATGTCGGTGTTGGAGCCGATGTATTTGTTGGTGTAGGAGTGGAAGTGTTTAGATTATCGATGGGAATTGGACTCTCTTCTACCGGAATAGGTGTATTTCGAGAGGGTATCACCGTTGGTTCGATGGTCCCAGTATCGGGCGTGGGTGTTGACGTGGCTGTTTGATCAACTGTTTCATCGGAAAAGGAGAGATTTAGAGATCGAACCCAGCCATTTTCAGAAAGCGCGAAGACGCCCCATCCCTCAAGCCAAGCCAGGTCTGTGATCCCATCGAATCCATCCGCCAATTTGGTGACTGTGCCATCATCGTCAATCCAATGAATATATCCCAGTCCACTATTTTGCGCGGTGACGAATCCCCGCGATGGAATTCGTACAAAAACACGATCAGAGGATGCGAGTGTGTTGTCCGATCGATTGTAAATCGGCTCAAACGCGCCCGTCTCACGATTATAAACTAGGAGATGCCCATTTATATTGTCCAGCGCATAGAGCGCTCGTTCCGTAACCGCGCCAGTAATGAAATCCGCGCTTAGATCCGAATCTTCCTCCGGCCACTCCAGATCGAAATCGTTCAGCTGGTACTCCTTTCCAGGATACCGTCCCAGGATCTGTCCAGCGAGATTAAGATGAAGAATTTCGTTCATAATCGGATCGAGCGCCCAGACTGTGTCGTTGGGAGACAACCGCAGTCGAGTTGGCGAAAATACTTCCAGCGAAAATATTTCCGCGTCTGCGCCCCAGCTTAAAGAATAGATCGCGCCAAAAGCGGGGAAGGAAATCAGAAGCGAACCATCGCTCCGTTCAAGAAATCCTCCAACCTTCGCGCGAAGCGGAGTTTCCTCTGAGGAATAACCGATCGTTCCATCCGTGCGGATTCGCCGGAGCCGGGCGCTGGGTGTTTGACTGGTTACAAGAATATTCAGCCCATATCGGTTGGTGACTGAAATCCGGGAAGGCGTTCCCAGTCCATCCCAGATGATCGTCCGGTTTCCGTTCCACCGGATGAATGTGATGCGTTCGGCTTGTTCTTCCAGCACGTAAATTCCAGTATTTACAGGAATAATATCCGTCGGACCATACAAATCATCCGCGAAAGTTCGAAGGATCGTTCCTTTGGTCCGATCCATTATGAGAACCGCCCCGCTGGAAGAAGCCGCTGTTACGGAATTTGTTGTCTCAAGATAGCGTACACTGACAAAGATGTGATTTGAATTGCGCGGATCGACAGCCATACGGACCGGATCGATAACTGATGTGTTTGTAACCGCGCCCATTAAACTGGACTGGCTTTGTATCGTTGAGGACAGTGTGATAGAAGATATGGACGATAATGAAATCGCGTTCACGCCGATGAGTTGTTCCCCTGAAACGAGTTCCGCATCAGTGATGGGCGTTAGAGCGCTGTTCGTGATCCTTCCAAGCGAACCGGCGTTATCGACCATTTCCGACACAACCAGCGCATTGGACAAAGGGATCACGTCGCTGGGGAAATTCAATCCTTCCGCAATGAGCCGATTCACACCGGTAATCAGATTGATCCGCGAAAGGCGGCCCGGTTCGAGTTCCGTCACCCAGAGAAATCCGTTCGCGTCTAAGCGGATAGAGGAAATGTCTTCCAATCCTCTATAAACAACACTTCTAATAGTATTATCCAAATAGATAATTCGGCCGGACGTACGTTCCGCGATGAGTAATTTGCCGCCATCTGTCCGGGCAAGGGCGATGGGATCTTCGAAACCTTTAGCCACGGTCTCGATTTGACGCAATGTATTATTCCGGCCCAAATGCAAACGGGTTAATTCACCGGAATCGTTTTCCAAGATAAGCAACGAGCCGTCCGGTTCGAGAATCATACCCGTGACTAAATTTTCCAAACCTGTCCAGGAACGAATGGATTGGACAGTGGGAGGTTCGGGGCAGGCTGTAGACGCGATGAGGGACGCAATGACCGCCGTCAAGAGCAGCGGCCGGATGCCGGATATTCGAAGTCTGTCCACCATGTAACGCCTTTCATCATTCTAATGAGACACGCTGGTTTTCTTTAGCGTTGACGCCATGCCCTTTGTGTCCATTCCGCCTTGTTTGATCGCCATTTTATATGACTTGGCTACATACTGATTAAATTCGGTCCGGTTAAATTTGCGTGGTTTCGATACACGATCCACGCAGAGATCCGCTGCGTAACCTGCGTTAATAATATCTTGATCGGACGTCTTTTGATTATTAGGAACCAGACGGACCCTCCCTTCGTTTACTTGAACGACGGTTTTTTCTTCGGTGACCTCGACAGTGAAAACAGTACCGAGAACCTGGACGGTACCGTGTGGCGTAACCACTATATAGGGATGTTTTGGATCTTTGCTTACAGTATTGCAGACAGCGCCTTGATCCACCCGGAGATGACGGGGGCCTAACAGTTGCGCTTGGGAATCGGCTCCGACTTCCAGAATGGAACTGCGATCCCCCATCTGAAGAGCGAGATATCCCTTCTCGACATGGATACGATCTCCAATCCGAGGTATATCTTCAACAGCGCCGCCATCTGTTCTTGTCCATTCCACGGCGCCTATCACGACAATCTTAGGAGGATGGGACGAAAATGGAGCCCACCACCAAATCGTGAATAGGCAGGCGAAGACAGCGGCCCAACCAATGGAGACCATAGGGGAAGAAAGCACGAACCAAGTTTGTTTCTCTTGGCGCGCGTGGCTTCGATTCAATCGCACGTTCCGCGCCACCGCCTCGCGCATCCGGTTTCGGCGCCCCCATTCGACAAGGGTTTCATCCAATTGTTCCAATTCATGCAGACGGTTTTGCGTTTCTGGATCTGACTCCAGCAGCGTTTCAACCCGCTTCCGGTCCTCTTCCGGGAGAAGCCCATCCTGATACATGGCGAGTTGTTCACTGGACAGGAATGGTTTCGTATTCATAATCACGCCTCAATTCCATTTAGGGTCAGCCCATGCCGCCCATCAAAAGAAATCTGTATATTATTCGAACGCGCGTGTTCGAGGAGAGCCGCTCTCGCTTCGGCGATCCGCCGATAGACGGTAGAAGGCGATTGGTTGAGCTGGGACGCGATTTCCGCACGTGATTGTTTCCGTAAGTAGAATAGATCGATATATCTTCGAGTTTCGGCTGGCAGCGATTCGATTAGATTATTGACTGCGTCCAGCCGGGCCGTTTCGTTGGAACCGGTATTTTCCTTCCACGTGTTCGCCGCATAGATGACCAATTGAACAAGTTCGCGCAGGCGGTGTTTTTTCCGTAGCCAGTTGACGCTGCGGTTTTTCGCCGACCGGAAGAGATAACCTTCAAACGCGGAGGGATTCTGGATTTTGTTCATTCGTTGAAAGACACTCATGAAAACCTCCTGGGCTACATCTTCCACGTCTGACTCATCGACAAATCGGCGGATGAATCCGATCACTTGGAAGTAATAGCGATCAAAAAGAATTTTCACCGCGACAGAATCTCCATCCTTTACCCGCAATAATAAAGATTCGGTGTTGATATTCTCTACGGACGAGCTGGCAGGCGATCCACTCCGGCCCGTCCTTTTCGAAGAGGCGATACGTTCATTCGATACGACGACCATATCTATCAACCTGATTTCCCTCACTTTATTTTCCTAATTAATGAGACACTAAAAAAGGTAAAAAAGCTTCACAAAATTTAAAAAAAAAGTATCTTGTCAGATCACAAATATGATTATATAATAAAAAACAGGTAGAGTCTTGTTTTCCGCTGGGGGTTTTTCATGCGGATTGTGATGGTGAATGTTACAAACTATAAAAATTGCGAGCGTGGTTTCACTCTAGGTGAGTTGATAACCGTGCTGGCGGTGATTGGTATTTTATCCGGCATCGCGATTCCGCAGTTGTTAGAGATGAAGACCCGGGCAACGATTACCGCAGCCAAGCAGACGCTTGTTGAATTCGCCAACGCCGCCCAGCTTTTCCAGCAAGACCGGGGCTATTATCCACACAGCATTTATTACGACACCCGTCTCGATCTTGAACCATTATCCTACAATGGCATGTATATTCAGGACACCAACGTCCCTGATCCTTTCCAACGCGTCTCGATTTCAGAACAGATTGAATCGGAGCTGGGGGAATCGTTCAGCCTCAGTTCATCGAATACCGATTCAAAACATGGGTTTATCTACGTCCACTATCCAGACTTTCTCGGCGATGACTTTTCCCGTTATCAAGGGATCGGCGTTTACAGCATTGGACCAGATCGAAGTGATTCCCTGCTTAGCCTTTATCCGCTTCCCAATACAACACAACTCCAAATCCGCCGCCGATTGTACAGTGTGTACGGAGAAACCGCCCTTCAACCTGTCGTTATTTTCAGTCCTACAAATGGCGTTGCCAGTGATGGCGATTTCGGTGTCTTCCGGGGTGAATTCAACGGCTTTGTTCCTTCCGATAACCTGTAAACCATTCTAGTAACATCCTATTCCCAATGAGATGCAAGATTTTGTCGTATAATTTTCTGATCAAGGATACGCGCCTTTATTTGACCGGATAATCCACCCATCGGATGTAAGGCCGTTGCTGGTTTCGAAGACCCTGTCTGTAGGATTGTCCGGTTGACCGCTGTAGCTGGGATTGTTGGCGGCCAGAAGATAATCGGGCCAGGGGGCGCCGTAGGAATTGCTGGGACCGGGAGAGAACATGTACCATGTGAATCCCACATCATACGCGTATTGGTAATTCCCCGCCCGCCAATTGGGATTTTCCATAGAATTGTATGTAAAGCATCGCCGGTCGGTGTCCGATTCCAACGTGCCGTATTGGGTCGTCATGAATGGATCGTTGGGCAGCGCAGCGATGTAGGAAACGGGGGTGGTCAATTGTTTCAACGCCCTCCGCATTTCAGATGTCCACAAACCTAAGGAGACTCCTTCGAGTGAACCAACCGGCGAGCGGCCATTATCGAAGCTGTACATTTCGATCGCCGTGCTGAGGTTTCTCATATCAGCCATGACGCGGGATAATTTGGCGCGCACTTGCGCATTGAGAAAATTTGGCACAGCGATCGCCGCCAAGATACCAATGATCGCAACAACGATTAACAGTTCAATTAAGGTAAATCCACGTTTTTTCATAACTACTCCCCTATCTATTTCGCTTTTCGCGCGCGCCATGATGGATGCTGCAGTTTATATTTTTTTACGCGCGCGTGCATACGATCGGGGGAAATATCGAGCATTCTTGCCGCTTCGCTTTGCACCCAATTTGCTTTTTCCAGCGCGGCGACGATAGCGCGGCGTTCGATCTCTTCCAGCGATGGCATCTCATCCTCCACCTCTGTTCCTCCAGTAGAGAGTAATGCGCCGTTCTCTAATGAAAGCCCTTCCCGCTGCAGCAGCGCTGGATCGATCGCTTCACAATCCCGGTTCCGGATCACAATACGTTCGATGAAATTTTTCAATTCCCGGACATTGCCCGGCCAGGGGTAACGCTCAAAAAACGCGCGGGCTTCCTCTGTAATCACAGGCAGGGGACGCCGGTATTTGCGCGTATATTGGTCCAGGAAATGATTTGCCAAGGCGATGATATCCCCCGGCCGTTCCCGCAAGGAGGGGATTTGCAGCCGGATAATATCGAGCCGGTACAAGAGATCCTGCCGGAACCGGCCTTCCCGCACTTCGAATTGCAGGTCTTTATTCGTCGCCGCGATGATCGCAATATCAACGCGGATTTTGCGCGTTCCCCCCACCCGTTCGAATTCTTGTGTCTCCAAGGCGCGCAGGATTTTACCTTGGCTTTCCAGCGGCATGTCACCGATTTCATCGAGAAAGAGAATTCCGCCATCGGCCAGTTCCAACTTTCCCAGTTTGCGGTTGATGGCGCCGGTAAACGCGCCTTTTTCATGGCCGAAGATCTCAGATTGAAAAAGGTTGTCTGTGGGGATGGCGGCGCAGTTTTGATCGATGAACGGTTTATCGGACCGGGGGCTTTTTTGATGCACGCAGCGGGCTATCAATTCCTTCCCCACACCGGTTTCACCGATAATTAAAATATTCGCGCCTGAATCGGCGATGGTGTCAATTTCTTGAAGCAATGTAATCGATTTCGGATCTTCAGCAATTGTGCGTCCAAATTCTCCGACATCTTGGATACGGCTGCGCAGGAGGCGGTTCTCCGCGCGGATCCGCGCTTCCGCCAGGACTTTTTCAATCCGCAGCAGGATTTCCACCCGGTCGGCGTCTTTCGTGATGTAATCCGCCGCGCCCGCTTTCATCGCTTCGACCGCCATGCGGGCTGTATCCACGGAGGTCAGCAATACGACGGGAACTTCATGCTCCCCCCCATCGTGTTGGGCGCCGATCTGTTTGAGCAGATCCATCCCGCTCATGCCCGGCATTTTAATATCCGACAATACTAAATCGACCGGTTCGCGGCCATACAGTTCGATCCCCTCCTCGCCGGAAGACGCCAGGATCACGTCATAGCCTTCCAAAGCCAGATTCTTTTTCAACCGGGCGGCGTACCGCTGGTCGTCTTCAACAAGTAAAATTCGCGCGTTCATAGTGTTTTCGAGGGGCGTCCATCACCGGTTGCGCAAGGTGGAATCAAATATCCTCCCTTCATTGTATTTAACGAATAGAAGACGCAAAGGGTACACTATTCTTTTAAAGATTACTTCTTCTCCCATCATTGAATAGAAACTCCTCAACATTCGTCAAAACTGTGGTAGACTATTGTCCTTTCCGTAGTTCTATATTACTATCCTATTGTTTCGTCTATGACGATATTGCCGTTCGGAGGATAGAAACCGGATGACTCAAATGAATCGCAACCTCTATTGGCGCCGGCTCGCGATGGTCTGTTTGTTGATCGCCGCGATTGGAATAATGGAAACGGAAGCGCAGACCCGCTCTTCACCCCAGAGCGCTTCCGCGTCGATCGCGGACTCGACTTTCATCGATGCGATGACTGGAGAAGAACAAGCTGGGATGACGCTCTACGATCTGCTCGTAGCGGGGGGCTGGGTGATGGTTCTGATCTTTTTGCTCTCCATTTTGGCGCTGGCGTTGGTGATTTATTTCAGCCTGACGCTGAATGATAAAAAATTGATTCCCGAAGAACTCGTGAGACAGATCCGGCACTACCTTAGAGAAGGGCGTTTCGAAGATATCTTCCGGCTGACCCGGCGCAATGAAGGTATGCTCGCCAAAGTGATCTTCGCTGGAATGAACCGCCGTATCTCCGATCCCTCAGCGGTTTCATCGACGATGGAATCCGTAGGTCTGCGGGAGGGGGAACGCCTCATGCGCCAAGTGCGGTATCTGTCCGAAATCGCGACCGTCGCTCCCATGCTGGGGATCCTCGGCACGGTGCTGGGGATGATCAAAGCGTTCAATTTCATCGCGTTTGATATCAGCGCGGTGAAACCGGTCGCTCTTGCGAGCGCGGTCGCCCAGGCGTTGGTCACAACCGCCGCCGGTCTGATCGTGGCGATTCCCTGCATGGCGTTCTTTTTCTACTTCCGGGGACGTATGCAGACCATCATCGGACGCATGGAAGAGATCGCCGTTGAAATCGCGGAGCATATCAGCGACAAGAAAACCCGGAAGAAATAAAACGAGTTACTGCTATGAAATTCCTATCCCGCACATCCCAAGAAGATCCGAATATCCCCATGACACCGATGTTGGATATTATCTTTCTCTTATTGATCTTTTTCATCACCACATCGGTCTTCGCGCGATTAGAGAATGAAATCTCCATCACCGTCCCAACGGCGGAATCGGCCACGCCGCCACAGCGCTCGCTTGGGGAATTGATCGTCAATGTGAAACTGGATGGAACGATTGTCATCAACCAACGCCAAGTAACTCTAGATCAATTGAAGATGTTATTGCGGCGCATTGCGAAACAATATCCCGATCAATCCGTTATTATCCGTGGGGACAAAAAAGCCTATTTGGAGCAGGCGATCGACATCCTGGACGCCTGCGCCAAATCCGGTGTTTGGAACGTCTCTTTCGCGGCTCTGCCACCGGAGGAAGGCGAATCGGCTTCTTCTAAATCAGAGTAGGAAGATAGTGGTAGCAATTTAGTTCGATTACGATTAAAAAAGTTGGAAGTGTCATAATGAGGAGACCAGAAATCACAATATTCTCAGAGCGCGCAAAGTGGCTCTCCAGCGCATGCCATCGAATTTTCTGCATTGCGCTGATTTTTTGCGCGGTTTATATTGCCCTTCCCACAACCGGTGTGGCGGCCACGTCGCCAACGCAGGAACAATTGGACCTTGATTTCGCCGACGGACTCTATCAGCGGAAAATGTATGAAACCGCCGCGAAGCAATACGCGAATTTTCTTGACAAATATCCTACTAGTCAAAAACGTCAAATCGCTCTATTCCGGCGGGGGGAATCACTATACCAACACTCGATTTCCCTAGCGAAAATTAGTTCCGTCCAATCCAATGTCGCGTTGATCCAAGCCAGACAGTGCTTTCAAGATTTGATCAAAACAGCGCCGGATGGGGAGAAGATCCATGACGCCCTGCTGCGGCATGGAGAAATCTGTTATAAACTCGACACGGCGGGAGACGGTCTTCCCTCGCTGCTGCGGGTCATCCAAGAATCAAAGGATCAATCCCTGCTCGCCGCCGCGATTTTTTACGCGGCGCGCAGCCATGAAAAACTGAATCAAAACCAAGACGCCGAAAAACGGTACCGTCAGATACTCAAGTCCTATAAAGACAGTGAATACGCCGCATTCTCGGCCTACCTTCTGGCGGAACTGCTTCTCGCATCGGATCGGAATCAAGAAGCGGCGGAAATCTTGAATAACCTCTGGCAAAATCCCAGCCAGTATACAATCCCCGAAGATTCCACGCTGATTGAAGACGCGCAGCTGCGCGCCGCGCAGACTCTTTACCGGATGGATAAATTCGCTGAGGCCGCGAAAGCGTATGAAGCGTATATCGCCACGTCTCCCAGTGGCGAAAACATCGCGAAAGCGAAATATGGCGCCGCCTGGGCGCAGTACCGGCGCCGGGAATTCGCCAAAGCTTTGGAGATCGCTAAAACGCTTCAGCGTCAATCACTTCCCCCCGATCTCGCCGCAGGGATTCTCTTTTTGCAGGGAACCTGCGCCTATCAACAGAACCAGTATGACGAAGCGATCCGGTATTTCCGCGAAGTGATCGCCGATCCGAACGCGGGGGAATACCGCGACCGTGGCTGGTACCAGCTCGCCTGGTCCTATTATTTAAGCGAACAATACCCCCGCGCGCTGCGGGAAAGTCAGAACCTCCTCAAGCAGCCTCTAGCCACATCGATGAGCGCGAATCTTCATTACCTGATGGGGAAAACACTCGCCCAACTTGAACAGTTCGAACGCGCGTATACGGAAATGCAGTTCGTCCTCGAATTGGACCCAAAAAGCGATTACGCCGAAGAAGCGCTGTTTGAAGGGGCGGACGCGCTTTACCGCTTACAACGCTACGAAGAGAGCGCGGCCTTGTTTGAGCGGAGTTATAAGACCTATCCCAATTCCAACAATGCGGCGGACGCGCTTTCCTGGGCGGTCAACGCGTTCTTCGCCGCGAAGAATTACTCCAAAGCGATCGAAATGACCACCCTTCTTCTCGACACATTTCCTGCGATAGACAAGCGGGAGGATTTCATCTACCGGAAAGCCCTCGCGCATTATCAACTCAAACAATATAAAGAAGCGCTGGCGGAACTCGATCGAATTCTCAAAGCGGAATCCAGCGAAAAAAAGGGCGAGGCGCTCTATTGGACCGCGTACTTGTTTGAGATTCAACAAGACCGGAAACGCGCGGCGGAAACGTATGAACGGTTGCTGAAAGAATATCCCAATTTTCCCAATCGCGATGAAATCCGCCTGCGCAAAGCGCTTTGTGATTACCAGGAGAAGAACTATCCCAGCGCGTTCGCGGATTTCCATGCGATTTTAAAAACACCAACCGGCGCGAAGCTGCCTTCCGAAGTGATCTTTTGGATGGTGCTATACGCCGCCGATCAAGGGGATACGGAAGACGCGCTGCAAATCTGCGAGCGCATTCTCACGGTATTCGACGCGCCTCCCATTCTCGAACGCGCCCGCATCGCAAGAGGCAATCAACTCGTGGCGTTAAAACGATGGGATGAAACGCTCGAGAACGCGGAAATCTTCCTCAAACAATTTCCGGACAGCAAGTTCAAACCGGAGATCCTCTGGACCAGCGCCAAAGCGAATGAAGGAATCGGGAAACAGGAGGAAGCCCTCCGCTTGTACGAATCGAGTCTCCTTGAAATGCAGAAACTGGGGAATCCCGATATGACATTCGAAGCCGCTCTATACACGGATCGCGGACGGCTGCTGCAACAGATGGAACGATATGAAGACGCGCTGGAATCGTTCCTGCGCGTCGCGATCATCTTCGATCATCCTGAACTGACGCCGGAAGCGATGTACCACTGCATCGCCTGTCACTTCGCCGTCGGAGAAAAAGCGGAAGCGCTGACGATTTATAACGAATTGGAAGAACGATACGAACAATCAAAATGGTATAAAAAAGCCCAACTAGAATTCGCGGAACGATTTATTTCGGATGATGGCGATGAGAAGAAGCAGGATTAATCTTGAAAACGATCACCAACCACCCAAGATTCAGAGATATCCTAGGGATAAAGCTGGATGTACCAATATAGTCAGTCTTTTATGACTAAACATATAGCAAATAATTAACTGATGTTACGTAAATTGACCGGCTGAGAATTTTATTGTCTGAATCAGGATGCTCAAGATAAAAGGATGATCAGGATTTTTATATCGGCATTCAATTATAAATTCCATCGCAGTGATTAATTCACATCCTGGATATCCTTTAATCCAGGCTATCCAGATTCAGACAAAGAAAGACCCATCTATTATTTTCTCTGTAAATTAACGGATTATTTGTTGAATCTTTGTAACATCAGTAAACGCAGACGGACAGTCACAATGGCTCAGGCAAGCGGAACATCTTCCAAAAATCAACCAGCCTTTTTATGGGCGAACCGGCGGATCGACCTTTACGCGGCCGCCGCGATTGGTTTGTCTCTGCTTGTTCATTTGCTGTTTATTTACCTTTCTCAGAATTGGCAGGCCGCCGCGATTCATACGATCGAAAAAGAAGTGGAAACTTTGTTTAATGTACGGCTCGCGGACCTTGAATCCCGCAATTTCATCTCCCGCCCTACGCAGGAACAATTACAAATTGAACGGGAACGCGCTCTCAACGAGCAGATGCGGACACTCGCCGCGCTTCCTGAGCGATCAGCGGAATCAACGCTGTCCGCGCTTTCTCCTGACCTGCGAACCGGAGACGCGCCACCGTCACTTGATGATGTGAAAGACGAAGATATGTTCGTCGACGATCAGGCGGCGAATAACCTGATCACAACAGATTCCGGCGATAACGCGGTCGGTGAATTCGAGGAACGTTCCGGCCAAGATGTAGATAACGGCGAAGTAGAGTCCAAACGCATCGCCCTGACCGGCCGGGGTACAGGCCGGGCGGCGCGGATCCTATCGGATTTGCCCGCGCCGGTTCTTGATGAGAATCCCATCGCTTCCCGGACGATCAGTGTGGCGCTAAAACCGGACCTTGCGCCATCCGTTCCCAAACTGGAATTGGAAGAACCACCCATTGAACTGCCCCCGGTTACGGAACTGCTTCCTTCCCCCGATCTCATTCGTCCCAGCCCCATACAAACGACACTGCGGAATGAACAGATCGCCATTCAAAAAATTCAAGACCGTTTTATCCAGCTGGATGATTTGATCCGGATTGATCTTTTCACGTATCATCATGTCGGTGGCGAGGGATATTTCATGATTCGCATCCGCCCCCAGACGACGGACGAACGGCTCCAAATTCTTCCGAAAGATATCGTTCTGGTTCTGGACGCGTCGGCGAGTATGGGCCGTCTGCGTATCAATGTCGTGAAAAAAGAAATCCACAATATTCTTGAACGTCTCCGGCCAGGCGACCGGTTCAACGTCGTCGGTTTCAAACAATCCGTCCAGAAATTCACTGACACGTTTGTTGAGGCGACGCCGGGGAATGTAGAAAGCGCGTGGGATTTCATCCGCCCTCTTCGCGCATCCGGACGGACAGACATTTATAAATCGCTTGAGCCGCTGGTCCAATTAGGGACGGAGAGAGCGCGGCCACTCATCATGCTGCTATTCAGCGATGGACGGCCCACCGCCGGGGATGTAAACAGCAAGAATATCATCAGCAATTTGAGCCGCTACCGGGGTCCCAGCACGTCGATCTTTTGTATCGGCACGGGCGAAAAATTGAACCGGTACCTTCTCGACATGCTCGCGCACCGCAACCGGGGCCGGACGTTATTCGAGCGCGACCGGGATGAACTATCCCCCCACATTCAAGCCGTTTACGGCTATATCGAAGATCCTGTGCTCCTGCGGATTCAAGCGGATTTCGTCACCGTCGATCCAGATGAGATTTATCCCAAGCAACTGCCCGATCTATACATGAAAGGGGAACTCCAGCTATGGGGACGGTTGAAAGATGAAAAGAAAATATCCGTGCGCGTGGTCGGGGAAGCTTTTGACGAGCAGAAAGAATTCGTCTTCGAACTGCCGGTTCCAGATATCGATAACGCCACCTACGAGATCGCGCGTGAATGGGCTCTCCGAAAAATCTATCATCTCATGGATCAGATGGTCGAAGCCGGGAACCAATCGCATTACTTGCAGGAAATTGAAACGTTGACCCGCACCTACCGCGTCATGGCGCCGTATATGAACAATCAATAACGAATTCGAACTGCAAAACTGTTATTCGTGATTCTCGTTTTCCGTCTCCACTTCATCCATCTCGTTCAGATCCGCGAACGGTTTATGATACGGGACCGCGTGGGGAGAATTCTGCAATGCGATCTCAATCCGCCTCTGCACCATACGCCAGGCAGCCATGAGAAAGATTAACAGCAGGATTGCGGAGACAATCGCCGTTGTTTTATGCGATAAGATCAGAAAATTAAATATACCATGCAAGACGATGGAGAGGACCAACCCATGAAGGATATATCGGCGGCCCCGGATCGGATCGTGCAGAAATTTCGCCACTCCCAACGCATACCCCCACATGCTGGAAAACAACACGTGGGCGGGAACAGAGAGAATAGCGCGTAAAAACGAGAGAGTCAGCACCGCGTTGTAGACGGACCCATTTCCTAGTTCAGGAACCGGCTCACTCGAAAAATTCGTCGCGGTTAAATACATCAGGTTCTCGACGGAAGCGAAACCCAACGCCGCCGCCGCCGCATAGACGATTCCATCCATCGGTTCATCAAATTCCCGATCGTGATACACCATTTTACGGACGACAAAAAATTTCCCATATTCTTCGACAATCGGCGCGATAAGAACAACGAGATAGAAATTCGAAAATTGACTAATAAAATTCGCGGCGCAATGGCAGAGACACTCAGCGGCTAAAACAGGAACAATCACCAGCATCCCCGCAAAGAAGATTTTCAAAATATAGGATTTCGGCTCCGGTTCCAGCTTATCCTTTTTGTAAAAATACCAAAGCCAAAACACCCCCGGCCCAAACGCCAACGCGACAATCGAATACATATTCATCAGAACGCCTCAAGCGGAATAGAATCCTGTCTTCTAATACAAGCCTGTGACTTCTGTATGAGTATACGAAAATGAAGAACAAGGCGCAAGCAATAAGAAATGGTTGTCACACAATTCTCATTTCCTTGAATCCATACGAACCTGGCAGTAGGCTGTCGAGGTAAACGCGCGGCAAGTCTGCGTCATTGGAGGTATTTTTAATGGAATTTTTAATCTTTTTCGCCTTTTTTGCCCTTGTGATCGTCGGGATCGTCTTTGGGGTTATTCAAGCGCAAAAACGGAGGAAGGAACTGACCGCCTGGTGTGAATCGAAGGGATTCACCTTCGATCCCGGCAGCGATTATGCGCTGGACGACCGATACGGTAAATTTACCTGCCTGCGTCAGGGATCCAATCGGTATGGTTACAATTTGATGAAAGGCCGGCTGAATAAGCGTGGCGTTTTCGCGTTCGACTATCATTACGAAACTCACTCAACCGATTCGAAGGGGAACCGCAAAACACACAATCACTATTTTTCCGCGGTCATCATCAATTCAGGCCTCCCCCTCAAACCATTATTTATCCGCCCCGAAGGATTTTTCGACCGGGTTACGGAATTCTTTGGGTACGATGATATCGATTTCGAATCCTCCGAATTCAGCCGGAAATTTTACGTCCAATCCCCCGATAAACGCTGGGCTTACGATGTCATCCATCAAGAAACGATGGAATTTCTCCTCTCGGCGCCCACATTCACCATCGATATCCAAGACAGCGAGATCCTCGTCTACCGAAGCGGAACATTCTCAATCAAAGAATTCGAAGACGCCATCGGTGTAGTGGAAGGCATTCTGGGCCGGATACCGGAATATTTACTGCGTGAATGGAAAGAAGGAAACTAGAATATGGTTCGGCATGCTGGATTGTAAGCTGGACGGGCATTGGCGTATCAATTCAGATGAAGAGGCATTTTTAATAACAGGACATTCGAGATCGAATTTTCTGCCTGCCAGAAATTCTTAATCTAATTTTTTCTTTACTAAATTGGCAATTGGAGGCTTCCAATCATCATATGCGCCTGGCGCAGGCATCCCCCAAGTTTTCCCTTTATAAGACGGGTAAAAATGCTTAACAATAAGCCGTTGAACGAGATTAATTCTCGGTAAAAGACCGTGAAGACCGATGATATCCTCTGATGCTCGATCTCTTAATTCCCAGAATCCTAAATCTTTCTCACTCACACAAACGAGCTGATTTTTATCAATACCTTTAAATGGCGGACATGCGCCTTTAAACGGAACGGTCGCATCTCCAGTATTCTCCATATCATGTTTCTCTTTAGTATATTCCCATTCATTAATAAACTGATCTTCTGACAGTTCAAATCGCAGTTTTTTCTTATTTTGAATGTTGTTAATTGTAATTTGAAGACGCGTTTTTTCCCCTAATCCAACAATGGCAAGCCATTTTTCATCCGAAAGCCCCAGCGAATCCAGTTTTAGACTCTTAACTCCATTCCGGTGATCTTCCACCGCGGAGAGAAGATTTTTTAAAGTTCCCTCAGCCTTTTTGAATTGATCTTTCTTTGTCTTGTAGTCAGTCACAGAGTGAAGGCGTATATACTCCGCCAAGCTTTCCAAAATTCCATATTGCCAATTATCCGGTTGAAACAGAGACACTTCTTTTTCAATTGTCCCATCTTTCTTCTTGGTAACAATGGCATTCTTATACGAGGGCAAGAGCTGATATACAGCCGGTGTTACTCTTGCCGCTTCTCTTTCGCGTTCACTGGGCCGGCTTCCCGCCAGAAGACTCATTCCTGTCGTAATCTTCACTACGGCCTCGATCGAGCCCATAAAAGGAGTTCCCAATGTAGCAATCTTATCGACCCGATTGTCGTTTCCGAATTGGCGGAGATATTCACAAATAATCAAACCTCCCATGGAATGGCCAACAAGGTTTATTTTTCCAGAATAGTTCGCATAGTGACGGAGTAATTTAGTTCGATCAATGACTTCTTCAACAAAAACACGCAATTCTTTTGCCGTCTCTCTAATATCACGCCGCCAATCGTATGGAAAAGGGAAAACAGGAGTCGGTCTATCAGCTGTTTCGGACAGTTCATACCGTAATTGATTGATGAGATCATCATACAACGCAAATAGCCTGCCAGCGTGAATAAGCGCTGGTTCAAGAGCTTCATATTTGAGATTATCTGGATGCGGCGCGATACGCCTATAATCCTTGTTAAAAACCATAGACCATACATCTTCTGTTTTCATTGGGTAATCATCATGAAGAGTTGACGCTGTAATCCCTGGAATCACTATGACAGGATTTTGGATAGAGACCATAGGATTTATCCTTTCGGCTGTGCGATTTTTGAAAGATTACGCTTGAAATCCGTCTTTCAACCTTGATTTTCCATACATGGATTCGATAGATCGATAATAATTATATATATTCAATTCTGTCAATCCAGACAAACAAAATAAGCAAATATTTTTCATTGAATATATAATATATACTATTAATATTATATTATAATAATAGATCTATTTTAAATTTTAACATTATTGTTCTTGTCTCAACCACTGTTTTACATGTTTCTTAGTGGAGGAGACAACACAAAAGAGAATTTAATCATATCATCTTTGATGACGTTGCGATTGCGGAAAAATTCGATTCCACAAAAAACTTTTCTCTCAACGAAACGTTGAATTAGCCAAGACAACCATCCTGAATGGGAGGCCGTGTATCATGAAACGGATCACTGTTGTTTTCGCCGTATTTCTCGCCATTGGAACGATCTGTCAGACTGGATTCGCGCAGGGATTGATTATTGGGGAGCGAATCGAGGATAATCGCTGGGGAGTTTCTCTTCCAATCAAACGCTTTGAGGTGAAAACGTCCATCGAAGATCAGGTGGCGGTAACGGAAATCATCCAAGTGTTTCACAATCCACACAATCACCAGATGGAAGGAACCTACGTACTGCCCGTGCCGATCGGGGCGAATATTTCCAAATTCTCGATGAAAGTCGATGGAGAACAGACCAAAGCGGAGATTTTTGAAAAAAAGAAGCGGAGACGATTTATCAATCGATCGTGCGCAAGCAGCGCGATCCGGGAATCCTTTCATACGTGGGCAAGGGATTGATCCGCGCGCGAGTGTTCCCTATCGAACCGAAAAAGGATAAGAAGATTCAAATCCGGTATGAGGAGATCCTTTCGTACGACGCCGGAGTCTGCCGCTACCAATTCGCGCTGGCCACTAATCATATCTGCAAAATACCGATTGAGTTCCTGAAAATCGCCGTGAATGTGAATTCGCAGGACCCAATCCGGAACATCTACTCACCCAGTCACGATATCACGTCTAAACGCGAAGAAGAACATGAAGCGAAAATCAAATTCAGCGATGAGAACGTGGTTCCCGATGAAGATTTTCAGCTGATCTTTTCGATCTCAAAAGACCCAGTCGGCTTGAATCTGTTCACATATAAAGAAGATGATGATGAAAAGGGTTTCTTCCTTCTCCTGGCGGCGCCCTCGATTCCAAAACCGGATGAGATCAATCCGAAAAACGTAGTCTTCGTGCTTGACCGATCAGGCAGTATGCGAAGCGATAAGAAAATTGATCAAGCGAAGGAAGCGCTGGAATTCTGTCTGCGCAGCCTCAACCGGAAAGACAATTTCGCGATTGTGACCTTCAGCGACGAGATCGACTGTCTCACGGACTCCCTCACCCGCGCGAAAGACGATGAAATTGACGAAGCGTGTTCAAAGATTAAAGAGATCAAGGCGCAGGGCGGCACCAACATCGACGGCGCAATGAAAGAAGCGTTCGGTTTGATCGAAGACCGGGAGGACGAACGGCAGACCTACATTCTTTTTCTCACTGACGGACGGCCGACAGCGGGTGAGACGAAACCGGAAACAATTTTAGAACATATAGGGAAATGGAACGAAGAAAAATGCCGGATTTTCGTCTTCGGCGTTGGTTTCAACGTGAATACGCATTTACTGGATGGGATGTCGCAGAAGAACAAAGGTTTGGCGAAATATGTGAAGCCGAATGAAGATATTGAAGTGATCGTTTCCTCTCTGTATTCAAAAATCGCGAATCCGGTTCTTGCCGATCTGAAATTGGATTTCGAGGATATCGATGTATCGAAAGTCTATCCGAACGAGCTGCCCGATCTTTTCAGCGGCTCGCAGCTGGTTGTGCTGGGACGCTACGAAGATGGCGGAGAAGGAACGATCACTCTCACTGGCAAAACGAATGGAGAAAAACGGCGGTTCAGCGATGAATTCCGGTTTACAAAAGAGAATGACGATCTGGATTACATCCCCCGGCTATGGGGCGCCCGGCGGATCGGTTACTTGATGGATGAGATCCGGCTGCATGGAAAAGACAAGGAACTGACTGATGAGGTGATACGATTAAGCAAAAAAATACGGCATTCTCACCGAATACACCGCATTTCTCGTGCAGGAAGACACGCCTCTCGCTTTGGCTCCGGCTCCCCCAGGTGGCCGGCATAATCTCACTCGGCTTCGCGCATTGGGATATACAACCGAAGGGCTAGGAAGAGGAGAACAGCGAGGCGGCTTTGGATTCGGCGGGGGAATGGGGATGGCGGATTCAGCTCCCATGAATCAAAGTGGAGTAGCGCAACCCGCCCAGCCGCGGACAGAAGCGGAGAAGAAAGAGGCGTATTCGTATTATACGAGACGGTTTGGCGACAAACTTCAAACATCATCGGGTAAAATCGCCGTGGAGAATTCCGAATTGGTTCAAGAGCAACTGCAGAATGCGCAATCCATGTCCACCCAGAACCGTATCGTCACGTATGGCGATCAAGGCGGAAAGAGCATACAGCAAATACGTGGAGTGCGTTACGTTGGCAATCAAGCGTTCTTCCAAGAAGGGCCGAATTGGATCTCCACCCAATACGACGCCAAAGAGAAGAAGAAAGTCATCCAGGTCAAACCGTACAGCGAAGCCTATTTCCAACTGGCGAATATTTCCAAGGATGTGTCGAACATTCTGGCGCTTGGTTCAAATATCTCCTTTGTTCAAAACGGCTTTATGGTGGAAATTACGGAAAAGGGATTGGAGAAATTGACAAAGGAACAATTGAAACAACTGACGGAAAAAACATAAGAGGAACCACTCCTCTCTTCTCAACTCGATGTTGGGGCGGGAATTTCCCGCCCCTTCTCTTATTTCGATGCTATTATAAATAACTATATTTATATTCGTATTTTATTTATTTCTAAAAGTACACTTGCGCGATTCATTTTTATTCTTTATATTTTCCCTGGTATAGGGTAAAATGCATTTTTTAATTACAAGATGTGGCGGCCTCAATAGGCCCTGCACGATAGACATAAGAAGAATAGGAGGTGATATTTTAATATTTAATGGCCGATCAATAGAACAATAGATTGATATTTGCACTAAAAAATTTGAACTCAGGAGATGTATAATGAAAAAGATTTTTATTTTTGCGCTCGCTCTGATGGCTCCTGTCTCCGTTTTCGCGGAGCCGGTTTCCGTCACTGACGCTGGAGTCACCGCTCTTACTGACAATATCGTATTGAATGATGACAATCCAATCATCAATGGAGGAGGATTGGAGAGTATTGGCGTTGCGATTCTGTCGAATGGCAATGTCATCATTGGCTGGGAAGATGACGACGCCGATATCGCCGCTGGCTGGGTGATGATAGATAGCGCTGGAAATCGCGTCACCACGGATATTCTCGCCTATGCGAATGATGATGGCACACCAACAGCGGCCAACGGCGGCTGGGGACCAAAAATTCACGCCAACCTGTATGGCGATGGCGCGACATTCGCCTCTTCTTTCTGGGATTGGATTGGGGCAGATGATCCACTGAATAAAATTCCTTCCTTGGAACAGATCGGCAGCGATGATGAGCCCGCGATTCAGATCATCAACAATGATGGAACCTTCAACGGCGCAATCATTCCTGGATTTTCCATCGATTTCCTGCAACGAGATGGCGCCATTCGAGTTGGTGACGCCGAACTTCTGAGTAATGGAAACATTGTCGTAATCGGTGAAGACCGGCAAGCGGATGACGGCCCTAATCTTGGCCTTCCCAACGCGGACCGGGTTGTGATCGGTGGAATTGTTGCGCCGGATCGCACTGTCATCGCCGGACCGATCGCGGTTCAGCAAGCGGACGCCCGCGGTGAAATGTGGCATGGCGTGGCGACCGATCAAAATGGTTTCGGCGTGCGCTACAGCGCGGATGGCGTAAAGATTCGCTTCTTTGACAACGATCTGAATCCTCTTACGGACGAAATCGCCCTGGAAGGCGATCTCAATTCCGGCGGACGCGGCGATGACACGGGCTGGCACGGTAATGGTAATGGAGATTATCTCCTTGCTACTCAAACAGGCAAGCGCTGTATCGCCACAGTTTTCGATAACACAGGCCAAATGAAATTTGATCCAATCGACGCGGATGAACCAGATCCAGACTTTGGAATAGGCGCGGGCCGTGTAGATGGCGCTATCGATGAAAATGGGAATTTTGTGCTCGTATATAAAGACACGTCGCTCTTTGATTATTTCGAAGACATCTCCATCATTGCAGCGCGGTTCTTCAATGCGGATGGAACTCCTTTCACCCCCCCATTCGTTGTCTCTTCTGCGGCGTCGGATCTCGACGCGGCGTTAGCGAATTTTGCTTATATTGACAGTGAACCCCGTGTAGCGATGCGTAATGGATTAGTCGCAGTCGCCTGGCAAGACGGGAACATGAACGAACTCGGTATCCAAGAAACGGTCGTGCGTATTTTTGAATCCCCCTTCGTCACGTCCGTACAAGATTGGGCCTTGTATTAAAAATCAGAAAAATCGAGGATAAAAAAGGGGTAGGTTGTATGCCTACCCCTTTTTGCCATTTTAACGACTGAGAGAGAACCAATGAAAACCCAAAATGGATTTACATTGATTGAATTACTCATTGTTGTCGCGATTATTGGAATCTTGGCCGCAATCGCAGTCCCCAATTTTCTGAACGCGCAAGTCCGGGCGAAACTCGCCATGACGAGAGAACATCTTCGTGTCATGGAAGTGGGAATCGCTTCGTACCGTATCGACAACGGAAAACTGCCGATTCATACGGACACTCCCCGCCAGAATTGGTGGCTCACAACCCCAATCGCCTATACGGCGACCCGGCCAACCGATCCCTTCCAAACGGAAGAACAGCTGCGGACGTTTTTCGCTTATGGATTTTTACACTTTCATAAATTTCAGGAAGGCCGTTCGTTTCTCCGCGAACTGCTCGGAACGGGGTACGAACGTACGCCGGAATATCAAAAAGCGGCTGGCGGGGGATGGGTCGTTTACGGTGTTGGCCCCGATCAGAATTGGGGTGGCTTCGGCTATGATATCTCGAACGGGCTTCGCAGCCGGGGAGATATGTATCAGATCGGTGGTGGGGGATGGGAATAAGTTTATTCTTTCCATACAAATGAACTATGAGTAATCGAAAGGGAGAAGTGGATTATGGGAAAGGCAATACATAGGAGAAGTTTCATTCAACGCGCCGGCGCCGGAACGGCGGTGACGATAACCGCGCTGAGCCGCTCTGGAATGGGAGCGAACGATAGGATTCAAATCGGCTGTATTGGCACAGGGGGACGCTGCCGCCGCCTGATGACAGACCTGAAAGAGATTCTCAGCGCGCGGATCGTGGCGGTGTGCGATCTTTGGGATCATAATCTCATGGCCGCAAAGGAATTGGCCGGACCGGACGTATCCACCACAAAAAACTATCATGACATTTTGGAGAACCAATCCATCGACGCCGTCATTATCGCAAGCCCTGATCACCTGCATGTCCCAATGACGGTTGACGCCTGTGAAGCGGGGAAAGACGTGTACGTTGAAAAACCCCTTACACATGATCTTTCTGAAGGCGCCCGTGTTGTTGAAGCCCAAAACAAACACAAACGAATCGTCCAAGTGGGCATGCAGCAGCGAAGCATGCCACAAATTCGGAAAGCCCATGAGATCATGAAATCCGGCGCCTTGGGTAAGGTGCATAAAGTTCACCTTACATGGAATCGGAACAGCCCGACGAAAGAAAAACATACATATGGAATCAATCCGGGCGACCTGGATTGGAAACAATTCCTCGGCCCCGCGCCGGACCAGCCGTTTGACGAACATAAATTCCGCAACTGGCGTTTTTACTGGGATTTCGGCGGGGGGGATTTTGACGGATCTGATGGTGCATTACCTTGATGTGGCGCACTGGTTCTGCGAAGTCGATCATCCCACAGAAGCGTGTACAATCGGTGACAATATCTACGCGGAAGGGATTTGGGAAACGCCGGATACAATCCAAACCTTGCTTCATTATCCGGAAAAGAAACTGCAGATCTATTTCGAGGGCACTTTCATCAACGCCCGCAACGCCGCCATGATGGAATTTATGGGAACCGAGGCTACGTTATACATGGACCGGGGGCGATATGAAATCCACCCGGAACGGGAAGCGGGAACGTATCAAGAATGGATTCTCGGTCAAGGCAAGCGGGGCGCGGATTTTTACAGCAATCCCAACGGCAGTTTATTACATCTCACGAACTGGCTCGATTGCGTCCGCAGCCGTCAAAAACCCTACGCCCCCGCTGAAGCCGGCGTCAGCGCGGCCAGCGGCGCGCATCTGGGAAATATCGCGTATAGAACCAACCAAACCGCGAAGTGGAATTCTTTATAACAATCCTGCGCGCTATCCGATCCAATAGTAATTCATAAAATATTCAGCAACTCCAAGTTCATAATAATCATTCCCCATTTTGAAAACTATCCTTCTCTCAAATCCAAGACAAAAATGAAATAAATCCAGAATGAAAGCCGTATTGCGGAAGTGAGTCATAGATCGTGTCTTGAAACAACTTTTCGTTTCCATCTTGACCGATCATGGATTTGGGATTGACCAGAAAACAGATTTTTTTCATTTTTCAGGAACCTTGGACACACGGATGCCGTATAACCAGGATGAACGGGATAACAGAGAGGCGCAGTTGATCCAAGAATGGATCGAACAATGCCAAAACGGCCATACACGAGCTTTCGCCAAAGTCGTACAAGCCCTGCGGGACAAAGTTCTCGGTTTTTTGTATCGGATGACACAAAATAGGGAATGGGCGGAGGATCTAGGTCAGGAGGTGTTTCTGCGCGCGTACCAGCGTCTTGACTCGTACGATCCCGTAAAGGCCGCCTTTACCACTTGGTTGTACACCCTGGCGCGGAATCTGTGCCTGGACGAATTACGAAAGAAACAATTACAATCCGTGAGTCTGCGGGAACTGGACGAATTTTCAATCGACGCGGAGACCAATCCACGCGGAACCGCGCTGCGGCGGGAAACGGAGCGGATTATCGCTGACACGGTAAACCGTCTTGAACCGATGTACCGGGAAGTGTTTCTTCTGCGGGAATACCAATATCTTTCCGTGGAGGAGATCGCTCAGATCACAGGCTGTCCGGAAGGCACTGTGAAATCCCGGCTGCACCGCGCGCGGCTTCTTCTGCAAGAAAAACTCGCGTCGATCGAAACCGATGGCAGGAGCTGAATAATGGACGATCTTTGCCGCCGCTATCAAGAATCCTATGGCGATCCTCACATGCCGGAAGAATTGATCCAGCATGGGAAATCGTGTGAATCGTGCCAGGAATTCCAGCGCAAACAAGAGTCGCTCGAACAAGCGCTCGATGAATGGAAGGCGCCGGAATTTTCAGAAGATTTCACACTCACCGTCATGGCGCGGATAGCGGAGGCGCCTGAACGGAAACGAAGTTTGAAAGAGATCTTTTTTGAGCTCATTCAGATGCGGTTTTCGATTCCTCTGCCGGTGGGCGCGCTTGCGTCCATTCTGTTCATCGCGTCTCTCTTGTTAAACCTGTTCTTATGGGGGAAGCCCACGCCGGTTACTGTCCCTCCATCCCATATGAACATCGCGTCCAATGGGATGGAAGCGGCGATCGTCCCCCAGCCGAATTCGATACCCACATCGTATGGAAACGTAATTCTCCCACGCGAGTGGCTGGGTTCGGGCGCCTTTCTTCTCGTTCCCATCGTGGATCCTCATCTTCCCTCAAACGGGAACAATGAGACAAACGAACGGGAGGATTCTGAAAATGGGCGGATTTAAAAACTAATTTATACTTAATAACCATGAACAGGAGAATAAAAAAATGAAAAAAATATGGATTCTGCTTGGCTGTATCCTATTGATCGCATTCACAGCTGCCACTGGATTCACAGTGGATGAAGAATTGAATAAAAAAGTTGAACAGTTCTATCACTCCATGGAACAAGCGACTTTAGCTAAAGATGTGGACGCTTGTTTCTCTTACTATTCCTCCGATTACAAAGGCCTGTTGTTTGGACCGAAGAAGGAGGATTTTATTGAAATCATAAAGAAACTCTTCTCGGAGAACGATGGAATACGGCTCAATTGCAAGATCGAACGGATCGAACCTTTTGAGAACTTTATACAAGTGATTCAGGAAGAAACCGTAGAGGTTAAAAAAACAAGCGATTCAGAATGGACGCTTCTCAACAAACAGATGTGCGCTGATTTTTTAAAAGAAGAGAACGGAGAACTGAAACTGCTCGTCAACACTCCCGTGAATAAAGACCGGTTCCAATATATTCAGGGGAAGCGGTTTTCAAATGAGACGATTGGCATCTCTTTTTCGGTTCCCAACGATTTCATTATCATCCCCGCTGTCCATCCTACATTATCCGGAAGTTTGGCGTTTCTCTCTTCCGACGCCAGTTTCACCGGGATGTTCGCTTATGTGGAATTGCCCTATAACGTGGGCGCCAAAGAGGCCGTTCTCGCCGATGACGCGGCGGTGAAACGAATCGCCGGTGATTCTCATCAATCGATCCGAACCGGCCCAGTACCCGTAGGGAATTTGGAAGCGTTCGAATGTGTCTCCCAATTTCAGTTTAGTAATGAAGCAGAGGCGAGAAAACGCCGGAATGTCTATTTCACAGCGGGTGGGCTTCTCTATGTGTTTATCTTTGACGCTGTCCCCGCCTCAAAGTGGGAACAATTGGAACCGAAATTCCAGTCGATTCTCGATTCGTTTGTCTTGTCGGAGGACGCCCAAAAAGACGGCGCGAACAAGGTGCGGGAAGCGAAAGCCACCGGTGAAGTCGCCGACCGCATCTACAACAACGATGAACTCGGCTGTCAGATCGCCGCGCCGGAAGGTTGGACGTTAAAGACGACCGCTTTAGGAGAAGCGTTTCTATTCACCGTCAACATGAATCCCCCCAAAGGAGGCAGCGTCGCCCGATTTTTAGGAGTTGAAATGAAAATCGACGCGCCGCTGGAAGAGATTCTTGAAAAAGAAGGGAAAGGAATCGAAAAACTGGCCAAAGATTTCAAAATCGGGCCGATCGAATCCATCACTGTAGGCGATCAGGAAGGAAAAACCTGCATACAAGAATTCACCCTCGATGGATTGGGTTCCATGAAACGGAAAAGCGTCATGTTTAAAATCGATGATGTATTATATATGATTCTCTGTGACGCGGTTCCTGCATCGGAGTATCCACAACTCGAATCACAGTTTAATGAAATCATTGAGTCTTTTACGGCCAATTAAGAAAACAAAAGGATTATCAATGGACGCCGCGATACAGATTGATGGGGTAACAAAACGGTTCCGGAACACCCTCGCGTTGGATCGGGTTTCTTTCACCGTGCCCCGGCAGGAAATCTTCGGTCTTCTCGGCCCCAATGGGGCTGGGAAGACCACCCTGATGCGGATTCTCATCGGCATCTTCGCTCCAGACGAAGGGTGTGTGAATGTCTATGGAGACCGGTCGATCCGCTTGAAAGAGCGGATCGGCTATCTCCCGGAAGACCGGGGCCTCTATCAAAAAATGAAGGTCTACGATCTTCTTCATTACTGCGCGGCGATCAAAGGCGTCCCCCGGATAGAGATTGATTCCCGTATCGAAGAAGGGATCAAGCGAATCGAACTAACAGGCGAACTGAACCAAAAAATTCAGGAACTCTCGAAGGGCAATCAGCAGCGAATTCAATTGTTGATCGCGCTGCTTCACAAGCCCGATATCCTGGTTCTGGACGAACCGTTCACCAGCCTCGATCCCATCGGCGTCGATCGGATGAAACAGATCCTCAATGAGGAGGTAGAACGAGGGGCCACAGTGATAATCTCCACTCACCGCATGGAAGACGCTGAACAACTGTGTAAAAGCCTCACTCTTATTCACCGCGGGCGCGTGATCCGGCATGGTACGCTGAATTCGATTCAACAAGAGGAAGGGCAGGACCGGCTGATTGTTGAATACCAAGGCGATTCAAAATCGATCCAATCCATCCCCGGCGTTGCGATCGAGGACAACCAAGATCATCGTCTACGGCTTCGTCTTAACGGAGACGCTTCGATCCCCGATGTGATTAGAGAGTTATCCACCCGGCTCGATGTCTACAACATCGTAAAAGCGGCGCCCACCTTGCACGATATCTTTGTGCGTCTCGTGGGGAACCAAGAGGATCCATCATGAATACCAGTTTTCAAAATATCCGTCTCGTTGCCCAGCGGGAAATCTGGACGGTGATCAATACAAAAGGTTTCATCCTGACGTTGGTTCTACCGGCTGTTATGTTTTTCCTGGTGTCTTATCTCCCTTCTATCGCCCAGAAATTGATCCTCTCGGCGGAGAATACCCGGACTGAATCCCTTGAAATCGGCGTCATTGGATTAGAACCGTCAATCATCGACGAGTGGCAGTCAAAACTGCAACATCGTAAATTGCCGAATGGACTCCCGCTCTTCTCCCTGTTCCCTGTATCGGTAACGGGCGTATCCAAAGATGTCTTAATCAAAAATGCGCAAGACAAAGTCCTCAAAAAAGAATGGGACGCCTATGCAGTCATCAATGGGGATATCACTCAAAACGGTCAGTGCGATTTTTACTCGATGCGCGGATTTGGTCTTGAATTGCCGCGGGAAATCATGAATGGCTTAACATCTGTCGTCCGGCGAATCCGGCTGGAAGCGAAAGGATTCGATCCCGAGATGATCTCTCAACTTTCGCGTGGGATCAGCTGGAACGAATATGAAATCACCCAGGAAACCGCGTCCGAAGAGGCGGGAATGAAACGCAAGGCGGATTTCGGAAAAATCATCGCACCCGGCATTGTCTGCGTGATGATGATGTTTTTCTTGACATTTACCACCAGCCAGATGCTCATTCGCGGCGTGGTGGAAGAAAAAACATCACGGGTAGTGGAGATTCTTGTCTCCTCGCTTTCTCCCACGGAAATTCTTGCGGGAAAAGTCTTAGGATTTTACATCATCGGCTTAATCGAATTTGCTGTGTGGGTTGGAGCGGGAGTCTTGATTTTACAAAGCCAAGGCTTCGCGGTTTCTGAATTCGTGCCGCCTTTGTATTTTCTTCATTTTCTCATTTTTCTGACGACCGGGTACTTATTATACGCCTCGATTTTCGCCGCTATCGGCGCCATGGTAGGAGATGAAACCGAATCCCAGCAGACGCAGGGAATTATTACTATGATGCTCGTGCTGCCATTGATGTTCAATTTCGTTTTTGTCACGCAGCCGAATTGGTGGCTGGTTAGATTAATCAGTTTCATTCCCGTCTTTACACCGACAGTGATGGCGATCCGTATGGTCGCCGCGCCTATCCCTTTATGGGAAATCGCCTTAACCGCGTTAAACACGTTATTCTTCGCGGTCCTGTGTATTACAATCGCCGCGCGTATTTTCCGGGTCGGCATTCTCATGACCGGAAAACGCCCGAATCTCAACGAACTCTGGCGCTGGATCCGGTATAGCGATCGCAGCGGGATTATTGAAACATAACGGGATTAAAATGAATGCGCGAATGATGAGTTACATCTGGTTCGGAACGGGGCTCCTAGGAGCGTTCTCCCTCTTCCCCAATTTGAGTTTCTGCGAGAAGCAACCTTTTCCTCAACTCCAAGGCGAAACGGTTATCGAAACAGAGGACGGACAAATTCTCGCAGGGACGATCAGGGACACGACGGCGGAAATTCTGATGATCGACACGGAGTACGGATCGCTCAGGATTCCGTTTCATTCAATCGCGCGCATTGATGGAGACCGGTATGAAACCGGACGGGGACTCTTGCGTGAGCATACAGTTACATTGAAACCAAATGGCGATGTAACGCTTGATTATTTAGTTCCCCTCCCGGCGCGAATTAAAAACAATTCCGCCAATATTCTGCTGCCAGGGAATGTCATTGAAATACAGGATCTCAACCACCGCTCTCTCGCTTTTCACTCGCGGGGTTTCGGGGGGTATACACGCTGCGCCGTCCAACTGCCCGGCTACCGGGCGCCGGCGGTTTACGTCCGTATCAATCAAAAACAGGCGATTCAAATCGAAAGCGGTTTTTTAACCTACTCATACCGGTATACGCCACGCGCCAGTCAGATCTTTCGTCTGCGAATGGTTCTTCCCGCCAACGCGCAAATCATTCAAACCACACCAGAGCCTTCTTCTATGGATTCTCAAACAATGGAATGGGAATGCGCTCTCCAAAGACAGCAAGAGAAGAATTTCACAATTTCCTATCAATTGAACGCGGCGCAGTAACGTTAAATACAACAATTTTATTCCGCAGCAAGCGCTTCCCGCACTTTTTTCACCAAAGCGATCGGCTGAAACGGTTTCTGTAAGAATAAGGAACCGGGTTCGATAACACCTTGGTTGAAAATAGTATTATCCGTATAGCCAGAGATATAAAGCACTTTCAAATTGGGGATCGTGGCGTTGAGATGTTTGACAACGGTAGGGCCGCTCATTTTCGGCATAATCACATCTGTTATTAGAATATCAATGGATTCCGCATGTCGATCGAACAATGCAAACGCTTCATCACTGTCCGCCGCCGTAAACACATGATACCCAAACTGAGTCAACGTCGTTTCCGTTAAGACACGGACATTTTTATCGTCTTCGAGAACTAAAACCGTTTCCGTGCCATGCAAATGACTGGTGTTTAAAGAATCGGATTTCGAGGATGGAATCGATTCTTCCGTCTGTGGAAGATAGATTTTAAATGTGGCGCCATATCCCGGTTCGCTATACACCCCAATATGACCATTGTTTTGTTTCACGATGCCATAGACAGTGGCTAATCCAAGGCCGGTACCTTTGTCTTTTTCTTTTGTCGTAAAGAAGGGTTCAAAGATGTGAGATAAAACTTCCGGTTCCATTCCCGTCCCACTATCGCTGACCGCCAGCATGACGTACAAACCGGGATTCACATCAACTCGTTGATTCGTATAGGTTTCATCCAATTCGACATTGGCGGTTTCAATTGTCAAGGTTCCCCCGTCGGGCATCGCGTCCCGCGCATTGACGGCGAGGTTGACAACAACCTGCTCCATCTGTCCCCGGTCGGCTTTTACATTTTTTAAATCATCAGAATAATTGGTGATGAGTTCGATGTCTTCTCCAATCAGACGTTGGAGCATTTTCCCCATATCGGCGACCGTTGTATTCAAATTTAACACAACGGGTTGGATCACCTGTTTCCGGCTGAACGCTAATAACTGGCGGGTAATCGTCTCCGCCCGGGTGGCGGCCTCTTGAATTTCCTCGATCTCACCGCGGTGAGGATTATCCTTATCAAGACTCATAAGAGCGAGGTCGCTGTAGCCTTGAATCACCGTAAGCAGATTATTGAAATCGTGGGCGACTCCCCCCGCCAATTGGCCAATCGCCTCCATTTTTTGCGATTGTTGCAACTGTTGTTCGAGTTTCTTTTTTTCTTCCTCCATCTTTTTGCTGGCTGTGATATCCAATATCACACCTGCCAATTGAATGGGTAAGCCTTCTTCATTCAGGATCACGTCCGCCCGTTCACTCACCCAACGCACGGTTCCATCTGGGCGGATAATGCGATGTTCAATACTGTAGGGAGAATGACTCCGGATAGCGGCTTCAACCGCTTCAAACATCGTTCCACGATCATCTGGATGAACCAATTGGTGAAACTTTTCCCGTTTCCCATCGAAGGTTTCAGGATCGATCCCGAAAATATGGAACACTTCACTAGACCAGATCAACTCACCGGTTTGAAGATCCGAATTCCAACACCCGAAGTGCGCGGCTTTCTGGGCGCGCTCGATCATGGATTGGCTCTTCTTCAGGTCGTCTTCCGCTTTTTTGAACTCGGTGATGTCGTGAATAAATCCCTCTAGAAACAAGAGTTCTCCATCAGAAGAAAAGACACCACATCCCCTCTCCCACACCCATTTTTTCGTTCCATCTTTCCTATGACCCCAACAAACGGTTGGATTTAATAATTCCGTCTTTATGAAAAGCACTTCATCAAGATTCCAGGGAAATCGTGTTTGGTGATGATTTTTTTTAATTTTCGTGGAATTCCTTCGTTCTGAATCTTGGCTTTTTTCATTTCTTCGCGAATGGTGTTCGAATCAATTTCAGCAAATCGTTCTTCCAGGCTGGCTCTTCCCTTCAAGATCATCTCCATATAGTGTCGATTTTCAAGGTTTTTCACGAGAGGCGTATCCGGAAGCATAGTCGTTAACACCTTCTTCATCGAACTCGTTCCCGTTTTTTTGCAATGGCTGTGTTTTAAATTCCGAAAGAAGCGTTCCAGCAGATTGTTTGTCCTTTGCGGTTGGATGGTGACTTTCCCATTCGGCGTATCAACCACAATGGGATCGGCAAAGAGTTTCTCCCAATATTTATCGAGTTGCGCGATCATCTTTTGTACATCGGCATCCGCTGAAAGAGTGGGATCACCGCAGAGCCATTCGCGGAACTCAGTCACCCCCTTTTCGATGGTCCGGATATCGGTATCTTCTCCCTCATCATTGAGGCCTTGTTTCTTCCCGGGGAGAGTGATGCGCATGGCTCTCCGCAGCCGATCGAACACAAGAACCTTTTGCTGCATTTGGGAGGCGGTATAGTGGAGAATCGGATCGTCCATGACCTTCTGCAATGTACAAATGAGTTGTTGATACAATGGACGGTCAATGGGTGGAGCCGGCTGAATTTTTGTGAAGGTAGAGCGCAGGATGGCCAGCCGTTGATAAAAAACAAGATGGGGGCGATCGAACGGAAATCCCAAGCCGTCTCCTTGGTGTTTGGCGCCCAATCCCCAGAGAATTAACGCATAGACAGCGGGCAGGAATTCCGGCGCCGTTTCTTCGTCCCCGTTTTGGCTTTCGATACACGTGACGAGGGAATCAATGCCGGTTGGATCGGCCTTCATAATTGGCTTCAGTTCTTTCACCAATTTACCCAACAAACTTTGCAGGCCGTACTTCTTCAAATGAGTCCGAATAATATCGTTTTCGATTCCGAACAGATCGTTTCCGAGATCACGCAAAAAATGGAAATGACAGAGGAAAGCAGGGACGAGCGGGAACACTTTTTGGATGGCCAATCCAATCCCTTTTCCCATATCACTCACCAACGCTTGAGGGAGACCGTACGTCTCTTTAATCCGGGAGAGAAACGGAATGATTTGTTCCGCGTTTTCCGAGGGAATTTTTACGTTGTCCAAAACAATTTCGGAAAGGCCATCCAAGACACTCATTAAATGAGGGCTTTCCCCTTCACACGTTCCATCCAATTGGAGAATATAGCCTCCCCGCAACGCCATATCTTCTTTGATTTTGGAACCGTTTTCTCGATGGACAACGGCCAGATAAATGATAAATTTTTGGGCGAGATACTCGATTTCGCTCTTGGAAATCCGGATGTGTTTCCGGGCGAGTTCTTCTTGAATACTGGTTTCACTCCGGCGCCGTAGAAACCACGCGGTTCCTACCTCGACCAAAATATCATAGCCGAACTTACATCGAGGGGGCGCCAGCGTTTGTAACTCTTCCGAAGAATGGATCGTTGGATCGCCGCAGCCATCGCAATAGTAAAGGATTTCTTTCGCGTGCCATTCCCCAATATCCAAGGTGACAAGAGTCCTCCTGTGTGTTTTTTGCACTTTCAGTTTCGCGCCGCAAGAACAAACGCGATGAGACGGCCGAAACACAAGGGTCGGAGGAGACGGGAAACACGTGGCGGCCGAAAGGTTGGTCAGCAATTGATTCTTATATGTTCTCAGGTGTCGAACGAGAGCGTATCCGTTGTTTTTTTTAGTAGGCCGTGCTGGCCGAGAAAACGGCGAATCGATTCGGACGAGATGGCCATCCCCTTGGTATGAAGCGCCTGGCTCAGATCGTCTAAACTGAGGTGGGGATGTCGAATCCTTTCCACCAGGAGTTGAACGGCTTCCGCATCTGTGAGGAGCGAAGTGGATTGGGTTTGCGCCCACCGTTCTCTTTCCCGTTTTTGTACGTTCAAGATCGTCTCCTCCGAGGAAAAATAAATCCATCGTCCGTTGAACCGTTCTCGTTGTAAGCCGGACGCGCCTCGAAAATGAGACAAGAATGAATGCGGCGCCAACCCCACAAGACGGCCGATCTCTTGAGCGAAAAGCCCCCTGTCCGAATTCTTCACAAGATGGATCACCGTCTCTTTCAGCGTGCCATGTTGAGAGAAGCGGATCGAGTCGTACTGCCATAATCCATTGGCGTCAAACTTGGGCACGTCAGGCAGCACATAATATTTTCCGTTGTGGTTATAACTCGTATAGGTTTTCCACTCTTTCAGCCGCCGGCGCGCAGTCGGGATAGACCGTTCGAGAAGCCGGGCGAGTTGGCCGATTCTCAATACTTTTTTCTTCCGAAAAACTTGAAGGGTTTTATCTTCGATCGTGTGTTGGTTGGGAGTCATTTTTCACCGGTTCGATAAAGTATCTGTTTTTATGGTTATCTAATACTTATACTTTATCATTTTATGCGCGTATAAAATAGCCTTTTTTTGGGGAAGATATTGAATTTATTGGGATTTTGACAGAACGAAAACGAAAATTTTTGAAACCTATACTTGATTACAAGGAAATTCGCTGCCGCAACTATTTAATTTACAAACCCTTATAGAAATCCAACGGTTCATTGTGGTCATAGCATCTTTCGTAGTGATGCGAAAAATTATAGTGTAAGGTTCTTTTTTATTGACCGCCTTTTGGACGTTGTTCCACACATTCTCTCGATCGGTGGGATGGATTATTTCCGCGTATACTTTTTTTGCACTCCGGGTCAATTCGGCGGACGTATATCCCGTCAATTCAAGACAATTTTCACTGATGAATTCCATCGTCCAATCTGGATCATTCGCACAGCGATAGGCGAGGCCGGGCAGATTGTTGATTAGATTGGTCAGCGTCCGTTCTGTTTCCTGATGCGCCTTCTCGGCGCTGACACGGGCGTTCACTATTCTATAAACAATGAAGGAACCGGCCAGAAAGGACAAAATCCAGCATAATCGCATAAATAGATCGCGAGTCGGCACATTGATAAGAAGGACATCCCAAAAACTGCCTTCGGAGAGATAAAAGAAATCCACACACGCGTCTATGAACCATAGTAAAATCCCAAAACCTATTGCAATAAGAAGGATTTTACGTCCGGTTTTCATATCGAATTCTCCTGCGTAGCAAAGCAAGCGGTTTGCTAAGGATTAACCGCCAAAGTTGAATCTCGATAGTAACATCTATCATAACAAAAAACAAGATAAATCAATAATAATAACATTGAAAATTCATGCGCAACAGAACAGAACTCCCCATATGTTCTTTCAATACATTAATCAATCAATTAAATTAAACTACTACTTTCCAAATACGAAAAAAAAACACACCATTAAAGAATCAACAAAGACGATAGGCAGATTATTTACTCAAATATACTCTATCAAATAAGCCATTACGCTCGGTGGCTTTGAATAATATCAATAAGTCTACCGGACGAAGACAAAAACTATCTCAAGGTGATCCGCATGCCCTTACTACGAAATTTCTTGACATTTCATGAAAAAAAGAAGATATTATCGTTGAGGAAAAAATGTGCTCCGCTCATTCTTTATTCTTCCCACAAAGATGACACGGGCACGGCGTAGAGCCTGTCTCCAAAGCGCAGGGATTCTTCTCCCATATAAAGCACAATGCCTCTTTCAAATTTTTGACTCAGTTTTGCCAGACGTATTAATCCCTTAAAATCATTTTGACTAAGCGTTGCGGAGGATTTAATCTCTATCCCATAAAGCCGTTTCTTCCTGTCTTCTAATACCAAATCCACTTCCGCCCCTTTATGCATACTGAAATGATAGACATTTACGAATTGATCTGACCAACTGAGTTGTTTGGTGATCTCCATCACTACAAAGTTCTCTAAAAATGCGCCCGCATGGCTTCTGTTTTCTGTTAAACTCTTCTGATCTTCTCCCCGCAAGTAACAAAGAAGTCCTGTATCATTGAGATAGATTTTGGGGGATTTCACAAATTGTCCTTCGATATTGGGTGTCCAGGCGGGAACCAGGACGATTACGAATACATTTTCCAAAAGCGCCATATACCGTTGAAGCGTTGTATTTTTAATCCCGGATAATCTTGAAATGTCCGACATATTAATCGTGCTGCCCACGCGCGTGCCAACCAAATGAAGAATATTTGGAATTTGGATTAATCCTTCGATATTTGATAATTCCCTGATGTCTTTTTGCAAGATTGAACTGATATAAGATTCAAACCATTTATACCGTCTGGCCTCTGTTTTTCGCTTTAGGGCTTCTGGATATCCCCCGATATCCACCGCTTTGATAATGTTCTTCCATGAACTTTTTCGACCTTGGAATTTGTTTCCTGAAATCAGCGTTTCCAGAAATGG
The DNA here is from genome assembly GCA_963663405.2 of bacterium. Classification (GTDB taxonomy): domain Bacteria; phylum Hinthialibacterota; class Hinthialibacteria; order Hinthialibacterales; family Hinthialibacteraceae. Next base: position 42,555 of record CAXXSM010000021.1, on the reverse strand, counting down.
GGATGGTTTTCCAAGAATTTCGTCTTGCGATAACGGCCATAAGTGAAGTATCTCAATTCGTCCAGCCAATGATTCTGACACTTTGGCAAGTGTCATTACGTTAGCCGATCCCGTCAAAATAAGCCGTCTTCCCTCCCGGTCCTGATCCACGAGTTTCTTCATGCTGATAAAGAGTCCGGGGGCTCTTTGAATTTCATCAATGATCACATGCGTGCCCAAATCTTCCAAAAATCCCAATGGATCTGATTGGGCCGCCATTAAGGTGACAGGATCATCTAACGAAACAAGTCTCGCTTTGAAAATATTTTGATCCAGAAGTTGATTACAAAGTGTGCTTTTACCAACTTGACGCGCGCCGATTACAACGATAACCGGTGTGTCGTTCAACGCTTCTTTCATTGAGGGTATGATATATCTCTTGTACATGCATCGAGTATAAAGACTTTATAGATCAATTTCAACCATTAGATGGGTAAATTTGTATACTCGCATGGGTAATTTTGTATGTCTATACTACGCGCGGGTATAACTTGAGTTTTTCAATCCTTATTAAGCTTTCAACGAGATTGTTTCAGGTAATGAGAAACGAAGATTACAATCGCACAGAGTATATATCAATCAGCTGGGTAGCAAGGGGAAGGCTTTTTTCTTCCCTTGCATAATTTCCGGAATGTAGCCAGGGCAGAAAAAAGCCTTGCCCTGGGTACCCGTTTCTAAATTTTTCTCCGAACGGAGAGGTGAGATACTTGAAGATCAACGTTTATTGATCTAAATAGAACTGAATTTCGCGGAAAGTAGGGCCATCGTCCGCATGAAGCACATTCAAACGAACGTAACGAGTGGTCAACGGTTCAACACGAACGGTTAGTTTATTCCCAATTGTATTTCCTTTATGAAATGTGATCCAGTTTCCACTCTTTTTATATTGAAGTTCGAATTGACGTGTCCGGCCGAATGACTCGCATATGACAATCCGATTGAAAGTGACTTCGTTCTCAAGGTCGACGTAGATCCACGCCTGTTTCGTTCCTGAATCAGTGGCCCAGCGGGTGCTTAGATCCCCGTCAAACGCTTTGGCCGGTCCATAGGCCCAATTATTATTTTGAAATACATTGGACGCCTTCGCGGTTTTTCCCGTTCCCAAAGAAAGATATTGTGGGAGATCAACGGGTGGAATATAAGCGGCGGGGCCCTCCAATTCCAGCGCGACGATCGTATCAATTGGATGGCGTTGATCGGCGGGGATTTTCACTTCAATTCCACGATCGGTTTGCTCGATGGCGGCTTCGCCTCCGGTTAGAACGCGGTGACTAACGATGGTTTCATCAATCTGAGGTAGAAGAAGCGTTTCGCTCTCTTCCCAATCAAGAATATGGAGATAGATCGTTTTCCCTTTGTATGTGCTGGCGCCCCAGGGTCCAGGTTTGAATGGACCGCCGCGTGTTTCGTAAATCGTCTCTCCATATTGGTCAAGCCAGGCGCCCATTTCTTTCAGCCGTTTGACCTGCCGGTCTTCAATTTTTCCATTGGGCATCGGGCCGACATTGAATAAAAGATTCCCATCCCCGCCCACGCTGCGCGCGAGGATATCAATACATTCTTTCAGTGATTTCATCTGGTCGTCGGGTTTCCAGGCCCACTGATGGCAGATGGTGATGCAGCTCTCCCACGCGCGATCGTTCTGAAAGCGGCCCACACGTTGTTCGGGTGTGTCAAAATCGGCGGGCAGACCGGCCCGATTGTTAATCAAGATCCCCGGCTGCAAATGGCGAACCATTGGGATTAAGGTGTAGGAATCCCAATCTTTCGGTTTTCCGCCCAGTCCATCGAACCATAGAATATCCACTTTCCCATAATTCGAGCATAGTTCTCTTACCTGTCCATGCAGGTACTGGATATACCGCGCGTGATTCTCCGTAAAATAATCAGGATGATGCCAATCCGGTGGAGAATGATAAAATCCCAGTTTGATCCCCGCTTTATGACAGGCGTTGGCGAGTTCGGCGGTGACGTCGCGTTTAAAGGGGGTATTGGTGATTTTATAATCGGTCAGTTGGCTGTCAAACATCGAAAATCCGTCGTGATGTTTGGTTGTGAAGACGAGGTATTTCATCCCAGCGGCTTTTGCGATGGAAATCCATTCGTCTGCGTTGAATTCCACGGGATTGAATTGTTTGTAGAGATTATCGTACACATCCACCGGGATCTGAGTGCCCGTGCTATGTGGGAACCGCCGTTCTCCGGCTCGTGACCAACCAATCTCCGTCCCTTCCAGACTGACCGGCCCCCAATGGATAAACAATCCAAATTTCGCGTCACGAAACCATTGCAGATCCGCATCATTCGCCTTCAATCCATCAACTGTATCCGATACGGCCTTCACAGGGAACGCGCCCGGAAGCAGACACGCAATGAATCCTAAAAAGATCACCACTTTTTGATACACATTCATAATCGCGCCTCCATCAAATTGAATTCTATTAAATGCGTCATGATAGGAAATCCAAAATGTTCCAACGACCAGTTTAGCCCAAAAAACACTGGTATCTCAGTTTTATAACCAGCGTTCAATATCTTTCCGATATCGCGAATAGAGAAACGAAACCGCAATCAGCAGACCCCCCAATCCCATAAACGCCATAATCCGGTATATTGTTTCTAAATCCCGGAGATCGACCAGCATGATTCGGAGAATGGAAATAAGAAACAGCGTGAATCCTGTCCGACGATAGATTGATTCGTTCCAATAAAATCCGGGAGTCACCAATCCAAAAGCCAATAGACTCCAACAAACCGTTGTGAAATACCCACGAATCTCTTCGGAAAACATAGTCGAGATCATCATCGTCACACTGCCCGCAATGACGAGAATCCAGCGAAGATAGTTTAACGATTGTGAATCAAGTGTTTCTGCAATGAGATTGGATTTCATGGTCAGAATCCGTTCCAAGAGAATACACTGCGCGAGTATAACAATGCCAGAACAGAAAAGTAAAGTTAGGAAGCGTGCGTCCAGGATGGATTGAACAACCGTGAAAGGAATTACCCACAACAGGAAAAATCCATAAGCGGACAGCTGCATCCCTACCAGTTTTTGTCCTATCCCCATAGCTAACACGAGGAGCGCAAAAAGCGCAAGGATTGGAAACACAAAGGATTTGATCGCAAGCAGTTCGACACCTTTGCTGTAAAAAAAGAATCCACTTAACGTGAATGTCAACAGGTATAAGTAGGTGAAACCGGATGCGATGAATTCGTTTTTATCATCAGGGCTTTTAAGTTTTTGCGTTGTGAAAATTCGTTCTATAATTCCACCGGTCACGAGAGTGATAGCGATCAGAGCAATCAATTCAACTGGATAGAGAAACGCGCTGTCCGATCCAGAAGCGCTTCGATAAACCATCAAATGGGTGTATGAAAGGAAAATTACCGGCGCCCATCCCAACGGCGCGCTTTTTAAAAAGATCGCAACGGCGCCGGATAAGAAAATATAGAAGAAAGACAACCATAGGATTGTCTGTGTGGAATCTGTATAACAGGCCGTGACTACCGATAAGAAGAACGCGGAAATCACGGATAGAAAAATGCAGAAAAAGGAACTGTCATTCATCAGCCATTGCAGACTATAATGTTCGCGCCAATCGGAGTTCCGCATAGGCGGCGTTGAAAATGTCATGCGCAGTGTTTCAATCGGTATCCACAAGCCAACCATCGCGATCATCCAACAGAAATAAGGATCGAACGCCATCCGGTTGATAAGAATGTGAATCAACAGAAACCCATAAGCGGTAAATAGCAAGAACATCCCACCGAGTATGAACGCATGGTGTCTGGCCGATGTTGCAGCGAGTGTTAAAACACTCGCTGACACAACAATCCCCGAAAATGTCCACCACAGCAAATTCGCGGTGGATATTTCAAATAAGTTATAAATAGTGAAGACGATCGCGTGGATAATGAGATGAGTGAATATACCCGTAACCAGAACTGGACTCTTGCGCCAAACCGTGACAAACAGAAGGGGATATGTGAACCAAGACAAGAACCCTATCGACTGTCCCCAATCTGGTGTGATCTCGACAATAATTCGAATAGTCAGGGCTGCGGCGATAATGGCGGCTCCATGCGCAACCGCCTCCGCATGATCACACACAAATCGTTCCAGTCCCTCCCATCGATCCGGTTTGAATGTCCAGTTCATCCCGGCGTTCCATTTTTCCAAGTAATACGAGGACAACCAGAAAATGAGTGGCGCCGCGCCCCAAACCGGAATCCGCCAATATCCCTCATCCACCGGTTTGAGAACAGGCCATATCATGGGGATTGTTACGAACATCAACACCAATCCCACCCAGAAAAACAAAGGGCTGTTCCGGTGGAATCCCATCATCAATGTTACGAAACCACAAGCTGTGACAAATGTGATCACACTCCAATCCATTAACCACGGAATTAAGGGGATCACTTGCTCTTCCATCCGTAAAAAGAGGAGAATGAGACTCACCTGAATTACGCAGATAGCAAGAGCCAAAGGCCGGCTCGAAAACCGGAAGAGAAAGACTAGAGCCACCGCCGTATAAGTAACAAGGACAGTTTCCTCCCACGGCGCCGCGAAGAAATGATTTGTTTGATACGCGATCAAACACGCGCCGGCCAACGCATGGATATACGCCAGCGGCGCCGATATCCGTGTCTGGAAAACTCGAATCGATTCAATCCATTTGGATTCCGTATCAACGCCGGAACGGGGATTCGATCGCCATTTTTCTTCGATCCTGGATTGGATGAAATAGATCAACGCGGTCAATGATCCGCCTAAATAATCCGGCCATGCGTTCACCAACCGGGCGTCCGAATTCCAGAAGTGGATGAAGTTCACAATTAACACAACTTGCGCGAATGGATAGAGAATCCAGAGATCGCATTTTTGAGAGAGGAGTAATAACAGAATCGCTTCCACAGCCAAAATGATATTTAAGGTCAAACCACCAATCCACGAAAAGAATCCCAATGTTAAGAAAATGGTTCCCATGCCCAAATACAAAGCGGCGTTGATGGGATTCCGCTTTTGAAAGAAAAAAAACAGAATGGTTTGTCCAACCGCGAGGGGGATAAAATAATAATGGATACGATCCCAGTACACTTCCGTGGTATAGAACAATACAGAGACCAGGGTAACGTAGAACAGTAATGAGACGGCGCCGATTGAATGTCCAGCGTACCGGCGCCAAGCAGACAAGGCTTCTTTACTGAATCGATGAATCCGGGATTGATAGATTACATCGCCACTCAGGAAGATCATATAATAGGAAGTGAGAAATACGAAGTTGAACCAAAACGCGGTTTCTGGGGGCGCTTCAACATGACTCTGTGTTAACCATAACGTGTGAGATACATAAGCGGCGCAGACCGATCCCCAGCTCAGCGGCGCCCAATTGTGTCGTAGAAAGAGACATACAGCGGCGGCGCTTAAAAATAGAATTGCCACAAGGGAATAAGAATCCGCGGTTCCCCCCGCCGTATAGGCCGCCACGTGGCCAAGAAAAATCGCCAAACCCGCCGTCGATTCGGATTTCCACCACTCCGCGCAGATCAGAATTCCAATAATAAAGGCCGTCATTAACAAAAGTGAGTTCCATAAACTTATGCAAGCCATGACCGGCAGAAAATGGGCGGCGAACGATGTATAAAACGCCAGCGCTAAAGCGCCCGCCATGAGTGGGCGGGAGAAAATCTTCAATTGTTTATCAAAAAATAAGCCTACGCAAAATAACAAACCCGAGACGAGATAACCGATCCCTGTTTTTTGCCATGCGTTCAACATGGGATGTATATATCCCACAAGAAATGAAAAAGAAATGATCAAAAAAGTTAGACCAATCCGGTTAAACCAGACCGTTCCAATCTGTGTCTCTAAATCAACCGGTTCGTCTTGCGTGTCAGAAGTGGATTCCCTGTCCGTTGGGAGATCAAACGAAATTTCGGAATCGGGTGGACTTGCAACCGGGATTTCCTCTTCCTCGATCTCCGGTTTATGTTTTGCTTCCTCACCCGGAGTTTTTGGTTTCGAATCGAAGGCCTCCGTTATTTTGACAGGTTGTTGAAATGCCGATTCATCCACAACAAATACAGCGGGTTTTGATTTTGGACCGGGCGCCGGTTTTGAGAAACTCTCTTCTACTTTCTCCGCTTTGGATAATTTATATAATTTTAGTTTGAGAATGGAAAGGTTCGATTCGATATCCCCCAACCGCTTCATCAAACCTCTTAAATGGAACATGCAAATGAGTCCACAAATCGAACCGATCAATACAAGCAAGAGCGGAATTACCACAATCAAAACGAACATTATGTTTTCAAAGATATATCTCATCACGATCGTGACTTTCTTTGATTAGGATATGGTCAGCGGTTTGACGCGGGCATAGACGCCGGAGCAGGAATGAGCGGATTCATCGATGTTCAACCCTCCATCAATTTACCCTGACTGAAGAAATTTGCCTTTAAAAGAAGGCCCTTCTTGATTACAAATAGTCAACCATGTCATTTAACGGTCTTGTTGTCACGCGCTCTTTTTTCTGGTCGAAATAGAGATGACGGCCCTTTTTGTAGGATTCAACGCTCATACCGATGGCGCACATGACCTGATACGCGGTATGCGCGTTCAAAGCCGGTTGTTCGCGTGTTCTCATGCAGGAAAAGAAATTGCTCATATGATCCTCACGCGGAGCCGCTTCGATGAAGATTTCTTTATCTCCATGCCGATCAACAAATTCTTTCTCGAACGGTCTCTGCGCAACGATCCGGATTCCCGGTTTTCGATCCTGTGACGCGGGATAGAGATCGGCTTTGTTGCCCCGGATGATTTCCGGCACACCCGTATCATTCACCATCGACGAGGGAATATTGACCGAATGTTTTGCCCAGTAATCGGCGCAGAGAGTGAACGTATCCGGCACTTCCCGCGTATCCGGTTCTCCGGTGGTAGGATCAATCACATCTTTGCAGTACCAAACGCCACCCGTGCCGGAAACCCGTTTCGGGAAATCAGGGCCGAAGGCGATATGGAGGGGAGTGAGCCGGTGATACATCAAATCCGTCGCGATACCGCCGGAATAATCCCAGAATTTTCGGAACCGGAAAAAGCGGTCGGGTGACCAGGAACGTTTTTTTGCGGAGCCCAGCCAGAATTTCCAATCTACGTAATCATCTCCGGACGCCTCAGGACCAGCGCCTTTGTCGATGGACCAGTTCCATTCCCCGTTGGGATTGTTGCGGGAATAGGAGGTTTGACTCCAGATCACTTTTCCGATCAATCCCTGCGCGATCGCGTCTTTCGCCGCCCAGCACCACGGGCTGGAAGCGCCGCTGGCGCCGCCCTGGTGGATTCGCCCATATTTAAGCGACGCCTGGTAGACTTTCTTCGCTTCTTCGACGGTGTGGGTCATCGGTTTTTCCAGATAGATATCCTTGCCCGCTTTCATCGAATCAATGGCGATGGGAGCGTGCCAATGATCGGGCGTAGCGATAAAGACCGCGTCGATGTCATCCCGTTCGAGCAATTCCTTGTAATCGTGATACACGCCGGAATCATCCAAATTCGCCTGATCCTGCGCCCGTTTTTTCCGCCGGTTATACAGATCGCAGACCGCGACGATTTGAACGTCTTTCTCTTCTTCCACCCGTTTCACGACTCGCCGCAACAGGCTGAATCCCTGCCCGCCGACACCGATATGCCCTGTGTTGATCCGGTCGTTGGCCCCCAACGGCCTTGCGGAAGCCGGTCCCGTCATCCCAATCAATCCCACCATCGCTCCACTTGATGCCGCCGCTTTCAAAAACGTTCTACGCTCAACATCCTTTTGTTGGCCCATAATAAAACCTCCCGATATTGTGATACGTTCGCCGATTCATACTATATAGAATAAAATCCAGGAGAGCAAGGAAAGATCGATGGATTCAAAATGGGGGATATGGAATATGCGACATGGAGTGTATATCAATTGATACGCAATTGTCTGAATAGTAACGCTGAGTCTATAATCTGACGGGGTATAGAAGGAGAAACGATTTCGAGGATGTTTTGATCAACGGTATAACCACATGAACGCGCGTTGGAAATCATTCGAGGCCAAATACTGCTGCAGATAAAAGAGAGACAGCACGAAAAGAAGCGATAAGATGGAATACCATATTATCGTCGATTGAAACTGTTTTTGAACGGTCTCGGCCATCGTGCCATACCGGCCGGCGTATTTTTTCTTTGTTTCTTTTAATGTCGATTTCTGGCGAACAGGATTTTCTTGTTTAACCGGATTCATGGCGCCGGCTGGGTAGAATGTCCCATATTGGCCAACGCTCTTCCCCTCCCGCAGATTGCGGATATGGGCATGTTGAATTCTCCGATCGACATCGAGAAGCAAACTTCGGGGATGTTTCCGTAAGATATACATCCGCTGGGGGGGGAGTAATTCATGAGTCACTTCGTACCGCAGTCTCTGCGCTTCATGTACGTATTGATCGCCTTCTTCCAACAACTTCTGCGCTTGCGTAAGAATTCGAACCGCTTCCTTTTCGGTATGTATTTGTACTTTCGTCATCTTCACGCTGGATTTTTTTTTGAATGGAAACATGATAAAACGCCTCCTGTTCTTGACGCAGCGTCCCCTCAATCGAAGTCATCTTTATTAAAAAAACTGTACGCCAATTTCTTATTCAAATTACAATTGAAGTGCCACGAAGTAATGCGTTCTTCTAAAATCCATGCCGCCATAGCGCTCATGGAAAAGTTTTACTCGAATTTGAAAGAGTTTCTTACTAATTCTAGTAAACCCATTTATTACTATATCCCTCATTTATGGAAATGTCAATAATATTAATATGAAAAATTTAATGTAAATATTCATTATGTATAAAAGTATTACATGTAATTCATTATAGATACATCCATTCATAGACCTTCAATTCAACTCTGAGGATTGAATTCCAAGGAATAGCGCCTATAAAATAAGGCTGAAATAATGACAAATCCAGCGATTTAGGAGATTACGATGTTGAATCGTTCAATGGTTTCATCTTTCGTTACAGTGTTATCTATCATTGCCTTTAATGGGATACCGGCCCATTCCACATTTTCAAGCGAATCAACAGAACTGACACTATGGTACAATCAACCCGCATCTGAATGGGTTGAAGCGCTTCCTATCGGGAATGGACGGCTGGGAGCGATGGTGTTCGGGGGAACAAAAACCGAACGAATTCAACTCAATGAAGATACAATCTGGGCGGGACACCCTCTGGAGCGGGATCGCAAAGGAGCGTACATCTATCTAGTAGAAGCGCGCCGGTTGATCTTCAAAGGTAAATATGCCGAAGGCCAGAAGATCATGCAGGATGAATTCATGAGCGAGAGGATCAGCCCCCGCAGTTATCAAACACTTGGTGATCTGTGGATTATGTTCAAAGATGACAAGGGGATAGAAGATTACCGGCGGGAATTAAATCTGGATACCGCCATTGCGAAAGTTATATATCGCCAAGGAGACGCTCTTTTTACAAGGGAAGTCTTCTCCAGCCCGGTGGATCAAGCGATTGTGATACGCTTGACTTGCGACAAGCCGAATTACCTTACATTCGATGTCAATCTATCACGGTCCGAACACGCTGAGGTTAGACCGAATAGTTCGGACCTGTTGATCATGCGTGGGCAAGCCGATCAGGGAGAACAACACGCAGGTGTAAAATTCACGACCCGGCTGCAAGCCGTTCTAGATGATGGAACGGTATACGCCGATGAATCTGGATTGCATATCAAAAACGCCGGAGCGGTTACCTTGTTCCTGACGGCGGCTACGGATTACCGAGGGGATGATCCCGATTCGATTAGTAAAAGAGAATTAAAAGCGGTTGCAAAAAAAACTTACAAAGCATTGCGGGAAGCGCATATCAAAGAACATCAGCGGTTGTTCCACCGCGTGAAATTCGATTTAGGTGGAGAGGACAAGTTAGATTTACCGGTAGACCAGCGGCTGCAATTAGTAAAAGAAGGCGCGGATGATCCACAGTTGATCGCGATGTATTTCCAATTTGGACGATATCTTCTAATCAGCTGTTCCCGCCCTGGGTGTATGGCGTCGAACCTTCAGGGATTGTGGAGCGAGCATATCGACGCGCCGTGGAACGCGGATTACCACATTAATATCAATATCCAGATGAATTATTGGCCCGCCGAAATGTGCAATCTTTCGGAATGTCATGAGCCCTTTTTTGACTTGATCGACAATCTGCGGCCGCGTGGACGGAAAACCGCGCGGGATGTCTATGGCTGCCGGGGCTTCACCGCCCACCATACGACCGACGCGTGGTATTGGACCTCACCCATCGGAAACGCGGTTTATGGTATGTGGCCGCTGGGAGCCGCATGGAGCTGTCAGCATTTATGGGAGCATTATTTATATACGGGAGATATTGAGTTCCTGCGTCAGCGCGGGTATCCCATCATGAAAGAAGGCGCCGAATTTTTCCTCGATTTTCTCACCGAAGATCCCCAAACCGGGAAACTCGTCTCCGGCCCTTCGACATCTCCGGAAAACCAGTTCCGCGCCAAAGACGGAGTTGTCTCGTATCTGACGATGGGATGCGCGATGGATCAGGAGATCGTGTGGGATCTATTCACGAATTGTCTGGATGCGGCGCGCGTTCTTAGTATTGATGATGAGTTCGTGCAGCAGGTTTAAAACAATGCGGGATCGATTAGCGATTCCCACAATTGGTTCTGATGGGCGGTTGATGGAATGGACGGAAGAATTCGAGGAACCGGAACCGGGGCACCGTCATCTCTCACATCTCTTCGCTCTTCATCCGGGAAAACAGATCACTCTCCGGGAAACGCCCAAGATGGCGGCGGCGGCGCGAAAATCGATGGAATACAGGCTCGAAAACGGCGGAGGTCATACCGGCTGGAGCCGCGCTTGGATTATTAACTTTTGGGCCCGGCTTGAAGAAGGCGATCTGGCTCATGAAAACATCCTCGCGCTTCTTCGGAAATCGACATTTACAAACCTCTTCGACAACCATCCCCCCTTCCAGATCGATGGCAATTACGGCGGGACGGCGGGAATCGCCGAAATGCTGCTGCAAAGCCACGCCGGTGAAATTCACCTGTTGCCCGCACTGCCCAAAGCGTGGCCGGATGGCTCGATCCACGGTCTATGCGCCCGCGGCGGATTCGAAGTGGATATCGAATGGAAAGACGGCGAACTCACCCGCGCAACACTTCGCTCTAAACTCGGTTGGCCTGTCCAAATCCGAAGCCGCGTCCCCCTGCGCGTCACATCAGGCGGGAAAACGATATCGGTCAAATCACCCGAAAAGGGTGTGATCCAATTTCGAACGGACGCTGGCGAGAGTTATATTCTTAAGGCGGTTGGATCGTGATGGGATTACTTGATTAGAGAAGCGTAGATTAGGATTATCGAATTAACACAAGAGAAGGAAAAGCCTTTCCCTTGGCGCCCGTTGCGAACATATCATTCATTTCCCGACATATTCATCTTCACATGGCAGGGATGAACGAGGGCCTGTGCGGATAATATCCCCCCAGCTACGAAGCCCGTTCGAGACATCGAATGTATACGCCCGGCCCCATGAATTCGTCGCATCCGGCCCAGAACTCGTTACTTTCCATTCGCAACAACGAAACGGCAGTGTAACAATGGTCATCCCAGCGTACGCAAAATGGGACCAGATATCCACGTAATCATAAGTGTCATAATTTGTGCTTTGCTCGTCATTGATCCGAGTTCCCGGAGGACCATAGAGGAATGGGTCTATGGGTATGGATGACATGTAGGCGATGGGGGTTGTCAATGGGTACAGCCGGTGACTGTTTATTTCTCTCCATTGGCCGTTCTCATTCATTGTGGGCGGGTAATAATTTCGATCCAACCGGTACGACTCGAGCGCAAGACCAATGTTACGAATTTCGGATTCCGCTTTGGCGATTTTCGCGCGCAACTGCGCGTTCAAAAAATTCGGGACAGCAATGGCGGCCAAGATCCCAATGATGGCGACAACGATCAGCAGTTCAATCAAAGTGAATGCGCATTGTTTAGGATTCATTAGACAGATTCCGCTTTCTTTTTTTACCAATAAAGGATTAGAAAAACGTGGAATTTTCCCCCATTTCTTTACGATGATCGATTTAATGATAAAGATAATATAGAACCTTGTCAACAACTTTTGAATCGGAACCATGTTTTCTTAATGATTTGATGATGATTGACTTGATCTCTTTTTGTCTGAACCTTGATTTAAAAGCCAGCCCGCTGGCGCGGCCTTTACCTGATTTGCTTGATTCACTTGATTTGTAATCATGAAAATCCTTTAATCCTTTTTCATCAGGGTTCTGACGATCACACACTCGATCTCTTTTGTCTGAACCGTGATTCGCCTGATTAACTTGATTCTCTTGATTTTAAAATCATGAAAATCCTTTAATCCTTTGAATCAGGGTTCAGACGATTAAGAAGCGCATTATTATGAATACGTTTGTATTGCAGGTTTTTGGCGCCGAAATTAATCAATAAACCAATTTCCATTTTATACGCTTCAAGATAATTCATTGCTTGTGCTAGATGAACATCCTCAAGAGCGACTATGGCTTTCAACTCAACCATTATTTTCCCTTCAACAAAAAAGTCGACTCTACGCTCACCAATTCTTTGCCCCCGATAAAACACCTCTATTTCTTTTTCGCGCTCAAAATCCAACTTCTGGTATTCCATTTCTATCTTCAATGCGCGCTGATAAATAACCTCCTGAAAACCATTGCCAAGAATCCTGTGTACAGTCATTGCACAGCCAATGATCTTGCCAGTGATATCTTTGTACATGTCACTATTATTTTTTAACATGAGAATCTTTTAATCCTCTTTTGTCTGAACCGTGATTCGCCTGATTTGCTTGATTCACTTGATTATTAAATCATGGAAATCTTTTAATCCTTAGAATCAGGATTCTGACAATTACCCACTTGATCTCTTTTTGTCTGAACCGTGATTCACCTGATTTGCTTGATTCACTTGATTATTAAATCATGGGAATCCTTTAATCTTTAGAATCAGGGTTCAGACAATTACGGATCAAACAAGCACCCGCCCCGGCCGCGCGTTGGTGTGTTTTCCATCTTTGATGACAAATTGTCCGTTGACCATGACGTGGGAGATTCCGGTGGGGTATTGGTGGGGATTTTGGAATGTAGCTCGATCGATGACGGTTTTTGGATCGAAGAGCGTTAGGTCAGCTTTCATTCCTGGCGCGATGCGGCCCCGGTCTTTCATACCGACGCGGCTGGCGGGCATGCTGGTCATTTTTTTGACGGCCGTGGGGAGATCGAAGAGGCCGCGCTCGCGGGAGTAATAACCGAGAACACGGGCGAAGGTTCCATACGAGCGGGGATGTGGCTTGGTTTCGGCGGTTTTCCCTACGGGTTTCATACTTGAACCGTCCGAACCGATCATCACTTGAGGGTGGGACAGAACTCGCTCGACATTTTCCTCACTCATACCATGGCCGATGAAAGAGACATCCGCTTTTTCTTCCTCGATCAGACGAGCGATCGTCGCGGCGGGATCTTCGTTTTGCAATGCAGCGATCTCTTCAGCGGTCTTGCCAACGGCATACTGGTTTTGACTCGACTGAACGGAGCCGATGATGATCCGGCTGTAATCGCCGGTGGAACTTTGCACGTTTTGATCCAGTTCTTTCAAGATACGCATTCGATCGGTTGGATCATACAGCCGTTTGATGATCGCTTCCGCTCCACCCTCTCTCGCCCATGTGGGCAGCAGAATTGTAAGATCGGTTGAAAAAGCCGTGTAGGGATACGCGTCGGCCATCACGTCCACGCCACTTTTTCGGGCCGTTTCGATCAATTCAATGGCTTTTCCCTGCTTGTCCCAATTCGCGCGCCCACAGGCTTTGAAATGAGAGATCTGCACGGGGATTTCCGCCCGGCGGCCGATGTCGATCGCTTCGGCGATCGCTTCCAGCAATCCATCCTCTTCATCACGCATGTGAGTCGCGTACAATCCATCATACTTGGCGGCGATTCGCGCGATCGATACAATCTCGTCTGTTGAAGTGTAACAGCCGGGGGTGTATTCCAATCCCGTTGAGATTCCCACGGCGCCTTGCCGCATTCCTTCTTCGATGGTTTGAATCAGGATTTTATGTTCTTCATCCGTCAACGGGCGATCTTCCAAACCGGCGATATTCTGCCGGATGGTTCCTTGCCCTAAAAGCAAAGCGTGATTGAGAGAAGCGCCTGTCTCTTCCCATTGTTTGAAATAGGAAGCCACATCCGTCCACGTGGCCGGCGCGTCTGTCTCTTTCAGCAATTCTTTGCGCCGCTCTTCCGCGGATGGGCCGGACAGAGGCGCAGCGGAAAAGCCGCAGTTACCAGTGATTTCCGTCGTCACGCCTTGCCGCACGCGGCTATCGGCGGTGGGGCAGGTGAAGATTACACCGTCTGAGTGAGTGTGAATATCGATGAAACCAGGAGCGATACAAAGCCCCGCCGCGTCCAATACCGACCGGCCCTGTTGTTCATTGAGTGTATCCACCGCGTGGATCGTATCCCCAGTAATTCCCAAATCGGCTTGGAAAGGGGGTTTGCCGGTTCCATCGATCACGTTCGCGTTCCGGATCACCCAATCAAAATTGGACATTGTTTTTACTTCGTTCATTGTTCGTATGACCTCTTCACCGCGTCGATCACTTGGGAATGAAACGACCCGCATGTGGCGACGATGCCCGTATTGGGTTCGAAGGTTTTTCCCCGCGCGAAATTAAGGGGAGCGCCATGAATATCCGTCACCTTGCCGCCCGCTTCTTTTACGACAATCGAACCGGCGGCGTGATCCCATATTTTTTCCTGATAGGTTGGGCTAGTGGGCAGGCGCAGATAAATCGACGCGTCACCGCGCGCCACCGCCGCGTACTTGCACTGACTGTCGATACGATATGGGGGAGCGGTGACGCCCAACGCTTCGGCGATCTGGGAGGAACGGCTGTGGGAAGTATGGCCCGATTCGACCGATTCACAGAACGAGGCCTGCGAGACGTCAGCGATTTCCGAGACATGTATCGGTGTTTCGGAATCATCCTCAAGAGACCGGATGAAGGCGCCCTGTCCTTTTACCGCGATCAGAATACAGCCTTTCGCGCCATCCGGTTTGTCCGCTTGCAGTGGGAGATTGGGACAACCAAGCGCTCCTAAAACCACTTCCCCGTTTTCGATCAATCCTAATGCGATAGCGTATTGGTCGCCCCGGATGAATCCTTTTGTGCCATCGATGGGATCCAAGGTCCAATGCCGTCCCTGCGGACCGCCCTCATAGTTACCTCGATCAATGGAAATGAGGATTTGTTCCTCGCTGGCGCCGGGCCAGAAGGTGTGGACATGATGGATGATCCGCTCTTTCATCAGCGCCGCGTCCGGTTCGCGAAGGATATGCGCGTCTTCTTCCGCGACAATCGGATCGTTTGGAAACACGTTCAGCAAGTGTTGATTTACGATCGCCTGAGCGCCAAAATCGGCGATGGTGACAGGTGATTTATCTTTTTTAGCGACGGTCTCTTCGGTCACCAGCTCCGCCTGGACGGTTTGACAGAGCTGGCAAGCCTTTTGGACCGCTTCGATTGCGGCGCTTCGTTCCTGTTCGAAACTCATATAAGAATTCTCCTTTTTAAGTGGCTGTTTTCACAAGTATACGAGATTATATCTATTCTGTTGAGCGATGGAGATTAATTTTACTCTATCCTTTTCACAAGTTTATCTAAAAAAAGCCAAGATAGAATATATTACACCTTACCCTTGGCGCTCTTCATATAATGGGGTGTATAATTATAGGTGTCGAATATGATTAACGTTACGTCACCTAACGAAAGGCATTCATTTCGTTCAAGGAGGGAGATCCCATCCATGATAGAATCACGATCCAGCGGAATACTATTGCACCCCACTTCGTTACCCGGCCGTTTTGGGATTGGCGATTTGGGGAAGGAGGCGTACCGGTTTGTAAACTGGCTCGCGGGCGCTGGGCAAAGTTATTGGCAGATTTTGCCATTAGGACCGACTGCATATGGGGATTCTCCCTATCAATGTTATTCCGCGTTTGCAGGGAATCCTCTTTTAATCGATCTCGATTCATTGGTGGAAGAAGGATACCTTTCTCCCTCCGATCTAGATAGCCTCCCCGATTTTCCCCCAGAAAAAGTGGATTATGGGGAGGTGATTCAGTGTAAACTCCCCTTATTGCGGAAAGCCGCAGAGAATTTTCAAACTCAGACCGAAGGGGAAGAGCGCGAACAATATGATCAATTCTGCCAGGAAAAAGGCTGGTGGCTGGACGACTACACTTTATTCGCGTCGCTCAAGAATACATTTGAAGGAAGATCCTGGACACGATGGGATAAAGAGATCGTCCGGCGGGAGCCGGAAACGCTCGATTGCTGGCGGGCGCATCTCGAAGAGGATATCCTCGCCCGGAAATTCTGGCAGTATCAATTTTTTAAACAATGGCTGGCGTTGAAACAGCATTGTGAGATGAACGGAATCCAAATCATCGGGGATATCCCCATTTACATCGCGCATGACAGTGTTGATGTCTGGGCCAATCCCCACCTATTTCATCTCAAACCGAATGGTGATCCGGAAGTGGTTTCCGGCGTGCCGCCGGATTATTTCAGCAAAGACGGGCAATTGTGGGGGAATCCAATCTATCGATGGGATATTCTGCGTGACACCGGCTTTCAATGGTGGTGCGCCCGGTTTCAAGAAACTCTTAAACTGATCGATATCGCGCGGCTGGATCATTTCCGTGGGTTTGAAGCTTATTGGGAAGTGCCCGCCGGTGAAAAGACCGCCCGTAATGGGCGATGGGTTCCCGGCCCCGGCTCGGATTTCTTTCATACACTGAAATGGAATCTAGGAAACCTTCCGGTGATCGCTGAAGATTTGGGATTGATTACGCCCCAAGTGGAGGCGCTGCGGGATGAATTCGATCTACCGGGGATGTCGATCCTTCAATTCGCCTTCGGTTCGGGGCCAGCGAATACCTACCTTCCGCACAACCACCCGAAAAACCATGTGGCCTATCTCGGTACACACGACAACGACACCATCATGGGATGGTGGAACGCGGGCGCCGGCGCCAGCACACGTACGCAAGCGCATGTAAAAAAAGAGAAAGACTACGCCCGCCGTTATCTCAATTTTGAAGACTGCGACCAATGGACATTCATCCGCGCTCTGCTCGCCTCCCCAGCGAATACCGCCATTATCCCCTTACAGGACATCTTCGGCCTCGGAAACGAAGCCCGTATGAACCTCCCCGGCCGATCCGAAGGAAATTGGCAATGGCGATATACATCGGATATGCTGACGGATGAATCGTGTGATCGATTGTTGGAATTGACGGAGATTTATGGGCGGGGGAAAGAGGTTGAGGAGGAAGAAGAATAATTTATCTGCAACTTAATGGAAACGTTATTCCCCAATCCGCGGCACGATCACCGCAGCCCCGATTTCCTCGTAGGTTTCTTTTAATTTCTCCAGCATAGCTTTGTCTTTGTAGACGCCGATGACCGCGCCGCCTGAGCCGGCGAATTTTGAGGAGGCGCCGAGGGCGCGGGCGCGGTGGACTAGGTCCAGGTCGCTGGAACTGAGTTGGTATAAAGAGGAACGGAGATCGAAATTGCGGTTCATGATCTCTCCTAACGCCTCTTTATTTCCCGCCTCGAGTTGGTTTTTCGCTTCTTCGGCGAAGCTGGCGAATTGTTTCATCGCATCGATGACTGTTTGATCTCCCCGGTCAAAGCGTTCGCGGATATCGTTATGGAAGACCTCCGATCCGGCGCTTAGTTTTGTGTCGTAGGCGATATAAATCGGGGGCAGCAGGTTTGGATCGAGCGGTTTGTAGATCCCATATCCCTTCGTTTCCAATTGTTCTTTGTCGAAATCCATATAAACCATCGTTTGATAAACCTGGATCACCCGGTCTTGGAGTCCCGCGCCGATTCCCAATTCGACAACTTCAGAATCGCGAATGATATTCGGCTGGATTTCTTTTGGGATATCAACATTAAAGAATTTCATCAACGCGCGTAATGTGGCTGTGATAATCGCGCTGGAACCGGCCAAGCCGACGCGGTTGGGGATATCCGATTCGTATTCAATCGTGAAGTTGCGTTTGGGGAGGCGGATATTCTTCGCGTCGCAGTAATCAGCGAATTGCTTGATGATGGCGCGAATCAAGCGCACACCGCCGTAATACCCATTCAACATCACCCCTTCCCGTAATTCTTCGAGGGAACTCCAAATGGGTTTGTCGATCGCGCTTTCCCGGATTTCCAAATTCGCGGAGGGATAACAGATCACCCGCGCTCGAAAATTCCGGATGGAAATGGAGATGGTTTTTCCAAAATATCCGTCTGATGGATTTCCAATCAATCCCGCCCGCGCGTAGGCGTACGTTTCAATGATTTCGTTCATGTCGCTTCCTTTGATTTAACTCTCGTTCCGATCTAGATATTCCCACAATCCCTGCGTCACGCCCGGTTCCCCCGTGTCGATATAACAGGCATGGCTCAATCCCGCCGGGCGTGGATTAATATCCAACACATACGCTTTCACGGCTGATAATGGACCACTCTCTTTCATCAACCGCAGATCTAAGCCCGCTAACTGGCAAGCGGGAAAACACGCCGCCGCCCGTTCAGCGGTCTGTTTAGTAATCTCCCATATACTATCATCGAACGGGGCTGGTTCAGAGGACTCCTCCATCAAAAATCGGAGCCGCTTCCGGTCTTTCCATTCTACAATCAAGGCCCCCTTCCGGCGAGTGGCGATAAACGAGCCTTTGGGGGCTTTGGTTAGAAAACCACTTTCAGCCCGGCCCGCGGATACGTTCACGCGAATATCAAAAAAGACGGCGGTCTCGTCCAATTCGTCCCACATACGTATGTTCCCCACCCCTGCGCGTAGAAGCAGATCATCCTCGCGCAGAATCGATTCCGCATGAGGAAGAAGATCGGGATTCGCTTGAAGAAAAGGTTCCCATTGTGGAACACCCGCGAAGGATTTTGTGAGTCTGCCTTCCGTGCCTCGATTGGGTTGCAGGACGAGTTGAATCTCTTCGTTTTTTTGAGAAGTAAACAACTCATTGAAACAATGGGCTATGTTCTCTTTCAAATCACCGCCGCTTTTCCTTTCGATCCATGCCGTGGGAGGCGTTGGGACTTCTTCTTGTTTCCAACGTTGATAGCAGGCGAATTTATCGTCCGTTTCTTTGACACCATCATAGGGATTGAGTTGAGTAATTCTCTTCTTGGCCAATCGCTCACTGAGCCGTTGGTGGGTTTGGGAAGAAATACAGAGGAAGTGTACGGTTTTGATCCGCAAAGGGATTATAAAGGATGTTTCAAAGATATTCTGTGATATCTCATCGAATACGATCGCCCGCGCCGCGCCGCCATTTTCATCCAGCCAGTTCATGTAAACACCGATGACATGACGTTGGATTCCACGGTTCATTGAATTGTGAACATACGAGTCGATCATTAGGGGGTAGAGTTCATTTGTCACATTGGGGAGAAACTCAAAGACAACCGCATGAATTGGTCCGGTAAAAGAAAAGCGTGGAGAATCTATTCTACTCATGCCTTCCGCGCTATCCGGGAGAACACGCAATGGAGGCGAGAGGGATTCTCCATACACGGCTTCCATGGTGATTTGCTTCACTCGTTCACGGAACCGGGTCTGCGCGCAGGCGGCGCGGATCCATTCTTGTTGTTGGGAATCGCTTTCCTGAATCGCAGCGTTCATCACAGCGGGAAAACAATCATCCAGTATTCGCGCGATATTTTTTAGAAGATCGGAATCCCCCTGATGAATCCGAAGACGAAGAGAGAGAATCACGCCGTGATTCATTCGAATTTCGGCGAGAAGACGTTCTTTTAATTGAAGAGAAAGATCGTTGGACATGGATAAGCGCGGGCCGCTTGCTTACACGGCTCGATAGGATTCTACGCGATTGTCATTCTCATGCGCACACCGCGTTCATGTAGATATTGCTTAATTTCAGGAATTGTATATGTGCCGAAGTGGATCATTGACGCGATAATGGCCGCATCCGCTTTGCCTTTTGTAAAAACGTCGTATAGGTGATCCGGCGTCCCTCCCCCACCGCTGGCGATGACGGGAACGCCGACCGCTTCGACGATGCGGCGTGTCAGGTTGAGTTCAAAGCCGTCCTTGGTTCCATCGGCGTCGATGCTGTTGACGACCAGTTCCCCCGCCCCTAACTCGACGCCGCGTTCCGCCCATTCGAGAGCGTCGATTCCCATTGGTTTGCGGCCACCGTTGATGTAGATCTCGTAGCCAGATGGAATATCTTTCGTTTCGGGCACTTTTTTAACGTCCATGCTCAAGACAATACACTGCGCGCCGAACGCCTTCGACCCTTCGGAGATAATATCGGGATTAAGAACAGCGGCGGAATTGACGCTGACTTTCTCGCCGCCGGCTAATAAAACACGGCGCATATCTTCTAAGACACGAATGCCCCCGCCGACGGAATAAGGGATAAAGATTTCTTTCGCCGTGCGGCTGACGACGTCGATCATAATATCGCGTTCATCACTGCTGGCGGTAATATCGTAAAAGACGATCTCGTCGGCGCCTTCATCGTAGTATTTTTTCGCCATCGCCACGGGATCGCCGAGATCGATGTTGTTTTTAAATTCAACGCCTTTGGTGACGAGTCCCGCGCGGACATCCAGGCATGGAATGATACGTTTGGTCAGCATGGTCTTCTCCCGCCGCTTCCTTTCTCCGGTCGGTTATACCGTACCCGATGGCGTCCACTCGCAAAAGTTTTTCAGCATCCGCAGACCGATTTTCCCACTTTTTTCAAGGTGAAACTGCGTCGCGATCAGGTTCTCTTTCGCAACCGCGCTGGTGAAACGTATGCCGTATTCCGTCTCCCCAATAACAACGGAGCGATCAGCCGGATCGCAATAGTAGGAATTAACGAAATACATTTCGCTTCCATCTTTCGTTTCTTCAAAGATGGGATGGGGGATCGTTTGATACAGTTGATTCCAACCGATCTGAGGGATTTTCAACACACCGTCAGGCGTTTGAGCGGGAAAGCGTTTCACTTGGCCCTTCAATAAACCGAGACAGACCGCGTCATCTTCCTCGCTTCGTTCGAAAATAATCTGGATGCCGATACAGATCGCGAGAAATGGTTTTTTCTTGTCGATCACCTGGTTTTTAACAACCTGGTCCAAGCCGCTTTTACGAAGCGATTCCATCGACGCGCCCGCAGCGCCTACGCCGGGAAAAATGATCCGTTCGGCGCGATCAATCTCGCTGGGATCGCTGGTAATCAAAGCGTCGTATCCCAAATGACGAACGGCGCGTTGCACACTCTTCAAATTCCCCGCTTCATAATCAACAATCGCTATCATCGTTTCGGTTCTTTCCGCGCTATCCGATGGCGGATGATCTTAGCGCAGTTTGATTGTTTTCATATCTTTCCGGAGCGAATCGAGGATTTTGCGTCTTTCCGGATCTGTAAAATGTTCCCGGATGGGAGCGAGAAGGTCCGTGATACTTTGGGCCACGGCGGCTTTCAAATCCATCGGATGCAGCGCTTTTTCCGCAAATGACTGTTCTAATTCTTCGTACGTTTTGAAAGACAAATTACCGCCATGTTCCGGTTTGCGTTCAATTTCCAACGGCCCGCGATCGAGACAAAAGATCAAACGGTTCGCCCAGTCTAATACAGGATTGAAGCCGGTTTCACCTTCAGGACAGAACGCTTTTTTGATCTTCTTCGCAATTTCGTTTGGTTCGTCCGTGATGAAGACGGCCGTGTTCGGTTTCGATTTGCTCATTTTCATCGCCGTCCAGACTTCCTGAATTCGGTCTGGATCGATGGGCCACATTGGAGGTTTCCCAAGGCCGCTGAGCAGATGATGATGAATCGCCAATGGGACGATGGTCTTCCCGTCCGGACCGGTAGTTACGTTGGTCTTCAATTGATTGGCGGTATCGATGGCGATCACGTGAGCTTTGCGCTGGTCGTTCCCCGCGTGGGCCAGATTTACGCCCAGAGCGTAGATGTCGGCGACCTGCATGGGTGGATAGACCAACTTCGCGAAATCGACAGCGTCTCCTTCGGCCCGTCCGAGAATCGTAATGGAGCGCAGGATACGCTTCAGCGTCGTATTTTTACAGACTTCGACGAATGAGGTCCAATAATCCGGTTTTTTCTGATACAGATCGGATCCTAAAACAACCTGGATCGCATCGGGATCACCGCCGACCGCTTTCAGGCAGGCTTTCAATCCTTCAGCGAAATAACCATAGGCGTAGGAGCGGATGCGTTCGAGATCGCCACCGAGTTTATCGTTGATCCAGCTGTGCCAATCCGCAAGAAAAAGGATGCATTCCACGCCCGCTTTTTGGAAATCGGCGACCTTCGCCATACATTGGATACCCGTGCCGAGATGAATCTCTCCAGAGATCTCAAAACCGATGTAATGGCGGAGGGGAACATCGTTCTCTAAATAGTCACGCAGCCGTTGTTCGGTCAATAATTCCTGCGCGTTTCGTGTGATTAGATTGAATCGTTCGTCGACATTCATTTGGGAAGGATTCTTTTTGTATTTTTGATTATTGTCTTGCTGTTGCGTTGATTCAATTATTGCTATTTATGGAGATTTTTATGTCAGAATCCGGATCTTCAAGATGAAAGGATATTCAGGAAAGGATTTATTACCGTGCAATCCTTTATCGATATGGATTGATAATTAAATCCGGTATTACGGGCAAGACGCCCGCGCTCCATAAAAAAATCCAGGGGGAAGGATTCGAACCTTCGAAGGCTGACGCCGGCAGGTTTACAGCCTGCTCCCTTTGGCCACTCGGGCACCCCTGGATGAATTGGATCTATTTTCGGTATTACGAACTTTACGCCAATCCCAACCAGACAAGAATTCGTTATGGAACAGCGTTTTTGGATTCGTTCAAGGCCCTTCTATAAATCTATCACTTCAATGCCTTGAAAGAATTTGCAACCATCCTAAATTCAAATATATTTGGCTTTAGGACTTACTCTTAATCATAGAATAAGTAGTATGAATGCTATGAGAAAAATGTCAAGACGCGTGTACGCTGAAACGCAAATCTTGAATCAAACCGCATTCTTTATAATAATGCTATTTTATCCCACAAGCAGAAATTGAGTATTACGTTATGAACTATTTGATTCTTGGAGGCGCCGGGTTTATCGGTAGCAACCTGGCTGACCGATTGTTATCAGAAGGGGAAACGGTTGTAATCGCGGATAACTTTTCGCGCCGTGGATCGATCCACAACCTTCATTGGCTGCGAAACAAACATCCACAATTGCAATATACGCATCTCGACGTTCGGCACCGGATCGATCTGCAGAACGTCTTGGCGGCCTATGGCCCTTTTGACGTTGTCGTTCACTTGGCCGCGCAGGTGGCGGTAACCACGTCCGTCACCGATCCACAATCCGATTTTACGATCAACGCATTGGGCACGTTCAATGTGTTGGAAGCGCTGCGGCAGTGTGACAACGAACCGATTCTGCTCTTCGCTTCCACCAACAAAGTCTACGGTGGTATGGAACAGAATGGGATTATTGAAAAGAAAACTCGGTACGAGTACGAATCACTCAAAGACGGAATCGACGAAAGTTTCCCACTCGACTTTCACTCTCCCTATGGCTGTTCCAAAGGCTGCGCGGATCAATACGTGCGGGATTATGCGCGGATTTATGGATTGAAAACCGTCGTCTTCCGCCAATCCGCCATCTATGGTCCCCGGCAGTTTGGAATCGAAGATCAAGGATGGGCCGCATGGTTCACCATCGCCGCTTTAAAAAAAACTCCTATCACGATTTTCGGCGATGGGAAACAGGTTCGGGATTTATTATGGGTGAACGACTTGGTCGATGTTTATAAACGGGCCGTAGACCGGATCGATCGCGCGGCGGGAGAAGTCTACAATATTGGAGGCGGCGCAGAACACAGCGTGAGTATATGGAATGAATTCGGCCCTATGCTGGAAAAAGAACTCGGTGAAACCCTTGCAATTTCAAAAGACGGCTGGCGGCCTGGCGATCAAAAAGTCTGTGTGATGAACTGCGCGAAAGCCCAATCTCACCTGGATTGGACTCCAAAAACAGGAGTGGAAGAAGGAATCAAGCAGTTGGTGGAATGGGTCCGGAAGAACCTCGCCATTTTATAGACCCGCCTCAAACGATATAATCTACCTGCATTACACAATTCAAGGAAAGGACTCCAAACGATGAGATCTTTATATCGAATACTCCCTCTCTGCTTAGG
The DNA here is from genome assembly GCA_963663405.2 of bacterium. Lineage (GTDB taxonomy): Bacteria > Hinthialibacterota > Hinthialibacteria > Hinthialibacterales > Hinthialibacteraceae. Next base: position 18,105 of record CAXXSM010000021.1, on the reverse strand, counting down.
GATCATTATGGGGGGAATCATAAGCGCAACGCAGGCGGAAGAGAACAGCCCCGCTCCGATATCCGAAAGAGAGAAAGCGCAGTTGCGCTCTTTGCTGCCCGAACCTAGCCTTTTCAACGCGGTCCAGACAGAGAAGCCGCAGTTTTTTGATGAAGAAACGTTGTATGAATACATCAACGGCGCAGCGGAGAGTTTCCATCAATATGATTTTGAAAACTTGATCAGCGCTCAATATAAAGCCGGTGAAGTGGAAATCACGATCGATATATATAACATGGGTACTCTATTAAACGCGTTTGGCATCTATAGCATCGAACGGTCCCCCGATCTCGATTTTATACCCATTGGAACGCAGGGCACGATCAACCCGTATGGACTCAATTTCCTTCATGGACCGTATTATGTGAAACTCGCCGCGTTCGGCCCGGATAATAAACTGCGTTTGATTCTCGTTCGATTCGCGCGGTCGGTCTCAGGAAAAATCGGGGAAGTGAACCCATTTCCCCATGTTCTGCAATCACTCCCCAAAGATTCGAAAGTTGAGAACAGCGAACAATATCTAAAGGTCAATCCGTTGGGATATTCGTTTTTGAACCCAGTCGTTACGGCAACGTATCGCTGGGGAGATGAAGAGAGTGTTTTAGCGATTTTCATCAACGCCAACGCGAAAGAAACTGGAGAAAAGTGGAATTCATTCAAAAAACACTTTGATCGAACGAAGGCGAAAATTGAAGCGGTCGATGATTTGACCGGCGCGTTTCGTGTTACGAGTGAATATGAGGGAGAGATGATTGTATATAATACCGGCCGCTTTACGATCATCCTTCGCGCGCCGCAGGAAAACGCTGTTTCATTACTTCAATCTACTAGAAAACAATTAATGATATACGCTAAGGATTAGTAATAAACGAATTGGAATGGAGTCGTTCAAGATTGCTATTCTATTTTTGTCAGAATCCGGACAGCCAGGATAAGAGGATATTCAGGATGTGAATAATTCCCAGTCACTGACTGCATCTGGGAAATTCCTCTCGGTCAATATAAATTTGTCATCCTGTACGATTCCGGCGCCAGGGATACTATGTTCATAGAGATCTATGTCTTCTCCGAAATAGTAAACATCGTTTGTCCGGCCGTAGATCGCATATAAACCTTCATGGTTGAGATCACAACTGCAAATGAAAATGAGTCGCGGGAGAGATTGCGATTGAGATAGTTATCTAGACTCATTTTCATATAAATTCCCTGAAATTCCCGTTCTCTCACCATCTGTTGTATCTTCTTTTTCCACGATTCTTGTTGTAACGCCATCCACCAGTTCGGTTTCGTTAAACACAGTGACACGCAAAGCCATGTTGTCTCCTTCATCCGTGTATGAATAATCTTGAGGAAATAAGAGAATCGCGGAAAGCAGAATTAATCCAGCGATTTCAACGATAGACTCTGGAATTTTCGTATATTTTGAAATTCGTTTTATCATGCTTCTCATTTTCATCACCTCATCATATGATGCCATGCAAACACACTTTTTTTGATCAAAACAGCAATACAGCGCCAAGCCGGGAAAAAAATCTACATCCGCAGAGATAGAGACAGGTCTACTTTCCATGAATAAAACATAATGGAGTTTCACCTTAAGAAACCTTTTTCATCGCCGCAACAATAAGAATAGAATACATTGTTTACAGGAAGATGATCGTAAGATTACAAATATGTTACCTTCAGCTTAAATTACTGAGCGAAACAGAAAAAAAGGAGGACAAAGAGGGATTATTGAGATACCGGCAGTGTGAGAGTAAACTTGCTTCCACTTTCTTCGTGGGAATCGACGTTTAGGTTCCCTCCATGAAGATGGGCGACCGATAACGCTAAACTCAGGCCCAATCCATTGCCTGGTTTCGAACGGCTTTTATTCCCCCGGTAGAACCGTTGGAAGATTTTGGGAAGTTCCGCGGGTGAAATCCCGATTCCCGTATCCGTTACGATAATGTTAGCCGTTCCGTTCTCTCGCGATAGTTCGACCGTAATCTCACCGCCGGAATCGGTGTATTTCAACGCATTATCGATCAAATTGGAAATAGCCCGTTGCAGTTTCCGGCGATCACCTTCAATCAACGAAGAACAGCCGATTTTCGTTTTGAGAAATATTTTCTTATCGTCCGCGACAGGTTTGAAGAAATCCGTCGTTTGGCTTACGATTTTTTCCAGATTGATCTCTTCTATGTTCGAACGTGTCAAACCCGATTCCGCTTCGGAAATATCCAGCATTGTATTGATAACATGCAGCAGAATATCACATTCCTCAATCACATCTTCACAGACGGTCCGGCAGTCTTCCGACACATCCTGTTTCATTAGTTTCTCTTCGGCGAGACCATGAATCCGAGCCAGTGGACTGCGAAGATCATGGGCGATATTGTCATTCATTTCCGCCATTTCATGAAGCAATGCGGAAATCTTTTCCGTCATTTGATTGAAGGCGCAGGCTAGATCTTCAATCTCTTCTCCATAACGGGAGATGACCACTCTCTTCTCGAACTGACCATCCGCTATCTGATTTGCCGTATTCGTGACATTTTTGATCCCTCGAATCGCCATCTGGGACATATTTCTACCTACGATGAATCCAGCGAGCAGAATACAGAGGAGAATCATGGCTGAATAGAGTTTGATCGTCGATAAGAATTCCAATTCCCTATCGATTAAGAATCCGATCTGTAATGTAAGTCCCTGTGGCAATACGCCTGAAATGATCCGCGCGTTAATTCCTTCGCCGCTGATCGAAACGGAATGGAGTTCAATGGTTCCAACTTGGTTTTTCGTAGAAAAAAGAGTATTCAACATAGACACGGGCCAATCTCTCATGTCGGACGCCGCTACCACTTCATTGTCTTTATTCATCAACCGGAAGAAAGCCGATTCGGATCCATCATCTTCGGCCTCCGCTTCTTGATAAAAAAATGATTCAACGAATTGCAGTTCGAAATCTTGAACAATTAAACCACATTCATGGTATTCTTCCAGCAATTCATTATCGATCTGGTTGAAGAGATACTGTTTGATACAGAAATAGAGGGCAAGAAATCCGCAAAGAGAGACGATGGCGAAAACGTACGTATAAGAAAACGTCAATCGAAACGCCAGCGTTCGGAAGTGTTGTTTAAACCGGATCTTCGAGAACATAACCCACTCCCCGGATCGTGCGTATTAATTTATCATCAAATCCATCATTCAATTTGCTCCGCAACCGGCACATGGTCGCTTCAACGACATTGGTTTGTGGATCAAAATAGTAATCCCATACCTGGTCCATAATCATTGTTTTCGAAACCACCCGGCCTGGATTTCTCATCAGATATTCTAAAAGTTTGAATTCCCGTGGATTCAAATCGACGTTGCGTCCATTCCTTGAAACGGCGTGTTTTAACAAATCGATTTCCAAATCCCCTACCGTCAGTTGTGAGGACTCTATCTGCCCTGTGGTCCGCCGGAGAATCGCTTGCAGCCGGGCTAGTAATTCAGCGAACGAAAACGGCTTGATTAGATAATCATCGCCACCTATATCGAGGCCTTTTATACGATCGCGGATTTCCCGTTTCGCGCTTAAAAAGATGATCGGAATTTCGACATTCTTCTTCCGAGCTTTTTCGACAATGGTAAAACCATCCAAACCCGGCAGGAGAATATCAACGATCGCGGCGGAGTACTTTCCATCGATCAACAATTCATACCCACGATCACCATCGTCCATATGATCCACGGAAAATCCAGCTTCTTTTAGGCCGTTTATCACAAAGGAAGCGATCTTTTTATCGTCTTCAATAAGGAGAATCCGCATAAGGTATTCCTTCCAAGAAAAAACGGCAAAAAAATCATAACAAAAAAACTCAGAGATTGAGATATTGACGCGTTTCCATACACAAAACCAAGGTAAGTAACATCATGCAGTTTTTTTTCACTATCACATCATTATAGAGATTCGGAATGAAGCAAACAAGCGGATTTTCATTAGCGGATCATTAAACCTGCCTGGAACATTACTCCCCAAAATAATGAAAAAAAGAGAAGACGAAATCCATCGCCTTCTCCTTGTTATGCATAGACGTGATGAATAAATCTTATTGCGATAGGGGCACATCGAGACTGGCATTTTTCAGAAAGCGGGGATTGAAGGTGTAGAACTCGTCAAAGAGAATTTCAATCCCTTCAGGATCGAACATCTTGTTAGTCACTTCGGTGCGGTACGCATTGCGTTTTTGGTTCGCCACGGCCCGTTCAAGACGGGTTTGAACGGTTTCGTCGTTATAGTCCATCGGTTCCCGTTCAGGTTTTTCGAGCACGGTGACCAGGTAGTACGCGCTATCGGTTTGAATGGGTTTTTCACAGACGGCGCCTACGTCGAGTTTCAACGCTTCGCGTGTAACGGATTTGGGCAGCGCCTCCGAGTTCCAGTCAATCAATCCCACAACGCCGCCATCTTTCGCGGTTTCGCTTTCCGACATTTTACGGGCCACATCAGCGAATTTCTCACCGGCCTGTACCCGTTTGAGAGCTTCCCTCGCTTTATCGGACGCCTGCTTCTGCGCTCTGTAGACTTCGTATTTCACTGTTTTATCGTGAGGTGGAATGTTGAACGTCATTTCCGCCATTTCCGCTTTTTGGGGTTTAAGAAAGCTGCCTTGATTTTCTTCGAAAAAGGCTTTCTTTTCTTCCTCCGTTACCGGATTCTCTTCCATGTACTGCTTACTCTTTAACGACCACCACGCCAGAGCGACTTTATTCGTCCGCATTGAATCGGTGATCATCCGATACCGGGGAATCGTGTCGTAATGCAGATCCTTCCCCAGTTTTCCACCGATGAATTTGAGAATAATGTTTTCTTTCAAATTCTCCTTGCAGCGAGTTTGATATTCTTCAGTGGATTCGCCTTCCTGGCGGCGCGCGTTGCGCCCTTTTAAGAAATCATAATCCGATTTGGTCATCGTCTGGCCGTAGATAACAGCGACGGTTTTATCCGGCGCGGCGTCTTCTTCGAATATGACGTCTGGATTATATTCTGTCACCGCTTCGTCCCAATAATCGTTCACGATTTTTTTCTTGAATTCATCCCGTTTCTGCTTTTGGAGAGTTTGTTTGAGACGCGATTGAACTTGCCGGAACGGGGTGAATTGTTCGGGCTGCAGCGATTCAAGTTTCAAGATTTCATAGCCGTATTTGGTTTTAACGATATCCGATATGTCTCCCACTTTAAGAGAGAGCAGTGTTTTTTCCAGTTCTGGATTGATTGCTTTTTCCGGGGTATTGACTTTTTCGTAGTATTCGCGCGTATTGAGAGGGCCAATCATTGATCCCTTCTTGCCTGATTCAGAAAAACGTTCGGCCACTTTTACGAAGTCGGACCCAGCTTTAATCAGGGCCATCGCTTCCTTCACCTGTTCTTCCGCTTTTTTCTGTTCTTCCTCCGTCCGATCAACCGTCTGGAAGAAAATGTGGCGGAACGAATACTTGAGAGGATCATGGAATTGTTCTTCCTTAACCTCATCATAGTGTTTCTTTATTTCCTCTTCACTTACCGTAAAATCTTTATCAAAATGATGGTAAAGATAAAACGCCGTCAGCCATTCATTTTCCATATCCCGGTTGCGGGCGCGGAATTCTGGATCGTTCCCGTATCCCTGTTCCATCGCCTGCCGATAGAGAAGATGATCGAAAATCATATGGGAGACCGCCGCATCCTGCATCTGTTTCCGGCCTTCCTTATCGGAGGGATCCAACCGGTCCAGCCCTTTGCGTTCGTACATGAAGAAATACCCAAGCGAAAATTCCAGATCTCCATACCGGACTAAAGGTGTTTCAGCAGGATATGAAACGGGTTTGGGTGGTTCCGCCTTCTCCGCCTTCTCTGCGGTTTCCGCATCGGTTTGCGCTGGGACCATAGGGGAAGAAATTCCTAAAACGACAAAAATCAATAAGAATGAGAATAACTGAATCCGAGTCATCAACGAATGACCTCCTCGATATAATGAATATAAAGTAGCTATCTTACATGAAAGCGGAGCGGGTGCAAACAGGCGTAAGCGATAGGATTCAATTAAAGAAGAAACCGGCTGAAATCCGTATTTGATGAATTTCGGATTTCATTGGAGGGAAAAAAAACAAAAAGAAAGAATTTACGTGATTGCGTATGTTTCTAATGTAATTCCCAATCCTGGACCGAGACAGGAGCCAATGGATTTTTAAAGATGCGGAAAGTATTTAATCCTCCTACATCCGACGGGGGCGCGTCACTGAGATAGGCGACGATAAAAATGTTATCACTCGCAATGACAACCGGATCTCTCTGGCTTCCTGGATAGCCGCTGGGTGGATAGGGACAGAAACTGCCGGTCACCGGCTCTCCTTCGTTGGTGAAGATTCGTACAACGACCATGTCGCTGTCTAAATCCGGGCCTTCAGTAAATTGGTCGCGGCTCGCGATGAAAACGTTTCCAGAGGGATCTTGTCCCACGTCGCTTTCGCGAAGAGGAGCCAAATCCTGTTCTCCTATACCATCGATCGTAGAGCGGAGAATATTTTTCTCATCATCAAACAATGTGAGAGCGAGCGCGTCGCTGCCAAATACTTGGATTGAAGAGCCGAGAGCGAAAATGCCGTTCGCCTGGCTGATTTCCGGCTGTACGATGCTAGGTTTATCCATCCCCAAGTCAATAATGTCCTGTTCGACAACGCCAAACGGATCGCCTTCCGGATCCCCGTTGTTGTCAAAGAACTGGATGGGGTGTTGATCTCCATTCTCCGTTGGCGGTGCGCCGGCCGCGACGATCGCGAATCCTCCACTCGGCCGCGGCGCGATATCGTGATCGTTCGTACTCGCTCCCCAACCACCCTCTTCATCACTGATGGGGAACGCCCAGCGGGTTGGACCGACAGGAGAACCATCTTTCTCAAAAACCCGGTAATAAACCTTTGTCGTGGGGGAAGCGCCTGTGTCGGTCAAGCCCACCGCTTCCTGCATTTTGGCGGATGACATGACGGCGGTAACAACATAACGGTCATTTCCAATAACGACGACGCGTGGTTTTAAAGAGTCGTTGCCATCCCGGTTATCACTTCCTGGAACAAGTTCCGGTTCGAATGTGCTTCTTAATTCACCTAACCGGTTCAATTCCGCATCGAACCGTCTCGTCACACAGATCGGCCGGTCGTAAATGGAAAGGGGAATATCCCCCTCGTCCATGACGCCAAACCGGGCGGGACCGGCGGCGATCGCGGATCCATCTGAAAACGCGGCGGCGTCCCAGGCGAATCCATGCCCGAATGGAGGTTCTCCATCCTCTTGGACACTGGTGGGACCGGCGATGATATTGCCTTCGGCGTCGAATTTCCAAACCGCGGCCCGTGAGGGGCCTTGCCAGCCGCCTTCCTGCGACCAGGTCACCATGACAAAATCATCCGTGCCGGGCACAAAATCCATCTGAACCAGGAATCCAAACGCGGACGCGCCATCATGAAACTGGGTGTCATCTGGCCGGATCTCATCCGTCACAGGTTCCAGCCCTTCAACTTCATCGAATGTGATGGGTACCAAAGGATCTAGTGACTCAATTTCATCCAGCGTATCGGAGAATCCAATTCCACAAACTGCGGCGCAAAATGTGAATACAACCAATCCTCTCATCCATTCTCTCATACGAATTTCCCCCTTCGCTTTGATGCAAATATTTTTTCGAACAACATGAAAAGAGTAAACACTATTTATTTAGTTTTCAAGAGTACTCCTATAGTTTTGTATTTCCTTTATTGGGGAGAAAGATAGAGGATCAATCCGTGGCTCATGACGCCGTTGGAAGGATCGTAGAGGCGGTAATATTCAGTTAGGTTATTTGATTTTGATACAGTGATGCACGGTCCTGCGGTGGAGCCGAGATATTCTCGGTTTAGATTCAGCCGGTACCAATCCGCCGAATAAAAAGGCTCGGAAGGGAATTGTTCAACATTCATTTCCCGCATTTCTTTTTTCTGTACAATCGCTGTTGTAATACTTCGATTGACACCATCCATCCCAACATATCGAAGGGGAAATTCATGCGATGGATATCGAACCAGATACGGTAGGAAATGGTATTCGGGGATCAAAACAATAGACGCTGTATCTGTCAACGAGTTCACATTAATCATTAATGGTTCTTCACTTGCCGCATTATCAAATAGGAAATTTACTTCCTGAACCCCATACCCACTCTCACTCACATTATAAGCGGCCATCGCTTTGGCGATTTCGTGCAGGTCATCTCTTGCCTGCGTGACTTTTTGGAGGATCTGCGCTTGTTGGAAACGGGGAATCATCACGATTAGAAGGAGAGCAAGCACAGCAAGAACGATAAGAATTTCAATCCAATAGCGGCGAGGAATCTTCATTGAACCGATCCTGCGGGTGGGGATAGATAATAAAGGAAGCCGTGACTCATGATACCGTTGGATGGATCGTAGGGATCGTAATATTCAGGATGAAATCCACCAAATATATCCGGTTTTACTTCTTTCATTAATGGGTGGATCTCTAGATATGGACCGGCGGAAAATCCAACATATTCGGAATTCTTGGCATTTGGATTCAAAGAGGAAGCGAGAGATGTTAGATAAGAATATTGTCTTGTTAATAAGCCGGATTTCCTTCCCCACTCATAATTAAACGCTAAATACATTTTTTCTTGAATATGATCCCGTTCTGTTTTAAGCGGCATAAAGGGAATGGGGTAGGAACCGATATACGGAAGAAGGGCGTTTGAGGGCAGATTCGGACGCAGTAAATTATGAATCCTTGATCTAGAACCATTCTTCGTTGTCGCGTTATTTATTTCAGCCGCAATATTGACAGCGCAATCAATACTATATGGTTTTGTTTGCGTTCCACCTGTTCCTTGCTCAATACTCACGAATTGAAGCGGCGCCCCTTGATTGAGACGGTAAGCGATCATCGCTCTTCCGATACGGGCGAGATCGGCGCGGGCGTGGGCGACTTGATGGAGGATCTGCGCTTGTTGGAAACGAGGGAACATGACGCACAATAAAATGATAAGAACGATCGCCGCGGCGATTAGTTCCAAGCTATATTTTCGCAAAAAACGCATACCCATCGATACAATCCGATTCTTTTAATTGTAGAATAATTAAATAACGGAAGATAAACAACAAAGTATCGGTTAGAATTTGGAAAGTATGGTAATCGAGAGACTTGGTTATGCGTTGAGGTTAACAACCTTTGGTTGATTTCGATCAAACGCGAAATTGCATGAAGATTTAGATTTGGATTCGTATTTCGTTTGCGTGATCGTATCCCAGAAACCGGAGAAGATCCGCTCTTCAGCGAAACGTTCCGCGGCGTGTTCCGCGGCCCGCATCCCCATCGCCTTGCGGCGTGGGGTGTCTTGTATGAGTTTCTCCACCGCATCGATGAATTCTTCCTCCGAAGAATTGATAATACCGGTTTCATTGGGGAGAATCAGCTCCTGTGGACCGCCTTCGTTCATTACCACGCAAGGCAAACCGGACGCTTGGGCCTCGATTACAACATTTCCAAACGTATCCAACAATCCTGGATAGACGAACAGATCGGACGACGCGTACGCGTTGGCCAGATCCTCACCGTATTTCCCGCCGGTCATGATGAAGCGGGACATGGATGACGTCTTCTTCCGCAACTCTTTGTAATAAGGCCCGTCTCCCACACAGTGCAGAACTAACTGATCGTATTCCGGCGCGAGACGCTCGTAGAGGCGAACCAGTAAATCAAGGTTTTTGTCTTTCGAGATCCGCCCGACGAACAAGAGTTTGCATTCCTCATCCGCCTTCCAATAGGATTCATCGCGGCGCGCGGGTGTGAAGAATTCCGCGTCGATCCACCGTTCGAGAATCTCCGTCCGCTCGCTGGGAATCCCCAAATTCTGGATGTCTTCGCAGTACCATTTGGAGGGAGAGAACACCCGGTCGGCGTAACGGTAGAATAAGCGCGTCAGCAAGAGAGCCAGTTCACCGAACATCGGATCACCCGACACACGGAGCGCGATGCGGGGGAAATCGGTATGATAGATCCCATGAACGGGAATCCGCATCAGTTTGGCGCAGATCAATCCCATCACTCCGACGGGGCCGGGGGTGCTGACGACGATCGAATCGAAATCATTATCCTCCACGTATTTCAACACTTTGAGAATGGAGGGGACGTATAACATCACTTTTTCATAACCCGGTGTGTGGAATTCTTTGACCGGCTCGAAATTGACGACGTTTTCTAAGGAACTTAGATCTGTGCTGGTCGAGGTGATGATTTGCAGATCTTTACCTCGTTTCCGGGCGGCTTCGAGAAACGCGCGGCAGGTTTTCGAGACGCCATCCATATTGACAAACGAATCGGTGAACCAGGCGGCTTTCGGTTTTGGCTGAATCCCCAGCCATTCCCGGCCCCGCTTGATCAAATCATGCTCAACGTGAAGGTTGCCGCAGGTCATGAAATAGGACGCGAGAATTGTAGGCGCGAAGATGATGAAATAGTGGAGCAACTGCGGTTTTTCGGATACGCGAAGAATCATCTCGTCCAAAACATCGGAAAGAAGATTGAAGACGTTCTCATTATATTCCTCGCGTGTCATGACGCCTTCGTTGAAGAGCGTTTTCAACGCTTTGTTGCTGGAAATAACACCCCGGATTTCTTCGATTAGATTCAGATTGGCGCCACGGGGTTTGCGAAAATAATTGATCAATCGTTTTAAACGTTTGCGTATACGAAATTTGGTGCTGAAACGGAAACTTTGTTTGCGTTCGAAGATCCGTCCAAGAATATAAATCAGTTCGCTCGATTCAGGACCGATCTTGCTGCAATAGTATTGATAGGCGATGCTGCTGACTTGATGGGCGAGTGTCAAACAGCCGTCACTGCCGCCAACCGGCCGCGTGCGGCCAAGGCGAATCCCTTCGAGAAGACCTTCTTTGGTCATTCGATCGACTTGGACTTCCGTACAGCAGGTTCCAACAAACAGGCCGCTGTGATCGTCGGTGCCTCCAACAACGTATTTTTCCCATGGACGTTCGCCGATGGGATCGATTCCGTGTTTATTGGAGAGCCGTTCGATATCTTCTTCCTTCAGATTCGCGGCGATCTGTTCTGTGACGAAATTGAGTTTGAACAGCCGGGAGCCATTCAGGATTTCGATATGTTTGAATAGAAGCAGGATCTTTTCGAAATGATCCCAGGTAAGACGCCCATTCACTCTGTGCATGGGATGAGCGCAGAAATGAAGGATATCATTTTCGTTAAGATACCGGACAAAATCGTGGATATCTTCACGGACATCTTGGATTTCGCGGTGCTGCTCTTCTGTGATATCCAAACAGACAACATGGACTTTCACATCACCGGGGAAGTAGGTTGTGACTTCTTCCCCCACGATCACGTTATTGTAGTGTTGGATTTCACGGACACCCTCGATGGAGTTGTGATCGGTGATGGTGACAAAATCCATCCCGCGCTGCATCGCCGCTTCCCGCGCATAGGACGGGGCGGTATAACTTTCCGGACACCCCAAGCGCTGCATGAGCCAGAGGGCGGGACGATCGGATGCCCAGGAATGGCAGTGCAGATCGATCCGCGCTTTTTGTAAATTCGTTTCCATAATGTATCCTTATACCCTTCTCTATGCTCTTTGCTATTAGACGCTGAATGTATTATAGACCATTGCTTATCCCTTCAATGGTGGAAAGTTTTTAAGAGTATAGTCCAGCGCAGCTTCTAAAGAGGGGAGTATCTTCGTGCAGAATTTCACCATCCACGGATTGCATTCGGCATAGGGGAAGGGGGAGAACGCCACGACGAATTTTCCTAAATCATGAGCGGCGTAAAACACCTCCATCGCCGTGCCGACGCTGGCTTTGCTGTAATTGACAAGGAGGATATCCGCATCCCGGATATCCTGGAGGTCGAATTCAACAATTTCGTTGGCGCTGTCGACCTCGCAATCTTTGAAATCCCGGCGCATCGGATCTAGCAAAATGAACTGGTCCCCTAACACACGTTTCGCTTCTTCCCGCCACTGCGCCGCTTGACCATGCGCTTCCCCCATGATGGGTCCGCAGAGGTAGATGGTTTTCTTTTTTTGGAGCATAAAATAAAATCCCGGCCGTGAGCAAGATCAAATAGCATATACAACCAAGCCGAATGAGTGATTCAATCCCATTCGAGCCGTCACTCTAACTATACGATCCAGACGGCTAATTGTTTCATTATTCTACAGTTCTGTTAGCGAAAGATTAAAAATTCATTCGGTTTTCTTGACAATTAATGGAGCCGGCCACATTGGACAGCGGCGCCAAGATCGCTTACATCATAGATTAGAATCCTATCCCCAATCGCGATCGCCACCCGATTTCCATCGGGGGAGAATTGGAGATAATCTGTTTCTTTATTCTCAATACTTGATGGAAGTGTTAATGTCCGGAGTACTGATCCTGTTTCTACATCTACGATTCTTATTGGATTAGCTGATTCTTCTGATTTCCCAATCAATATTCGTTTTCCATTCGGGGAAACACTTATTTTTTCTCCCATTGTTCTTGTAAAAGGAGATTCTTTTCTTATGAGCTCATATGTATCTGTATCCCATAGCTCTAACTGATTTGAAACATCCATTCCATCAACCCACCATTTGATGACTCTTAATTCTTTGCCATCATTTGAAAGAGTGCTACTTCCTGGCACACTTAATAAAATTCCTTTTGTTTTTAGAGAATATATTTTACTATATGTACTTGCATATGCTATAACTCTTTCTCCATCAGGAAACCAAGTAATGTTCCTAACTCCATGTAATTTTGTATCATCTACAATATTACCTGTTTCCATATCCCACAGTTTCATGCTTATGTTTTCACCTGCAGTAAGAATATTTTTATTATCTGGAGAGATAGCAACGGCGTAAAATGGGATATATGGGTAAGGAGTCGGTTCACTAAAAGTTTGTACTATTTTTCCAGTTTCCGCTTCCCAAACTATGGCATGGAATGTAGCGCCTGCCGTGGCAATTAATTTTCCATCCCGTGAAAATTCACCATCATATATTGCTCCCGGATTTTCTCCTCTCATGTGTTCATCAAAATAAAACAACCTTTCACCCGTATCGGCGTCCCAAAGAATGGAGAGACCGCCTGCCGCCGCAAGAATTTTCTTTCCATCCGGTGAATACCTTACTACACTAAAATCGTAGATTGAGTAATTTTCATCTTCTAGAATAAGTATCGGCTCAATCTGGGTGTATCCAAGGCAGGGATGTATCGCCAAGAATAGAATGATGAACAAGAGAAGCCGCATATTCGCCGCCTTGGATCGATTGGGATACGCCGTTACGTTCTATCAGAGCGAGGAGAAGAATTCCGCGTCGCTTTCCCAGAAGACGGGATCTTGCTCCTCCGTCTGCCAATTCTGTTGGAAGGCGCGTCCGGGTGTATAGCGTCTTCCGGAGAGGCCGCGGCCGATACCCGTAACGAGATCGACTGGCGCGCGCAGGACGGCGCCGACCGATTCCCCCGCTGAACGCACTCCCCCTGAACCGGCGCAGCCTGCGAAGAAAATTAAACAGCCCACTACGATCAACCATAAATGTTTCATCATCCCTCAAACCCTTTCAATGTGAATCCGGATTATCCGGAACCAATGGATCGTCAGCGCTTAGTATATCAAGACGAACGCCATATAATAATGAGAATTTCTCCCGAATCCAAGAAGAATCATCTAAGACGAAACGGAACAAGCCTATGTCATCGAATTGGGAAGACTCTCTCTGCTCCAAATGCGGCGCGATCTGTTGTCATTATATCACGGTCGAAATCGATAAACCAACAAATAAACGCGCGAGGGATGATATTCGATGGTATTTGCTGCATGAGGGGGTGACGCTGCTGATCGAAGAGGACCGCTGGCTGGTAAAATTCCCAACACGCTGCCGGGATCTCGCCAAAGATGGATCGTGTTCGATCTACGAAAACCGCCCTATCACGTGCCAGGAGTATTCCTCCGATAACTGCGATTACCACACCGAATACGAAGGCTGGGAAACCAATCACATCGAACTCGATACACCGGAAGCTTTCGAGGAGGTATATCGATAAGCGAAAAAAGAAGAAGAAAAAAAAGAAAGAAAAGAAAAAGGCCTCAGAAGACGAATAGAATCACCTTCTATAGCGCCTGCCGGTCAAACTGCGCTGATCGTCTTTGAACTCCCAATAATCAATACAATCCCCAATCCAACACTGCTGTCAAACATTCTTTCTGCGGTTCATAAAGGAGAGTTTCTCCTATCCGTTCGGCTAGAATTTGGAGTTCTCCCGTAATGGCCTCTGGAACACCACAATCGATGTAATTGTACCGGACATCCACCCAATCATTTCGCCTAAGCCCTTCGTTCGCGATAAAACTGGATAGGCTGGTCAATTGATTATCAATACATTCAAGTGTTTTCAACGCAGTATTCTGGCTCACATTTAGAACCGATATTTCGTTCTTGCCGCAGTCAAGAGAAGCCAACTTTGGATTCTTTGAGACATCCAGTTCAATCAATCGATTGTTGTCGCACACGAGAACGTATAACGCAGGATTATTCGTAACATCCAGATTGGCCAGCCGGTTCCAACTGCAGCCCAGATGCGCTAATTGGGTGTTTTGAGAGACATCTAAAGAAGTCAATTGATTCATTCCACAAGCCAATTCCAACAATGCCGTGGCGCCGGATACATTCAGGCTGGCAAGTGGTTTTCATTGCACCAAAGACCAGTCAGGGATTTGTTGTGAGAGATATCTAAACGGGTCAATTGATTCTGCGAGCAGACCAATGTATTGATAGCGGGAAACCGCTCGATACCGGTCAGATCGGCAATTCCACGGGAGGAACAATCGAACATTCCCCCTTTTTTGGAAATGTCCGCTTCCAGAATCTCCCCACCGGGAGCCACACCCATGAATTCCTCCACGGCTGCGCGGAAATTCGGATCGGGAAAATTCTCGGCTGTATTGATATTCTGCGATACTGCGTTGATAGACATTCCAATGAAAATGACAGACAGAAATGAGGATTTGAGAACGTTGTTGAATGCATAATTTCTCCCTTTTCATTATTCAACGACTCGTAAATGTTATATAACAATAGTTCGAATTGCCTGCTCTCAACCAGCAATGAAAGCTGATTCGATGGCCAATATGCGAATGCAATAAAATAGACAACCAAAAATCAATCTACGTGATTATTATAGAATGAAGAATCAATCAAATTCCATAAGAAATTGTCAAATAATGTAAAAACGAAATAAAATTCAATCAGATCAAATATACTGACAAATATGGACTTAGGGAGATACAATGTAGAGAAACAATCTTGAAGGAGGCTTTTGATTGTATCCCGTTCCCGGACATCTGGCTTACGCCGTTCTTGGCAAACGTTATTTCAATATTGATTGGATTCCTGTGATTGCGGGGGCGATGCTCCCCGATCTAATTGATAAACCATTGGATGACATCTTTCACATTACACCCTATGGGCGCTACATGATGCACAGCCTGTTGGGGATGGCCGTCTGTGTTTCATTGCGTATTATTTCTTTGGCAGGCGGATCGCGTTTTCCTATTTTATCGGCCATATGGGGCATCTGATCGCCGATTCCGATTTCAATCCCTGGTTATGGCCTTTTTTACAACCACCAATTCCGGATGGAATCACCATTGTCGATATTGTCCGCGCGCCGGGTACCATATTTTTTATATCGTGGCTCTTGATGGAAGCCGCGATTCTTGGATTGTCCTGCTTTTTGTTTACGAAATATGCGCAAAGAAAATCCGTTCAGGCGGTGGTTCTCGCGATTATCGCGGGATTATCCGTGTATCGGATTACACGGCAGCGATCGGATATGTTGGACCTGGATCGTGAAACGATGTGGGTAATAAATATCAGATTTTCTGGCTGAGTAGAATCCCATATATACTAAGGTCTGGTGGGTGGCCAGGACAAGGTTTTTCATCTAAAAGCCGCCACCGCGCGGCGTTGCCGTTCCTGGTGTTACTTTACAGGAATTATACAAGGGCAGAAAAACGCCTTGCCCTTGCCACCCTCTCGATATGGAGGGTCCTTGTCGTGAAAAAAGTGAGAATTGTGTGAATTGTCAGATTTTCCGGCTGGTGGGATCCCAGATGTATTTGTGCGTCTGGAGTTGCATGCGGATGGGGATGCGGGTTTCCAGAATCCATTCCGCCAGTTGACGGGGTTTGAGTTCATTGAAACTGGGAGAGAAAAGAACCGTCAACCGGCCTAATAAATTATACCGGTCGCAGATGGAGAGCGCCCAATCAAAATCGTCACGATCACAGATCACGAATTTAACCTCATCTCTCTCATCCAGCAGTTCCATATTGGCCCATTCGTTCCGGTCTTCCATGAGGCTGGAGGGGGTTTTTATGTCAAGTATTGTTATCACATCATCCGGAAGCGTATCAATACGATACGCTCCACTGGTCCTCGATCAGCACAGTTGATCCTAATTTTAGAAGTTGTGAGCAGAGATCCGGCGTCTCTTCCTGTTCGAGGGGTTCTCCACCGGTAATTTCGACGAGATCGATACCCAGTTTTTGTGTTTTCTCAAATAGCGTCGAGGGACATCTCTTCCCCCGCTCGCGGTTCCAGCGCATAGCCGGTGTCGCAATATTGGCAGCGGAGATTACACCCCGCTGTCCGAATAAAGGTACAGGGAAATCCTGTAAACGTCGATTCGCCTTGGATACCCCGGTAGATTTCAGAATCTTCATTCGTCCTCCCAATAGGAAGCGGAGGTGTTGGCGTTTCCCACACCGTGACGCGGGAAGGTTTTGGGCCGCGATCGGGAAGCGCGGCGCCGATTTCGGTGTAAAACCACTTCGCCAGATTTTCAGCGGTGGGATTCGTGATATCGAAGGGAGGGACATGATTGATGACACTATGATCCAAACGAGCCAGCAGGCTGTTCAGCGCGAGTTCGATCACGAGAAAATCAATCATAATCCCGTTGGGCGCCAATTCAGAATCCCGGAAATGAACTTCCACTTTCCAGTTATGACCGTGCATATTGGCGCAAGGCCCTTTGAAATCCCGAAGAAAATGGGCCGAACAAAATTCACGCGCGACTGTCACCTCATACATAGCGCTATTCTCACATGAATTCTAAACAAGAAGATGCACGGGACGTAAGTAACGAAATTCCCGTGCATTGCGTTTCGATCATCATATCGTTCGGCCATTGGCCGCAACGGATTAACGCTTGGAGAACTGGAAGCGTTTGCGCGCGCCCGGCTGTCCGTATTTTTTCCGTTCCACCATTCGTGGATCGCGCCGCAGGAAACCCGCTTTTTTGAGCGAAATTCGGTATTTGGCATCCAGACTCACCAGCGCGCGGGAGATGCCGTGCAACAACGCGCCCGCTTGTCCAGCCAATCCACCGCCGGTGATATTGGCGTACACATCGAATTTGCTGCTGGTCTCCGTCACGTCAAATGGCTGCTGGATGACCATTTCCAACGTTTTCCGCATCAAATAATCGGAGGATTTCTTCCCGTTGATGACGATATCACCCGTTCCTTCTTTCAAATAAACGCGGGCGATGGATGTTTTGCGGCGGCCGGTGCCATAGGAAATATATTGGGTAGCCATGAGAAGTTTGCGTTTCTCCTTTATTTAGTAATAGAGTATGGGACCGGTTTCTGCGATTGCTGTTGATGTTCTGGGCCTTTATAGATACGCAGTTTTTTTATCATTTTCCGGCCTAGGCGACTTTTCGGCAACATGCCCCAGACCGCTTTTTCGATCGCCCGTTCAGGGCGGGTCTCCAACACTTCGCGATAGGGCTTTTGTTTCAATCCACCGGGAAAACCCGTATGATGGGTCATCTTCTTATCATCGAGTTTTTTTCCCGTCAATTTCACTTTTTCCGCATTGACGATGATCACATGATCGCCCGTGTCCAGAAACGGAGTGAAAATCGGTTTGTGCTTGCCCCGCAGGAGTGAAGCCACTACCGTGGCGAGACGGCCCAACGTCACAT
>CAXXSM010000020.1:0-18824 GCA_963663405.2 bacterium | reverse complement strand
GCTTTGGCTGCAACACTTGAAAATTGCAGCCCAACTTTCCGGCGATCCAAAACAAGAAGCCCGCTACCGGCGATATGCTTTGGATGAGGGATACGCACAAATCGCGGCCCGCGTCCAGGCCGGAGCGCCCGGTCTGGATGGAGAAATCAATCATTCGGATTCAGTATTGATATTCATCGCCTATGAACCATTACTGCGATTGGAACAAGATCCAGCTCTACGAAAACTCTATCTTAAAAGTTTGGAACAATCCTGGGAAACAGTACAACATTTTCGCAAACCATTTTTTACTTATCTCTATTATCAAGCAACGGGAAAAGTGGATCCTTCCGTTTTACGAGAAAATGAGAATCAATTGAGCCTGTTTACATTTGATATCCATTGGAATCGAGATACTCGTGACGCCTACAGTAAGCGCTTTAATCTGGATCTCACGCCAAAATCGCATTCTCCAAAACCCAAAAAAGGGCAAGTCATTCCCTTTGACTGGCGGGCGAAAACTTGGTCTCTCCTTGTGCATAATCCCTATACTGATATGGCCAAGAAAATACCACGGCCCGATGCGGGAATGGAGTTTACCGGCCTGCATTGGACAATTGGATATTGGCTGGGAAGAGCAGAAGGTTACATCACACAATAGTAATAGGTATCGGATTGTAAAATTTATACAATATTTTTGAATACTATGAGGAGGATGAAGGTGTACGATTCAAAAAAAAGAAGGTTGTTCAATCGCCGGGCATTTTTAAAAATAAGCGCGCTTACTTCAATTGCGCCAGCTGTTATTCCTTCTTCCGCTCTGGGTGGAAAAGATTCGATCGCGCCATCCGATCGCATTATCATAGCGGCGATCGGCACTGGGGGACGATTTATGCGCGCGTTGTTACCCGCTTTTATCCACGAAAAAGACACGCGGCTTGTTGCCGTATGTGATTGTTGGGAAGAGCGGCGTGAAAAGGCTAAAGCCGAGGTGAATCTGCGGTATGAAAACGAGGACTGTAAAGCGTACCGCTTCCACGAAGAGATTCTTGAACGGGATGACATCGATGCGGTGATCCTTGCCACTGGTGATCGTTGGCATGCGATTCTTTCCGCCTTGGCCGCAAAGGCGGGAAAAGATATATATTCAGAAAAACCGTTCTGCTTGACTATTGGAGAAGGTCGAAAATTAGTGGAAATCACCCGAAAATACGGAACGGTGTGGCAATGCGGAACACAGCGGCATTCCAATCCGGATTATCTTTATATTATCGATGTAGTTCATCAGGAGAAGATCGGGAAACTGCGGCGGATTGAAACCGGCCTTGGTGATTGGGGGGGGAATGGCCATGCTAAACCGGAACCGATCCCACCTGGCTTCGATTATAACCGCTGGCTGGGACAAGCGCCCTGGCGGCCTTACTCACCAGTCAGTGTCGCTCTTTGGCGGAACCATTGGGATACTAGTGGTGGTGTGTTTGTGGATATGGGACCTCATATGTATGATCTTGCGCAAATGGCAAATCAAAGTGAAACCGCCGCTCCTATAACATTCTCGGGGAGCGCGGTTTTTCCAGATGAGGGATACAGCAATGTGCCATTCGAGTGGCATATGGAAGCCGAATATGAGAACGGCGTCCGTTTGATTACGAAAATGGGTACCAAATCGATTCGTTTCATTGGCGATGAAGGATGGATTGAGATTATTGATGAAACGGGGGAGATGAAATCCGATCCAAAATCACTGAGCGCCCGATCATCCCCCACGAGCATGCATTATAATATCATGAGTCCGCATATCCGTAATTTTCTAAATTGTATGCGATCGCGCCGCTTGACCGTCTGTCATCCCGAAATCTCTCATCGCGCCCATACGATCGCCCATGTGTCTAATATCTGCCTGCGGTTGGGCCGGGATGTCCAATGGGATTCTAAAAATGAGCGATTTATCAATGATGAGGAGGCCAGCCACTTACTTTCGCGTACTATGCGAATTCCTTGGGTTTTATAAATTTCATCACGCAACGCCACTCTTCGTGGAAATAATTCGGTTGAAATGAAAAGGAGCGCCATGAAACGTATAACACAATTTCTTGTTATATTCAGCATGTTTGTATTGTTCCAGCCTGCGATCCTGGTTCTGGGAGCGGATCAAAAAACGATTGAAAATATTGTTGAATCGATCCAAGAGTTTGAATACGGTCAATCGTTGAAAAGCCAGAGGGAACTTGAGCGTATCATCAATGAAACATTCAACGATCCACAAGCGCGTGAGGAAGTTGAAAAACAGATTCTGAAAGCATTAAAGTCAGAGAAAACCACACTCGCCGCCAAACAATTCTTCTGTAAAAAACTGGCTTTAATCGGTTCCAGCGCCTCTCTACCTGTTTTGGGTGTAATGCTGCTTAATGAAGAAACCACGGAGATGGCATGCTATGCGCTGAAAACACAGACATCACAAGATGCGAATTCCTATCTCCACCAAGCGCTGGGGAAGCTTCAAGGAACAGCGAAAATCGCTGTTATTCATCTTCTTGGAGAACGCCGGGATCCAAAGGCCATTGAAGCATTGGAGGCTTTGGTTTTGGAAAAAGAACTGGACATCGCGAAAGCAGCAGTCTTGGCGTTGGGGAATATTGGAATTTCAAAATGCGCGTATATTCTTTCTCAATATAGGGATGACTGCCCGGCGGATCTGCAGACGGCCCTCGCTGATGCGTATCTTCAATGCGCTATATGGTTAAAAAAAGAAAGCCAGATCGAAGAAGCGGTTGCAATTTTCCTGGAACTAAACAATGAGAAGGAACCGGCTGTCATTCAACGTGGAGCGCAGCATAATTTGTTGGATTTAGGACGGCTGGATATCGATTTTGACACGATCGAACCCATCGTACTATTCGATGGAAAAACATTTGATGGATGGAATGGAAATCTGGATTATTTCCGCATTGAAAATGGCGCTATCGCCGCCGGGAATCTGAAGCAACGTATCCCACGGAACGAGTTTCTATGCACGGAACGAGAATTCAGTCATTTTGAACTTCGCTTGCAATGTAAGTTATCCTCTAAAGACGCGAACGCCGGGATCCAAATCCGGAGCCGGAGAGTCTCCAACAGTCATGAAATGTGTGGATATCAAGCGGATATGGGGCAGCATTATTGGGGCGCGCTATATGATGAATCCCGGCGAAACCGGATCTTGGCGGATTCGAATAAAGAAGAACTGGGTAAGGTACTTAATCTCGTGGATTGGAATGAATATGTGATCCGCTGCATCGGACGGCGGGTGCAATTGTGGATCAACGGATACCAGACTGTTGACTATTTAGAACCAGATGAGTCTCTATCTCAGGTAGGATTAATTGGCTTGCAAATTCATTCCGGCCCGCCTTCCGAAGCGTGGTATAAAGATATCGAAATTCGTGTTTTCGAAATATCGGAGTAATGGCGTATAGTAAAACAAGTTTATAGTTTTAATAGGAACTAATTATGTATAATATGGATATATATATATGACCATTGATAAATCACTGAAAATACTCCTGCTTTAAATATACTAATCTTCCATTACTTTATAAAAATCGATCTACACTACTTCCCTAGGATGATGCAATGCGCAGACAATATGAGGATATACACAATCAACAGAATTGCTGCGTGAATTGCGTCAATAAAGGTCATATTTACGAGTAGAATAAAGGAACAGATCATAGCAATTAAGGTTAATATTGTCAAATAGTCAACGACGGTCCGATTCGGGGTTGACATGTACAACATTATCGATTTGAGGGGAAGAACTCTCAATGAAGTTTATGCAGAACGTCAAAAAGATCCATTAAACAGAGACGCGAAAACAGTTCCCTTCCCTATTGAACGACGCCGGTTCGAAGAAAGATATACTGCCTCTTTTCATCTTTTGAAAGCAGCATAGAATCTATTGAACACCGATTTTCGCGGGGTGCGGAACCGTCATAATTAGACCAAGATTTGGGCGGGTATAAGGCGGGATCAAGGCGTATATCGTATCCGCATGCGCCTTCCTTCCAGCCAGGGAATTTCAAATGGTTTCTGCAGTTTCTTGATTCCAAGCAAGATGGGCGTATGAGCCCGCTTGCGGATGCGCACCTCAAAATTTTGCCCGTCGAAACGGACCTTTCCTGGCATATCGATAAAATTTCGGAAAATATCCGGCGCCAAATGGTTCTCAAACCGGGGCAAATCCTACGCCAATCGCCGGTAGAAAAAACTGGCCACCACACTCAACAAGAGATCGAAATAGATCCGGATCATGATCGGTGAAGAGAGCGCGTTGATGTGAAAAAAATCGACTAATTCGGCCAGTTTATTCTCAATCCGCCACCGGCGCGCGTAGATGGCGAGTACCTCAACCAGATCCAAATCCCGGTTGTTGGTGATGACATAAGTGGGTTGATCCCGCCCATGATCTTTCATAATGATCTGCCGGAACGGCTTCGGGCAGGGTTTCAACGTGACCTCACTTTCGTGAGCCAGGAAAGTATGGTGTTTCCGCTTGGGGATGGGGAGTTTAACTTTCATCCAACTCGAATCCGGCAAGGCTTCCGTCTGCTGGATCAGGCTTTGACAGCGGGATCGCAGCGTAATGAATTTGATATTGGCCTGGTCCAATTGGCCTAAAATGTTGTACGTGGTTAAGCGGGAATCGAATACCAGGGTCTCGCGGACCACGCCTCGAATATCTTTCAAATACTCCACAAAATTCAGGATTTCTTCCGAGCCGTTTTTCCGTAGTACATCCGCGTTCGCATACAAAAGAGCATTGGTTTCCGCGTCTTGAGCGAAAAACGTGTTCGCGCCTTTCAGCGCCTTGTTGCGCGCCCCACACCAGACCTTCTCCATCTCGGATTTCTCGCCGAAATGAGGAATGGAATGAAAGTCCAGATTGATCGTTTCCCCCGAAAAAAACGATGGGTCCCACGCCGTCATGCGGGTTACCATTTCTTGCTGGAGTTGACGGCACAGGCCGGCGGAAACGAGGCAGGAGTACGTTCCCATGTACGTCGGTTTGGGCAACCGGTTGAGACCGGCGAACACGCCGAATCCCGCGTCATGATCGTACTGCCGCACGTGACAGAAGCGTTCGCCTCCCATCAGTTTCAGGGCGAGAAAACTTAAAAACGCTTGTTTTTTACCAATGACTTTGGATTCGGGGATGGGAAGCGAATCGAGCGTCTCCATGAGGCCCGATTCAATAATGTAAGGGAGGAACACGAAAAGTCCCGCAATTTGACAATCTTCATGAAAGGGTTCGAGATCCTCAAAATCCAGATTCTGAGCGGGTTGCGCCAGAAGTGTATTTTTTTTCGTCCGGCCTCGCTGAGCGGCTGTCCGGCGGGGCAGTTTGCCGAAGCCGGCGTCTTTCAAGATTCGTTCGACTGTGCTGGGGCTGATATCAATATTCTCCTCACGGAGCCGTTCGGTAATATCCGCCACGGCCAACTGATTTTTTCTCCATCCCACAATCCGCTCGCGAATGTAGGGAGTCACGCGGCGGTCTTTTGGTCCGGGAGAGCGTTGGGGGAAAAATTCCAGCGTTCCGGCGCGGAGATCGTGAGCCAAGGCATAGAGCGAATTTTCGGTGAATCCGAAGCGTTGGGCCACGTCGGCGGCCGGCGTTTCGTCAAGGATGTAGGCGCGCAGGGCTTCGTACTGCCGGTGTTTGGTGGATTTCGGAGCCAGGAAGAAGGATTTCAGGTCATCACGCATGATATTATACCTAGTATAATTATGAAGGTTATAATACCGCGAAATAGGATGTAAATGCAAGGGGGGTAAGAAAAAAAACGTAGAAAAGTACGAAAATTCATAGATTTTTGACCTGAGAAGAAGAGAAATCGGGAAAAATGGGAGAAAGTATGTTCAGATCGTGGAAAACATATCCGTCATATAAGTACCAAGATTGATACGCATTGCGCTTTGAAAAAGCAGTAAAATCCGCGAAAAAACTATAGTTCAATTATGACGGTTGAGGTTCTCGCGAAAATCGGTGTTTAATCGCATATTGCCATATCGATTCATCAGGGGCAAGTGTATTCGCAGGATGTGAATTTCAATATTTAATTAACAAATCTAATAAAACATTTCTAATTGGTTTTACCAAATCTGAAAAAACTGCAAAAATCTCTTTTTCCAATCGGTATTATGTGGCCCGATTCAAGCATAATATTCACAATTGGGCTGATGTAACGATAGGCTTTACCTCTGTTTAATAACAATCCTTTGATCAGAACCAAGCGGCATCTCATGTACTACACCGTCAAGCCGAATGACTAAAGAAACTCCAAGGGGTACAGATTCCACCGCCACATCAACTTCGGTTTCACCATTTTCCTGTGGAGCAATCACGACCGATAGCCGCGAGTTTTCTGGTGTCGGCAACTGCAATCCCTCAATCGCAATACGACACATACGAAGATCGGGGACCAGAAGCGGTACAATGCTCAGGCGCTTTTTCACCGCGTCATAGTCAATGCCAAAAACATGCTCAACCACAGTCTGAATGTACTGAGAAGCCGACCAACCGTACCTCCTGACACCCTCTCCCTTCCCTTTGGATGGTGTCACATATTCAGCATAATTTGCATTAAAAGTTCTTACGGTGTCCCACGCCAGTTGCGCCGCGAGTTCGTCCTGTCCGCAGTCTCGCAAACCAAAAATTACAGGCACATTGCGCATCGTCCAAATGTCGCCAAACCATGCCCGGCCGTCATAGGGACCTTCAGCCTCCACATAGTCCTGTTCCGTCTTTGCAAGACTCGTTAGTGGCCGGATACCCCAATTGAAAAGCGCAGGATCGGTTAGCTTCTCCAAAAGCCGTGGAATACGTTCATCTGGCGCAATACCAAGCCGCAATGGATCAAACGTCGATACGATCAGACGTTTGCTGCGCGTTAACGTCTTTACATTAAAGTTGTAGTACGCTCCGTCTTCCTCATCCCAACAATACTTATTGATGGCATTCTTCAGATCTTCAAAGGCCTTCCGGTATCGAGCCGCCGCTTTGGCCTCGCCTACCCATTCCGCAAGTTCAGACACATAGGCGCATCCAATCGCAACAGCCACCTGCAGATCGACTGGAGCCATCGTCTGCGGAGAATCTACAGGCTCACAGAATGTCTCTTCAAAAATACAGGTTATCAGACCTGTTTGTGTATCCTGTTTGACCGGAGAAAGCCACCAATCGAGATACTTGCTGAGAATCTCATACGCCAATCGTCTTACTCCATCATCGCTGCTGCGCCGCGCTATACGATAACCTACCTCGAATAGCCGTGGGATGCTACTCGCCAAGGCAGGCATCCCCCGGCTTGGCGAACCACCCCACAGATCGATTCTGCCATCCGGATTTTGCGACTGCACTGAAGCGAATCCCCTAAGCGCTCCTTCCGCGAAAGACTGGTTGGCCCACTTTGCCCCATCGCACGCCAACGATGAATCCAGCTGCCACCAGTTCTCTCCATAGGCCCCACCTGGTCCCATGACCGGCTCGGTAAAACCGTGGACAGGTACATTGTTAATTAGGCACTCGTCAAGTACTTTGAACGCATCGGCAAATGCCGGCTGGTCAATAGACGGCAACGTAATCCTGGGAACGACAGCTGCGCTAGCCACGTCCGGACGCGCCTTTTTCGAGGCAGGAATCCCGCCAGTCACTGCAATCCGCGAGATCCACATGTCACCCGAAGAGCCAATCAGCGCCGGCAATATATGTATCTGATCCACAATACCCGACCACTGGTTCTCCAGGTCAACCACCACATCCTGCCACCTGTTACACATCGGATGCATTGTGAAACGCACGGTTCCCGCATTCGTGTCCGGCGCAGTAGCCGTACGCCAAATCAACAAGCCATCCGTTTCAGGAGATTGGTTCAAGACACGCAACCGAACCTTTGAGGCGCAAGTTGTATCTATACTAAGACCTGAGGGTGAGATTAAAGACAATGGAGGATGCGGCAACCAAATGAGTTGACGCCACGAAAGTTCCTGAATATGTTCCGGCATCATTTGGATATGAAGCCAAATCCCCTCTCCGGTAACGGATCCTCCAAACGCTGGAGGCACATTCCAGCCCTGCGGATCGTTCCACCTATTAAACTCCCATGACTTGAACACCGCAGGTTCGGCTGCCGCAATCGATCCCATCGTTAATAAAAGAATTAATGTAATCATGAACGTCATGGTTGTCTCTCTCTGTCTTGGATTATGGAAACCTGCCAGCGAAAACGAGTTGATCATAATTCATTATACGGGTGCAATAAACCAAATCCATATTATCTATAAATGTTACCCAATTAATTCTCTCTTGGATGGTTTCTTCCAGATGTCGGATTTTATAGACCTCACTTTTGGTTCGCCGTTTACATTTCATGTCGGTCCCAAAAATATAGCAATGTTTAGATCCGATCCCTACCCGCCTACGGATCGTGGAGTTTCTTGCCGTTCAATTCTTCACCGCAACGACAAGTAAGCCTCAAATCTTTTTGAAAGAATACGAGATCCTCATCGTGAAAGCGGTAAGCAGAGAATGTGTTTTATTCCTTGTCGAAATGAGTCAGACCCGCTAACGCATTGGCGTAACAGCCCCGGTTGAAGTAATAAGTGCCCAGGAAATAATCCTCCAGTCCGGAAGAAAGCAAGGTCGGTGTCTGCTCACCATTAAGGTAGGCTCGCATGATCGCTTCGAGGTAACTAATGTCTTTCCAGTCACCGGATTTATAAAGCCCCTCGCCAGCGATTGTCACCAAGTATAGCGCGCCCGGTCCAGTAACGTCACAGAGCGAAAATTCTTCAAATGGTTTAGTAACGTAGTTTTCTCGTTTATAGAGATGGTGTCGGGCGGTTTCTGGAAGAGGCGCTCCCGCCAGCGTCACAGACAGATTTTCCATGCCTCGAATAATCCACCAAAACGGGGCCCCATCCGGCGAGTCTTTTGCGCGTTGCGCAGTCACACGAGTCACTTGATGGTTCGCAACGATTATAGAGCCGATTAACTATCGCGCCACTTTTTTTGCCTCCTCTTGAACCATCTATGATGAATGTACTTAAATATAAACTGGAATTTTCATTTCATTTTGCGGCGTGTTCAGGACATCCCTTCAACTGCATGGCGCATCGCCTTTTTTTTTGAATCTACCCCGATAAATATGATATAGTAAGTTCCGCAAGACCCTTCAATGTTATCGACGGCGCATTGAAATTTTCCGACAACAATACTGCGCCGTCCTTTTTTATGCCCACTCTTGAACCTCCATCGAATAATGTGGTAAGATTACTGTTGAATTTTGCACTTTGACGGCGCGTGTGAAGGTCCCTCAACAATCCATCATGGCGCGCCGCTATTTTTATCCACCATTGAAATGTGTAGAAGAAAATCTCGACAATTTTCACCCAGATACGATTCTTCGCTGACATCGGGATTATGTGGTTTTGAACTGGAACTATAGAAAGCGTCTACGGAAGATCAGACGACCTTCAATATCGCGAGAATTCATCGAACACGTTCTCCGAATGGCCCATGAGAATCCCTCAGCTGCGAAAGAGGATAATACAAAATCATCATCCGACCAGAATGGCTCTGGATAGGCGCAATGGACTCGCGGCAACTGCCATAACTTGATTGCCATTGAAATTCGAAATAGGAATCGAATCCCCTGATAGATTCCATTGTAAGTATTGCGATGGACCTGCTGTAGCCCTTTTGAGCCTTCAGTTATGATGAAAAAACTCTAAAGGATCAAAATGTAAAAAAAACATGAGATTTTATCTATGATAGTATATACGGTTATCAGATTAGAAAAATGCGATACTAACCAAAATGATAGTAGTCAAAACTACAAAGAGGAAACACCCATGGAGAACATAAGCGAAAAAGGAAGAATGCTACTTGCCGATCTAAAGTCATTTCTTAATGGCCTACCCATTGGTACGATCGTGCCTGGGCTACTGAAAAGCAAGAATTATCGCTTTGCTGGCCTGGAACCATACCCAAGTCGAGGGAGATTCGCGAGATTAGCAGGAAAAATGGTAGCTGTTCTCGAATCCGACGAACTGAAGCGGAAGCGTATAATCCTCTTCCTTAAGCCCTTGCTTATGCTTGTAAATGGTCCTACGGAAAATCTCGATTACGGAAGACGTCCCTTATATGACTACGCTCTTAACGGGGGAAGAGATGAATACCCAAATATCTATCAATACGAGACACACTACAAGGCTCTGGCCAAGTACGTGAAGATCCGAATTCTCAATTAATCTAAGCGGAATTTCGATAATGATACTGGAACATTCATCCTAGTCGCTTCCGGCGTTCAATCTTGCCTGTGGTTTGATTTACTTCTTTTTCAGCTCGATCAACCGATTTCCAAGGCTCGAATGATTTTTTTCTTGGTGATAATGTTCAGTGAATTCTTGGATGGTCTCTCTAAGTGACAATTTACCGAAGAAGAGTATCTTTTTCCAGACACTCTTCTATTATCGTTCTCATAAATCGTTTAAAAAGTCTGGAAGATATGAACGGCGCCATGGAGCAGGAGGTAGATACATTTTGACGGGCACAACCCACACTCATCGTGGAAGAGGAGGGCTCGAGTCTAGTTCTCACGGTGGAGGGTAAGGAGGCGCCGATGAGGCGTGTGGAAACGGTGGCAAGCCGGATCGACGAAAACAAGGAGAAACGGCGAATAAGAAACGGCAAAGGTAAAAATACGTATTTGGATAATAACAAAGAATATATGCGGGATATTAATTATTTAGCGTTTGGTGATTTTAAATATCTTTGGTTAGATTTTCTAATAAAATTGGCTAGAAATAGTATATACTTTTTGTGGTTGACAATAAAAAAAATGTATCTTACCAATTTAAATGGGAAATACTAGTTCATGTTACCTTCTTGTTTAGGAGACGAAATATGTCGAATGAATTTCAAACGATAAAACGAAGGGAATTCACTAGCGCCTTGGTGGCGAGCACGGCGGCGCTGACATTTCCAAGTATTATAACGGCCCGCGTTAAGGCGAAACCGAACATCCTCGTCATCATGTCAGATGAACATGATCCTGCCGTCTCCGGTTGTTACGGTGACCGAATTGCACAAACAACAAACCTGGACTGCCTGGCTCAGAACGGTGTTGTTTTCGATAATTGTTATACGAATTCTCCTCTCTGTGTTCCTTCCCGCCTTAGTTTTACATCGGGGAAATATTGCAGTCGTGTTGGCGCTTGGAACAACGACTGCTGGCTGCCTACGGACGATTATCCTTCCCTGCCTCGAATTATGAACGCGGCAGGATATGATTCTTTCCTGGCTGGTAAGATGCACTATGATCCCTCCCGCCGTTACTGCTTTAAGGAATTGTATCCAGCCACGACTAATCAAAACCAAAAAACTGGCCGGGGCCATCGCCGCCGGGCGGATGACGAAAGTGTCAATCATAATAATTGGAATAAACGATCTTCCGATTTCCACACCGGTGATTCGTCCAGCGTCATGAAGCACGATTTATTAGTCACGAAAAACAGCGTTGAATTCCTCACGAATCGCCGCAAAGACGATAAGCCCTTTTTCCTCCTCACGGGATTTCTTTCACCCCATTTTCCCCTTATCGTTCCAACGGAATATGCCAACCGTTATTCGGATAAAATCGCCATGCCCGACATTCCCGAAGGTCATCTCAATCGGTTGCCGTTGAATTATAAACATCTGCGAATGGGATTCGGCGTGGTAGACGCGGCTCCCGGACAAGTAAAAATGGGAAGGGAACTTTATTGGGGCTTTGTGAATTGGTTCGACGATCAATTGGGACAATTGCTCTCCGCTTTAGAGCGTTCGGGTCTAGCGCAGAACACTCTCGTCGTCTACACCGCCGATCATGGTGAAAACAAAGGCGATCATGGACTATGGTGGAAGAATTGTATGTATCAAGCGGCCGCTCGTGTACCCCTCATCGTTCGCTGGCCGGAACGCTGGCAAGGCGGAAAAAGGCGCGCAGGCGCTTGTTCTCTCGTGGATGTCGTGCAGACGATCGCAGATATCGGCGGCGCAGAAGCGCCGGAAGATTGGAATGGAGATTCACTGACGCCGTGGCTCGATGATCCTCAAACAAAATGGAAGGATTTCGCCATCAGCGAGTATTATGCTCACAATATCGCTTCCGGTTTTACAATGCTGCGCACAGGGAATTATAAATACGTTTATCACTGCCGTATGGATGAAAATTACGGCCCCGAACGCGAATTGTATGATCTGCAAGTGGATCCCAAAGAATTCGTCAATCTTGCCACCCAATTAGATAGAAAAAAACAGATAAATGAGATGCACAATATGCTGATTAAGGAAATCGGACGTGATCCGGAAGAGACCGAACTCATCTGCCGTGCCGATTATGCAGACGGTTATAAACGATAAGAAAAAAAGGAGACTTTTGATGAAATTACTGAACTTATTCGTATTACTAATGGTATTCTTTCTGCTTCCAACAACGGTCACAAGCGAGATTTCACCCCTCCTGCCTCAACCCAATTATGTCGAACCAATGGATGGTGAATTCCTATTTTCAACATCTCTTCAAATCGTAGTTCCTGATCAATTTAAATCGAATTATCAAAATACGGTGTTGTTACTCGAAAATCGGTTCAATGAACTATCACACTCAACACTGAATATCATTCAATCAAGTCAATCTTCAGATCAAACTTCTATCGTTTTATCTATCCTCAGCACTGACCAAACAGCCGATCGATTATGGGATGAATTTCCAGTAGCAAAACGTCCCCAAAGCGATGAAGGTTATTTATTATTTATTACTCCCAAGAAAGTCGTTTTAGCAGGGAAATCCGGAGCGGGATTATATTATGCGGCTCAAACATTTCTTCAACTGATTCATCCGAAAGAAAATAGCGATTTGTACTCAGCCCCTGCAGTCAAAATATCGGATAGTCCTGATCTGAAAATTCGTGGTGTCATGATCGATTCCAGCCAAGGTATGATTCCCAATTTGGAAACGGTAAAACGTATAATCCGTGTTATGGGAGAATATAAACTGAATCGGTATTATCTTTATTCGGAAGACACGCTTGAATACCCAAGCCATCCACTGGTTGGCGAACACGGTGGCCGTTACACACCAGATGAAATACGAGAACTCGTGGCATATGGAGCACAACATTACGTCGATATTGTGCCCTGTGTTCAGTTTCACGGTCATCTTCATAATGTAATGCGAATGGAAAAATACTCTGATCTGGCCGAAATCCCACATGGTGGCGAGTTATCGCCAGGAACCGAGGGGGTCAATGATTTTATCAAAGATTGTGTCGATTATCTTACGGATACATTTCCCGCTTCATCGATTCATGTTGGAGGTGATGAAACATACGAGTTGGGCACTGGGCGCAGTCGTGAACGTTTCCCGGATAAAAATCCTGGGGATATTTATCTAACTCACTCTCAACAGGTTCAACAAATTGTCTGCGAGAAAAACCGTACACCTGAAGTATGGGGAGATATTGTATTAAATCATCCTGAAATCATCCCAAAACTTGCAAAAAACTTGCGCATAATGAGTTGGAGTTATTTTGAGCGTAATGATTGGACACCATTGGTAAAACCGTTCGCGGACAATCATCTTTCGTTTGTTGTTTGTCCGGGGGTTCGCAATTGGATGCAAATCTACCCTAATTTCAAAGGCATGCGGACGGTTATCCGTGATTTTATGAACGCAGGACGAAAATATGGAACGGATGGCATTCTCAATACGTTATGGATTGATACTTGTGAAGAACTCTATAGCCTGAATTATTACGGTTTTGCGTTTGGCGCCGCAGCAGGTTGGAGTCAAGATATTCCTGATGACGAGTCATTCGATCGCGCATTCGCATGGACGTTTCACCGCGATCCATCGGGTGAAATCATGAAGATCTATAGCGAAATGCTTGAAGCGCAATTAATCGCCGAATCACTCTATTCCCGGAGTTCATTACGCCTGTCATGGCTTGATCCATTTACGGAAGAAAACCAAAAACTAATTTTGAAATGGGAACCTCAACTTCGTGAAATGCGGATACATGCTGAAAATGCCATGGAACACATATACCGTAATCGACAAAAACCGTTCCGCAACCTGGACACCTTGGACTTTATTGAATATGCCGCGCGGCGTATCGATTTAACAGGTTTAAAACTTCAATACGGACCGGAAATGAGTCGTTTATACCACTCGGCCCGTGATTCAGGCGATCCTAAGAAGATTCAATTAGCGGCAATTCAATTGGGCGCTTCTACGAAAGCCAATAAATGCCGAATCTACGATTTGATTTTCATGACCGGCAATCTCAAAAGCGCCTATCGAGATCTATGGCTTCGAGACAATAAACCATATAACATAGAAGGAACCTTAGCGCTTTGGGATATGGAGATTCAACGCCAGTGGAAAATGTTCACCACCATCAATAATGCCTGGGAAGAGTGTAGACACACTGGAAAATTACCTGCTCCCGAAACGGTCAATTTTTATGTTGAATAATGATTAGATGAGGTGATTCTGATAATCCTTGATTTATATGTCCCAAAACTCTATTCTGAATCAAGTGTTCAGTTAATCCTCTTGCAAAACATTTATGGAATAAATCAATGTTGATTGGATATGCCCGCGTTTCGACAATGGATCAAAACGCGGAATTGGACTGAAAGTCTTGACTCAAAACATCGACACTAGCACATCAGAGGGACGACTGTTCTTTCACATGACGATGGCGTTCGATGAGTTTCAACGAGAAATTATTGTTGAGAACACGAAGGCAGGCATTGCGAATGCTCGAAGAAAAAGTCGTAAGGGAGGACGCCCATCAAAAATGACGGCGATATGAAACGTAACGTGGAGACTATGATTTCATCGCCTCATTATACCTTCCGATCAATTGCCCCACACCTTTTTATGCTCTCCGTTTCGGGGGGTGTATTCGGTGATTTATCTTCGTGAATATTTGTGGAGTTTTTCTCTTACACCCTAAATAATTATTGATCATACAACATCCATGAGTTAACGTTGGTATTTGTACCGTTGCCTTCAATCATAATCTTACCATTGAGATTTTCTATATTCAGTTTACTTTCATCCAATCCATAAACATTAAGTACTTTGAAAGTGATAGGATATTCCGCGTCATCAGCAAATGAATCGACATGGAAATTGAGTGTCAAAAAATCACCTGCTTCATGAAATCCCTCTGCTTTGATCCAGTTAAAACGTAAACGGCTTGAATTTGATGGGTAATCGATTGGATTAATCGCATACATGCCTTGTTGCGCCAAAAGGGCGGAAGGCAATTGATTCAGACCAAGGTCAATCGATTGGTAGGCTAATTCGAATTCAAGATTGCCAATGGGTTCATGACTTGAAACGAATATCGGGATCTCAACGTCACTATCCGTGGCAGTAGACAATTCAGCAATCGCAATATATTCCTCCGCATCGATGATCTTGGATGACATAAAACGGTTTCCCGCTGGTATTGGATTTTTCTCTTTCGCTGCAGACAAGGTCTGCATAGTTTGTGATTCTGTTGGGACAGCAACGCCGATAGGCGCCACATCCGGTTCAGTGGAGTTCAGAAGGGTCGTTGTCAGCTGTTTTATCTTACCACTACTGGATCGATCAAAAATCTCGCCGTCGCCAGTTCGATCGGAACTGAATAATAGGCTCTCACGATCTTGATCAAAAACCGGATCGGTGTCATTTACATCGTTCTGTGTTATTGGCATCAAATTGGTTCCATCAATGTTAATGCGATAGATATCGTTATCACCGTCCCGGTCGGACACAAAATAAATTATATTGTTATCCACCGGCCATTCCGGTTTGATGTTATTCCCAAGGCCATCCGTTAATTTGGTCTCGTTGGATCCATCTGCGTTCATCAGCCAAATATCCATGGTTCCGTCCCGGTCTGAAGAGAACGCGATTTTTGAGCCATCAGGTGACCAGACCGGATATCTGTCTGTCGCAGGATTATTTGTTATTTGTATAGGCTCAGGAATTACCATCGTCGCTCGTATCATGATTCGCTGCCAGTAGTTATACCAAAAAGGCCCCATTGAGTAAAAACTTCTTGAACTATCACCGAATTCAAAGCCAATACCAGGTCTATGGGAACTAAGATAATAGAGCGCTACGGCAAATTCTTCAGGAACGTCAACGGGTTCAATTGAAACAACATGCCATCCGCTCGCATTCGGTGTTGTGTTCCCTTCAGCGAATACGTGAGTAGATGGTTGATCGTTCTCCCATCCTAATAGTTTCCATGTAAACTCTGCAGGTTTGTTCGCAATATAAAACGATATCCTGTTGACTTGGCCACCATTCGAATTAAAATGAACGGCAAACGCATCGCCCTCTGGCAGAGACTCCCCTCCACCCGAAACACCATTGTCGTATATAATTTCAGCCGATGAACCCATTGGTGGTTTTGTGCGGTATAATTCTGCGTTGCCGGTTCGTTCAGATACAAATAATATATCATCGATATCCTGGCGCCAGTTTGGATCATAATCTGGACTGGGATCGCTGATCGCTACTGCGGCATCGGCGCCATCCGTTTTCATAAACCACAAATCCGGATTGCCATTGGCCTCGGACACATAAAGAATAGCGTTTCCATCTGGTGAGAATTGCGGAGAATAGTCATCCGCCTGGTCATATGTTAAGCGGTAAGATCGATTCGAGTTTGGATCAAACAGGCTAATGTCTTTGTTGCCCGAACTGGTGGTAACATAAGCAAAGGGATTGAGTTGTTCCCCTAGGGTGTAGGCTGGCCCGAATTCAGATGTGTTTCCATTTGGATGAGTTACCGTCGCATGGAGATTGAGACCTTGAGCCCCATACCCATTCACTTCAAAGCGTCCATATAGGACTTTGCTTTTACCCAAGAATACCATACCTTCATCATCATCGTCCGAAAAAACTTCCACTACACTGCCATCAGGAGCGCCGGTATACCCACGAATCGTATCCAGGGTGTAGGTATAATAATCGATGGTTGGCGCGCTGATTGACTCGTTCCCTAAGGAGAGATGAATCCCTTTTTGATCATTATCTGTTATGCTGTTTTCTGTGATCCGGTTGTATTTGGTTTCCTGCCCTTCGATTTCAATTCCATGATTACCATTATCCATAATGGTGTTTTTGTGTATGCGATTGTATTTTGCGTCATCCGAAGGAGTATCCCATTATATTTATTCGCATTGATTAGATTCTCTTGTATGAGAACCGCACTCGCAGCGCCCTCTAGAACAATACCATATAGACATCCATACTCTCGCGTTCCCGATTCCCATTCGATGGGTTCGCCGATCAGTTATTGATTATATACGCATTCGTGTTTTGACCGTGGACAAGCACTCCAACACCATTGCTTTGGAATTCGATATTATTCCGTTGATTGGCATTAGAACCGCCGATCCAGATATCGTCACCCGCAGCAATTTCAATATTGCCCCGGTCACCACTATCCATAATCATACTGGATTCAACATGAACATGCTTTGTCTCATCACCAAGGATATAGATCCCGTGTTTTCCACTTCCCGCGATATTGACACCACATCCATACTGGCCGATACATATATTTTGTGAATTCGTTACTCGCACTCCATCCCCAGCGCAATTCATGATAAATAGGCCGTATCGCATATCACTTCCCATAAGCGTGATATAGCTGGATGTATCAATAATAATCCATCCCCCTCGTTTTCACCGTAATTTCCCCGTATGAGCGCAACGTCTTTAGAGTCAGAGATAAAGCACGCTATACCACTATTTTCAAGCACGGTACAATCTGCTAATGTAACATTCTCCGATTGAAACACGGACACTCCACCTTGTTGATTTTCCGGTTCAATATGCAAGTTGTTAATCGTGATGTCTTTGCTCGTATGGATGGTCAAACCTTTCATATGATTTTGTTGTGTAAAAGAGTCTTGATCCATGATTGCAACGTTTTGCGAGCCTAGGATATAAATCCCATCATAATTATTGTTAAACGAGTTTATCCCTTCGACAACAACATTCTTCGTTTTAGCGATTTGCAAACCATAATAGCGTGAATGTCCAATCCAGGTGTCATTGATAACGTAATCGGAGGATGGTTCTCCTTGAATTAAGAATCCCTCGTCATGTCCATAGACCTTGTTGCCGGTTGCGGTAACATGACTGCTACGGTGAAGTTCGATCCCGTTCCAGCCGTCTCATTCTTGTCAACAACGACGTCAAATTCATTGGATGATCCACTAAAGGACTCTCCGGGGAAAAGCGCAAATCCTACATAATTGCCTTCTAAATCAAGCGCCGGCGCATCATTCCCGGCATCCGCTTGTGAATCTTCAACGCGGATTCCTCCTTTTTTGTTGACACCGAGTAAATTGTAATAAACTTGATTGTGGTTGCTGTTTTGTAGAAGGATGCCGATGCCATCGTTCGCTGTGAAGGATAGATCTTTCATATTGGGATAATCCATATTGGCTCCGATCCGGTTGCTTTGGATGGTATTAGAATCACTGTTCGGGCCTATGATTGTAATCCCATTGCCTAGGTTCCCGCCAATATGACATCCTATGACATCCGTGCGATGAGCCCCATTTTGTATGTGTATCCCGTCTTTATGATTGTTGTGATTTTGTTAAATGAAGTAATGTCATTCGATACAAATTGATTGGCGTTTGTTTCTTGTCCGTCGATGAATACACCATGACCTTTGTTATTTTTGATTTCGCAATCGCGCACGGTGTTTTCAAAGGCGCCGTTGAGGAACTGCAA
>CAXXSM010000019.1:0-13961 GCA_963663405.2 bacterium | reverse complement strand
ATGCAAATGCGTAGCGAATCATCGTCTGTCTCCTTTAAATAATCAGAATGGATTTTCCGCCTCCCAAAAAAAAGCGGAAAACAAGGCACAATATTGTTTTCTCTTTTGAGTAACCTGTCAACAGAACATATAGCGTTTGTCGATTAGAAGAATGTGAGAACGTCAGGAGAATTGTGAGTCTCCACATCTTACAGGCGCATCGATTTTCTTATTCGTCTTCAATGGACTGAGAGTGGAGTTTGTTTGTCTGGTTGTAGCGCGGGCGGATCGCTTTATAAGAGATGGAGAGCAGGTATGCCGCGCCAGAAAGGATCGCGATCGTAGGTCCAGTAGGAAAATCGAGTGTGTAAGAGATCCAAATCCCGATCATTGTGAATAATACACCTAAAATAGCCCGCGATCAGCATCATCCAGGCGACACTGCGGGCAAAGAGACCGGCGGTGGCGGCGGGCAATGTAAGAAAGGCCGATGACGAGAACGATTCCGATTACCTGCATCAGGACAATGACGGTCAGGGCGATCAAGCAGAGAAGCAAGTACGATAGACCAGTTCTACGCGCACGCCTTGTAAACGAGCGTATTCCTCATCAAAACAGACGGCGAGAAATTGTTTGTAAAAGAGCAGTGTAGAAACGGCGATGAGTATATCGAGCCCCATGATGATCGGTAGATTTCCGGAAGAAACCATCAAGATATCCCCAAAGAGATAGCTCATCAGATCGGTGTTATATCCCGGAACTTGGGCGAACAGGATCAATCCCACCGCCATGCCGATGACCCAGCAGGCGCCGATAATTGTATCTTCCCGCTGCCGGGCGCGAAGGCCGATCAAGCCGATTTAAGATCGCCGCCAGCAAGGCGCAGGGAATGGCGCCGGCCAGTGGATGCAATCCAAGAACCAGCGCGAGTCCCACGCCGGCGAGCACCGTGTGAGCGATCCCCCCGCTGATGAAGACGATGCGTTTTACGACCACATACGGTCCGATAATCCCACAGGCGAGGCTGGCGAGAATCCCCCCGGCCAAAGCGTTTTGTAAAAATGTCTGTGTTCTAAGGGGCGTCAAAGAACTCGAACATAAGCAATTCTTTTATCTTTCATTTAGGATGCTCTTATGGTTCACTAAACTGACATGCGCGCAATAAAGGTCTTGAATAGTCGAATCGGTAATTTCGTGAACCGGATGCGTCACCAATCGCCGGTTAAGGCATGCGACCCGCTTGACATAAGTGGAGACAACGCCTACATCGTGAGACACAAGAATAATGGCGCATTGTTGATTGATCGCGCACAAGAGATCGTAGATCTGCTGTTGAGACAAACTATCAACGTTTGAAGTTGGTTCATCCATGATGAGGAGCCGTGGCCTAGCGGCCAGCGCACGCGCGATTAAAACGCGCTGCCGTTGTCCTCCTGACAACGCGCCAAAATGGCGGTCTTTAAAATCAAGTAATCGACTTGATGGAGCGCTTCACGCGCTTCTTCTCTATCAATCCGCCGATAGCGTCCAAATAGGGGTGTTTGTCCCAGTCTGCCCAGTAGAACTACATCTATCACGGAGATTGGGAATTCCCGGTCCAGATTGATTTGCTGCGGCACGTATCCCAACTGGGATCGGGATTTCGATGGCGGCTGTCCGAACACTTTTACGGATCCGGCGTTTGGTTGAATTAAACCTAGGATTATCTTCAGCAGCGTTGTTTTTCCCCCGCCATTGGGGCCGACCATGCCGATGAAATCATCCACCGCCACCTGAAACGAAACATTCTCCAAAACCGGTTCGCGATCGTATTGAAACGAGATATTTTCGAGTTGAACGGCGGGGATTTCCATCTTCATCGTATCGCCTCAGTAAAGATTTCGGTCACTTTTCGCAAGTTGGCTATATAGTCTTTCGCTAGCGGATCAACAGAAATCGCTTGACCACCGATCGCGTTCGCGACCGCCTGGGCGGCGGTTTTATTGAATTGTTCCTGGACGAAGATCACCCGCAGGTTTTCTCTCTTGGCGCGATTGATCACGGTTTGCAGCTGTCTGGCGGTGGGTGTTTTTCCTTCGATCTCGATAGGAATCTGTTCCAAATTGTACGCGTCGGCGAAATAGCCCCAAGCGGGATGGAAGACGATGAATTTCCGGGAGCGGATAGATCGTAACTTTTCGGTGATATATTGGTCCAACTGACTGAGTTCTTTATCCAGACGAGCTAAATTATTCTTGAATTCATTTGCATGGTTGGGAAGGGAAGCGCAGAGCGCTTCTTCAATTGTTTGGGCTTGGATCTTCGCATAGTTTGGATTAAGCCAGATGTGTGGGTCTTTCCCTTTCCATTCACGATCGTCATCAGGGTCCGTTTCATGGTCATCACCTGACTCATGATCTTCCTCTTCATTATCATGATGGTGGTGGTGAGATTTCATGGTCCGCAATTTTATACCCTTCCGGAGATCGATGACCCGCATCTGTGGATTGTTCTCTTCAAGGCGCCGCATCCAGGCTTCTTCGAATGGAACGCCTGCGCGGAAGAAGAGTCTCGCTTGAGCGAGCTCAGACATCTGCCGGGGTGTGGGCGAATAGGTGGCGGGGCTGTGTCCTGGTTGGACCAGGACTTGTACATCCACCCGATCCCCGCCGATCTTTTCTGCAAAATAGGCATGGGGGAGAACACTGACAAATACTTTAATTTTATCCTTTTCGGCGCTGAACGCCGCTATAGGATTGAGAAACGTCAGGATCACGGACACGATAATCATTTTATAAAGAATCATTTCAATTACATCCTTTCTTCGCACGCTGATACGTTGGGGATTTATTTCATTGAACAATCAGCGCAGATTCCACGAAAATAGACTTCCAGTTCTTCAAATTGATAGCCTGAGGGAGACGGTTTTAATTCGGGCATGGGATAGCCACTCATACATTCAACCCGCCCGCAGATCCGGCATGTGAAATGGGGGTGACAGTGCCCGCTCCGCCCGCATTCACAGACCGCGAAGCGCCAAATTCGGTCTCCCGCTTCCACCCGATGGACGATTCCCGCGTCGAGAAGACGTTGCAAAACCCGGTAAATGGTCACGCGGTTGATCCCCGTACCTTCCAACAAGCGGCCAATCTCTTCATGCGATAATGGAATCCTGGATTCCAGAAGCGTTTCGAGAAGAATCATTCTTGGTTTGGTGCGTTTGACCTGCGCCTTTTGGAGCAGCCGTTCAACTCGTTCACGGATATTCGTATTCATTCATTTTCCTCTTCATGCAATGTAGTATACCTAGATGCAACTGAATTGCAAATAGAAATATCCAGTCTCGTGATTTGAATCGTGAAAAGGAACCACTGCGGCGTTACCTGTAGGTCTTTATAGCGTTATTTGATTGAATCTGTGATGAACACTTTAGATTGAATATACAATGCGCTAAATTGTGTTATAATAAGCCTAGGCATTCATGTAACTTCGATTGATTCGAAAATCCCTTTTTCAAGAGGTTTGTAAAAATGAAACAGTTTAAGTTTTGGTCTGTCGTGGCCGCTATTCTTGTTGTGGCGCCGGTCTTGTGTTCGGCGCAGCCAGTCATTGAGTTTGATAAACGCTCACATGATTTTGGGGAGAAATATCCCCATCAAGCGCTAGTTCATCAGTTTACATTTAAAAATGTTGGCAATGAGTCTCTGCATATCGATCGCGTGACAACAAACTGTGGCTGCACCGCCGCGGTTCTCTCCGCAACAAGTGTCGCCGCCGGCGCGACGGGGATCATCTCGGTAACCATGACCACATCGTACGCCACGGGCGTGATGTTGAAAAACGCCACTGTTCTTTCCAACGATCCCAAAAATCCACGGGTGAAATTGGAAGTGAAAGCCAAGATTAAAAAAATGTGGGTGTTTTCTCCCCGGCCTTCCTATACATTCCAGGATGTGCCTTTTGGAACGGAAAAATCCTTGACGCTGAAGTTGCAAAATCTGGAAGAAGAGCCGTTTAAAATCCTCAGCACGAGAGTTCGAAAACCCGAATTCAAAGTCGATTATGGGGAAGGCGGCGCCGATGGCATACCGATTACGGTTACCGTAAAACCACAGAATAAGAAAGGATTTGTAGTTGACACGCTTGAGATTAAAACCGATAACAAAAAGAATCCACTCGTCAGCGTGTCGATCACAGCCAAAGTCGTCGGCCACGTTCGTTTCAGCCGGGAACGATTGTGGTTTGGAGCGGTTAAAAGTGGAGAGACGATCACCCGGACACTCACCGTCAGCCTTGCTGACGAATTGAAAGATCAACAATTGGATATCACGGAAATTGAGGGCGATAAAGATATCATTTCAGGGACGATCAAAGAAAAGATGCCGGATGGCGCCTGGGAACTTGAATTCGTTCTCAAAGCGCCGGAAAAACCCGGATTTCGCACGGGTGTGATGAAGATTCATACGAACTTGAAATCGGAACCGATCGCCGAACTGCCCTATTCCGCTATTGTTAGAAATACAAACAGCCGAGAGAATCCACTTGGACTTGATGATCTTAAGAAATAAGAAACGGGATGAACGTAGTTTATTAGGATTAAATCCGCTATGTGTTTTTCGAATTGGGTATCTCATTGCGATCGCAATGGCTTTATTGCTGAAAAAGGCGATGGGAAATATGATCATGTTTTTGGCGGAAATTTATGGACAGGTATTGGGCCTCTGGATTATTTAGATAAACCTGCCTTGTTGCTTACTCTCGATCTTTCGGATCCATTGTTAAATTATGAATTTTCAACGGATATCAAACAATTACCTTTATTCAGTTATATCAATATTGATTTAACCCCTGACAGACAGCGTTAT
Source organism: bacterium (assembly GCA_963663405.2). Lineage (GTDB taxonomy): Bacteria > Hinthialibacterota > Hinthialibacteria > Hinthialibacterales > Hinthialibacteraceae. The sequence goes on along the minus strand of CAXXSM010000019.1, from coordinate 9,138 downwards.
GAGATCGATTTTGAAAACAAATGTGTGAATTTTATAAAGTTATATCCAATTTTAACTCATAGTGGAGATCCGCCACAAAGACTTTGGGAAGATGGTTGTTTTGTATTTCCATTACCTTCTATAAGGTTGGTTTTACGAAAAATGAACGCTTTAGAAATGCCTAAAGATGAAGATTCCTATTGGAAGGCATGTGAAACGTTTTTAGGGAAATCTTTTCTTCGTGTTGATGGTCCAATTGTATGGTTACAATTTAAAGAAGAAGTCGTATGTGATTGTGGAAGAGAAATGAATTATGTAGCGTCTATTGGATGTGAATATAATAAGAATGACTGCTTAATGGAAACACAAGAATTTTTTATAGGAGAATTGGTACTTTATTTCTTTTATTGCGATCAGTGCCGGATTGTAGAGGGTATTTCGCAGAGTACATGAGAATTCAACCAACTCTTTTTTTGAAACGCGTGTCTTTTGAATTATGGTCAACTCATTCGCGGACGGATACACGTCTACCGCATTATCGGATATAATCATTATAATAATTCCACATTTTTATAGGACGGAAGAGGGTCGTTCATGATGACACGGCTTTATCATTGGATTGCAGGAATCGCGCTTCTTCTCATCGCCGCGGAGATCGGTTATACCCAGCCGTCGATCGAGTTTGATAATTATAACTGCGATTTTGGGCGTCACTATTCTCATGATAAGATGGGCCATCAATTTATCTTTAAGAATATTGGGGATGAGGATTTGGTGATCCATGAGGTGTCGACGAATTGCGGGTGCGCCGCCGCCGTGCTGGCTGCGACGAGTATTCCCGCAGGCGCGACGGGGATTGTGTCAGTCACGATGACGGCGGCGCTTACAGCGGGGCCGATGGCGCGTAAAGCGATTATTCGTTCGAATGATCCCTTGAAACCACGCGTCACTCTCGGCTTAAAAGCCGATGTTCGCAAGCTTTGGACACTGTATCCCCAGCAGTCATTTCAATTCGGAACGGTTATATACCAAACGGAACTTTCACAAACCTTGTTATTGAAGAATCTTGAAGAAGAGCCATTTACGATTCTCAGCACAAAGGTAAGAAATCCTGAATTTACGGTGGAAACGGGCGAACCTACAGAAGGAGGCGTACCGATTACCGTTACCTTTAAAGCCGGTAAAACGAAAAAAGTCTTTATGGATAATCTTGTGATTAAAACGGACAGTGAGAAGAGTCCGTTGGCTCAATTCTCGATTATGGCGACGGTGACGGGACAGATTTCTTTCAGCCAAGGTCAGCTCTATTTTGGCGCCGTCAAACCAGGGGAGACGGTTGCGAGAAGGGTATTTGTATCCTACTCCAAAAAGTTGGATGTAGAGGAACTCAAGATTAATCAAATTACCAGCGAAGACAAGAAATTTAAAGATTTAAAATTAGTCGAAGGAACCGTCGTGGGAGAAGACAAACATGGGAATATCATCCTTGATTTTGTTTTTAAAGCGCCCGAAAAAACGGGCACGTACACGGGCATGGTTCACGTGTCGACGAATTCGGAATTTGAACCCATCGCCGATCTCCCCTACCGGGCGATGGTGAGGCAAGCGCTGGCGCGCCGGACCCGGCGGTAAAGGATACGATTTTATGCGGCGAATCAAACGAATCGCATGGCAGATGGTGTTGCTTCTTGGTATCAGCGCTGTTCTCGGTTTTTCAGTCAATACGATGTCGGATGATCCTCTCCCACTTAAACGCCCTCCAAAACCGAAGGGCGAGTGGCCTCTTTTAAGCGCAGAAGAGGTGCTCGAACGGATCGAAGAAGGATTCGGATTGCTCATCGACGCCCGCGAAGAGAAAGAATTCAACCTGGGACATCTACCGGGCGCTCTCAATCTTCCCGCTATCGAGTTTGGAGAGAAATTTGAAGAGATCGGCCCCACGCTGCCGCCGGATCTGCCTTTGATCGTCTATTGTCAGGGGGGCGCCTGTGATGAGAGTGACACTGTTCTCCGGCATTTGAAAACCCTTGGATTTGAGAATCTCTCGCAATACCCCGGCGGGTGGCTGGATTGGAAAGAGAAAGAATTCCCAATCGAAACGGAGGAAGAAAAGGAATGACCGTTGACGCAAAAGAGAACATCGCAGGTAACGAAGAACAGATGAAAAATCAATGGAGTTGGCTTCAGTTTTATAAACATCCCTATTTTACCTTCGCGTTGCGCGTCGTGATTGGTTTGATGCTGGTCCGGTCGGGATTTTTGAAATTGATCGATATGGAGGGCATGGCCAAGGCGATTGACAATTACCAGATTCTTCCCAGCGTCTACGTCAATCTTCCCGCCATCATCATCCCCGCGATTGAATTTGTGATGGGCGCTTGCCTGGTTCTCGGCTTGTTCATGGATGGAACGCTTGCGATTTTATCGGGCCTGTTTATCGTTTTTATCATTGCAATTGAATCGGCGATATTGCGTGGATTGGATATCGAATGCGGTTGTTCGTTCACCTCCGACGCGGAGCGGGTCGGGATTAAAATCCTCTTGCAGGATACGGTTCTTCTTCTAGTGATGATTTCCATCTGGTTGACGAAAAAACCGATTTTACAATTGGATAATTTGCGATTGCGATGATGGATGGATATATCCCTTTTCTATCTGGTACAATACAGATAACTGATAAAGAAGACTGGAGGTAGGGATCATGCCCGATCTTTTACTGCAGAATCTTGATAGTCAATTGTATCAAGATTTACACTGGTATGCCGCCGAACATGGAGTAAGCGTCGAAGAAGAAGCGAAAAGCATACTTAATCAAATCCTAGAGCGTAAACGGGAAATGGAGGATATCATTCGCGAAGCGGACGAATTTGCCCGGCGTGTAGGTCCTCAGACCATCGATAGCACCGACATTATTCGTGAAGAACGTGAGCGGTTATGACCACCAATGTGATCGACGCTAGCATCGCTGTGAAATGGTTCTTTGAAGAATCTTATCGCGAAGCCGCGAAGCGATTTTTACAGTCTGATCTTATTAAAATCGCTCCAGATCTGATTATTGTTGAATATGCTAACGCCCTTCATAAAAAAGTTATTCTGAAACAGTTATCGCCGGAAGACGCGGATAATGGCTTCATGATTTTTATGAAGAGGATAAATCAATTATTTAATAAACTCTATCCTGCCAATGATTTAATACATAGGGCTTTCAACTTATCGAAAGATTTAAAAAGACATCCCATTCCTGATTGTCTCTATTTAGCATTAGCCGAAAAAGAAAATGCTCAACTGGTGACCGCCGATAGAAAATTTTATGATCTTACCACTGCGAGTAAGTACAGACGATTGATTGTTTGGGTAGAAGAATTCCCTGATAATTCCAAATGATCCTTCCGTTTTCAATCACTTTTAAAAAGCCAGTAATGTAATATGTTTCTATCCGGAAAAAGCATCCTCTTCTGGATGGAAGATTGTTATCCCCGATTTCTTTGCCGCTTTCTTTAAATCTTTATCCAAACTGGATATGGGAATCTCTTTTCGAATAGCCAGTTCGAGATAGGCCGCATCGTATGTGGAGAGTTGATATTTTCTTGCAATATCCATTATGTTACGTGTGATTATAAAGGTAGGGGTTTCCTCAATATGAATGGGAAGGATTTTAAGTTGCGCCAGGAGTAAGGCCGTTTTGTCCTCATTGATTCGTTTTCGGCGTTCTGAAATTATGAATACGTTTCCTACTTCAAACATCCAGATGGATGGAACGAAAGCATGGGCGTTTTCTCCCAAACTACGCCGTACTGCCGTTGTGTAAGAAGTCTCCTCATCTTGAAAGAACCACGCCATTGTTATGGAACAATCCAACACAAAATCCATCAGTATTTGTGCCCTTCATGAATCATATCTTGGATTTCTATACCGCCTAGAGTACAGTCCTCGCTTAGGCGTTCAATTTCAGCAATCGCTTTTTTGATTTCTTTCTTTGAAGGTGTTTTGGCGGGGATCAATTTTGCTACAGGAACGCCCCGCCGTGTGATGAGTATTTCTTCCCCTTGTTCGACGCGTTTTAATATATCAGGGAGATGTGTTTTAGCTTCGTAAGATCCGATGGTTCTCATGAGTTAATTATCCTTAATAGACTTGTTTATAGACTAGTCTATTAAGGATCAATAGAAAATCAAGACTTTTAATAATAATTACTGAACTAAATAAATCGTGGTCTGGATATCATCTGACGTAAGTTGCGGATAGGCGTCGGGTGAATCCACTTCGGCTGACTGCTATTTCTACAAGCTTTTGGCGCTGTTCACTTCACAATAACCGCCACCCTTGGGCCTGAACCGGGGGCTTCGATGGTTTGTTTTTCGCCGCCGGAGAGTGTGGATTCACTTCCCCACTTGGCGTGAGTGATGTCGATCCATTTAACTTGAAAACGGCCGGGGCAATTCCGCAGGTCAAGCTGGACGGAACCGCCATCAGTGAAGAAGAGGATATACGCTTCACCAGGATTCGCCGTGAGATAGGCTTCGTTACTCTCGCGGTTATCCAGCAGATCCATTCGGGGTTCGACGTCCCAGAACTTGATCTGCGTTTCGACCATCCGGGCGGAGCGGATGCACGCTTGTGAGAGTTCGTTCAGGCCGATCCCTGTTGGGGGGCGGTGGAAGCGGGAGGACGCCGCGCCGCCAAGGATGTTGCGCCAAAAACGCTCGATTCCATCTTTGGGCGTTCCTGATCCCCAGCTGGATTGGCCGTCCGAATAGATTTTCGTGTGGTTGAGTGGCCGGGGCGCGTTCTCTTTCACCCGGCTTGCGACCCATTGGAAACGGTCCCAGTGATCCTGGTTGAAGTTACGGCTGTTCACTTGCGAGATATCGATGAAGGTATAGATTTGGGGATTGTCGATCTCCATTTGGACGGTTTCGGATTCGTGCGGTTTCCATCCGTTATCGAACATGTCAGTCAGGTATACATCAACGTCTTTTTGTTCCGCTCGTTCGCGGATGAATCGAATCCAGTATTGGCCCCATTGGGGGGAGGTGGAGGTTTCGTTGTTCATGCAATACAGAACATTTCCGTATTGCAGACTAAAGGAAAGCAGTTTTTCAACAAATTGTTCCTGATATTTTCGAATACAATCGTACTTTTTTTGGTATTGATCCATCCCAGGAATAGTATGGAAAAAGGGGTGCCTATCCCGGCTGGGATGATCGAAATAGCTCTCCGCGAAACCTGATTCCTCATAAGTATAATTAATATTGTTCTTCGGATTGTATGGATGGATCTGCCATCGTGTTACCTCTTTGGAGTCCATATAATCAAATCGGTCCCACACTTCGATTTGGACGATGATATCCCGTTCGTTCGTCCATCGCAGCATGTTTTTGAAGCGGTTCCAATATTCTTCGTTCCATTGGTTCAAGTCGTATTTCCCATTGGGCAGCTGCTTGAACGCATAGACTTCGAAACCCTTATCGGGCCGGTCGCTCATGGTGTTGCGAATATAATTCCCGCCCACGCTCGCTAGGAGATCGAGGTGTTCTTTGAGATCGGGAATTTGAAACAGGCTATCGTCTTTTGTGCCACCCAGCAGCAGCACGGGCTCTCCCTTGTATTGCCAATAGCGTGGATTCTCTTCATACGGTTTGATCCAACCTTCTGCATTGGCGAAGGCGAATAAAGCCGCTGAAAATGCAAGTATCCAAAGCGTGAATCGTTTCATGCTCTCTCCTCCTTAAGAAGTGTAGGTGGCGTTTCCTCGCGGAAACGTATGGCCGTAGTTTATTACGCTTGCGAGTAGGGACATCCCGCAAAAAGGGGTTGTTGATGAGGAGAATTAAATGACACCTGCTGTTGACTTTTGAAGACGGATGGGCAGTTTTCGGCGAGTTTTTTCGCTTCTTCCAACTCAGTTTTCGTGATGGGATGAAAACGTTTGACCGCCGTAATTGTTTTGTTGAACAGATCAATGAAACTGGGTGGAATGCCGGAAACGACCGATTTTAGAGAGAGCGTGAACCGCGTGGCCAAGTCGATCTCGTTCTGGTCTTCCAGCGTGCGGTACCACCAATTCCGGACTCGATCCACCCCTTGCGGCCATAAGCCACCGCTCAGCGTTTTGATCGCCAGGACCGCGGCGCCTTGTTCATTCGCCAGATCCAACACTTCTTTCCCAAAACCGAAGGAATAGTATTCGACGAAGTTGATCGGGAACATGACCGTGTCGAATTTAAATTTCTTCATGACGGCCAAGGCGCTGACGGTTGTATGCGAAGAGAAGCCGATGAAGCGAACTTTGCCTTCTTCCTTGGCTTTGAGAATTGTCTCCATCGCGCCACCTGGGCCGAACGCTTCTTCGACTTCAGCCGTTGTGCGGAGATGGTGTAATTGGTAGAGATCGAAATGATCGGTTTTGAGGCGTTCGAGAGAGCGTTCCAATTCTTTCCGGGCGCCTTCTTTGTCCCGCGCTTTGGTCTTGCAGGCGAGAAAGAATTTGTCGCGTTTAACATTTTTCAATCCGATTCCCATTTTTATTTCCGCTTCCCCATTCCCATACGCGGGGGCGACATCGAAATAATTGAATCCCCGGTCGACGGCGCGGTGGAGTTCTTGTGTGCCATAATCCTGGTCATAATGAACCAACGCCAATCCAGGAAATCCAACCGTTGGGATTTTCTCGCCGGTTCGACCCAGTACGCGGTGTGGAACTCCATCGATGATTTCTTCGTGTGGATTCGAGACGAACTGTTCCGCGCTGAAGGACGTCTGCAATCCTAACGCGCACTGTCCAGCGGCGGCCGCCGCGATTTGTAAGAACGGTCTTCTCTTCATTGTATGTATCCTTGATTTTTTTTGATTTTTTACATCAATGTTTGTCTTCACTAATATACCCTTCCTGACGGGAGGAAGATAGAGATTTGACGCCGGGATTATTGGGATGGTTTTAGTAACAATTCTCCTCTATCCGGTGGTCTATACGGGGGAGTATAATTGAGGTTCAACTCATTGCTATTTTAGTATTAATGGTTATGGATTGTGAAAATGAATGTGTTGGATGAGATCGATGTCCATCTTTAACAAACTGAGCGCGCTGGTTTTTTCTTTTGGGCTTGCGTGTGGTTTTGTGTTGATTCTTCATTGGCCGGTCCACGCGGCGGTTCCACCGCATTGGCGGTATTGGCTGCCTGCGGATGGGTTGGGGGAATCTTGTTCCAATTCAGTTTACACCGGGCCATCCGGCGCAGTGTGGGTCAATCATGGACACATCCAACAGATGAGCCGGCTTGACGGTTATTCCGTGTGTCTTCTTCCCAGTCCCGGCGTAGGGGTTCCTGTGTATGAGAGCGCATCGGGTGTTTTATGGTCGATTTGTGAAGATGGATTTTTGAAATATACGTATGAAGGAGATTGGAGCGCCGGCGAATGGAAGCGGTTTAACGTGGGGGGAATCGATCCCAATCGCACGCCTTTTTTCCCTATTCGTGATGGATTGATATTGTACGTTCAGTCTCCAAATATCCTGTTGTTCGACGCTGTCAGAGGAAAGACCTCGATTGTCAAAGATATTTATGAAACTGAAATAGGTGGATTCTACTGCATGATCCCTGCGCGTGGGGGAGGCGTGTGGATCGGCGCCAAAGGGATTCTCGCAAAGTTGGATATCTCTGTGGATGATCCGCCCCACTATACATGGAATGAATACGTTTTGGACAATGAGTTTCAAGAGTTCGAGATTATATCATTGACAGAGGACGAACACGGCGCTGTGTTCGCTGTTGTAGCGGCTGGGAATGGAGCTGAACGATTTCTTTTGGAATATAGCGGCGCTGGTTGGGAAATTCTCTATAAAGATGCTTCGGGAACGCTTGAACGGGGGTGGGGTGGAATCGACGGGCGGTACTGGCTGTTTCAATCCCCATTCTCTCTCACGGCGGTGGAGGGGGAGCGGCTGATTTCCACCGGCCAAAACAAAGTGTTGTCGCGAGTGCTGTTGGATGTTTGCATCGAAGAGAAGGGCGTGTTCTGGCTCGCGACGGGGGAAGGCTTGGCGCGCTACGCGCCGGCGGTTTGGAGACCGCCGTCCGGGGCGCTGGAGAGAGCCACACTCGTTCATGGAATGCTTGAAGATCCACAGGGCCGCGTCTGGTTTGCGTTCGCTGACGCGCTGGTTTGTCATGAGAAAGACGAATGGCGCCCGTATCCACTGCCCGCGGGGCATACATTGGAAGAATTGAAAGCCGAACCGGTTTGCTTTCTCTCCGGCGGCCATATCGCTGTGAAGACGCAAGCCGGTCTTTTTTCTTTTGAACCAGCGTCCGGAATTTATACGCCTATCGAACATCCGCGGAATCAAACAATCTCTCTCATCGCTACTCGTGAGGATGGAACAATCTGGACGGTTTCTCATGGGAATGGAGAGACGGCGCTTGATATCTTTGATGGACGCGCTTTTGAAACGGTTCTCCAGGTTCGGGATAGTGTAATCTTGGATACAACCTTACGGCATGTATTGGAAGATAGGGAAGGGAATCTCTGGTTCGGGGGATTGAATGGCTTGACTCGATGGAGAAATGGGGAGTGGAAGGTATACGGCTCAAAGGATGGATTCACCGAAACGTCCGTCAATTGTATCCACCAGCGGGAGGATGGAGCGATCTGGATCGGGGGCCGTGATTCAATCATGGAATTCAAAGCCGGAAGATGGAGGACGATCCGGACAGGGCTCGATATGACGCGCGGTATCCGGACCACCCGAGATGGGAGCGTATGGGCCGCGTCCGGGACGGGGCTGCATCGATACAGCGATGGCTCTTGGGTAACCCATACCTGGCGGGAAGGATTGCCGGACGCGGCGGTGTACGATGTCTTTGAAGACAGTCAGGGACGGTTATGGGCGGGGACGACAAGTGGTCTCTCTTTATACCATCACGAGGCCGATCTCGATCCACCACAAACCATTATGCCGGAAGGCGCCAATTCGAAGGAATACGCGCCGGGAGGAGCACAGTTCTTTTTCACCGGCATTGATCAATGGAAATATACGCCTCGCGATCGTCTTTTATTTTCATTCCGGATCGATGATAGGGATTGGTCGCCGTTTCAAGAGGATACAGTGGCGGTCATTCCTCGTCAGTCCGCTGGAGAGCATACATTCTCCGTAAGGGC
>CAXXSM010000018.1:0-102272 GCA_963663405.2 bacterium | reverse complement strand
CGGTAACGGGATTCGGGAGCGGGGTCGATTGGCGTGACGGTATAATCGTCTACCTCCCGCAGACAGCCTGTGCCCACGATCAGTTCCGCGCCGTCCAATGGATTTCCATTGAATTCACCTGCGGCGATGCTCATCGCGCCCGATGGGTTGGTCAATTCACTGAATACACTCATCACGCTATTATCGGGCCGCGTGAATCCCACCAAGGCGCCCTCTTCGATTACCGGCTGGATAATGCTGATCACGTTGATGGGCGCTGTGTCGCGGCTGTCTCCGTGAGTACGGCTGTTGCCCTGACTGGCGGCGATGATTTCATTCATCCCATCTCCATCGAGATCGGCCACCGCCAATTCGACGCCGCCGTCACCTCGAAATTTGGGTATGAATCCAGCGTAGGGATGACGAGCGGCGATTTGGTTCTCATGAATCTCCAAAACATGAAAGATCGTCTGAGATGATGGACCGTTTGTCTGACCTACGAGCAATTCATCCGATCCGTCTCCATTCAGGTCCCCCGCCGCGAGTGTTAATCCGCCGGTGGCGTTTCCAGTTTTCGCATTGCCCGCCAATCCGTCAAATTGGCCCACAACCAGCCAGCCATCCGGTTTCGGCAGGCCGGTATATTGGAAGAGACGAATCACGCCATTGCCTCCAATACCCTGCGCGGTTGCGATCTGCGCAACGCCATCACCGTTGAAATCACCGACAGCGGTTCGAACTTCGCCACCGTTATAATGGACCGGTGAGTCGTATCCCGTCATAAACGCCTCAAACGTATGGCCGATGATCTCCGAAGTGAATCCATCTCGCGGGATAATAATATTTGGGTAAAACGGTCTGGGTTTCATCACGGGTCCAAGAGAGACAACCACATCCGGAACTCCATCATGGTTGATATCTCCAGAGGAGAGATAAGCGGCTCGCCCTTCACCCCCGCCGATCGCTTTTAAAAAGGAACCGCCGGCGGCTTGGAACGAACGAAGGATCGACGCGCGTGGAGCCAGATCCGAGTTGAAATTTCTGAAATTGACTAATGTCGAACCACCCAATCCTTGACTGATGATTGCTTCCTGGATGCCTAAACAAAGGATAGTTACAACATCCTCCGCAGTTTGACTCGCGTCTGTTACAGTGAATCGAACAATATAAAGCCCGATTTCAGCAGGAGAAAACTGTGGATTTTGTACGTCCGCCGGAGAAAACTGTTCCAAGGAGCGATCTGGGCCGGAGATGATATCCCAGGAAAAGTGGTATTCCCCCGATCCACCTTGAAAAGAACTCCGCATCCGGTATCGATGCCCATAGTTCATCACTGCGTCCTCACCCGCGTCAGCGATCAATTCGGGTGGAGGCGTCGCGGTTGGTGTGTATAAAGATGTTGGTGTATTGGTCGGCGTTGGGGTGACTGTCGGTGTTGGGGTACTCGTGGGTGATGGAGTACTCGTCGCAGTAAACGCGCTTGTGGGGGTGAACGTCGGCGTTGGAGTCGCTTCCGGTTTGATCTGGTAGAGATACGCTTTACCCATCCCTTCATCCGCATCCGGCGCGCCGATTAAAAGATTTTCGCCATCCAGCGCAAGGCTGCTTCCAAAACGGTCACCGTTTCTACGGTCACTGGCGGAAAGTTTCGCCGTCTCTTCCCAACCGGCGCCTGTGTCTTCAAAAATATAGACGGATCCGGAGGTATCTCCATCGGCTCCCATGATGATGAATCCTTCATCGAGCGCCACGGATACGCCGAATTGATCTCCTGGGCTTCCATCTCTCGCAGTGAACTTGGTTTCTTCGATCCAATTTCCATTGATTTGATTGAAGAGATAAGAGGCGCCCGCGTTCTCTCCGTTGTCATCATCTCCGGCGGCGCCGATTAAGAGTCTTTTTCCATTGATCGTTACGGAGGCGCCGAATTCGTCTTCGGCCTCACTGTCACTCGCGATCAGTTTGCTTTTTTCTGTCCATACACCGCTCTGATTGCCGAAGATATAGACTGCGCCACTCCTTTGATTCTGGCCGTTGTCCGCTGCTCTCGCTCCAACAACCACCGTATTCAAATAGATCGAAACGGACGCGCCGAATTCGTCTCCTGCCTCTCCATCCGATGCGGTCAGATCGTATGTGTTAATCCAGCTGTTTTCTTTCTTTTCAAAAATCGCAACTTTTCCCCGGTCGATGAATCCTTCCGCGTCATCGCCGGGCGCTCCAACCGCAATGGTTTTTCCGCTTACAGCCACGGAAGCGCCGAAATACGAGAACGACGCCGGCGCGCTGGAATAGAGTTTTGTAGTCTGACTCCATTCTCCATCAATTTTTTCAAAGATGTAAACGGCGCCGGTATTGTATCCCTTGCTGCTCTCTCCCACGGCGCTCACGGCGAGGATATTTTGGTCAATCGCCACGTGTCCACCAAACGCGTCCTCAAATCCTTGATCTTCCGCGGTCAATTTCGTCTCGAACCACTGCCCATCAATTTTCTCATAAATATAAATGGATCCAGTGTCTAAATAATCCCCGTCCGCGCCAATAACAATGGTCTCTCCATCAAGACACACACCCGCTCCAAAATATGCGTTTTCCATTCCATCACTGGCGGTCAAAATCCATTCCGAAAGGGTTGAGGCCAGCAGGCGATTCACCCCGCTTGGGGTATCCCACCCATTTTCAAAGCGCTGAATGCTTGTGGATAACAAACCAATCCGCTGGAGATCGTTCGCTCCCGCGTTTCCAGCCGAAAGACAGACAAATAGAATAACGATTGTATAGGTAAGAAACTTCATTCCGCTCAACCTTTCCAAATCAAGATGGGAGACCAACTATGCGTAAAGCCCCACTCTTGAACTGAATTCCAATAAAAAAACTCCATGTATTATATTATAATAGATGTAATATGACAATAGGGTTTTATCCTATGATTTTAGAAATTCCAATAGTCTAAATACGTGACAAGGAATGTTTGCGAATCCCCTTCGGCTATATTCTCAGATGAAAGAATCGATTTTATGTCACGAGAATTTTTTTCTGGTCCTGCGCTTGTTATTCAAGCGATGCCGCGTTCATCAATTGATCTCGTAATAAATGATCGAAGCAGTCCGATGACAACCAAAGTCCAAAAAGCGCGGCGCCGAAATCATCTCCTGCAATAAAACACTTTTGGATTCCATTAAACCGGAGGAGGGTCCCGGCGTTTGGGTAAAAACTGAATTCGTATCGATCCCCCTTTTGCGTGGTCTTTAAACTGAGATACATCCGGTCAAGGCGGTCTTGAATCGTACTCTTGTTCAGATCCGTGTTAAGAGAGAATTGGGATTCAAGCGTATCGATGAATTCATTTTTCGAGAACGGGCGATGAAAATGAAGAATCAGGCACTTCGGGATGGCTCCAAGGATCTCCTCCGTGGATAAATCGCCGGCAGGCGCATAGAGCGCGGCAGTGTAGAGAGGCGTTCCAAACGTGATGTACCGTCCTGCCCCCCGGATCGGAACGGGAGTTTGATCCACTAACCGGACAGCGTCAAAACAGGTTGTTCCGATACATAAAGGAGGATCATTGGTATGGATAATTTCAGTGGGGATCGAATTTTGATCTGGGATCGAACAACCAGTGTACACATACGTGAGCAGGAGAGAGAGCCCCCAAATTGTTAGCAGAATGTTAGTTTTTAATGTTTCTGTTTTCTTCATGGAGAATCGGCCTAGTAACGAATTATGTGCGCATGTGGCAGTATACAATAAATCGTTTGGCGCGTGGAAGAGGAAGACTGGTTCATATTTATAATCCTTCGTGGTAACAGTATTGTTTTTTTTTCAAAAGGGACTTGATCCACATATTTGGAAGTGATATTATGTTCACTAATACTGAAAAGGTGTTCACTTCTTTATAAGGAGAGTTAGATGGAACTGGAACTGAAATATGTTTGGTATACGGAGGATATAGACATGGGAAAATTGGTTGAGAAGTATCTTTATCCTCAACATCTGGGAATCGAGCGTTTTGTGACGAAAGAGAAAATTGCCGATGGAGCGAAAATGGAGAAATCTCTAAAAGTAGATGGACGTTGAAGAAGGTTGAGTTACTCAGTGTTTAGATTTAGAATATATAGTATCAGATCGGCGCTCTTGACAGTTATTGTTTCGTAATAAAACTATTATTATCATTTATTAGTCTCGATAGAAAGATCGGTAGTTGATTTATTGAGAGACGCTTCTGGGACGTTTTTCAATGCGGCTGACCGGTTTTTTTATTCAAACAGTTCCTTTATAAGGAGGAAGATTCATGCGAAAAATAGGATTTGCAATTTTAGTATTGGCCCTGTGTGTTCAAATGGGAACCGCGCAGGACTATACACTTAAAAAAGCGTGGGAATTCATCAACATCAATGACAATCCACTTCATCCCTGGTTGAAAGCCCAACAAGGAACGAACTGGGAACATGATGGCGCGAATACGATGGATTTCTTCAGCACGCTGATTCGTTACGACGCGGACCGTCTCATCCTGTTCTTACTCGAAAACGGGATTGATGAAGCGAACGCCACGGCGGAAGAACTTGCCATCGCTGAAACATATCCAGACCGTTCCGCGCTCTGGATCAGCCCGGTGGATGGCTCGTTAATGGGCGTCGCTTTGAGCGTGGGAATCCATCCATCAGAGGATTCTGAATATTACATTCAGAAATGTATGGGGACACACCCGGATGGTCCTGAAGGCGACCGTAGCTGGGCGCTGACCGAACAATGGGTACAAATCGCCGTGGATGGTGATGGATACCTGTATGTCAGTGACAAGCATAAAGTGCTTCGCTATACACCGGATGGAAATTATGGCTTTACCGGTCCTGAAATCGTCTTCACCTATCCTGAAATGGATCCGCCCTACTGGGCCGTTTCCGAAGAGCTGCATTACCGCGCTTGGACGATTCAGTCCATGAACGTAAAAGGTTCAGGCGATAATAAAATCATGACTACAGCGGCCCGGTTCTGGATCGATGGTGGCGGCATCATCTATTACACCAGCAGTGACGGCGGCGCCAGTTGGGAAATGCAGACCCACCGGGGCCAGGAGCAACGGGGTGGAATCGGTACCGGTGGAACGGCCAGCCTTCCGATTATCGATGAAGATTTCGGGGAAGAATGGGTATTTGGCACGGGCTTCCCTGGCAGCGATGACCGGTTGTACCGATTCATCCGGCCCGAAGGAAGCGCTAGTGATTTTGAACAAGATTCCGAGGAATTATGGAATCCTGAAGCTGATCCGTCTGACTTGCCGGAAGTGGAAAAATACAATAAATGGAACATTATCGATGTCGCGGCCGCGGATGGCCTGCCTTACATCGCCGTTCTCACTCTACCGAAATGGCAGAGCCGCAGCGATGCCGAATATATGGACGCCACCGCCTGGGTCGCGCTTCATTCCATCGCGCTCGATCCGAACGGTGACGGCATCGAAGGTGATTTCGTCTCCTCGTACCAGATTGACTCCCGCGAGGGGGATGAGATTCAGGGAGAAGCCGACGATGACAACTGGGACGCCGCCTATCTCGCCACAATCACCATGAGCGTTCCCGAAGGTTTCCCCGAAGGCTCAGCGGAAATCCTCTGGAGCGGCGGCGCCAACGGTTTCGGCCGCCTCGTCGTCGGCGATGTTGACGTCTACGTCAACGAATGGGCGTTGTATTAATTCATTGAATATGTAAATATCCCAGAAATAGAATTCAAAAGGGACGTTCTTTGGAACGCCCCTTTTTTTCTCTTGATAACTTATTAATTATCTTCTAAAGAAAGAAAAAAAAGATAAAATATATACCTTGAACATGTTTATGGATTTATTTATTATAGTATTCAAATGAAATTTTATATACATATATTTTCCTGTTTATTTTTTTTATTGGAATGGAATAATTAAAAAATGGAAACAAATATAGCATATATAATTGATATTTTGCAGAAGGCATCTGTTGCGATTGTTGGCAAATTCGATCTTGATCATCTTCTTCAAAGAGTTGTTGAAAGTTACAAAGATATCTCAAAAGCTTCCACTTGCGCTATTTTTCTTATCGATGAAAAAAAAAATAAATTAATTATGAAAGCCTCCGTTGGATACAAAGAGAATCTAGTTGATGAAGCGGAATATGATCTCAACGTAGATCCAACTGCTAAACAAATCGGTCTTACTGCATGGATTGCATTAACCAAGAAAAGGTATTCAGCAACGAATCGAACTGAATTGTCTACCCATCCGGCATGGAAAGGCAAATTTGAAAAACAACAATTCACTGGAGATACGAAGCCTTATTCATTCATTGGAGTACCCCTTATCTCTAGTGATAAAGTTGTTGGTGTTCTTAGAGCAGATAACAGAATTCCTACAGATGAACATCCTGAAGAATATTTCACGACCGAAGAACAGCAATGTTTTGAAATCTTAGCGAATACAGCGGCGGTTGCAATAGAAAACGCAAAACTGATGGAAGAGCAAAGAAGAAATCAGAGTATTCGTATTATTAGTTCGATTCATCAAATATCAGAACCGGTAATTGGTAATTATCAATTAGACGATGTTTTACAAAAGATTGTAGATATTTTTAAAAAGATTTCAAATGCAACCTCTTGTTCAATATTTCTTATCGATGATGATAGGAAAACCTTACGGATGAGAAAATGGGTGGGGTATGAATTGAGTGATAGTGATAAAGAAATGACATATCCTCTTGATGTGGACGTGGATCAAAAAGGTATTGGTTTGACAGCCTGGATTGTACTTTCCAAGCAAAAGTTCTCTGCAAAAAGTAGAGATGAATTAAAAAAACATCCTGCATGGATTGGGAAATATGCATCAAAGCAATATAAAGGAAAAAATGGATGCAATACGTTTGTAGGAATGCCTTTATTTATTGGAAGTGAAGTAATTGGCGTTATAAAGGCAGAGAATAAAAAAACTGATGGTGTCCATCCGGAAGATTATTTTACTGAGGAAGAAGAACAGCTTCTTGAAGTTCTGTCAAACATAGCCGCATTTATAGTAGAAAACGCCGCGTTAATTACACAAGAAGAGAAACAACGTATTGACCGTCTAATGAATTTATACAAAATTGGATTTATTTTGCTTGACCAAAATGATATAAACCGACTCATGTATTTCTTTTTGGCTGGTTTGACGCATAGCCAAGTAATAGGATTTAAACGTTGTGTGTGTTTTGAATATATACCAATTATGCGTCGAATGGTTGGCCGTATGGCAATGGAATCACTTCCGAGGAAAGAAGAGAATCAACTGTTTAATGAAGATGAGATTATTTCCAAATCTACAATATCAAACTTTACTAATAGATTAACACTTAATACTGAACTTAATAAGCTGACTATGAATAGTACTCTTGATATTGATAAAGATGATCCCTGTATAGATATGTTTGATACACATATGAGTTCTTTTGATATATTTAAATTATCGGATTTTTCAACACCAATACAAAAATTATTAAAAAAACTGAACGGGATTGAATTTGTATTAATTGTCTTATTTGTTTCAAGTGATAAAATTTATTTCATCTTTTGTGATAATTTAATGGAAAAAGTTCTGATGGATCAAAGGAGCAAGGAATGCTTGACTATTTTTATCGATCAAATGAAGAAAGCGTTTCAGCGTATTCGATCGGCAGAAGCCGTTCAGGCTGCTAGAGAAGAGGGATGGCGTGAGATTTCTGCCATGACTGCCCATAAACTGGGTAATATTTTGCCTTTTACTGAAAGCCGTTTTCGTGATGCAATTGAAACCTGTAAATTAGAGAAATGTAATGATGTAGTGGAATTATTCAAAAAATGCTTAGACGATATTGTTATCGCGGGAAATATTATCAATGACTTTAAAGCTTTGAATAAACCTGCGAATCTTAAACAATCCCAGAAATACAAACTCCATGATATTATTGATCGATTACTTTTTGTTATAAGAACAGATTTTGAGGATGTAATAGTGATTCCAACTTATGAGAATGTAAAACACATCAATGGTAAAATTGATGTTGATTTCGAAGCGTTTCGAATTTCTCTTATCAATCTCTTTTCCAATTCGAAAGAGGCCAATCCAAATAATCCAACTGTTGAAATAAATTTTGATTTCCCATCAAATTTTGAAATTGAAAATAATGGATTGCTTCCAGAGGGCACTTATATTAAAATTATATATTCCGATAATGGACCTGGTATTACTAAAAATGATGAAGAGAAAATATTTGAGCCCTTTTATAGTAAAAAAAAGAGAGGAAGTGGATTAGGATTACAAATAATCCGTCGTAATGTTGAAAAAATGGGTGGAAGAATCTACGCTGAATCTGGTTTTTCTGGTGGAGCGAAATTTAACATTATATTACCATTTTGGTTGAATTATAATAATTGAGGAGAAGATAATATTATGACCAAAAAACAAAAAAAAATGATAAGAAGAATCTTGATAATTGATGATGAAAAAATTGTGAGAGATGAATTAAAGAGAATTTTTGAAGTAGATGAATTGTACAATTTTGTTGTTGAAACTGCCGATTCATATAAGGAAGCCGAGAGTATATTGATAAAATGTGAAAAGAGATTTGATGTTGTTATCATTGATTGGAGGTTCGATCCAGATGAATCTGATGGAGGAAAGAAAATACTAAAAGAACTAAATAAATCTCTTCCCAAAATAAAAATCGTCTATACTGCATATCCAACATTCGATAATTGTGTGTTCGCAATGAAATCTGGAGCAAATAATTACATTGATAAGAATCGTCCAAAATCCACTAAAATATTATTGAACGCAGTAAAAGAGGAATTAAAGAAATTTACTCAAGATGAACACGAACCAACATCCGCATGGATTGCCGAACATATTGAAGAACTACAAGAAAAGTATACTGGTGAGTTAATTGCTTTTATCAATGGCAAACCAGTAGCTAGCTCATCAAAAAAGAAGGATTTACTTGAAGAAGTTAAAAAAAAATACCCTAACGAAAAACCATTCATAATGTTTAAACCTATGGAGGTTATTTGATGTTCAAGATAGATAGACGTGGTAGTGTAACAGGTAATAATGGTGTTATAAATCAATATTCGGTGAAATCTTATGTTAAAATTAGTATTTTAGGTGATAAAGATGATCAGTGGAATAATGATATTGATTTCATCGTAGATACGGGAGCTTCTATAACATTGATGCATACAAGCGAGGCAGAGAGACTTGGGATTGACATTACAAAATATGATGATGAAAGCCTCTTGAGTGGAATTAAAGCGGGATCGACAATGAAATTATTTATCAAAAGAAGTGTAATGATTAAAATAGGTCATTTTCCACCACTGCCTATTTCTATCGGATTTTCATCATCTATCAATCCAAATTTACGTCTATTAGGAAGAAAGACATTTTTATCTCGATTTGGAATCGCTATGGATAACACACAAATTGGAATTTTTCCTAAAATAGATATCTAATATGGATTTATTCTATTTTTTAGAATTCACCTACGATATCAATATTCTTCAACTTGTCTACACTTTAAAGAACACTTTTTTCTTATAAAGGAAATAGAAAATATACCATATCACACCAAGCACGAGTAAGGCTTGCAGCACTTCTCCATACGGTCCCATGTTTTCCACCGCATAGCGGCTGAAGACCAAAACGGCATTATTAATCCATCCACGGAACAACTGGAAGACCACATACGCCGCGATGGAATTCATTCCGATCACGACAAAGAAGAACGACCAGCGTTTGTATTCCAGCACTTCAATTACCCAATAGAAAAGAAGCAGGAAAAGAATCGCCCATCCAGTTGAATAGAGGGTGAAGGACGCTGTCATTATCCGTTTAACCATAGGAATCACGGGGCTGAGCGCCAAACCGGCGGCGATCAATGCGATGGCGGATATGGCGAAAATCTTCATGATCTCTTGTGGCGTGCGATCGCTGGATATCAGCCGTCCACACATCACCCCCGCGACGATGTTCACGGTTGAGGGGAAGGCGTTCAAGGATACCCAATGACCACTGCTGTGCGCGCCCATAATCCAATATTCAAAATCCCCTCCCATGTTGGCGTCTCCTTCGGCCCACGGACCGCCCTCACCATTCCCTGGATAGAGAACCCATATAATTGTATACACGACCAAAATCGAGAGCGAGAAGATCCCTTGTGTTTGATAACTCTTGTGCAATACAAGAAAGGTCAGCAAATATCCGAACGCGATTTGTGGAAGCACGTTGACCAAGGTATATGTGGGAGAGCCTTGATGAATGGAGGAGAAAATCGCCGCGATCAGAACGAGGTTAAAACATCGCCGGAAGGCGTGGATAAAGATCTTCCCATGTGTTTCTCCCAGCGATATCCGTTTGGCGTAGGCGAACGGCATAGCCACGCCGACCATGAACATAAACGCGGGTTGAATTAAATCCCAATACACCGCCCCCGACCAGCGGACATGTTCCGTCTGAGTCGCTAAAAATCCCAAATAGGGATGTCCTTCAAACGCGGAAAACCCGAATCCATGGGATATCAGTGATATCATGATGGCGCCGCGGTAGGCGTCGAGACAGGTGAGCCGCTGCACGGCTTTGTTCGTAGCTGTTTCACTCATATCATTACCTCATCACTAAATAAAAAAAATTGTTTAAGAAAGTCCAATTGTTAATAAGTGTTATTCCTTAACGGGCAGATGCGTTTTGAACCATTGCAGCATCTCCACTTTCATTTCAGGCAGGTATTCATGGCCGGTATTGGCGTAGACTACGCTGCGAAAATTCTCCGGCGCATTGTACAAACCGTACATCTCACCCATCATTTTCTCCAGTTTTTCAATGCCGGAAGTGGGCGCGCCACCATCTTGATCGCCGCTGAGCATCAGCATAGGCCGTGGCGCGACCAGCGCGTAGATCGCTTCGGTGTCGAAATGTTTCATGAGTCCCGGCACGAAATAATAGATACCATGATATCGCAAATTCCCATGAGCGATTAAATCTGTGTAGCGGGTGAAACACGCGACGCCAACAATCGCTTTCACGCGGTCATCGATCGCCGCAAGCCACCAGCTGCGGGTGCATCCCATGCTCATTCCCGTCGCGCCGATCCGGCTTGAATCGACTTCCGGGCGGGTTTCCAAGTAATCTAATAATATCTGTTCGTCACGAAGCATCATCCCCCATAGCGAGCGGCCATACCACAAATGGAGTTTGAATAAACTATGTTCCTGCCCGCGTTTATCATCCAAATCCGATGACGGGCCACGGCCGATCCGGTCCCCATTAAAATAGTTATCAATCGCCGCTACGACGTATCCTTCGCGAGCCAGCCGTTCACCGACTTTTTGCGAACTGCTTTCGTCCAGCATCACACTCTCCTTTGAACTTCCATGTCCGTGGAGAGCGACTATCGCGGGCGCCGGTTTTTTCTGATTGGATGGAATCATTAGATAACCAGGCACCCACCCATCCACTTCATTATCAAATTCGAAGCGTTCCAGAATGTATCCGTTCTTTTCTTCCCGATTGGTAATTTTAAGATTGAGTTTATCCGGACGCGGGGGGATATCACCCAAACATTGTAGAAGTGTTTCGCGCACTTGCGCGCGCCGGTTTTCCGTCCATTCCGGCAATTGCTTGGGGATTGGAAATTCTGGAAACGAGTATTTCTGAAAGTGGGAGGGCACATTTTCCCACAATTCCCCCTGTGGCGTTCCCCCTTTAGATGATTGAGGAATCTTTCGTATCTGCGCATTGGACTGTAAGTTTGTGAATGATAAAAGAAGAGAGAATGTAGTTATCGATAGTAAGAACCGCATTATAAACATCCTGGCGCCTCCTTTGAAACGAATAAATTTTATTCCATCATCGCACTGATTTGTTCTCATGTATAGCCTTTCGGTCTTCCGATTCTGGCGCATTGCAATCGATTAGAAGACCGAAGAAATTTGGGAATACCCCCTGACAAAATTCACTCGATACGGCACAATCGTAAATTGAGATGGTTTATATTCGATAGAAAAAGATTTTTACAGATATAAAAAGGGAAACGCTATGCGAATCAAACGGCGGGATTTTATCAAAACGGCTGGAACGGGTGTTTGCATTGCCGCGCAGGGATTGGCTTTCGCGGCAAACCAATCTACATCGAATAAACCGAATATTGTCCTGTGTATGGCGGACGACCAAGGATGGGGCGATATGGCGTACAATGGACATCCCGTTCTCAAAACGCCAAATTTCGACGCGATGGCCGCTTCCGCGTTTCGGTTTGATCGTTTCTACGCCGCCGCGCCCGTCTGTTCACCAACGCGGGGAAGCGTGATGACCGGTCGGCATCCGAACCGGTTTGGATGCTTTAAGTGGGGGCATACGCTTCGCCCGCAGGAAATCACACTCGCCGAAGCGTTGAAAACAGCGGGCTACGTCACGGGCCATTTTGGTAAATGGCATCTCGGTTCCGTGGAGAAGGGCAGTCCGGTCAATCCTGGCGCGAGTGGGTTTGACGAATGGTTCTCGGCGCCCAATTTCTTTGATAATAATCCCATTCTCAGCAGGGAAGGAACCGCTGTTCAAACGCACGGTGAAAGTTCAATGGTGACCGTCGACGCGGCTCTTGCGTTTATCCGAAAACAATCAAAATCTTCACAGCCATTTTTCTGTGTTGTTTGGTTTGGCTCTCCCCATAATCCTCATGAAGCGATCGAACAGGATCGCGCGCTTTATGATAATGAAGAGGAAAAACGGCAGCATTTCTATGGTGAAATCACGGGGATGGACCGCGCGTTCGGTAAACTTCGCGGAGAATTGCGCGCGTTGAATATTCATGAAAACACCATTCTCTGGTATTGCAGCGATAACGGGGGGCTTCCCCATCTCGGTTCAACGGGGGGGCGCGGTCATAAGGGAAACATCTATGAAGGCGGTCTCCGCGTTCCCGCGATTCTAGAGTGGCCCTCCAAACTGCCAAAGCCGCAGACGAACAATATGCCCTGCAACACTTCTGATATCTATCCCACGCTGCTCGAAATCGCGGATGTACAGATAAAAAACCAGCCGCCTTTGGATGGAGTCAGTCTCGTTGGATTGATCGGCGGGGAGATGAAAACGCGTCCGAAACCGATGGGATTTTGGGATAATCCAGTTCCCGGTATCGGCACACCAAGTAAAAAATGGATGACTGAACTCCTCGAAGCGCAGAAGAAGGGAAAAGAGATCAGTGATGAATGGCGTCTTCGTATGGACGCGGGAGACATTACTAAACAATACCCAGAAGACTCCTATCCAGGACATGCGGCGTGGCTTGATTGGCCGTGGAAACTTCATCGGATACAAAACAAGAATGGCCAAGTAAAACTTGAACTATATAACCTGCTGGAAGATCCGGATGAACAAAATGATATTCTCAACCAATTTCCCCGCCAGGTGAAAATCATGAAAACCGCCCTTGAAGAATGGCTTACATCAGTTGTCCGCAGCCTTAATGGGAAAGATTATCAGTAGGTTTTCGCTCTTTTAAAGGTAGTATTGATTTTCTTCTATCAAATATAATGTATAAGGATTAAGAACATGCGTACACTTCCACAAACCAAAACCTATTCACTCGCAATCATACTTATTCTGGGAATGACAGTATCTGCATTTTGTGAGAACTGGACGCAGTTCAAATTCGATTGCCGCCATTCTGGAAACGCGCCTGACCGAAGTGTTTCGCTACCGCTTTCCCTGGTTGGCGCGGTTCCATTAACCGACGCGATTTTTACAGCGCCGGTGATCGCGGATGGAAAAGTGTATATTGTGGATGGTTCCGGGACAGCGTTCTGTATCGACGCCGAATCGCTTAAAATCATATGGAAATATGAAACGTTCGGCGGCCCTGGGAATTGCAATAATATTTCCTCACCCGCGATCGTGGGCCGGTATCTGCATTTCGGCACAACCGCTGGAATGTACTATGTGTTGGATGCGGTTACAGGTAGTGTGATCAGAGAAATCGACTGCGGTGATCCCATCTTCAGCGCGCCGGTTGTGACAAACAACCGTGTATACTTCGCCACGCTGGGCGCATGTGTATACGCGTTGGAAGCGGATGGCTCCGTCTGTTGGACATGGGATTTCGTTCGCGAACAACTTGAATTCACCGGCGACCGTTGGAGCGGGCAGGATTGGCTCAAACACAAGAACGGCCGGGTGACCTGGCGTGATCATTTCTGTTGTTCAAGAAATCTTTCAGCGTATGACGATACGATCGTTATCCCCGCTGGTGGGCGAACGATCTTCCTGCAGGATAAAGGAAATCAACCCGCATTGCTTGCGGAAGGACACATTCCGAAATACGCCGGGAGTGAATATCCCGCCGCGTTCGGTCAGAGTATTGGTGAAAACGGCGAGGTATACGTGCAATATCACCGTCGGGATAACGCCGGGCGTGTGGAAATCCTCCAGCTGCGCGATGGCGAAGTTGAAACAAGTTATGTCCCCGGGACGGAAACGGCCATCAATATACATGGATTGCTAAGTTTCAGTTCAGTCAGTTTACGCGGAAACGATGTGTACCGCTGCCGTCCAGAAAAAGGAATGAGTTTTTGCAAACATTCACCCGGCCGGAAAGACCCGCTTTATTTGGGCGGCTATCCCTCGATCACACCACCGATTCTGCTGCGCGATAAGGGGATCATTGGAGGTTTAGACGGCTGTCTTTACATTGCGCCACTTTCCGGTGAAGGGGATGTATGGTCATTCAAGACGCCGTTTGGGCGCCCGATTACCGCTCCCGCCGCTGTGTGCGATGGCCGAATTTATTTTGGGTGTGAAGATGGCTATCTCTATGTCCTTGGATCGGATGGAAACGCGGCGCCGCCCAAGAAAGATCTTCAGCTCTGGAAAATCCGAAGCCCGTTGCAGGGGAAACTCCAGAACTCGAAATTCAACTGGTATAGCAATTACAGCAATAGTTCAAACACCAACGCGAACGATCAGGATATCACTCCTCCGCTCAAGATCCGGTGGATCCGGCGGGTGGAAGGAACGGTGAAGCATATTCCCGTTAGCGGTGGGGGGCGATTGTATACTCATACGGCGGAAGGGCAGATCATCGCCGCTGAACAGGAGACGGGCCGCTTATTGTGGCGGCGGTATTGGCCAAACGTCTACCTTTCATTCACGTCGCCTCTCTATCACCAGGAATGTCTGTATCTTCCCCAAGCGGGAATGAAACGATCCCTGGTCCGCTGTCTCGACGCGGCTACGGGGGAACTGCTGTGGGAAGCGCCGTTTACCGGCTCACCGAGTTGGAGCCGCCAGGCGCCGCCGGTTGTGTATAAAAACGTAGTCATTTACGCGTCCGGTTCGGGTAGATATGAGGCGCAGGGAAACGACAAGGCGTTTATCTTCAGCGGAACGCCAAACGAACCATCCGGCTCTGTCGAGATTATGAGCTGGATGTATACCCATGACAATCCATATTATCCAAAAGATAACAAACCACTCATTTGGGCTTGGAATATTGAAACCGGAGAAGAGGTCTGGAAAAAGGATTTCTCCCACATTGGCCGGGGGGGCAACGATTGCGGATTGTGTCTGATGGATGGAAAACTCTATTACTCCACATTCTTTGGGTATTCCTCCTCGCAGAAAAAACGGCGTGGACTGCCTCCTGAACCCAACGGATTAACCGCCGCTCTCGATCCAATGACCGGCGATGTGCAATGGATGACAACCAACCACTATGTCACAGCGGGTTGTACGCTCTCTGGAAAAGATGGGCGTTTATACCTTGGTGGATACAACCAACCGGACGAGAAAACGGAAGAGCGGTATATCCACTGCCTGGACGCCAGGGACGGCTCGTTGATCTGGCGATCGGATCCGGTTAAATCGGCGGTGAATGTAATCAGCGTGGGAGATGACTTGATCTTCTCCAACGCCATCCGGGGAGACGGTCATGTTCTCGATAAAAAAACTGGTAAGATCGTATCCCGCTTCAACAATAATTACGCTTGTACCCGCTTTGCGTTATCCGAACCATATCTGATGGGAGCGAATATGGATATGGTCGATTTATCCAAAGAGAGTCAATTAGTTTCCACGGGACCAGCGATCGACTCGCGTGAATGCCTGGGCGCGGCAGTTTCAAATGGAAGAGTTTTCTATACCTCGCAGGCCAGCGGTCTCCAAGTTTCATTGACTTTTGGAACGGAAACTTCGAAGTACAATGCGCCGTGGGAAAGGGAAGGGAACTGATTGAATAGCAATCGTAGTACTGATTTCTATTGCGTCTTCGCGATTCGTTCGACTTGTTCAAGGAATTCTTGTATGTTTTCGCGAGGTTCCAGGAGCTGCGCGCGGCGGAGCAGCGGCAGGGCTTCGGCGTATTTACTTTGGTTGACTAAAACTTGCGCGTGGCGGAGTTTCGCGTCGGCTTCATATTTCTCGATACTCGCGGCCCGTTCGTAGTAGAAAATCGCTTTTTCCAAATCACCCATCCGGCTGCTGTGTTGTCCCAGCAGAATAAGCGCCTCTCCATCCAGTGGATCGATTGCGACAATTTCCTCGAGTACTTTGACTTCCTCATCCCCTGAATTTAAATTCCGGATCGTTCCACAGTTTCAGTTCTCCTTGTGTTAAGCGGACTCGATCGGGTGAAATTGGAACCTCCAGTTGGGAAAGATCGAGAGGTGGAGCGTCTTCCATTAACTTGGGTGGTTCCGGTTCCGGCTCGGGTTCTTCTTCCGGTTCCGATTCGAGCGGAGGATCCGGCGCGTCGAGTTTGGCAGTGTCGACGGTACGAACGATCAAATCATTCGCCGGAGGTTTGGTGAGTGTTTGCATTAACGGCAGGACAAGGAAAAAAAGAAGAGTTAATCCTGCCGCGCAAACAAAAACGAGGACACGATGGAACAGTTCACGGATCACCCAAAACGGACTTTTTTTACGCTTTCTCATAAGTTCTATACGACAATTTACATTTTACGTGTCGCGACACTGATCTTTTCGGCTCCGGCCAGCTTCGCTTCGTCAAGAATGCGAACGAGCATTCCCGATTTAGCGGCCGCGTCGGCTTGAATAATGACTGGGATTTCTTCTTTTTGGAGCATACGTTTGACAAGCGGCTGCACACCGCTGATTCCAATCTCCCGTCCTCCGTAAACAACTTCTCCCTTCTCGGTCAACGCAATGAGAATGCTGTTTTTTTGGCTCTTCGCTGAATCGAGTGGGTAGATTTGGGGAAGGCTTTCCTCCATCCTCCCGAAGATATATCGCTTACGTACCAATCCCGACGAGATAAACTAACAAGAAGGGCGGTGCTAGACCGTCCTTCGACAGTCTTCTTGGTCAGCACTCAGTTCGCGTCCCCGCAAGGTCCGATCCTCCGCCCAGGCTAAAGGCAAAGATCCCAATCCCAAGAGAGAGAGAGAGAGAGAAGGAAGAGAATGAAGAACCAAGAATTATTCCGGTTAGCGTTAGGTTTGAGTGAGCCATGGCAGGTCGTCCAGGCCGAGTTTCCTGAGGAAGAAAAAACCTTGCACCTCACGCTGGACTTTCCCGAGGGGAGTCTGTTTCCCTGTCCCGAATGCGGGAACCTGTGTGGAGTGCATGATACGAAACGACGCACTTGGAGGCATCTGAATTTCTTTCAGTATGAGACGTATTTACACGCCCGGCAACCTCGTGTGAAATGTCCCAATCATAAAGTCAAGACAGTGAATCTTCCCTGGGCCCGTCCGGGGGCGGGATTTACGTTGTTATTTGAAGCGTTGGTCATGGCACTGGCGGAGAATGGGATGACGGCCAATGCGATCAGCCGAGTGGTCGGAGAATATGACACGCTGATTTGGCGAGTGCTGACTCATTATGTGATGGACGCGCGAGAGAGGGAGGATTTTTCGGGAGTGAAGGCGGTGGGGGTGGATGAGACCTCAAAGGCCAAAGGGCACAATTATGTCAGCGTATTCATGGATTTGGACGAGCGCAGCGTGATGTTTGCCACCGATGGAAAGGACGCTCAAACGGTGGGGGCGTTCAAAGAGGATTTAGAGACGCATAACGGAAAGGCGGAGCAGGTGGAGGAATTTTGTTTGGATATGTCCCAGGCGTTTCAATCCGGGATTGAAGCCAATTTCCCGGCCGCCGAAATGACATTTGATGAATACCACCTGATGAGGATTATCAATCAAGCTGTGGACGAAGTGCGCAAACAAGACCAAGCGATTTATCCCGAATTATTGAAGGGGACGAAGTATATTTGGCTGAAGAATGAATGGAATCTCACGGACAAGCAAGAGAAGAAACGGAACGAAATTTTTCAAGATGTACGAGGGAGCAAATTGAAGACGGTGAAAGCCTACCATCTGCGATCCGTGTTCCAAGACGTGTTTTCGTTCGACGATCCGGAGGAGGGGGAATCGTTTCTTAAAAAGTGGTATTATTGGGCGACTCACAGCCGGATTGAGCCTATGATCAAGGCCGCGAAAACGATCAAGGAGCACTGGGCTGGTGTGGTGCGTTGGTTTACTTCGCGAATCAACAATGGTCTGTTGGAGGGGATGAATAGCCTGATCCAAGCCGCCAAGGCCCGTGCGAGAGGCTATCGCAACGTCAACAATTTAATCACTACCATCTATTTGATTGGAAGCAAGTTGGAATTCAATCTTCCCAAGGTTCTTCCCTCGCCCCACACGAAATAGTAATACGGCTTGAATCGTTCCCGTTTCTGCAGGCAAGCCGCCAAACTAAGCAAAAGACACCGGATGAAACCGGCTGAGTCTCTCCGGTCTGCGATTCATGATCAGTAATCCGAACGAGTGAGGGCTTGTGGATTCTGCCATCTTATGGACAAACCGCCGATACTCTGGGTGAGAAGAGAAAGTTCCTGCCGGTTTGCCCACAAGATTTGGACAGCCACCTGCGAAAGATTAGGGGGAATGAGAAAGATTATTGAGGCGCCTGACCACAGACTCCACAAGCATGCGGCACATAAAGATATGGTTCTTTTTTCTTCGATAAAATCCAGACCCGCAAACGGATCGATGGAGGGCAATCCTACTGCAAAATACTTGTCGCTTAACAGATATCGAAACGTCTACAAGTTGATCGTAACCATCTGTTTGGCAGAGGAAAATTGGAATGTAATCTTCTCGAGGTTCTACCCTCTACCCACATGAAATAGCGAAGAGGCGTTTTTTTCCAGCCGGACAGAAGAGGCGGCTTGTGGTTTATCGACTTCAATACCCGTCTCTTCCACAAATGTTGTCGTCACGATAAAGAAAATCAGCAATATGAATACACAGTCCATCAGCGGGGAGATATCGATCCCCGCTTCACTGCCGCTATCCATTGTCGATTGTTGAAAACGGCCCATAGTTACCTCTCTGCTTTTATCTTTCTTGTTTCCACATGAAGGGATTAATTAAATTCGTTTGATGGGATTGCAGGATTTAATTGTACTTCGATATATCAATCCACATCGGGAAGACTCAGATTTTTTATATGAAAATGAGTTCCTAAGGCTTTCTCGTTCGAATTAGTTCCCGCGACTCATTTTCATTTGCAGGTTGCGATCTTAATCATGATGGTTCTTATGGATTTTCTTATAGAGATTCTGAGCGCAGACTGTTTCTAGGTGAGCTAGAAACGCTTTGTATCGTTCCAGTTTCCGTGTGAGTTGATATTGCAAAAAGAGTCCCGGCAATGCGATGACTAAGCCTGTTTCCGTCGTAATCAAAGCCTCCGAAATTCCTTCCGCCACGAGACTCATCGTTTTGTCACCTCCCGAACCGGAGGCGAGGGCGGCGAAGGTAGCGAGCATGCCTGTGACGGTGCCAAGAAGGCCCATCAAAGGAGCGGCGCTCACGCAGATTTTCATCACTCGTAAATCCCGTTCGAAAGGAGTGATTTCTGTCGCCTGCAATTCCTCAAAGAAAATAGAGGAATCCTTGAGCGTTTTAGCGCCCGTTACAAAATTGAGTAATTCACCGATCGGCCCTTTCCGTTCTTCTGGGTGATTGATCCAGCGGCGCCACGTTTTTTCGCGTGTCGATGTGAAACCTTTCCCTAAAAGCCGGAGATGTACGTGCGAACCTAAGCCAAACATAACAAATGAGATAATCGCGATCGCGATCATCGCCCAGCCACCCGCCAGCCAAATCTCGATCGCCTGTTCCCACAGCGTTGTCAAATGGACGCTCAATTCATTCATTATTCATTCCCGTTTCCATTTGACTTACCGCTTCCAGCGCAGCTGACATGACCTACTAGCTGATCGTCGTGATCGAGAATCGGTAAACGCATCAAATTGTGTTCGTTGAAAGAGTTTTCCACTTCACTCTCATGGGCGTCCACACGCACAAATCGGGGATGGCCTTCGACCAACGTTTCGATCCGCGTATCTTCCGGGCGGGTTAAGAGGGAACCAGCGGCGACATGGCCGATGAATTTGCCATTCTCATCAATCACAAAGAGTGTGTCAATTACTTCCTGTATACCTGCCTGTCGGATTTGTTGAATGGCTTCGGCGACTGTCGCATTTTTGCTGATGCTGAACATCTGGTGATTCGTATGTGTAGAGATCGCTTTTTTCGTGGATTGTTTTTCCGGTTCACTATAGACTGGTTTTAGATCGCCTATGAGCGAGGGCAAAAGAGTTTTCTCTTCTTTGCGATACAACAATTCAGTTTCTTTCTTCGTCAGTTTGGGGAGATATGGTGTTTTTCCAATTTGGTTGATGAGAGCGACTCCGGCTTTTTCCATCTGGTTGATCATACCGCGCGCGTTCCGTGAGAGGAACGCGTGGATCAACAGCGAAGGAATCGCGACAATCAAACCAAATTCTGTAGTGATCAGCGCTTCAGATATTCCGCCGGAAAGAGTTTTTACATCGCCCGAACCAAAAATCGTAATCAATTTAAACGTGTTTTTTTAATACCCGTAACGGTTCCCAGCAGCCCAAGCAAAGGCGCGGACGCGGCGCTGATGGCGATGAACGGTAAAAAGCGTTCCAGTTTCAAG
Source organism: bacterium (assembly GCA_963663405.2). Lineage (GTDB taxonomy): Bacteria > Hinthialibacterota > Hinthialibacteria > Hinthialibacterales > Hinthialibacteraceae. The sequence goes on along the minus strand of CAXXSM010000018.1, from coordinate 81,274 downwards.
CGTGTGGATAGCATTTTTTCGTACATCACCTCTTCAACCAATTCACGCGGTTCTTCGAGGTAGTCTACACCAGCCTGCAGCATTTTTCCGACTGGACCTTTGATGGCTTTGGCTTTTTCAATAGCGATTTTTTTATTTCGCTCAGCAACCGCGTTCAATAAAGCGCGAATCCGTTTTTGTGAGGGCTTGCGTGTGAATATCATCCCCAGCCATTTGATAATAGCCACTAAAAGCGCGGCGCCGGCCAAGGTGAAGATCGGGTACATGACCACACCGCCTTTTTTAATATGGTCGATAAGCGATTCTTGCGTTTCTTCAATTTTATGAGCGGTCCCAAGAGTCGGATCCAACAAGAAAGCGCCGCCGGTGTTGGACATAAACTCTTGCGCCGCGCCGGTGTCTTCAGGGACGCTGAATGGAATCACCGCGGGCTCGAGAGAACCTAAACGCTGTTCGGCGGTTCCAATGGCTTCGCCATCCTTGGATTGAAACAACGCCGCCGGCCCCACCAGAACGAATGCGCCTGGTTTAACTATTCCGTTGGAATCCACGGCGGTACCTTCAAAGCGGGTTCCTCCGAGCGCGTCATTTAAACGTTCCAGGGATACGGTCAGAATACCGGCCTGCGTCTCATGAACCTCATGTTCAGAAAGAGAACTGTTTTCGGCCGCCAATTTTGCTTTTTCCAGCGCGTCTTCATAGCGGTCGATCTCCGAGATATGCAGGCGCGATTCAAAATTCCGAATGTATTCACTCAGCAGGTTGGAAAGGTAAAGGGATTCTTCTTTTCTGGTTTTGATATCCGTGCGCAGATTGTTTAGATCCAGCGTCCGGCTATCGAGCATCCGCGCTGTCTGCTGATACTCCGCGCGGATTTTAGTTAATTCATTCTCGAGATTATTGAGTTTCCGGCTCAGTGGAACCTTTTCTTCAACAGTCTGTTCACGCAACCGGTTCAGTTCAGCGACACTCGCTTCAAGCCGTTGTTGAAAGGATTGCGCCGCTTGGTTAAATGTATTTTCATCGGCGGGCGCCGAATTTTGCGCGGAAACTGTCAGTGAAGTAATCACTAAGAAAAACAGGATAAGGCCAATGTTTATTTTCATGATGCATCCGTTTCACAGATTATTGAATCTCAATTGGTAGATGGACAAACGAAGCGGCTTCTTCGTTTTTCAAGATTGCAATCGCTTTTGTAATCGCCGCGGTGGCTTCATTCATGGATTTCCAAACCCAGCCGGTTTCTGAAGCGGTTCCAATACCGGCGATGGTTCCTTTGGCTCCGGTGTAGTACCCCTGACCGATACCGAGATACATAGCCGTCACTTCGGCGTTTGTTCCATCCGGTAAAGAACGGACTTCGCTTGTGACTTTGATATCTTGGTTGAATTTATCGATTTCATTCAAAATGCCTACAATATTTTGAAATCGTGCAGAAAGGGTTTCTTTTTTTTCTTCCGAATTGGTCTGAATGCGTTGGCTTAAAGGTTTTACATGCTCCCGGATGGGATCGGGTAACCGTGGGAGAAATGTCTTCGTTTTCTCCTCTAAGGTAGTACAAAGAGTTTCGAGACCGGTCGACGCTGTTTTTAATTTCTCATTCTCATCCATCATCTCCGCGCGTTTTTTATCCGCTTCGGCGATGCTTTTCTTCGTCTCCGCCATTTTCTCTTTCAGGGATTGAATCTCGCGCTGGACAATCGCAATTCTCTCATTCAGCATCTCTTTCGCAAGTTCGAGATCCCGTTTTTCTTTTGAGATGACGCGTTGTGTTTCCACCCATTGTTCGAGCGCGGTCCGGGTATCATCAATCGTGGCCCCGTTTTTTTCAGCGGCTAAAGTGGAAAAAGGGAAAAGAGAGAGCCAACATGCGAGTAAAAGCGTTCGCGCTATGGTTGGGAATTTCTCTCTAAAAAAATGGAAAAGCATAGGGGATGAATTTGATCTGTGGATATGAATTATTGTTCTGATTCTCACTAGGAGGCCTTTTTTTGGATAAGAGCGTTCTCTAGAAACACGAAAAATACACACCTTCACGTATCAAATATTATGGAATGACTGTCAGTTTTTTATTTGTGTAATGTTAGAATTATGTTTATGTATTGTTGATTAATGTTGTCTCTTCAATTTAATCAACTTTTCAATGAGAGATTTTTAATAAATTAAGTTATTGATATTACTGTATTTAAATAAATTTTCATCAAAATGTGGCGCTTACGGATATGGAAAACTCCATCCCTTTCGTATACGAGGTCTTTGTAATATCTCCATCGATATATTTCGACCGATAGACAGACTTGATTTCTGGATCAAGCAGATTTTTCGCTTGGAATTTCAGTTTCCAATTTTCCCTAATTTGATAGGTCGCGCTCAGGTTGAGCGTTCCATATTCTTTCTCATAGACGTTAGGGACAAATTTGCCCTTTGATTGACCTGCTCCCGCTGTCAGTGTGTCGCCACGAACGGTATAAAACAGACTGGCTTGGGTTCCTGGCGCGCCTAATTCCGTAAAGTCATAGGTGAGGAAGAAATTATATAGATGTTCGGGGGCGTTTGTCATATCCCGTGTTAGCATTGGAGCCATGATATTCGGCTCTTCAAACAGCGCGGCTTCATCATTGGGAAGAGTCACCTCTGAGTTTATCCACGTGGCATTGGCTCCGATTGACAGACCATTGAGTGGACTCCAAAACCGGCCCAATTGTTGACGGATTTCGAGTTCATAACCGCTCAGTTCTCCTTTCGGATAATTAACCGGCGTTGTATAGGCGAAATCAGCGATGCGCTGCACATATTCAATTGGATCTTCAATGTCTTTGTAGAAATAGGACAGAGAAATCAGTCCACCTTCATAGGGCGCGTAATCCAACCGTAGATCGTAATTCTTCAGATCGCTCATCTTTAAAAATGGATTCCCGATGAAGACATCCCCGCCCAAATACTCCTGTTGCTGAATCGGTGTCAGCTCTTTAAACGTCTGACGGGCCACCGTTTGGCTGTAGGAACTGCGGAGTTTAATGGTTTCGAACGGTGTAAAGACTAAGCCGATCGAAGGAAGCAGATCACTTTGCGCGTATGAAACATCCGCTGCGCCTGGAGTTAATTCTACCGATCCGGACGCGACGGGAGGAATCCAGGTCACATCCCCTTCAGGATAGTTGACGATGCCGATATCCGTTTTTTCATACCGCGCGCCGCCAATGATTTTAAACATCGAATTCAACGGTAGATCAGTCATTGAATACCCCGCCAGAATATCCTGTTCTCCATCATAATCGACATCGATTTCCGCCGGGGTGACAACATGCTCATCCAACGGAAAGTTCCCGCTCCAAAACGTTTCCCAAGGCGCTTCGTATTGGGAACTGGTGTCACTAAAGTTGCTGAACGAATCCTGATTGTATTCACGCTGGACAGTATCATAGAAAAATCCGCTTTTAATATAGCCTTCATCTCCCGTCCATTGTTCAAATGGGAATTTAAGGTCAAAAAAGTATTGATCGCTTGTTTCGGTTATATTCTTCCAGATTCGCTGTAGATTTCCTAATGTGAAATTTGCGGCTGGTTTAAATGGCCGGAAGATGGACGGTTCGTAGAAGGGATCAATATAGGGAGGGTAACCTGGATTGTAAGCTTCCGCCCACCATAACGAACCGAATTGGCGTTTGTCCGGTTGATACATTTCCGCCGAGTTGCGGGAGATTCCCCAATCCAATTCGGGATTGAGAGTCGAGAAAAAATCCGTGATTTCCAAGTTGGGATCGGGAAGGGTATGACTCCCATGAAGTTGCAACGTGTATGTAGAACGTTCCGTATATTCGAGAGTTTCTGTTCGCAGATACGGCGCCGCGTCCCGTTCGCGGTTGCCATGATTGTTTGGATCGTTCGGATCGTAACCGGGAAAATAATACTCTTTCCCGCGTGTGTCTTCCGCCAGAGTGGCGGTATCCTCCGCTACGTGAGTATATAAGGTAGACAATTGCAATAAATGATTTTCTGTTTCAATCCCCACAATCCCTAGGGCGCCCCATTTCACTTCTTCCGAACCCTGTGTCACATCAAATAGTTGTGTTTTAAAATCGCTTTGCGTGGGAGTTCCCTGGATATATTGAGGCGACATGGAATCTCCTGGTTTGAGAACCCAATATTTATCGTCAATCCCATTGTCATAAAAGGAACTATCCCGCTCATAAAAGAAACTGGCTAAACCACCGAGAGTAAAACCGGCGTCAAAATCATGTTTTCCACCACTCGCTGCCGACCATTTATAATCAAATGGCGCGTCGCCAAACGAGACTCCAACCGTGTCACTAAAATCGCCATTCGCTGGAACCGCGCGGTTGTCTTTCCCAAAAAAGTTGACGCCTCCCCCGTTGTAGGTTAGAAAATTACTCTCGCCGGTCACCTGCGAGTTAAAACTCATTTGACTGCTGAATTTATAGACGGTTTCTTGCGGAATCCCTTTGAGGGTGACGTTCACCGCGCCACCGGACGCGTCCCCTTGCTGGTCCGGCGTGAACGTTTTACTGACTTGAACGCTTTCGATCGCCGCCGCTGGGAATTGATCCAATTGCACCGCCCGTTTATCCGCGTCGGCGGTGGGCAGCCGTACACCGTTCATCTGTGAATTCACATATCGGTCGGGAAGACCTCGAATAACGGCGTATTTTCCATCTTGAACGGATGCGCCCGCGACTAATTTCAGCGCTCCAGCCGCGTCACTCGCGCCCGCCTGGCTCATTAAATCCGCGCTAATCGAATCCATCAACGCGGGACTATCCATTCGCAGTTCGAGCAGGGCCGCTTCCGTCTCCATCCCGATTTGCACATCCTGCACGACGAATTCTTCCATCTCTACAAAATCACCGGCGAGCCACACGTCAATTTCCGTCATTTGGCCTGGTGTGACAATCACGTTGGCTTTGACTTGCTGCGTATATCCATCTTTTCTGAATACAAGTGTATATGTTCCCGGCATAATCTGGTGAAAGACATAATTCCCTTCATCCGTGGAGAGCGCTGTATCCCCTGTTTCTGTGATTGTGATTTTAGCGGCGGGTAGTGGAGCGTCGAAATCTTTGTCATAAATCATACCGCGTATACTACCGGCTTGCTGCGCGAATGAAGCAAACGAAGGTAACAATCCAAACCATATAAAAAGCCAATAACCGATACGCCGTTTTACCATGGTTCTTCTAATCCCTCATAGATTTGTTTGAGTTTTGCCCAGAGTTCCTTGTCTGCTTCGACGGCGGAAAGAGCCATTGAACAACAGGTAGCGGTTAAATCTTCCGCGCGGGGTCTTGAATTGGGATTGGCTGTTCCTTCTTCGACGGCGGTTTTATAAATAAAAAGGGCGTCCTCTTCGCTTCCCATGAGTTGATATGCTTCCGCGAGAGGACGAAGCGCTCCGGCGCGCCAAATGTTAACGATTTTGTCGCGCTCTTTTTTAAAACGAGCAAAGACCTTATTAGCGTTTGAATGGGCTTTCTCTTTGGCGCCTGTTCGATATTCCAATTGGACGATCTTTGCGATCAAGGGAATTCGGTGTTCCAATCGCCATTGATATTGATCGACGAGGTCTTGCATATCGTTGATGAGCGAAGTTGCTTTGCTCTGATCCGCATTCTCAAGCGCGCATTCCGCCAGTTCTTCCAGTAAATCTATACGGATAAAAGCAGGAATTGAACCCCAAGAAGATTTGATTTTCTCTTCGATGGAATCTCTTTTTTTCTCGTTTGAGTAGAAGCGCTTGTACAATTGAGTGTATGCTTGCAATGTATGATTGGCGCTGTCGAAATCAGTTTTTGCAAAATCGATTGTTAATAATTGTTCTATCTCATTCAGGGTATTGTCATCACTGCGCATGACTTGGACGTGCGCGAGTTTACCCCGTTCCGATTCCACAACCTCCTTTGTGAATTGATTGGCTTGTTCAGTTTGTTCTACCCATGTGCAGGCTTGGGCGATTTGTACTCGAATCCGGTCTTGGCGCCAATCATCAAGACCAGCGGCGATCGGCGCCGCTCGATCGATCCAGCCCTGCATAGTTTCCTCATCCCCCTGTTGAGCGCAGTAATATGCTAAGTGAGCGTAACATAAGCCCTTTCGCCAATTCTTTATTGTTTCACAATAATTTTGGGCTCTCTTATATTGACCAAGTTCCAAACATGTTTTAACAACATCTTCTTGTTGTTTAGCGCGGTCTTTTTGATGAGGGTGGATGGGAATAACGGCCGCCGCGTCCATCGCCAAATCCAGCAATTTGTTTTGAAAGTCAGCGAGTGTTGGATCGGTAAAAGAAACTGTTGCGCTTTGGATTTTCGAATCTTTGGTTGTTATACCATCGCATTGATTCACGATAACAATATTGATTGCGCACGTTCCTAAGATAAGGGGAAAATAATATATCGTTTTGATTGTTGGGATGAATAAATCTCTTTTCATAAAAGTGTACCCTATTTTACAGTAATCATCTTATCCCCATGACTACCTAATAAACATCACCCATTAATTCTGAAATTGGATCGATCTTGTTATCCATGTAAACACTTGACATGAGGGGAGAACCATTTTAATCGTGTGATAACAAGGAAAAGCGAACTGAAAGCAGAGCCATGATGCGCTGCTGTCAGTTCGCTAAGTAAGATTTCATTGAGTAATTGACATCAATAATTGGTGAAACGAATAGAGATAATTAATACAATTCAAAGTTGGAAGCGCTGGAGAATTCGGCGCCGGTCATATTGTAAGCGGAAGCGGCGGTCCAACCAGACAGCCAGTTGTTTTCGCCGTCAAAACCACCACGGTATTGCGCAGCTTCAAAAAAACCATCAGCCGGCGCAGCCGCTGCGCTGGACAGAGCGTCATTCGCGGCCAACGGATTAATGAAAAGAACCGGAACCATTTGTTTGCCGCCCTTGGTCACGAGGCTGCCGCGAACCACTTCTTGAATCGGTGATTGATTGGCGACAACATTATTTTTTTCCGCATTGAGAACGCCACGCGCTTCGGCTTCCGTGTAAGCGTCCGCGTGCAAGTTGTTATAGAACACACTATCCGTGATTTCACAAAGCATGCCGGATGTCTGCGCGGTATAAAGCGCGGCGGGATCGGCGGTTCCAATGTTGATGGGTGATGTATAAGTATATTCCGTGGTCCATGCGTCTTCCCAGGATAGGGTACCGTTGTATCCATACCCAAGCGCGCCGTCTCCATCTTCATTATCAAAACGGACTAGTTTTTCACCCAAGTCCATGAAAATGCAATTGTGGTACTGCACATGCGCGTTGTCACGCCACGTGGTTCCACCATCACCATCAATCGGCTGTCCAACAACGGTAAAGTTGTAAATCGCCGCAGTCGTGACCGGTTGAGCGTCGGAATCTTCTGCGCCGTCTGTTTCAAAACAATTGTCACCGACACCGGATCCCTGACTATCGTCAAGGCTGTACCCTTGTACAATCAAACCATATTGCGCTTTGCCACGCCAACCTTCGTCGACGTCGAAACTGTCATCGCCAACATTCCAAATCGAGACATGTTTCAAATTAACTGTGCCGCCCCAAATTTCGATACCATCGTCAACGTTATTCATAATTTCAACGTGATCGATTGTTGTGCCACGGCCGATACCACCAAGTGACAATCCATTTAATTCATTCGCGAGACCGATCACTTTTCCACCGTACCGGATGGAAAGATAGCTGATCGAACCACTGTTGTCATCATCATCCGCGCCACCATAAATCACTTTCGTGTCGTTTTCATCGGCGGCCACTAAACCTTCCATCTGTTTTTCATTCAGCCCGGTCGGTTCTTTAGTGTTGCTTCCAACCGGCTGACCGTCATAGTGAGAGGCGGAGATCAAGGCGTTCCCCATGATGGTCAGGTTGCCCCATTCGTTGGCGCCTTCATGCCAGGAAGTCAAATTGTCTTTTGTAGAAGTCATGATAACGGGATTGTCTTGTGTTCCGTTGACATAAATCCTGGCGCCGCGGCAAACGGCTAAACTTCCCCCAACGCCTTCGTCGCTTTGCACCAAAGCGCCTGCTTCAATCGTAAGGGTCGCGCCTGGGAGAACATAAATCTGCTGCTGCAAATTGTAAACATTATCCGCTGTCCATGTTTCAGACTCGCTGATGTTCTCTGAAACTGGCACAATGGCCGCTGACGCGGCGCTCGCGATTACAACGCAGATCCCTGCGACCAGAAACAGTAATCCTTTTCCTTTGTTCATGCTTTCATGTTCCTTTCTTTTTTTGGGGAAGTCTCTGCCGTATCCTATTAATGACAAAAGATCCAGCTCCCTCCCTTTTTACAATTCTTTTCGATTTCCAATCGCAAGATTGGTAAACACAAGTGTGTACTATAAAATCTTTATGTTAGTCTTACATTAATGAATTGTTAGAATGTGACGAAGTATTGAAAAGAAATGGATGGATTTTATAAATATTTATGCAAATATTTAACAATTCTTGAATATATGAAATGACAAAAATGTTGCGTTAATTTGTGTTAAGATTATATAGAATCAATATGTTAGATAAGGTGGTGTCAGAACTGTATTCTGACTGTTAAGTATGAATTCTAAAAGTGAAGGTTTTTCCAATAAGCGAGAAATGTTTAATGCACGTTACTAAGAAGAACGGTGTTTCTTTTCTTCAGGCTTTGAATCCTTAATTTTTTTCTTTTGTTTTCGTAGGAGGATTCGTCATTGAAGTTGGGTGAAGTGTCTTTCAATCTCTCATGAATGAAGGATGGTTAAAGATGTATTTCGATTACATGGATGTATCTGTTAAGGGATTGGGAAATTGAATCGTAAAGACACTTCCTATGCCGGGTTGGCTGTCAACGGAAATCGTTCCCCGATGCGCTTGTACGATATGTTTTACGATCGATAGACCTAAGCCTGTCCCTCCTTGTTTTCGGCTACGGGCTTTGTCTACCCGGTAAAAGCGCTCGAATAGCCGGGGGATGTGCTCGCTTGCAATCCCAACCCCTTGGTCCTCGACTTGAAGATAAATTCCCTTCTCATTGACCCGCCATGCGATGCGCACTTCGGCGTTGTCTTCACTGTATTTAATCGCGTTATCGATTAAGTTGATAATCGCTTGTTCCAAAAGCTGGGCGTTCGCTTCGATTTGAGTCGCCGGGGCGCCATCCATTACGATGGAAATATTTTTTTCCATAGCCTTTTGGCGGCAGCATTCTACCGAGGATAGAACAATGGGCGGAAGTAATTGTTCTATCAATGAGATCGAATCATGCTTTTTATCTTTTTCGATGCGGGATAGGCTGAGTAAATCTTCAATGATTAAGTTTAAGCGGTCGGATTGTTTTAATATGATTGTCAAAAAGCGCTCGACGTTTTCATCATCATTCAGCGCGCCGTCCAAAAGGGTTTCAACATAACCTTTGATGGATGTAATGGGAGTTTTTAATTCATGAGACACATTCGCGACAAAATCACTACGGACGTTTTCCAACCGGCGCAAGGCGGTAATATCATGTAAAACAATGACTGCGCCGAGTTGATGTTCTTCCGAATCCATCAGTGGGGCGCCTTTCGCTTGGAAACAGCGTTGGGCATCCCCGTTGATCTCACTTTCAATGGGGATTTCCGAATCGAGCGCTTGCAAGAAAAATTGAAGCAATGGATCATGATGGATCACATCAAGAATATTTTTATTGATGGCTTGCTCTAATTCGAGTCCAACACATTCGGCCGCGGTCCGGTTCAGTGTGATGATTCTTTTTTCATGGCTAATGGCCAGAACACCTTCAATCATACTTGAAAAGATCGCCTCTTGCTGTTTTTTTCTGTTGGATGATAGTTTTAAGCCGATTGTCGAGCTGCATTCCCATATGATTCATCGCGTCCGCGAGCGCCGCCAATTCTTCGGAATGTGGAATAGGGAGTTTTGTATTAAAATCACCACGGGAAAAGCGCTCGACTCCCTTTTTCAGCTGTTCGATCGGTTTCGTAATTTTCCGGGAGAAGATGAGGCTAATGATTGCGGAAATGATGGCGATGACCACTCCCCCTAATGCGATCGAATAATAGATCGAATTTAAGGTGAGTTCAACTGAGGTTGCGGGGAGCGAGGTTCGCGCGACACCGATTATTTGATTCCCTTTCTTAATCGGTATGGCGACATACATCATTGATTTTTGGAGTGTATGGCTGAATCGTACGGACATTCCAACCTGACCTTGCATCGATTCTAAAATTTCCGGCCGGTCGTGGTGGTTTTCCATTTCGTTGGGATTGTCATCCGATTCACCTATTACCTCTCCATTTGGACGAATAACTGTAATCCGAGTTTGTAGTATCTGATTTAACTCTAAGCATAACGGATCGACCCATGTAACATCCAATGGTTGGTTTTTTAATATTAAGTTACGCTTTACTACCTGTGCGCGAATGGTTAAATCTTGCTTCATTATTTCGTAATATGTATTACGAATCGTCTGAGAAATCAGCCATGCCGTAGAACATAACGAAATCAAAATGATAATTAAATAGGTTGGATAAAGCCGCCAGAGTAATTTTCTTCGAGGCATACGATAATCTCGTTCATCAAATTTTCTGGATTTGTAATCGTTTAGGAACTGAGAGCAGTCAGTGGCTTTATTCCTTGAATCGATATCCAACGCCACGGACCGTTTCGATATAGTTGCCGCATTCACCGATTTTTTTGCGCAATCCGACAATCTGTACGTCAACCGAGCGATCGGTTACTGGATAATCCGAACCATGAATCGAATCAATAATTTGATTGCGGGTAAAAACCCAGCCCGGCCGTTTCGCCAATAGCTGTAAAATACGAAATTCCGTTAATGTAAGATCGACTAGTTCACTACGGATAAACGCTTGAAACCGTCCCGGATGGATCTCTATTTCATGGATTTTAATCTTTTCCTCGGAATCTTCATTCTCCCAAAGCTGGGTGCGGCGCAGCACTGCGTTGCATCGCGCGATCAGGATTTTCGGGCTGAATGGTTTTGTAATGTAATCATCGGCGCCGAGTTCCAAGCCTTTGACGACATCTTTTTCTTCGCCTTTCGCTGTGAGCATAATGATCGGAATATCTTTGGACGCCTCATTTTGCTTCAAACGGCGGCAGACTTCCAAACCATCAATCTCTGGCAGCATTAAATCCAAGATGATGATATCCGGCTTTGATTGAGAAACATGTTGCAATGCTTCTTCTCCTGTCGTAACACAGGAAACCTCAAAGTGATTTTTTAACAGATTGTATTCGACGAGGTTTAAAATATCTTCTTCATCATCGACAACGAGAACATTTGCCAAACTCATAGATGGACTCCAGTAGAGAGTAAAAAATCGAATAGATATCATTCATTTTAACTTCGATCTAATCAAAAGAAGATCTTATTCATCTATTGTTAGGAAAAGGTTAGGAAGCAATCTATATTTAGTTAGCTTTGAAGAGGGTAATTTTTGAGATAAAAGTCATATAGTTGAGATAAAAGTCATATAGTATCGAATTGTTAAATCCCTAATCCAGTTGGTTTATCATATGTATATAAATATAATAATGAAAAGGAAATTTATTTTTCTTATATTTTATAAATTTTAGGGGCTATCTATGAATTCATGATGCTGAAAGATTTTGTATAATACAAAACAGCCATGAGGGTAACTTTAACTAAATTGAATTACCAGTAATTGTTATTATTAATATAGTTTGAGAGCGTCTCTATTTTTCTCAATGATCCTTTGAATTAAACGAATGCTATCTGTCACTGGAATTGGATCGATTTTATCCGCTTCGGTGGACTTCATTTGAATGATTTTTCCACTGGATTGACTGCTCCCGAAATTTGTATCGGTCAATTCCATATATCCTGAGAAATCCAACGTGACTGGATCGATGGCGCCGATTTTAATTTTTCCAACATGGGGCGCCATGACAAAAGCCTCCGAATTGATATCGATTCCCATCACATTAATAACGACAGACGCCTCATAACAGTCATCAAATACGCCATATGGAACGCTGACTCGGTCCACGTAGTCATAGATAAAGGTCATCTTTGCGGAATATCCTTCCACAACAATGGTTGTAGTATATTGTTTTTGGTCGCGTAGATTATTATCAATGATGCGCATTGGATTGCTGCAAAAATAACTATAATTATTATTTACATAAGTCGCGTACTGGAGAAGCGCGCCTGATTCGAACGCATAAAACTGCCGGGAACCGTCCGCGCCGTCCAATTCATTAAATAACGTTTTTCCACATAGTTGAGCGGGCGCCGTTTCCACTTGCGTAACGTACATAGTTCCATAGTAGCTGTAGGTCCACGTTCGTCCATAATCCAACGGGCAATAGACGCGCGCAATATCGTTTGGATTCACCGTTGCGGGAGTTGAGGTTGGGATCGGTGTATCTGTGGGTTCAAGCATTGGAGTAGAAGTTGGAATTGGCGCATCCGTGGGTTCAGGCGTAGGTGTTTGTGTGATTGTTTGCACTGGGATCTGCGTGGGTGTCATCGTAGGCGCCAAGGTTGGGGCCAATGTAGGTTCGGGCGCGGACGAGGCTGGGTAATACATATCGTTTACTCTTGCATCGGTTAGTGTTTCCACACAGAATCCACCATCCTCATCGAGTTCCACAGACATCGCTTCTCCAATCCCTTTAGCCCACCAAACAATATCAATCTCTCCTTCGCCTTCTTCAATAATCAGGTGTTTTAAACAATTTGTAAATGTGCCCGCGGGCACGGTAATGGTTTCAAATCCAAGTGAATAAAAACGAATGCCCCATGGAAATTGGGATCCATCTGGAGCGGTCTGGATGGATCGCTGACTCTGGCTGAAGCCGATTGGAGCGAATCGCTCAAACTGAATGAGAGGATTATTGGGTATTACATAGGCTGTCTGTTGATTCGGATCATCGTTTTCATATTCATATGAAATCCCCGCATGAACGATCAACTGATCGTCTGTGTATTCAAATATTTCTCCATCATCCGGCGCGAGCATATCAAGAAACCATGTTCCATAATGATTCCGAATCATCCCGTGCGCGCCATTCTCTTGATACGTGTCATCGATTTGAACGCGGTATAAGTCTTCTCCCCATTCATCCTCCATCGTGTAATTCCAATAATCACCCACATGCATTGGGAAGTATTCTTGAATATCGATACAGTTCTGATTGGATAAGGTTAGATTGAATTGACCTGATTGAGTGAATTCCATCAAACTGTAATAATCGGGATATCCAGACGCGGTTACATGAATTTGATACATCCCCGGCGCCGGCAGTGTAATCTTATAGAAACCATTATTTGAAGTAACGCTAGAACTCTCGCCGATTTGAATTTGCGCGTTTCTCAATGGACGAACGATGGGTTCATCTCCACTAATCACGCCTTGAATTGTAATCTGGGTGGGCTCGGTTTCGTCTGAATATTCAATATCAGATAATTTCCATCCCCATTCATTTCCATCAGATATATATTGAATCCAGACTAGGCCGATTCCTGGTTTCACATAACCATAATCTTCTTTCGCATCCACATGACCGGGATAATAGAGCGATGATTCATCATGGAGAACGTGACATTCAGAATAAGGTCCAAAGCCAAATTCATTTACCGGTACGGTTTCATTCACTGCGATAATACGTCCATCCCACGAATTCAATCGGACATCAGCGGGAACATACACTCGTGGATTCAGGGAATAATCCTCCTTGATTTGATTCCCACTCTCATCCGTTTCCATTGTCCGTAAGATCCGCAGGCATCCAAATTTATCTTGCGCCATCCAATAGGTCGTCGTATAGACAAGTTCTTCACTTTCTCCATATTCACGAATTGAATAGAGAAGGCAATTGATTCCCTGGTATGTGTCTTTCCCGTCTATTGTTTCTACAATGAAGGATACTGGAAGCTGGCTGTGGTAGCCGCCTTGTCCTGGGAATTCACCATATGCGGTTAATGTTTTTTTGAATCCTACTCGATAGTCCGAACCGTAGAGATGGGTGATGATGCCGCTCGTTTCTCCAAAGAAATCAGCAAGTGAGTAATACTGCCCTAAATAAGCGAAGGGATTCTCCGGTTCTGGCGTTACTTCAGCGGTAGGCGCCGGAGTTGGGATCTCTGTATTTACAATGGTTGGTTCCGGCGTTGCTGCCGCTGGGATCGTTGGCGTCTCTGTAAACGCCGCCGGGATTGATGGCTCATCCGTGGGGGCAGGTGTTGGGGACGGAGTTTGGAGTAGTGGTAAAATATCTTCTTCCGCGAGCGATGATATCGCAGGGTCCACGGGATCATTATTCAAAAATTCACCATGATAATACGTCTCCGAATCGATGGGATAAATCTCGAGATTATCGATATAAACAGTTAAATTCTCCGATTCACTGGTATTCACGATTTGAATGACCGCTTGAAATCCAGTGGATGGTGGAGTTACAAATGTCGAGAGACGCTGGTAATGATTGACAAAGTACGATCCATCCGCAGGAGAATTTGTGGAGATAAATTGAGGCGTTTCCTGCCCTACCGTGGCGATCGTTATTGCGGAGAGCGGATGATCCGTTCGAATTGAGCAACGAACGAAAGCCGCTGTTTGTATGGGAAGAGCCTGGGTGAAAATCATGATTCCTTTACCAGGAAGCGCGTAGATTGCGCATCCTTGTCCGTCTGTCGCTCCATCGAATCCTTGATCCGCAGGGATTGTTCCGAATGAAATATCCGGCAAAGGATACTCCCCAAAACCGGCGCCCATAATAATCAGACCGTTCTCTTCGGCTGACATTCCCGAAAAATCGTAAATTGCAGGGGATTCTTGTGTCAACCCTAAATTGGCTATTGTCAGGATGGACACAATAGTGGTGAAATAAAATATCTTTCTCATTTAAGCAACTCCATAGTTTTGTTTTTTAATTTGTTCAAATACGAAACAAAGGGAAAAATGGAAATGATTGTAGAGGTCATTTAAAGTACTGGAATATAATCAGAATCCATTGATTCGTAAAGGAGTCTAAAGATATTGACTATTCAGATCATACAGTCTTTTCACTTCTTCCCAAACCACTTGACGAATCGGTTGTTTTAAAGATGATTATTTCTGCGGATAAGAATTAAGTATGGCATGCAGGATGAGTAGCGGCTCAATGATCCATCATCGTTATTAGAAACACTCGTTCCTATCTACCGGATGAAAAAACGATCCATCAATATCCACCGAATCCTCCTCGTGCGTCTGTCCGCTTTGGGAGATTGTTTGGCCGCGATTCCTGTTTTTATGGCTCTTCGGAAACGCTTCCCTCACGCCCATATCGCATGGGTGATTCAAGATAATTTCGCCCCGCTTATCCGCCATTTGCCGGGATTGGACGAATTGATCATTTTTCCTCGATCCCGCTGGCGGAAGATGCAATCCCGCTGGCGCCTTTGGCGGGAGGCGGCGTCACTCGCTCGAAGGCTGTGGCGACGGCGGTTTGACGTCACGATCGATGTGCAAAGTAACACAAAAAGCGCTATCCTCGCTTTTCTCACCCACGCCCCCTTGCGAATCGGACACGGGAAAGTCGAAGCGAAAGAAATCAGCCGCTGGTTTACAAATTGTCCCATTGATCCCCCTGCCGATTGTACTCATGTGTTACAACGCAATCTCCATCTACTTTCTCCGTTGGGAATCGATCGCGCCGAACCTGAATTCTCACTTCCACCGGATCATTTAGCGAACCGGGCGATTACTTCTTGGTTGCAAGACCATCATTTGTTGAACGAAAACTATGTGATTCTCGTTCCATTTTGTGGTAACCGGTCAAAAGAATGGCCGTACAACCACTACACCGCGCTGGCGGCGTTACTAGCGGAGCGTCAAATCCCGGTTGTATTTCTTCAGGGGCCAGGAAAAAAAGACGAAACCGCCACACTGATTCCGGATAGGAATAAAACGCGTATCCATCTGGGACCTCCGACCACGATTTCTGAAATGGTGGAGCTGATCCGCCATGCCGGCGCCATTGTAGGAGGGGATACGGGACCAGTTCAGATTGCAGGCGCCTTAGGCGTCAAATCCGTGGGACTTTTCGGCCCGACCGATCCAGAACGATCCCACCCCTGGCGTGCCTCGGCTATTCACGATTTGGATTCTTCTCCCGAACGGATTTACCAGACGATACAAAGTTTTTTTGAATAACAACCGGCTCCATCTGTTTCATCCCATCCATAATTTTATAATGATGATTACAATAGATTAGTAAAATTAACAATTAATTATTATTTAAGGATAGGAGTGGAATGACTGATTCGTATAAAGAAGGATGTTCCTGGATGAAATGGGGAGCATGGGCGCCTGTTGTCTTTTGCGCCGCATACCTTCTACTCTATCCCATCAACAGCGCTTTGTATTTAACGCTGATTCAAGAAGATCATTTTATTGAGTGGTTAACCGTTGTTTTGTCTCTTTTCGCGGCGGGTATCGCCGTTGTCTCGATTTTACATATCCGTTCAGAATCCAAAGTCCGTCTTCATATCTTTCTTCTCGCGCTGTATACTCTCGCCTGTATTTTTTTTGCGGGAGAGGAGATTACGTGGGGACAGCGTATTTTCGGATTCAAAACGGAGGATGTTTCCCCCTTGATCTCTCGAGTGAATAAGGCCAACGAATTAACCCTTCATAATATCGAGGCGTTCGATCGATTGAGGAACGTATCAGATCTATTCTGCCTTGTATGGGGGATCGTGATTCCACTCGTGTATCGAAAGCGTACTTTTCCCATTGAACCGCTGCGGCTCTATTTAAGTCCAACGCCATTGATTCCTGCCTACTTGGGATATTTTATTTTGACTTGGCCGCAGAAAGCGCTTCAGTGGTACTATCCCCATGAAAAATGGGTCAATGATCTCCGAATCGGCGAACTGAAAGAATTTCTCTTCGCAGCGATCCTCGTTCTTTTTATTTGCGCGGTATATCAGAGGATTCGGCATCGTAACCATCCCGCTTCGGCCGTGTAAAATCGCATATCATCTTCCTAATCATTTACTTTACTAAAAATATTTCTCAATCTTTGGATATCGTTTCAATCTTTATGGAGTTGTATCTTCACATACTATGCGGAAACCGACGTCGTGGATGACTTGCGATGACTCATAATGCAGTCGGAACGCGGAGCGGGCCCGGCGGGGGCGATCGAGCCAGGAGCCACCGCGAACCGTCTTGCGAGTTGTTCGAGTATTTGAGTGATTGCTTGACTTAAAAGAATACGGGAGATATGCCGAGAGTGTCCACTCGGCGACGTTACCGTGCAGATCGTATAAGCCCCATGGATTCGGTTCAAAGGCGCCTACAGGCGCGGAGACGCGCCAGCCGTCGTCGAAACGCGTATCCGCGGGACGCCAGGGCGGCAGGGCGGTTGGAACATGCGGGTAGTCGACGGTGTAATGCGTGGCGTCGGAAAGGTTCGCGCAGCGGCTGAAGTCATCGTCGAGTGAGCCGTACCAAAGGGGATCGTTCCCACCGCTGCGGCAGGCGTATTCCCACTGCGCTTCGGTAGGCAGTGTGAACCGTTTGTCTGTCTTCTGCGATAGCCAATCACAAAACGCTATCGCCTCATTCCATGAGACACGCACGACCGGTTGTTCAGGACGCCGCAGGGGGCGCCCACGCTCATAATCCCCGAATTGATACGCCTCACCCGTTTCCAGACCACTGTCATGTTCAGGATCGAAGCAGGCGTACTGCCGGTTGGTGATCTCGAAGCGGCCTATCCAGAAGGCGTTATAGATAGTGACCGGATGGGCGGGGCGTTCATTTGGATAGCCTTGTTCTGATCCCATCACAAATGAACCGGATGGAATTCGGACCAGTTCTAGAGTCACATCACCGATCAATGTGACACTCATTATTTCAGGGGGCAACGAGTGTTTTTGACATTGCCGCTCTAGTTTAGCATTGGTTGCGCTGACGATGACTTTTGGGATCAATGAAGACAGGGTTCTGGTTTGAGTGGGCGCTGTAAGAACCGCAGCGGGATAGACCGCCTCAGGATCTTCATCGATCCCGGTGTAACGGTAATGCAGTTCACGGCGGCGCGCGGCGCCTGGTTCCACAAGGGCGGCTTTGGCGGGGATGTGCTTGACGACTTCTTTCCATGTCCCGTGGGCGGGGGCGTTCAGGTCGATCCAGGTAATCAGCCGGTCCCAGGCCTCGGCGTTAAGCCGTACGCCGTAATGATCATCGCGCAGAATTTGTATCAGTTTGCTCGTGTCGGCGTGGAAATTGCGGGGCGCTAACATGTGAGCGTCGCTCTCAAGTGTGGGAGTGTGAAGGTATCGGCGCAGCGCCATGTATGACGGCGTGAAATGCATTTGGAACGCCGACGGAATACGTTCAGTGGGCCGGGAAGTCAGATCGAACGTTGTTTGCCCGTTCTCCAGTGGACGGTCATGGTGACATTGGACGCAATAGGCGTCCAATACGGGCTGAACCTCACGAACGAAGGAGAAGCCGCGTGGTGGGCCGTACCAAGGCTTGATCGGTGAGGGTTCCCGAAATACAGCGGCTGGCCGCGATTGGGCTGGCGGTATGGAATACTGTGGTTCGTGACAGCCAACGCACGAGACAACCTCACCGGGCATGGCGGTAAACCAACTTCGCATTAGAGCCAGCGCCTTGCCCTCGCTGTCGAGAGGCTGGACGGCCACAGGCGTATAGGCGGGGACACGGAAGAAAGCCGATCCATCGGGCTCCACCGGAACCGTCCCGAGGATACGCCTGACATCCCAAGGTCCATCGAAGCCGACACGATCCGGCTCGCCACCGAAGCCATGGAAGGTGAATTCGTAGCTGATTAGCCGCAGCGACTTCACAGTACCACGCGGTACCCCGCGCAATCCCGGGCCGGAATAAACGTTGATCAGCTGCGCCGCTCCTTCCTTCTGGTCCGGTTGGATGATATCGGATATCACGGGTTGCCTTAGCGTTTTCCGTAACGGAATCGGTTCGAGCATCGCCCAGCCGGGTTCTTCGTAAAGCAACACAAAGTTATCAAATATATCGACCAAGTATACGCCCCATAGCGATGTTTTTGTTGGTTGACACGAGACGAGGAAGTAGTTCTCGCTGAGCGGGAATGGATGCAGAAACAGGGGCCAACTCCCTCCGGCAAGTCCGTCCAGGATAACTGGTTTAACCTTCTTGCCATAACCAGGAATGCGTTGTACGACTCCGTCAGCTTCATGACGCCCCCGCGCTGGGTCGAATAAAACGAGTTGACCCTGGCGGGGCAGATCGTGATGACCTCCCACGACAGCGATGATTTTCGTTGGATGATCCGGAACCGGCCGGGCGTAGAACATTGCGGTCGGCCAAAACGAGTTACTGCCGTAATACTCCATCTGGCGGCTGCCGTCAGGATTCGCGTGAAAGAGCAGCCGCATGAAAGCGTGCGCGATGTCGGCGTATTCCCAGCGCTGATAGAGAATCCGTCCATTATTGAGAACCGTAGGGCACCAGTTGTGATCCTGATCGTTAGTCAGGCGGCGGACGCGCCCATCGCATTCGCGTATGTAGAGATTCGCCACCTTCGAACGGCCGCCTACGCAGGGAACACCGATAAAGGGCGCCGTCGAGGTGAAGATGATGCGCTCATCGGGCAGGTAGCACGCGTCGTAATTGTGCACGTCCGGTTCATCGATCAAGGGAAGCCATGTTAATTTTCCATTGTTCAAGTTGAATTCGGCGACGGTCCATCGCCCGTTTGGATCAGGAATCGACAGCAGTAATCGATCCGCATCATAGTGCAGATCGATATCACCGATAAATCGATCCCCTTCCGGTGTGAAGACGGTCTCCAATTCTCCACCCGGTTGAACGGGAGAGAGAACAACCAGCGTGTTATCGTAGCCGGTTGGCGCTAAATCCGGATTGCTATTGAAATTTAGCGGTAATCCCAATCGATCGGCGCGGCGCCGGATCATCAACAACCGGTCGAAGTCAAGCAGTGGATTGGCTAGCAGAGCTTCATTCTTCAATGCTTCAAATTGCTCTTCGATGGCTGCGTAAGCAGCCGGATCAGAATCTGGTGAGAGGCGGTCATGTTGCCTTTGGAGCGCTTGCAGGCGCTTGAGGTAAACATCTCCATTTTGATAACGTTCAGGAAAATCCGCCATAAGGTCATCAATGGCCATGCGCAAGGCCCGCCATCGTTGTTGCGAAACACCCGGTTCATCCGGAGAGGCGGCGGGGGGATACTCCGAGCGAATGACGAAAGGGCGCCAAGTCTGGGCATCCGCCAGATAGTTCAAGAGATTCGACGTTAGCCGAATCAGGTTATCACGATGCGAATTCTTGGAGTCGCCGTAATCGGGCCAGCGCCATCCAAAGACGATCACTCGCCCCTTGCCCAATCTGTATTCGACGAGAGGATTTTCCGGCCCCGAAGGTGTTTTGGCCAGGATCATGCCTTCAACGGGACCGCCCCAATAGAAATCAGCGACAGCCGGACAACCTCCTTGGCTCAGCCAGACGATGTCTTGATTATTTAATAGGCCATGAAAAGCGGGGTGGTTCTTCTCGACCGGCGCCATACCGGCCGGGTCCCGCCAGTTGTCCAGTTCATGACGCTGTGGACGTATCGCTCTTTCGAGACCAAGCGGCGCGGCCATCGCCAACGCGCCGCCGGATAGGAGGACACCACGCCCCTGCGCGGTAAACCGTTGAATTGCAGCCAGGCTGGGCCCATGATACATGGCGTTTCGCGCAATGGCGTCACCCTGATGGTACCAAAGGACGTCGAAATCGTTCAAATCCCGGATCTGGCCTGCTGGATCGGCGAAAGTTCCATCCTCCTGCCGCAAGAGAAGCGTCGCTTGACCCAACTTTGTCGCCGTTCGCCAAGCGGCTTGGTTGTGGAATCCCATTTGATCAATCGATGATTCCACAGCAAGGAATCCAATCCGCGGCGGCGCAGCGGGCAGCGCAGAAACATTTAATTGGATCATGCAAAAAGCAATAACAAATGTCTTCAATAGTTTCGAGCGTCTATGGGTTCCAATGACACGCATTGAGCAATTCCCTCGTACAGATGAGATTCATTTACACGAACGCTTCATCTTAGCATCTCAGGAAACAAGTCCCAACACTTCTATTTGATTTTGAAATTCCTCCAATTTCATCTAGATATAGTTTTAGATTTTACTTGAAGAGCATTGATTAGATGTTTTTCAGATTAAGCAGAAAGTTCCATGCGGGAAGTACTTTTATCGTGCCATTTTCAATCTCAATATTCTCTTCTTCATTCCTTGTTATTATCATCCCAGAATTCAGGTTTAATTCACTCATCGCTTCGCTCAAAGCGTTTACTTCTCTTTTTCGCGTTTTCGGATCGCAAATCGTTTCGCAAACCTGGGCCAAAAAGTGAATGCGATTCTGTTGTAATAGAATAAAGTCAATCTCAAGATTGCTTTTTGTCTTATAGTAATAAATATCTGGAGTCATTCGGCGCAATGCTGTGAAAATTAGATTTTCCAGCAGGTGTCCATAATTAAGAAGAATTCCTGAGGAAACCGAATTGACCAAAGCGTGATCGACACAATAGATCTTTTTGGGATTTACTTTACTGCGTGTTATTGACGAGTCGTATAAGCGGACAGTAAAGAGAAAATAGGCGTCTTCAAACCATTCTAAATAATCGGATACAGCTGATTTGGGCGCTTTGTGCCCCAACGATTTTAAAAATCCAGATAGACTATTGATCGAATATAAGGATGCAATGTTATCGATCAATCGATGAGCCAGATCGGTCACCGCCCTTGGATGTGAAATATCATAACGCTCAATTAGATCTCTGAATAAAATTGCCGTTAAATATTCCTGGTGTATTTTAATGCGGAGATACCGGTCAAGGCCAGCCACTTCAGGAAATCCTCCTGTCTCCCAATATTCTTCAAATGCTTTCTGAATGAAAAGCCGTTTTTTTGTAGAAAATGGAAGGTTACTATCTATTCCTTTATATGCGAGAAATTCTTGAAAAGAGAAGGGAAACAGTTCCCATGATAACGCTCGTCCACGCATCTGCGTTGCAATTTCCTTTGAAAGCATGTGAGCCGATGAGCCAGTAAGGTAGACCTCACAATTTTCGGTTCGCATCAACCGGTCAACGAATGGTTCCCATCCTTTTACAACTTGGATTTCATCAAAAAAACAATAAATTTTCTCCGTATTTTTCTTTTCTGGATAGATGGAAAAATACGCTTCGATCACGAAACGGAGATTATCTTTTTCCAGGCTATGAAGCCGGTCATCAAAGAAATTCAGATAGAGAATATTTTCAGGTGGAACTCCTTCATCCAATAGCCGCCGTATTATTTGAAACAAAAACGTTGATTTTCCACTCCTGCGCGCTCCAATACATACTGTAGCCTTATTTTGAATGGGCTTAATTTGCAAACGCCTGGGAACACCCGTTTCCAGTTTTATCTCCTGAAAATCAAGGATTATTGTTTTTAAGATTTCAATCATCTTTCTTTCCAGCAAGAATTATTACTACTTTTAGTTATAACTGGTAATAATTATAACCACTTTTTTAATGAAGTGTCAAGAAAAAATGACTACTTTTCCCATCTTTTTCTAATTCACAGTTCTTCATCGCGTAATGCTCGCGCATCACAAAAAGGAATGTGGTCATGAAAGAGTGGTCAACGTTCTGTCATTATTAACATGTATGCTATGCAAAGAATTCGGGGAGTATCTCTTTCGCGGCTGGTTGTAGACGTTCGGCTTCTTTTGTGGAGATCCATTGATAGGGCCAGCGCAAACGGGGGCCAATATCGCACCAACCGCCGATCATTGCGAGTAAACGGTCGGCGGCTTGATGGGAGTAGCGTTGTTGCGTGATGTAGGGCGCGATATATTTCTTCATAAAAGACTGAATTCGCGCTTCCAGTTCGAGCGCGGCGGGCATATCGGTAAGCATTTGTTCATACCATTTTTGCGCTGCGCCGGGATGCAGACAGGCGGCGTTGGAATAAGCGCCCTGGGCGCCGTTTTGAATCGATGTGGCGAGAAAATGACCAGGGGTGAAAACAGCGATTTCATTCGCGCAACTGCGTACTTGTTCGTGCCACGTCGCATCGCCTATGGAAACTTTGACACCGATGAAATTGGGAATCACGTCACGGATACGCTTCCATTCGCATGGTTGGAGAACGCGTTTCGCGAACGAAGGATTATAAAGCACGATGCCGATTGGATCGGCGGCTTCCGCTATACGGCGGAAATAATCAAGAATTTCATCATCATTGAGCGCAAACCAATCGGGCAAGATAATTTGAACAGCGCTGGGTTGTAACGGCTTTATGCGGCGCATTCGTTGTAAGGTGATCCAAGGATTCGAGTGACTGATTCCAATTTGAAATGGTTCATTGGCGTTGTTGCAGTATTCAGCCGTGATTTGGCTGATCCGGTCAAATTCCTCTTCGGTCTGGTTGTAAAACTCGCTGCTGGTGCCATTGGTATAAATGCCATTCACGCCGAATTCAATCAAAACTGCAATTTCCTCGCGTAACCGGGTATAATCGATTTGTTCGTTATCCTGGTAGGGAATTAAGACAGGCGCCCAATTGCCTTTTAGTTCATTCCAAGCGAGTGGTTTCATCGATCATTCACCTCAATGCGGTGGCTTTAATGAAAATCATTAATTTCTATTTACATAGCTACGGTGAGCATGATGACAATAATAAAATCGGTCCGGTAACCTGGCCTCATTTTGATTTGCTCTTCGTGCGTGAAGGAGAAATCTTTCTTCAATTGTTGGAGAGAGACTCCATACGGCTGTCCGCTGGCCAAGGCGTATTGATCTATCCACTGACCCGTTTTCATGGGTATTCCATCACTCCTATCGCGAAAACATCGGTGCAGCATTTCGACTTTAATAAAGACGCGAAATACCGGCCTTATGTGATTCAAAGTTTGATTGGAAAAAGTCACGAATACGAAATTTATCAAGATGAATATTCTGATAATCTCTTTCGCAATATCGATTTGACGATCCAATGGGCTTCATATGAGGACGATCCTTTCTTATACGATTTGCGCGTGGCGGCGACGGTGTTGATTTTAGGTGAATTAAAATCAAAAAAATTCCAAAAACGCAAAAGGAGCCGTCACGAAGAAATCATTGCAAATCTCGTCGACCGGCTTCGCAGCAGTTGGCAAGCGCATAGCATGAGCGTTGATGACATGGCTTCTGAAGTCGGTTTATCCAACAGCCATTTTCGCGCTTTGTTCCGCAACTATGTAGGCGCTTCACCCGGACAGTTTCTATTCAGCCTGCGCATGCTGGAAGCCAAACGTTTTCTGCGAGAAACCGTGATTCCCATTAAAGATATCAGTGAGCGCTTGGGATATAAAAAACCTTTCGCATTTCTATCGAGCGTTCAAATCACACGAAGGCGTCTCTCCCAAAGAATACCGCAATAAGAATATCATTCGAGGGTAACGCATTTTTCACAGAGAATAACCAATTCAGACTGCATCTGGCAAGTAGTTCTTTGTTTTATTATCATATCGATCCGGTTTAGGAGGAATTATAGGGGAAAAGTGAAATTTTGATAATTTTTTATTTGATAATATAATCATATTCAATTCATTTATCATCGAAAATGGATATTTTCGATTTGAATAATTTCGATTATATTAAGGTAATTTATAATTATTTTTTAATCTTATCTTTTTCTTTTATCATCGATAATGGTAAAAGAAAGATCATTTTTGGTAAAGACAAATTCGTAATCTTCTTATACTATTCAAACAATACGTTTCAAGAGGCTTTGGGGTGTGATTTCGCTTGTACCGCCGATTCATAATTTACACTGAAAGGAATTCTTGGATTCTAGGAGGTAAAAAACGAAATCTCATGTCTTGAAGCCGATCGCATCCTTGGGGAGTTTTCATTATTTAACTTATCGATATGGGAGGATATAGACAATGAAACGATTACGCATGTATTTACTCATGGTTTTTTTTCGTATCCATCGCAGCCGCAGGATCCTTTGCGCAAGACGAAGATCTTTATATCGTTGAAGACGGCGTTCTCAATGAGGATCTGGCGTATATCGTGGGTGGAGCTTGGGAAGTAGTGGATGGATTCATTTCACAGCAGGGCAGGGATCAGTATTTGTGGGCTTATCCTGTGATTGGGCCGGGCGATTTTCATGTCACGGCTGAATTGAAATTACAGGAAATGTTCAACGATGAAGGGAGAGGCGCCGCAGCTACGTTTTCCATAAACGATATGCTGCAGGACGATGGAACGAACGGAAGCAACTTTGGTTTTATCGGTGGCAACGGCGAGCTCTTTGCGGAAGGTAATTTCTTTTTGGAATTCGTTGATATGGGCGAAACTCCAGTACAAGAAGATACCTTGATCACGTTGGATTTTATCCGGGAAGGCGATGTATACCGTTTTTTGTTGAATGGAGAAGAAGCGCTTTCCGTCCCGGCGGCGGAGGAAGAATCGAATCCTGTTTTTCGCAGCGGGTATTATCGCGTCGGCGTACGTCCATGGCGCAGTAAAATGTTTTTAAAAACATTAGTGATTCACTCCGGCGCCGCTTCGTTTGATCCCATTGAAGAAAAAAACGATTTTATTGCAAATGGAGAGCCATTGAATACGGTTGAAGTCGGGGATGAATGGTATGAATCAGACGGTGGTTGGGAAAACTTTGACACCGGGAATTTGATCTTCGGCGACCGTCCCATTTTCGGTTCTAATTTCAAAGTATCCGCCCATTTGCAAATGGAATTATTGGCGGGAAGCGCCGCTTCGTTCTCCATCAACGGCGATAACAATTTTGGCTTTTCCGGGGGGGAGTGAAACGATGTTTTTAGAAGGCTCGTTTTTTGACGGCGCTCCAACATTGGATATGGCGCCTCCAATCGAAGAAGGCGTCGCGTTTAATTTCGAAATGATCAGCCAGGATAATATCATTCGCTTCTTGATTGATGGAAATGAAGTCATGGCGATGGATCAACCATCCGATTTCATTGGTTTCGCCGGCTTCCGGCCTTGGCGCAGCACCATGCGCATCTTCGATTTTTCGGTCGAACCATTGCAAGAAGAATTAGACGTGCCGCCCGAAGTGATCCGTTCTTTGCCCGAAGGGCAAGCGGCGGTCTTTTACGCCGGTCAAACCATCACGGGGATTACGCTTTCTTCCAGCATTCTCGAAGGCAAAGTCAGCAATGCGGCCATTATCGAAACTCCCCCGGAAGGATGGACGATTTCGAATATCCAATCCAATAATGGAACCTTCGAACTTGTAAACGGTCAAATTCTATGGCAGCTCGCCGATGCGCAGAATACAGTTGAACTGACGTATGATTTAACCGCCCCATCCGATAGCGCAGAATCCAGCGCTGATTTTGAAGGGACGGTTGACACGTCCGGCATCGATGGTTCGATCATAGGATTTACATCCCTCTATTTAGCGGTTGGAGAAAACGAGGAAGTGTATATCGTTCAAGACGGCGTTATGACCGAGTACGGCGAAATCATCGGTGAGGAATGGTCGGTTTTAGGTGGCGCGCTGGAGCGTACGGGAACGGGGAACTTCCTGTTAAGCAAAATCGCGGTTGCGGACGTTGATTATAAAATTTTAGCGGACTTGACCTTGTACGGTCTTGGTGGGACGGCGGTTTCCATTAACCTGCGCCGCATTCCCGATGATTCGCAAAGTAACTTTGGTTTTGAAGGCGGTCATGGTTTCTTCTTTGTTGAAGGCGTATTCTTTGATGATCCTCCGTCCTTCGATTATACCTTGGTTGAAGAGGGCGTTCCCTTTACCTTCAAGATGGCGCGCGAAGGGACGAATGTCAATTTCATGGTGGATGACGTTGTGATCCATTCCGAAACGGAAGAAATCGGAGAAGCGTTCAGAGTTGGATTACGCCCATGGCGAAGCCGCATGCAAGTGAGCAACTTTGTCATTCGAACGTTTGATACGACTTCGGTATGCAATTGGTCTCTTTATTAGTTAAATTAAGAGAGGATTTAGAAGAATCTCTCATAAAAACGTAATTCAATGATCCGTGACGGGGCGTCTCTCGAACGTGAGATGTCCCGCGCGTACTTGATCAACGCAATGAGGCGAATTATGAAACGGAAAAACGCATTTACCTTGATTGAACTTCTCATCGTCGTCGCCATTATCGGTATTTTGGCGGCGATCGCCGTCCCAAACTTTTTGAACGCGCAAATCCGGGCGAAGGTCGCCCGCGTGCAAGCGGATTTTCAGGCGTTCGGCGTCGCATTAGAGTCGTACTGCATAGATAATGGAAAATATCCTGTGGTGAGTAATTGCGGCGCTGTGACGGATTCGATGCTCTTTAGTGGGCGTATGGCGTTGCGTCCACTGACAACGCCTACGTCGTACATGTCAAGTTTACACAAAGATCCATTCAACCCGGATGGACAAGCGCCTACACCGAGTGGAGCCATCTTGAGTGAATTCGGTTATTACTGGTATATGGATCGCTATGGACGATCGTACGGCAGTTGCGGCGAAGTGGGCGGCTCGCGCTTTTTCCTTAATAATAATCAAAAATGGTCCATGAAGAGTGTCGGACCGGACCGGCAGGAAAATGTCAATGGATTTTTAGGCAACAATGAAATGGGATATGTGACGGTTTTTTATGAAATGTCAAACGGCCTAAACAGTCTGGGTGACGTTTATCGCTTTGGGGCCTTAATAACTTTGGCTCTTCCAGAAAATGAGATCATACATTGGAATGTATATTCACTTACCAGATGAACAATATGTATAAGAGGTAAAACATGAAACGCCGTAGATTTATAAAACAATCCGCCCTAATCGCTTGCGCCACGGGAACGGTTGGTCTTTTGTCACATAATAGTTTCGCCCAAGAAGATCATCTCCCTCTTATTGATATTTCCGCGGAGACGGATCGTCATGTAGTCATCGCCGCGGGATCGGAAACCGTCTATCAAGGCCATCCAACAACGTTATTAATGCCGGATGGTAAAACAATGTTCTGTGTTTGGAGCGTTGGTCATGGTGGACCTTCCGGGACGATGGCGCGCAGCGATGATGGAGGGTTGACCTGGGAGCGGTTGGACGATCAACTCCCCCGCGAGTTTTCCACCTATGTCAACTGTCCAAGCATCTATCGCATGACGGACGAGAAAGGCGTCAGCCGGATCTGGGTATTCGTCGCGCAAACCGGAAATGCCTCGTATTGTAAGTGAAGACAGCGGAAAAACATGGCGCGTTATGAAGCCGCTTGGTTTTCGAAATGTGATGACCTTCAGCAGCGTTGTTCAGCTAAAGGATGGTAACTATATTGGTCTTTATCACCAGCGGGTTGACGGCAGTTTAGAAGCGCTTCAAACCCAAACCAATGACGGCGGTTTAACCTGGTCTGAGCCAAAAGTGATAGCAAATGTCGAAGGAAAAGATCCATGTGAGCCATACGGCTTTCGCTCCCCAGACGGGAATGAGTTATGTTGTCTCATGAGAGAGAATATCCATAAAGGCAGAAGCCTGATGATGTTCAGCCAAGATGAGGGGAAAAATTGGAGTCGGCCGGTGGATACGCCGTGGGGACTGACAGGCGACCGGCATCAGGGGGTGTATACAAAGGATGGACGTTTGGTGATTGCGTTTCGGGATCGCGCGCAAAAGAGTGATACATACGGCCATTTTGTCGCATGGGTGGGGAACTATTCTGATATCCGCAATAACCGGCCCGGCCAATACCGAATCAAATTGCTCCATAGTTACGCAGGCGCGGATTGTGGATATCCTGGGATGTCCTATCTGCCGGATGAAACCATTATGGCGGTGACCTACATCAAGTATCAGCCGGGAGAGAAAAAAACATTCCGTTGTTGGCGTCCGGTTTAAAATCGATGAAATTGACGCGCTTGCGAAGAAACTCTAATTGTAGATTCCCGGTGGATCGATAAAGCGTGATCCACCCTGCCCCAATCACTGCATTTGGCGCCGGGAGAGGAACGATTTCCGCTAATGAATGGTTTCTATTTGATTGACTATATCGTACTGATTGTCTATATGGCGGTCATGGTGGGGATAGGGTATTATTTTTCCCGCAAGGAAGGATCCACGGAACGGTTTTTCGTAGGAAACCGGAATATCGTATGGTGGGCTGTGGGCATTTCGATTTTCGCTACACAGTTGAGCGCGATAACGTACATTTCCATTCCGGGAATGGCGTATGAGAACGATTGGTCATGGTTGGTATTTAACTTGGGTATTCCCATCGTGGGTGTGTTCGTTATTTATTTTTTTCTCCCGTATTACCGTAGGCAAAAAATACACTTCGATCTATCAAATACTAGAAGACCGTTTTGGTCCTGAAACGCGGGCGTATGGCGCGTTGGCCTATATTATGATGCAGGTGGGCCGCGTAGCGATTGTGCTATATTTGCCCGCGCTGGCGCTGGCGGAAGTAACCGGTTTTTTCCGTTTATTGGATGATCGTTTTCATGGGCGTCCTCGCGACAGTCTATACCGTCATGGGCGGGATCGAAGTGGTTATATGGACGGATGTAATCCAAGCGATCATTTTAGCCGCCGGCGCATTGGTGGCGTTGCTGATTATTTGCTTGGAAGTCGAGGGTGGTTTTGTTGGGATCATTAAAATCGGCTGGGAACACAATAAATTCGCTATGATTCACACGGATCCCAGCGTTTCTAAAGATCTTATTTGGTATTTGCTCATTGGAGCGTTTTTCACGAATTTAGTGCCCTACGCTTCCGATCAAACCGTCGTTCAGCGTTATTTCACCGTAAAGACAGACCGGGAAGCGCGGAATTGTTTGTGGTTAAGCGTTTTGATCACTATTCCCGCATCGCTTCTTTTTTTCTTTTTAGGGACGGCGCTGTATTCATTTTATTTCACCCATCCAGACTTGCTGGAAAGCGGTGTCAAGTACGATCGTGTTTTCCCCTTTTTTATCATTCATCAACTCCCTATGGGAATTTCGGGCTTGTTGATTGCGGCGATCTTTGCAGGTTCGATGTCGAGTTTGGATTCCAGCCTGAATTCGATCGCGACCGTTTGCATTACAGATTTCTACCAACGTTTTCGCGATCCTGAAAGCAGCGATCGGCGCCGCTTGTATCTCGCCCGCATGGTCACCATTGCAGCGGGAGCGCTGGGGACGGGAATCGCGATTTGGGTGGCGCAGAGTTTATTGAATAATCCCGAACAAAAAGGCGCGTGGGATTTATTCGTCGCGATTCAGGGATTGCTTGGCGGTGTACTGGCGGGAATCTTCTGCGCCGGTCTGTTTACGAAACGCGCCAACCAAATAGGGGTCGTAGCGGCGCTGGTTATCAGCACCGCGCTACTCGCGATCATTAAATACGAATATCAATGGCATACGCAAACCTACGCTGCGCTTGGAATCGTATCCGCTTTCTCTATCAGTTATCTATTTAGTTTGATTGCCAGCCGGGCGAAGTAAACGCCTCCGGCGGCATAATCTATTTACAATGAAATCTAATTTATGAGGATTTAATAATGCCTGAAAAACTTACAGGACTCATCGCCGCGTCCCATACGCCCATGCGTCAAGACGGCTCCATTCACTACGAGCAGATTATCAAACAAGTTCAGCTCTATCGCGACAACCCCATTGACGGCGCTTTTATTTGCGGCACGACAGGAGAAGGGAAACTCTTGAAAATTGAAGAACGAAATCGCGTTGTCGATTGTTGGATGGAACACAGCCGGGGAGATTTTCCCGTCATCGTTCATGTGGGAGATGATTGTTTTGAGCATAGTCAGACGCTTGCGCGGTACGCGCAAGAAAAAGGCGCATACGCGATTTCTATGGTCGCGCCCAGTTATTATCGTCCGGCGGATCTTTTGGATTTAGTAAACTGTTGCCAAATTGTCGCTAGTTCGGCCCCGAACCTGCCTTTTTATTTTTATCATATTCCTCTATTGACGAATGTTTCTTTTCCTATGATCGATTTTATCAAACTGGCGGAAGATCGCATTCCAACTTTGGCCGGTATCAAATATACGCATAATGATTTCGTCGATTTGCTTGCATGTCAACGTTATAAAAACGGCCGGTATAACATCTTGTTTGGGAAAGATGAACTTTTATTGGCGGCGTTATCGTATGGGATCGATGGCGCGGTCGGCAGCACCTATAACTATGCCGCGCCGCTTTATCAAGCGATGATCCAGGCGTTTCACGATGGAGATTATGAAAAGGCCCGTGATCTACAATCTCTATCGATCGACTTGATTCGTCTAATTAAGCAGCATAATGAAATTGCGGCTGGCAAAGCGATCATGACATGGATTGGAGTGGATTGTGGAACCGTTCGTCCACCGTTGAAGCCTTTGTCTGAATCCGACCGGCTTTCTATTGAAAACACTCTGGAAACAGGCGGCTATAAACCTTATTTATGCAACCACAATTGATACAGGCGTAAACCGTAATTCTCTCCCAGAAACAAGGAACTCATAAAATGATTTCTCATCGATGGATCGCATTATTATTCGCTTTGTTTTTTGTTCAGAACGCATTTTCAGACCTTCCTGCGATTGAATGGAAAATGCTGCCTGAACGTCCCTCCGCTGTTGGCGGGCAATATGCGGGTGTCAGCGGTGGCGTGTTATTAGCGGCGGGTGGGGCGAATTTCCCTATACCGTTGTTTGAAGGTGGTAAAAAAGTATGGGTGGATTCCATCTACGCGTTGAAACCTGGCTCGAATCAATGGATTGACGCGGGACGGCTGCCTCGCCCCTTAGCGTATGGTGGATCGGTCAGCGATGATAAGGGTTTGATTATGATCGGCGGCGGCGATCGTGAAAAGCATTATGCGGATGTATTTCGGCTGCGTTGGATGAATGGGAAAATTGTGAAAGATCTTCTGCCATCACTGCCGCAGCCCAGCGCATTCCATACCGCTGCGAGGATCGGGAATCAGATTTATGTCACTGCAGGACAAGCGAGCCCTGCGGCTTCGGACGCGCAGCGCGAATTTTGGCGGTTGGATTTGGATCAACTTCAAAACGGTTGGCGTTCGCTGAAACCATGGCCGGGACCGGCGCGGATTCTACCTGTTGCGGCGGTACGTCAAGGCGCATTTTATCTATTCAGCGGTTGTCAATTATACGCCAACGAAGAAGGCGAAACAAAACGGCGTTACTTAGCAGACGCATACCGCTTTACTGAAAAGGATGGATGGAAAAAACTACCCGATCTTCCTCGCGCTGTGACTGCGGCGCCAGGACCGGCATGGGTTTATCAAGATCAGATTATGGTTTTTAGTGGTGATAGTGGAGAAAACGCTGATCGTGTCTGGGAATTAAAAGACCAACATCCTGGTTTTGATCGTGATATCGTTGTTTTTGATGTGAAAGAGAACCGCTGGACGCGAGTGGGAAAAACGCCATTCAGCTTAGCCACAACGCCAGCCGTTTTGTGGCAAGGCGGTTATGTGATACCCGGTGGAGAAGATCGCCCTGGCCATCGAACTACAAAAGTCTTTAAAGGGATTTTTATCAACAAAGAGAAATAATAATTGGATGAAATGGCTGCGCCGGAAGTTAACGTTGCTAGGGAAGCATCGTGTCGGAGATATTGATTATGTGTAGTTGGAATACTAAACCGGGATGAAACGCTGTGAGGCCTGATCACTATTTTCTCTTAGCTGATTGGGTATGAGAAATTGCTTCACTGATTGATAAGGCCGTTGTAGAATATCGAGAAGCGGCCGCTTACCAAGTCTAGTTATCGACTTGATGGATTTCCTCCTAAAAAATCCTTCCGAATACCGACGGACAAATCACTTATATAATATACTTTTCATTTCATCTATAATACAATATGAAATACTGATTATATGAATGGGAATACTCTATTCCTTTTGCAGGGAGATTGAATATCATGAAATCAACAATTTATCTACTTATTTTGTTTTTCGTATTTATAGGATTCAATCTTAATTCTTACAGCCAATCGCTTGTCATTTCAGAACGCAACATCCAATTCAATACAACGTGGGGACCAAATCAAACGATTGTGATTAACGAAGATCTTACTGTCGATCAAGGCGTGACCTTAACCATCGCCGCAGGTTGTAAAATTCAGTTTGGCGCCCCGTTTGTGGATCTTATTGTTAATGGAATACTACTCGTTCAAGGGAGTGAGAATTCACCTGTTCTATTTCAGCCTACTGAGGAGAATAACGAATGGGGTGGAATTTTATTGCAAAATACTGAAGTGAACCAACAAAGCGTTATTCAACACGCCGTGTTCGAGAAAGGGGGATCGAACTATTTTTCATCGTCTAGCAGTGGAATGGTCCGTATTATTAATTGTTCTCCCCAAATTGATCATTGTGTGTTCCAGAACAGCGGCGCATATGTAATTCTTCTCGAAAATTCAGAGGCGGTGATAAGGGATTGCCATTTTATCAATAATGCAGCCGAACCGGTTTGGATGAATCTGGACAGTTCCCCAATTTTATCAAACAACACCGCCACAGGAAACCGTTATGATGGTGTACGCATTAGCAGCGGCTCCTTGCAAAAAAATCGAACTTGGCGCGTTCATTCTTTACCCTATCTTATTGATGAAGATATTACCGTTCCTGAGAACATCGAATTGATCATAGAAGCGGGAGTGATGATCCAGTTTGTCGAATCCTTTAGTAATCTCAATATCTATGGGAATCTAACAGCGGTTGGTACGAGCGATCAGCCTATTACTTTTACGTCGGCGAACGATTCCGACGAACGAGTATGGGGGGGGATTTTATTCGCACAATCCAGTTCCACCAATTCAATTCTCAATCATTGCGTCATTAAATATGGTGGAAGCAACTATTTTTCATCTACTCAAAATTCGATGGCGCGATGCCATGAATCGTCTCCAACGATCTCGAACTGTCAATTCGTATCTTCCCAAACAAATGGATTAAGTTTGTTATCATCGAACGCTCAACTTGTTGATGTACATTTTGAAAGCAATATCCAATCCGCAGCCTATATGGATCCAAATTCATATCCTGTATTTACTTCGATATCAGCCGGTAATAATCAATACGACGCCATCGTAATCACTTCAGGTTCTCTTGGACAAAGCGGGCGATGGGATTATGTGGAAATCCCCTATTTACTCAATGGGGATGTCGATGTGCCAGCGGGAATGACGCTGACGATCGATCCAAATACAGAAATCCAGTTTCTGGCACAATCAACAGATTTAAATGTCTATGGCTCCCTTATCGCGGAAGGGATGGACTCTCAACCCATTACCTTCATATCGGTCAATCGGATCGAGCAATCCGGTTCCTGGGGTGGAATATTGTTCCAAGGCCCGAATTCGAGTGATTCTATTTTGAAACATTGCGTAGTGTCATATGGAGGTTCGAATTATTTTTCAAATACTGGGACGGCGAATGTTCGTATCGATAACGCATCGCCTGCGATAACCGATTGCGTGATACAAAACTCAAGAACAGATGGTCTTGCTCTATTTCAATCAACATCCATCATAGAACGTAACCGGATTGAAAATTGTCAGTCCTATGCGATTCGTATGGATGTTCATAGTTTTCCATTCTTTGCTCAAAACCAAGCGTCTGGAAATTCCTTCAACAATATTACAATTCGGGGAGGCGAACTTTCTACTTCAGGCCGTTGGGGAATCGCGAATTTAGACTATAACTTGGAAGATGATGTCACGATTCCAGAATCGGTTCATCTGTCGATCGATGCTGGAAACACCATACGATTCCAGCAATATTCTACTGATTTAATCGTGAAAGGATCATTGGAAGCGATTGGAAGCGTTTCCAGTCCGATTGTATTTACTAGTCTATACAATCACGAAGCGGGATCGTTTGGAGGAGTGTACTTTGCGGAAACGATTGACAATACAAATACACACTTATCATACTGTGTCATTGAGAATGGAGGTTCCAATTATTTCAGTCATACGGGAGCCGCCGTTGTCTTCTTTGATCAATGTTCCCCCACATTTACGTTCTGTACGTTTCAAAATAACAAACAAAATGGTTTATGGATTAAAAACGCCGCGCCAACAGTAGAGAATTGCCGATTCCAAAACAACCGGAACAATGCAATCGTGATCGAAAGCAATTCGTTTCCCCTTCTAAAAAACATCTCGGCTGAAGGGAATGGTTCAAATGCTATTTTAATTAAAGGTGGAAATTGGTCGGGTACTGGCGTTTGGCCCTCGCCATCGATTCCCTATGAAATTACTGATGATGTGATCTTGACAGAAGAAAGTGATATTACGCTGGCGTCTGGCAATACAATTCAATTCTCGAGATTTCTTTCTGATTTGATTGTACATGGAAAATTTAATTGTCTAGGAACTGAATCAAGGCCAATTTTATTGACATCAGGGAACGCAATTCCAACACCTGGAAGCTGGGGCTCACTGGTGTATGAAAACAACGCATCGGGTGCGATCACCTATACCGAAATCGAATATGGGGGTTCCAATTATTTTTCTAATGGCAGTGGCGCTCAATTAGCGTTTCTCGATTCCGATACATTTTCAATCACAAATTTGAATATCCGGGAAAGCGGCGGGCAAGGAATCAGTGTTCGATCCTCCAATATCCAGCTAAGTCAAACCGTGTTCCAAAATAATCAATCGAGCGCGATTGACACTTCATCTGACTCCAACCTTATCATATCCAATTCGCAATTCGATTCGAATCAAATAGCCGTTCAGGCAAGAGATTCCGCCCAAGTTTCATTAAATGGGAGTTCGTTCTCGAACAATGTAAATGCGCTATCCACATCGGGAAGCGCTGCGCGTATTCAATTCGGCAATAATCAATTTACGAATAACGCTCTACTCGGACGAGTAAACTTTCTTACCGCGGCCTCCTCCGATCCTGGTAACATTGTCACAAATTCCGGCCCTCTGGAAATTATTGAAGGAGAGTTGGATCTGGCGGGTATCATGAATCCGCTGATTGGAGGCTATTACCAAACAGCGCGATTGCTTACAATCAGCGAAGAGGGATCGTTGCAAATTCGTCCAGGAACAATGATGGCTTTCAATGCGCCTGCGGCGGGATTGCAGGTTGCTGGCTATCTCAGCGCCATGGGAGAAGACGATCGTCCGATTGTCTTCAGCGCTCCACCAACGATTGAATACGCGACAACACGTTCGATTTATAATGGTTTCTCATTCATTGATCAATCTCAAGGAATCCTTCGGAACGCCGTGTTTCAGAACGGTGGAAGAAGCGGAGCAGCGCTTGATGTGCAGGGGGCAGCGAATGTGTCCGCTGAACGTTGCTTGTTTCAAGCGAATGGAACCGCCGTACGGATTCGGGAGTTCAGCCAACTTCACGCCGCCTATAATCGCTTGAATGATAACACAATCGCTGTATGGGCCGATGACACTTCTCAAATAAATTCGGCTATACAATTCAGCCGCATCGAAGGAAATGATTCGGGAGTTCGAAATGATTCACAAACGGCTGTTGTGGACGCCACATTGAATTGGTGGGGAGACGCCAGCGGCCCCTCTGGTGAAGGGCCTGGATCGGGGGATTCTGTCACTAGCAACGTCCTCTATGATCCCTGGTTTACAAGTGCGGAACAAGTTCCAGACCAACCCCTTGAACCGCAGGAACTATCAATCGGTGAAACGTTTTCCAACACAATCTCACATTATGGCCTTCACTTATATCACATCACTGCGGAAGAAAATCGTAATCTACTGTGCCAATTGACCTCTCCCAATCAAAGCAGCCGCTATCAACTGTTCGCCGCTTATGGATATGAACCTTCAGCCGCCCGGTATGATAGTATGGTTGATGGCCCCCAGTTACGATCCGCACATGAATTGCTGATTCCGAACACAGAATCCGGCGAATATTATGTTCTGGTTTTCGCCAAAGAAATTGTAGCGGAAGAAGATGTATACGAAATCCAGTTCACATATGTCGATCAATACGTCACGGCGTTATCTCCAATGAAGGCGGGGAACAAAGGATCGGTTACATTGACTTTGTCAGGTTCAGATTTCAATGACAGCGTCATTGTCCAGTTTGTTTCTCCAAACGGAAAAACCATCGACAGTCAACGAAATCAAATGCGCGCGGATGATAGTACTTTATACGCTGAGTTTGATTTAACCAATGCGCAAACCGGCCGCTATCAATTCACCGTTCAATGGCCTGATGATAATGTCCAGTACGATTTTCCCGCTGCGTTCGAGATTCAACCAGGTATTGGAGCGAAACTGGTTACAGATTTTACGCTTCCAAACCTTGTCCGTCCCAACCGGACGTATACCGCGCTGCTTCATTTCCACAACGAAGGTGACGCGGATTTGACCGCGCCTATTTTTGTTGTGAGTAGTGATCCGGTTGTTCCAATGGCGCTGTCCAATAGCGATCCGTTTTTAAAACAATCGATCCACATCCTTGGAATCGCAGCCAATAGCCCAGCGAGCGTTCTTCCTCCAGGGGCAGGGAACACAATACCAATTCTCTTCCAAGTCACGACAAACAATCCAATTGAATTCTCAATCGGCGTTTTATCAAATACCGGTGAACTGGTCGCTTGGAATCACCCAGATTTTGTCGTGTATAGCGACGCAGTAGGGCAAACGTGGGGAGCGTATCAATTGGCTATTGCTGAGCAGGCAAATATCTTATGGGAGAATGGCATTCTCGAATATGATGGAAGACAGCTGATTCAATCTCTATTAAACGTTTTATTCGATCAACCATCCGCCGTTATCCGTGGCCAAGTAATAGACCGCGTTTATCAACACCCTCAGACGCAACGCGTGATCGTCTTGACGAATCAAAGCGAAACAGTGGATAACTCGTTAATTTATGAAGAGCATACGGATGTGGAAGGCTATTTTGAAATCACGGGCGTTTCCGCAGGAAATTACTTGGTTGAAGTGGAAGGATATACAGATATTTCTCCTGTTGAACTTGCCGTGACACAAGGTTCAACGATCTCCGATCTAGTGATCCATGTGCCTTATGGTGGTGAGATTCAAGGAACGGTATTTGATGATCCTGACCGCTATCCTATTCAATCCGTGATTGTAAGTGTGAAGAATCAAGAAGGAACAATCACCACAGCTATCACTGACGAGGAAGGATCGTATTGCTTCTATGGCCTTTCGGAGGGATTGTATGAGATATTGGCCGAACTCCAAGGTTATACATCTAAACGGTATGAAGGGCTTCAGATTCAAGATGGACAAGTATTACGTGAAATTGATTTCATATTACGCCCGGAATTGACTCTACAAGGAAAGGTTCTCGACGCCCAAACGAATATGGGTATTGAAGACGCTGGAGTAATCGCGTTTGGTGAGAATGGAATACGCTATCCAGCCAGAAGCCTTCAAGATGGATCGTATACGATCGAACGTCTTGAGGCAGGGAATTATACAATACAATGCTTTGCGCCAAGTTATATTCTCCAAAATCAGATTCAAGTCACTCTAACGGATCTGGCTATCGGCC
Organism: bacterium; assembly: GCA_963663405.2. GTDB lineage: Bacteria > Hinthialibacterota > Hinthialibacteria > Hinthialibacterales > Hinthialibacteraceae. The sequence continues at coordinate 42,724 of CAXXSM010000018.1, read as the reverse complement.
AGTTCGATATTCTCATGCAACCTGCGCTTCATAGAAGTGGACGAGTGATCGAGGAAGATACGGCAACTGGGATCGCTGACAGTTTAGTCATGATTTATAACTTGCGTTCTGGATTATCAGATTTTTTTGTCTCCGGTGAAAATGGTTTATTCGATCTCTCAACGTTAGATCCCGGACTTTATTATATGAATGCGCAAGCGGAAGGATATGCGAAAGGACAGGTGTTAGTTGATATTCAATCAGTCGAGGCGCCCGGTTTGATTGAAATTCCCTTGCGGAGAAGCGCATCGATCCGCGGCACAATTTTAGATCCACAAGGGCAGGGAATTTCGAGTGACGCCACATTAATAATCAATGGAGAAAATGATCAAACCCTAGCGACGATAGAATCGATGCAAGGTGAGTTTTCCCTATCGGGATTGCCAATTGGCTCTGTATCAATTCAAACCATCTATGATAAGTTTATCTATCCAGTTCAAACAGTTGAATTAGAATCTGATGTATCGGATCTGGTCATCTCCCCATACCAAAGCGAATTATCGGGCATGATTCAAAACGAGACCGCAGCCCCTATCGCCAATGCGACCGTTACTTTGATCCCCATCGATAGCTGGAATCCAAACCTAGACGCATTGGTAACAACATCGGACGAATCAGGTATGTACCAATATCAAGGCGTCACGCCTGGACCATTCCTATTGACTGTGAACGCTCCAGGCTTCGCGCGTGAGATCATGGAAGGAACGATAGGAGATACGAACCAAAATCTCAATTTCACACTAAGCGAATCGATAACTCGAACGGGGAAAATCAGCTTGCAAGGTTCAGAGGCTTCAATTCCTTATGCCATGATCTTAATCAAAAGTCATCCAGCGGATCCAGGAATCGTTGTATTTACGGATGAGAACGGTGAATTCATAGATGAACGTTTGGGGCAGGGAATCTATACGTTCATTGTATATGCTGAAGGATATCCCGTTCATGTTGAAACCATCTCACTCACCGATCAAAATGATCCATTAACAATGGAAATATCGGATCAAGGTATCATGCTTCAATGTACGGTTATTGACGCGCAGAAATCATATCCACTCCCCCATACAAAAATTAATATTACATTTAACGGCTTTTCCGTTTATTCTGGAGAAACGGACTTCCAAGGGCGCTTTCAAACTTCCTCTCTCATGCCGGGCGATTATCAAATCACTCTCTCATTCATGGGAAATATCCTAGAACAGGATATAACAATTGCCCCCGAACCTTCTTTCCAAATACAAGAATTCACATTAGCGCTCTCTCCAGGTATAGGCTTGTTCCTTGAGGAACAAGCGATCGCGGCGTTAAAAGATATGCGAAACATTATGAATCAAATCCAAACTCAATTGGTCGATCCTTCCTTCTCCAATGGTATGCGACCATCCGGTTTGACCGGCGCTATTTTTTCCTCTGAGCATGAATACAATGAATATGAAACAGAACTTCCTAATTTTCCACGAAGCCCGCTTGCGGAAGAGATTCTCGATTACGTGGGGGGGAATCGCTACCAATGGTTGCAATTGGCCTCCGACGCGTTCGATCCGTTCACGGATAACAGCCGATGCCAAAACGCGGCGAACAATGTGTATTATGAATTCCGAAACGCCGAACACGCGTATATGCGTGTGTGGAACCAATGGGTGTTAAATCGAAGTTTAGCCACCTATGCGGGGACGGCTGAATCGATTGCGCAATTTCTGGTATTGGCCGGACATATCGCCGACCTGGGATTGCTATTCACAGGAAAAGGCGCTGGTTTCCTTAAAGAACTCCATGACAATGTTGGCCATGCCGGTACGGCGCAATCCGCTTATAATCTCGCCAAAGAAGCCTATAAACGGATTTCCATCTCTTTCAATCAATTGCTTGAAGGGAAAATCAATTTCACTACATTTTCCTATGAAGTCAACAAACACTTACGAGAACTGAAACAGAGCGAAGATGGTATCAAAATCCAGGCCGCGCTCGATCCTAATTTCGCAAAGAAAGAAGCGTGGAACCGAACATAAGCCATTCGTCGGGATGGGGCACTTGGAAAGCGGTACGCTGTGAAAGGCGGTCTGCCTTCCTGGGCTGTTCGCCGGAGTAGTTTGGAAATGAGGCCGCACATTGCCGTAAATCCACTTCTTAAAATCAAGGATATCTACAAACAAATTGGCAATACGGTTCAATCGATTCGCGATACATTCTCAACCATTGACGCGGTGGAACGCGCGGCGATTTTAAGCTATGGAGCCTACAATATCCGTATGAAGCGCATGTATGCGAATTATCAAACATACCGCCGTCATTGCGTTGACGATGGAGAAGAATTTCCCGATCCTCCTGTCACCAATGTAGTGCAAAATCAAGTACCTGTTGTTATTCCACACGATCCAAATGAGAAAGACGGTCCGGGGGGAATGGAAGGAGAAATCTCCGATTCCGATCCAATCACCTATACAATTTTCTTTGAAAACACGCCTACGGCCACCGCGTCAGCGCAACAAGTAACCATAATCGACGACCTGTCGGATTTGTTCGATTGGGATACATTTACATTGCATGAAGTCGCGTTCAGCGATCGAACTATCTCCATTTTTAATGTCCATTCTGATTATTATCAGAGAGTTGTTTTCAATAATTATGCCATTGATATAGAATCTCGCATCAATTCGTACACAGGCCGCGCCCGATGGATTCTCACGATGATCGATCCAAAAACGGAAACGCTTCCACTTGACGGCGGTGTTGGTTTTCTCCCTCCCAACAATCCCGAAACAGGAGATGGAGAGGGGCATGTCACCTTTTCGATTGATCCTATCCCTGGTTTGGAATCGGGAACGGAAATTCGTAATAAAGCGGAGATCATTTTCGACGCAAATCAACCCATCATCACCAACGAAACGATGCACACCATAAGCGCTCCATCTCCTGACCAGCCAATTACTATGGCTCCACTGATGGGAGCGGTTCTCTCTCCTCCACAGCTGAATTTAAAAGGTTCCCCTTATTTGCATCCACAAAACTTGAATCAGAAAGCGGCGCAATTTGAAATTCGGGATTATGCGTTTGGTTCAATCACCTGGGAAAGTGGAACGTTGCAATCCGTAACAGAGGTATTCGTGCCAGAAGGAAATTTATCCTTAGATCGGCAATACTTATGGCGAGTTCGCTATCAAGATGAGAACAATAATTGGAGCGCCTGGTCTGATTACGGTTGGTTTCAAACTTCCGCTCACAGTCCAACCGGAGACATTGATGGGAATGGCATAATTAATCAATGGGACCTTCTTTTGTTGATTGAAAATTGGCGCCTATCCACACGAGGAGACTTTGACGGCAATCAAACCGTTGATTACCGCGATCTTTTTATCTTTTCAAACGTTTGGAAGTAATTCAATTTGTTACGGTTATGCTCAGAGCGAACACTACATCACCTCATAGTTGAAAGACGCTGGAGTGAAGCCAATCTGATTACCGCCACGAAGTTCACATATAATTTCTCGTTTGGAAAGATCGGAAAATCCCAAAAAAATTTTGAATTTGCCGCCGTAAAAAGGTTTATCTTATTAATCGGTTATTGTAATCTAAGATAAAAGAGCGGTTCTTATTGTATTTTTAGGACCACTAAAGACATCCTATAAACCATATGGAAACAATCACTATGAAATCGAATGCAAACAAAAAATCAGGAAACAACATATCGCGCCGGACGGCGTTAATCAGCGGAGCGGCGCTTTCGTCGATCGCGTTTTTGCCGCGGTATGTTCTGGGTGGAAATGGGAATACCGCTCCAAGCGACTTATTAAATGTCGCCATGATCGGAACCGGTGGCCGCGGCTTGCAGCACACGAGAACGATCACTCGTGAAAACGATTGCCGCATTGTGGCGATTTGCGATGTCACCGAAGTCAACGATTACAGCCGCTTCTATTACGGCGGTAAAGCAGGGCGCGGCCCAGCGAAAGAGATGGTCGATATTCGATACGACTCGGAAAATTATCCAAAATGCCAAGTCTATCTCGATTATCGTAAAATGCTCGAACAAGAGAAGGAAATCGACGCATGTGTCATTGCAACGCCGGATCACACTCACGCCGTCATCGCAATCGACTCAATGAATCTCGGTAAGCATATTTACTGCGAAAAACCTCTCGCTCGGACAGTATATGAATGCCGTAAAATCGCCGAATGCGCCAAGAAGAATGGTGTCGCCACCCAATTGGGCAATCAAGGCCATAGCGGCGAAGGGCTCCGCAGTACGAAAGAATGGATTCTCGACGGCGCGATCGGCGAGGTTACCGAAGTGCACGCCTGGACAAAAAGCCGCGCGCGCGTTGGACGCCGTGAGGGCTTCCCAGCGGATACTATGCCTGTTCCTGAAGGGATGGACTGGGATCTCTGGCTTGGACCCGCAGAGAAGCGCCCCTATCATATTGACTACACGCCGTATACATGGCGCGGCTGGTGGGATTTTGGAACCGGTTCAATGGGCGATTTCTTCTGCCACAATGCCGATCCCGCATTTTATTCGCTTGACCTTGGTCAACCAACCACCGTCCAAGCGACGCAATATGGTGTTACAAAGTATACCTTCCCGTTGGCGTACATGATCTATTATAAATTCCCGGCGCGCGGCGATATGCCTCCTGTCAAGTTGACTTGGTACACGGAAATGGATCCGCCAAAACCGGAAGAACTCGGTCCCGATGAAAACCTCATCGGCGATGGACAAGGGATTCTGTTCTGCGGCAGCAAGGGAAAAATCATGTGTCCTGGTTGGGCGGGTGATCCGGTTCTGCTTCCCCATTCGCTGCATGAAAATTATAAACGTCCGGAAAAAACCATAAAACGTTCGAAAGGCCACCATCGCGATTGGATCAACGCATGCAAAGGCGGTGAACCGGCGAGCGCCAATTTCGAGTACGGCGCATACCTTACAGAAATGGCGATGCTGGGCAACGCGGCGATCGGCGCTGGGGAAATTCTCTATTGGGATGGCGATAACATGAAAGTGACCAACACCAGCAAAGCGGAACCGTTCCTCAAACCCGAATACCACAATGGCTATACCATTTAAGCGCTCTATCGTTATATGAAAAAGAGTTTCTAAGGCTTTCTCTTTCGCCGAATCTCCCGCGACTTCTTTTCATTTGCAGGTTGTGATCTCGATTATGATGGTTTGTATGTAAATAGTACGAGCCCCATCAACCGATGGGGCTTTTTTATTGTGTGCGCGTCAAACAGGATGTATAGACTTGAAAGAAAAGCCAACGACGGGACTTGAACCAGTGACCTACGGTTTACGAATTCGTGTCTAACAAATAGGGAATATCTTCGAGCCGTTCACGCAGGGGGGGGAGTTCGATCGTGTATTCATTGAGCCGGTAATACACATCCGCGCGGAATAGTCTTTTTTCTATCAAGTTTTCCAATGGCGCGTTCGTCGCCGATACAATCCGGGCGTCGACACGGATCATCTTATTACCTCCAACTCGGAAAAATTTCTTTTGCTCTAAAAATTGGAGTAGTTTGGCTTGTATCGTAGATGGAACTTCGGCGATTTCGTCCAAAAATATCGTTCCTTGATTCGCTTGTTCAAAGAGACCCAATTTACGGCGGTCCGCACCAGTGAACGCTCCCGGCTCATGGCCAAACAGTTCAGCTTCAAACAGGGATTCCGGAATCGAGGGGCAGTTGATCTTTACGAAGGCGCCTTTGCGGTATGGCTTAGAAATCTGATGGATGAAATGAACGACTACATCTTTACCTGTTCCCGTTTCACCCCGGATGAGTATGTTCGCATTAATTGACGCGATGTATGCAATGTTGTTTTTTATTGTTTTTATCGCTTTTGATTCACCGATGAAAACGGACTCCGTATCACAACCGCTTTTCTCTTTTGTAAGAGGGAAAGCCATTGTTTGTTTCTGTTTTTCTATAAGGGAATTTAAATTTTGGAGGAGTATTGTGTTGTCATGTATAAGGCGGCGCCGTTCTAATGCCTTTTGTGTCACACGTGCGAGTTTCGGGATGTTGAACGGTTTATAAAGGATGTTGATGGGGCTGTCAGGATTGGCGAGGATGTAGTTTCCGTTTCCATTCTGGGGTCTTGTGAAGTAATCATGATGGGTTAACGCAATGATTTCTGTATCTGGCGCGGTTTGTAAAATTGTTTCTATGGATTCAATCTCATCAGATTGAATCGAGGGTAAATCAATAAACGCAATGTCATAGTTGAAGGCCGCATTCGAATGGATTGCATTCAGATTTGAGTGGCAGTCAATTGTATTATGGCCTAATTGAGAAAGCGCTTTAGCAAGCGCTTTCCGCTCACAATTGTTTTCACATACGATTAATACACGTTTCTCCATATTATGACTCTCTCGCATCGAATAACGTCCTTATTTCACGTGTATTCTTTAAAAAAAAATCGAGTTCTCTTTTAATATACTTCGAGTCTTTTATTGTTGTGAGAAACTCATTAAATTCTAAACTTGTATTTCGCTACGAAGATGAAAGTCCAAAGATGGTGGCTTTAAATTGTAAAATTTTATTATATACGTACGTGTAAATATTTATGAATTTCATAAAGCTGAAGAATATCTGTTATTTTACATTTTTCTATTGTAGACTAATTTATTCTAATTTTTAAGCCCATATTGATAATTTTTATAAAAATTATCTAAAAAATGATGTAATGAAATATTGCAAGTAATAGCTTATATAATTTACCATTTACTTCCCGCGAATTCGGTAACATCCACTAATTCGATCATCTTGAACAATTTATGATCGAGTAAATGTTGATCAAACTGAGCATCTTTAATTTTTCCTCCTTTTTATTTTTATTGAATATTATCAGTATTTTATATCGATATGTATATAATATTTACTCTAATACATCAATTAATTCCAATTTACTTCATAATATTTTTATGGTATGATCTTTGCTCTTCTTTCTCTTCGTTATTTATATTGTGTATTGTTAAATTATTTTTTATTAATTTGATTATTATTATATCGATAAATTAATTTTGTTAATGATTCTTGGGTATGGATATATTGAATCCTCTCATCACCATTCTTGAATATGAACTGCGATGTTCGATACGGTACAGGCGTTATTTATCTTTAGTAATGATGGATCTTTCGGTTGATTCGGTTAAGAGAGAAGAAGATATGCGACTGAACATCGTAAGTCAAATCCGAGAATGCGATCAATTTTTTGCTGAGGATGGGATGGTTGCGATCTTGATGAGTGAAACCGATCCTTGTTGCGCCCTCAACGTAGTCGATCGTCTTTCCAATTCAATGAATGGGAATGGAGAACCGCGGTTTGCGATTGTTTCCTATCCATCTGACGGGTATCAGGCGGAAAATTTATTAAAGATCGCTCACCGGCGTTTGGATCGAGCCAGGCTCTTGGAACGAGGCGCAGTGGTTTCGTCTAATAATGAGGGAATGTAATCACTCGAAGGCGGATTTTTTTACTCATATTTCTTGTTATTTATTTCATAACTGCTTTCTACTCCTGTTTCAGACTTGGTAGAGAAGCGTTTTTTTAGGTTGGGAACGAATGATTGATGAAAGTGGGACGGTGATGGTGTGGACTTCCTTATTGCCATTCTATAAAAAAATGGCGTTTGTTTTTCTTGTTTTCTGCCTCTATGCCGGGATTCCAGCCTATGGAGATCCTTCCCTGCCTGTTCCGGAGGAGATCCCTGATATCTTTTTCGTGGAGAGCCTTACGGAGTCACTTTCCGGGGAAATCATGGGTAAACCGGATTCCGGCGAATTAGGTGAGGTTCGTCTTCGCGTGTTTTCCACCTATCCGGGGTGGCTGCTGAATGTGCAAGGTTTCGCTTTATTGAATCTGAATGATGAGAATAAGCTCATCGATAACATCGCCGCATCCGAACAACGATTGGAAATGGTTCCGGAAGTGGGCGATCCTATCTATTTGAACAGTCTAAGAGGATCGCGGCCTTTGATCGAACTGGGCGAACCAGGGGAGACGGAATACTGTTTCAAGGTGAGTGTGAAAACGAATGATTTTCACCAACATGGAACGTACAGTGGTAATATTGTTTTCCAATACAAACATGCCAACGACATTGATGATAATCAATGGGGCACTCTGAAGATTCCTGTCCGGGTGAAGGTTCGTTGCGAGGTCAAGCATTCCTATAAAAACAATAAAATCTACTTCCACGTCGGGAATCCATTAAAGGATGTGAATATGGACGCCACGGTATCGGGGAGTCTGCATTCTGACGTGCCTCTCATTCTCTCACTATCCGTTCGAGGTTGGCAGGATTCGATCAACAACCTTCGTTTCCAGAAAAAGTTATTTGAACAACAGAGCACGAAGCATGTAAATTCGATCCCGATTCAATGGGAATTGAAAGAGAACGGTGGAAATTATCGCGGGCCGGAAGAGAGTAGTAATAGTTCTGTTTCCTGGCAGCTAAACGAGACGCCAGGGGATATGAATTACCAATTGAAATGTGTGATGAAACCGGAGAAGTACCAAGCGCCGGGAACCTATGGATTGAGCGCGGTAGTGTCTATTGCGCCGCGATTATAAAAGCCATATTGGCTATTAATTCAGACTATAGAGAGGAGGTGGTAGCGCTTTAACCAAGGCGGACTGGGAATAGAACTCGCCCGGCGCGCAGTCGTTAAATGAGTTCCGGAAATGGTTGTGTGTGGCTTCTGCGTATTGCTTTTTCCGTGAATGAACGTTCAGAAGCATATTGTGCGGAAGCGATGATCGGCTCTCTCTTAATCTGGTCGCCCATGGGAGAGTTGGGAGCTAATGGCGAACCCATTCCGTCAAATCCGCGCGAGAAGCGATGATCTGCTTTCCTCTAATTGGTCGCCAATGGGAAAGACAGGGAGCTAGTGGCGAACCCCCCCGCGAAAATCTATTATTCAACAAAGATTCTCAAAAGGAGAGTACGTCATGAAAAATCTTATCGCTGTATTCGCAATTCTCGCTCTGTTCGCGGCACCGGTTATGGCAAGTGATCCAGGCACACTTTACCAACTAGAAGGGGACGCAACTTATGATGGACCCTCAGGCATTGACGCTTCTGGTCAAGGACCTTCAACTAATCCAGATTCGACAAACTGGATATGGCAGACTGGCGGAGGTTCATGGTCCGGAGTCTATGCAGGTAGTGAAGGTTGGTTGACAGTATCAGAAAGTGGAGATTCTAGAATAAAAGTTGAAGCTGATATTGAAATGTTTTATTCCGAAACATTCTCTGATAATGAGATATATTTTCACATTGGCAATTTTACCACAGCAACCGCCGCTAATTTAACAGCTTATGTCAAAGGTAACTTTACTTCAAACAATGGTATGTATATTGGAATTTGTTTCGATGGTACTACTAAGATAGAGGATGATATGGAGAAAGATGGGGCGGGCAACTATACTGGTAAAATATTAAACGGTATGCAGAGTGATAGAAGTGTATTGGGATCACAAGATGTATCTATGGATATTGAATTTCTTTTCAGTTGGGGCGAAGGATGGAGAGTACCTGACAATTACGGTGACGGTGCTGATCATACTATTACTGATACGCTTTGGTGGTTAGTCGATGGAGGAGCTCCTGGATCATATAACGTCCAATGGAGAGTTCGCTTATTACCCTCTACCTACCAACCAGACGGTGATTATTACTTGGATCCAGCTGTCGTAGCTGCTCCACTTCTTTAAAAAAAAACATCGCAGAATGAAGATAAAACAATTCTAATGTACACCGGTCATGATATTCCTTTGGTCATGACCGGTTTTTCCTCAAAACTATAAATGAATACTATTTAGATAACTGTATTTTATTATTTTAAGATCTTATAACATATATCAATAAAATTGTTCATCAAAATTCCTCTATACTTTGAATCCATTCAAATTATAATGAATAAATTAGAGTCATCGATCAAAATGAATAGAAGGTGTAATCAAATTGAACACGCATAGAACAGTATCTTTATTTTCTAAAAAATGCCTTTGGGGTTATCTAGTTTTTCCGATCATTTTTTTGGCGATTTTTTTTTCTACCGTTGAAGGGTATGCGCAGATGGCAATTAGCCCTACGATCGTTGAAGAGAAGGTATATCCAGGCGGATTGAAAACATTCACTTTAAATATCTCAAACATGGGCAACACTCCCCTTGAATGCACGCTTGGGACTTCGTCGATGACTGTTCATGGAGGAGGACTACCTGTTGAAGTAGATGAAGCTTCAAGGAGTTGCCGAGATTGGATTACTGTTAATCCAGAAGCGATCTCTCTCAATCCAAAAGAAGGTAGACGTATTGTTTGCCGGGTCAAAACTCCGCGTGAAACTGTCGGGGGTTACTATGCGATGATTTGGTGTCATGGGAAACCAGTCGTGGGAGATGAAACACCGGGAGGAGAATCTGCAACGAAGGCGGGTGTTCGTTTCAGTTTCCGCAACATGGCTGTCGTACTGCTTACCGTTCCTGGTTCAGATATTCGAGCGATCGTCGACGCTGGTGTGCCCGTGATTACACAGACAAAAGAGGGGAGTGGTTATAATTTTCTGCTCCCTGTCCGCAATCGAGGAAACATGCACGCGCGTATTACAGGCACAGCGGACATCAGAAGCGAGGCGGGGCAGGCCGTTGAGAATATCCAACTTACCGCCGGTCGGGGATTTTTGCTACCTGAACATCAAAGGATTCTGACAAACAAAGGAGCTGTCAATCTATCAGATGGTGTTTATAACGCTGATATTTCGCTAAATATTGAAGGATCAGGGCATCCCATGCGCCGCACAGTCCCCTTTTATGTGAGACAGGGACGGCCCGTTGTGTCTGAGATTACGGACGAATTGAAGAAGGATTTAGAGGGACAGTCTGCTGGATTTGCGGTGACCCCCTCAACCATTCTTGCGGAAGCAAGAGCAGGCGGTCGAAGATCCCAGGCTGTTCAGGTGATGAATCTTACGAAGGAGACGCTTAATCTTAGAGCCTCCATCATGGAATGGACTCGTGGGATGGATGGGATTGATCGTGTTTCAAAGGATACGCCGTTTCATGGGCGTTCCGCGTCTAACTATCTGTCACTTCAAAGCGCAGAGATTGAATTGCCCCCTCTCGCAAAACGCCGTTTGCCGGTCTCCATCATTCTTCCCAAAGAGACGACCGGGGAATATTATGCGGCGGTTTCATTTGACCGTGTTGATATAAAACTCAGCGATTCACCAACCGAACTGGCGCGGCGCAGTGTCTTGGCGCGTGTCCAGGCGCAGGGCACATTAGAACCAATGGCCGAGATAATCGATTTGAAAGCCGAACGTCAGGAAAGTGGAATCATCGATATTACTGTTCAATATAAGAATACGGGCAACGTCAACATCAACCCTGAAGTAACGTTCTCCTTGCGGGATTCTTCGAATGAAGAAATCGGGAAAATCCGGACTCCAGAAAGCCATCATTTCGTTCAAGCGGGGGGCGAGGGAAACATCCACGAGCAATGGACGAATGTGCTTTCATCGGGCGAATATTCAGCGGAATTGACGTTCCGCGCTTCGCCAAATTCACCTCCTATTGTAAAAAGCACAAGATTTATTGTTCCATAATTAAAAAAATGCAGTATAATAAGGAGTATAATTCAATCAATATTTATAATTATGTCAAAAAATGTTGGGGGGACGCTCAGGCCATTTCTTCGGAAAGAGCGGAAAAATCGTACTCCAAATCGTAAGGGGAAGAATGATGATCGACCGTTATTGTAAATGTAATTCTGCGTATATGCTATGGGGTTTGAGCGGTCTCATCCTTTTCGTTTTTTTGGTTCCACAGGCGGTTTACGCGTTGGAGGAGATTTCTCCATCCACTATGGAAGAAACTGAGATGATCGCTATGCTTGAACCCATTGTATTAGAAGGAGCGATCAACTCCCAACCGCTTCCTGAAGAGGAAAATCCATCCACGGAGACCAGTTCCGAACTACCACCAGCGGATGAATTTCAATCAATTGACACAGTGGCGATTAACAAAGAGAAAACAAGTGTTGAAGAAGCCTCCAGCGAACCATCTGAACCATCATCGGATGAACTGCTTGTGACTAACTTGTTCTACGATACGCCAATCCGAGACGCGCTGTCTGATATCGCCGCGCAGGTGGGTGTGGTGATCATCCCCGATATTTCCGTGCAGGGGCTTGTGACGTGCGAGTTGAATGATAAGCCGCTATCCGAAGCGCTCGATATAATTTTGTCGTCAGGAAATTTCTCATACCGGCAGATGGAAGGATATATCCTGGTTGGTTCACTGCATCCTGAAAGTCCCACTTTCATTAAGATGTGCGATACGAAAACAATTCTGCTGGAATACGCGAATGCGGAGGATGTAGTGAAAACACTGCCTACACCTTTGAAGACCTACGCGAGTTTCAGCACAGAAGCCAATTCTGTCACACTCATGGCCCCTCCAGATATCATTGAAATGCTATCGAAAGAGATCGAAAAGCTGGAAATCCCCCCCCGGCAGGTCATTCTGGATGTGCGCATCGTTGCGATCGAAAGTGGAGATTTATTGAATCTGGGAGTGAATTGGGATTGGCCATCAGCGTCAATGGGCGCGTTCTCCAATTCGGACCAGCATGAAAGTGGGGCTGCAGGTGGAAGTTGGCCTTGGGGGCTTCAAGTTGGATATACGCCAGGGAAGGAATTTACGAACTCAGTCAATATGTCGCTCAATCTGCTCGCGCAGAATGATGAAATCACGGTGATCGCCAATCCTACTGTCTTGGCCCAAGACCGGAAAGAGGCCCAGATCGCAGTCACAACGGAGGAGTATTATAAGATCCTAACGGAAGGTTTCTATCGTGGGAATGAATTGGAAAAGATTGATTCTGGGACAACGTTGACAATCACCCCTTTCATCAGGCAAAATGACGAGGTGACATTGGATATCGCCGCGGAGGTGAGTAACGTAGTAGCGCGCGGAGAGGATAACCTTCCTGTCGTCACACGCAGGAACGCGAAAAGCACTGTACGGGTGCAGGATGGAGGGACAATCGTGCTGGGGGGCTTGCTGGCCAATCAAACGAGCCGGGTAAGGGATAAAACGCCCGGTTTAAGCCGGATCCCGTTCGTGGGAGGTGTGTTCAGCAATAATTCTAAATCGGATTTTCTCCGTCAAATTACGATTTTTGTCACTCCGCGTATCGTGGAAGTGAAGACGGAACCGGTTCCTAAAAAGCCTAAAAAACAATCTCCGTATCAATTGGCCGGCGATGATTTCACAGAAGAAATCAAAGACATTCTAGCGCATGATAATAAAGGATAAAAACAAATGAATTTGATACGATCTCAATTTCTTATATCCATCTTAGTAATGGCGTGTTTTTTTATCGTGTCCGGCTGCGCTCATCAAAAAGCATATATCGTCCCAATAACAAACAGCGATTTCGCCGCTCCGGACGCGGAAGATATCGTACGGATTCTTCGTTACTGCAATTTTAGCAATGAGCAAATCATTGAGTTAGGTAAGGATCTGCGCAATACACTTGCGAAAAGTGGCGCAGCGCAGATTCGAGTAAACGAAAAAACAGTGGCTATTTTTAGCGTTCATGATTCAGATATTTATATCTGCACAAGTCAGAAAGGCAGTTTTATATACGATCTTAACACGGGTGAAATCAAGTAATGTTTTCCTTCCTTTGTCTTGCCCGGTGACCGGCAGCGCTATTCATTGTATATTTTCTAGTCAGGAAATATCATACATTTCAACTCACTCCACAATACAGGCTTGATAATCGTGAAAATCTACAATCAATTCTTTCAACCTTCTTGTTATTTCCGCGTTCAAAACTGTGGCGTCAGGGCGGTCAGGACGATAATCTTTCTATTTTTGATTATGTTTCTCATTCCTTATCGAGTATGGGCTGAATCAGTGTCTTTTGGTCAGCTTATCACCGTTGGATCTTCGGAAACCGAACGCCGCTCGTTTGAATTTTCGATTACGGAACCTATGCAAATTAAGTTTCTCTTCCGGCAACCCTATTTATCCCATCAAACGATTTCTCTATATGATCCGGATAAGCTCCTGAAATACCAGTCCAATCCAAGTACGATGCAGACAGTTTATGAAAGTTTCATGCTAAGGATAGGTATATACACTTTTAAAGTTGATGGAGATGATGATGGATTTCTTTTATACTTAGGTCCGAATCCAATTGAAATGGAGAATTTCTCTGACGCTGGATTTGAAGATGATAATGGAGATGGTTTAACTGCTTTTGTAGACGTGGTGGATTGGCGAACGTCGTTCCCGGACATTACATTGACGATGCGTGTATTGAATAATGGGATTCCCCATGGCGATCTGGGGAATGACAATTTTCAAGATGCGGTTGAACAGGTTGATTCTCTTCAATACCAATCGGAAACACGGCTCAGCGATCGATCTACACAGCGCCTTGTAGATATTATTTTCTGTGTTGATGACAGTGGAAGCATGGAAGGGCCTCAATCAGCGGTACGGGAGAATATCGAATCCTTCACGCAAGGGCTCGTAGATAATGGATTTGATTTCCGTTTGGGATTGGTACGGTACGGGGAAGGCACTGATTTGATGAGTGATAGTGGTGGAAGACCTGTTCCCGCCGATCCATCTTTTCCACCGAATGGATCGCCCATCCCACTGATGAACGAGAATTTCAATTTTACAAACCAGCCCTCCGAATTCAGAAATTGGTTTGATTCATTTGAAATTTCTGGTAGCGTGGAACCTTCTTTTGATGCGATCCTGTTTGCCGGTGGATATTCATTTCGTCCAGAGGCGCAGAAAGTAGTGATTTTAATTACGGATGAATCGAGTAATGGGGATGTGTTTAGCAAAGAAGAGGCGTTGTATATTCTTCGCCGTAATTCGATAGTATTGTACGCTATACTTGGAGCGGCGGATGAATCGCATGTAGAGAAACTGGAGAGTCAGTATCGTGGACCGGAGGGTTTGGTTATGCTGACTGGGGGTAAATCTTTTGATATCGAGGATAATTATGATACGATCCTAAATGAAATTGGAAATACAATCGGCGCGGCCTATCAAGTGACATACACAAGTCAGTTTACATCCTATGATGGGAAGACTCGAGAAGGAACGATCCAGGTACAAGATGGCGAAAACGTTGATGACGCGCCATTCGAATATACCGTTCCTTTTCAATATGTGGAGCCGACAACAACGGAGACGCAAGTTCCTACATCAACAGCGACACCGGCTCCTACTTCTACACCAACGCCGATTCCTACATCTACTGAAACATCGACTCCGTTCCCGACTGACACGCCGACATCAATACCAACAGATACCTTGACGCCTGTCCCGACAAAAACAATAACACCATTCCCAACGGATACACGAACTGCTATCCCAACCGATACTCCAGCACCAATTGCAACGGATACACCAACTGCAACACCGACGAGGACGCCTGTTTACACTTTAACGCCTACACACGAAATGACCTTTACAGCGACTCCAACTCCTATTATTGCGCATCTTTGCACAAATGATTTCTCATTAAGTCAGTTGGTTACAATTCCTCTCCATACGAAACCGAAAGAAATGATATCGGATGATTTTAACAACGATGGTTATAACGATCTTCTGACAGCGCTTCCATTAACAGAGGAGTTACTTATCTTTATAGCAACCGGAGATTTACATCAGCCATTCAACGAAGTACGACTCTCCCTTGATTACCAATGTGAGTTCGTTGCATCTGGGGATATCAATGGAGATGGTTTTACAGATGTATGCGCCGTATCTTATTTGGATGAAAAACTGACTGTATTGTTTTCGGATAAGGCGGGTAATTTTGATAAACGCGTTGAGACAACCATACCACAATATGTCATTTCTACTGATCGGCAGCAGCCTATCACTTGTGCAGATACTGATGGAGATGGATCTGAGGAAATCTATGTAGTCTATTCAGAAGATTTTGATGAGATTTATCGCCTTATGCTATCGAGGGATGGAGACGCTTTAAATGCAAATAAATTGTCGATACCTAGTATTCAGAATCATACGATCCAGATGCTCTCACTGGAAGATATGACCGGCGACGGGGAGTTGGAATTAGCCGTAATTACCTCGGATGATCGAATGGTCCACTTTTTTGAGTCCGACGCTCTACTGAATTTTTATTCACTGGCAACATACTCGCTTGAGGACACTATCTTTGGAAATACAATGACAGCGTTTCAAATCGAAGATGCGGATGGAAACAATTTACAGGATTTGCTCGTTCTTCCCTTTGATGGAACCGCGCGTCTGTACACATCGCTGCAGGAACCATTAGCCCAACAGCGTGTTGTGGATATCGATTTCAGCGGCGTCAATGAGATTGGGGGTATTCTAGATGACGCCGTGATAACCGATTTGGACAACGACGGGAACTTAGATATGATCTATGTGAGCCGAGGGAAAGGAATATATGGTGTTGTTATGCTCTGCGTTGTCTGCGGAGAGCGACAAGGGGAATTTCGTTCATCCGTGATTTTTCCAATGGACCGGCCCACCAGCGCCTTTGCGAATCTACGTTTGGAAGCAATTGATCTTAATCGAGATGGTATTGATGATTTGGCATTGGTTGATGATTATACTAATGAACTCGTTCTGTTTCAAAACACTTCGAATCTTTCAGAATTCACACCCAAGCCTACTGCAACATCCACGCCTAGGCCAGCATTATATGAAATTGATTTATCAATTGAGCAAGATTTTACTCTCCTGCCAGCGGGCCAAGCGCAGGCGGATATCGCTTTTAATTTCGATGGAGTTACAATCACAACAAATCCTGGTGAAGGAATATTAGTGATATCGAATACGAGTATACGAGTCGGAGATATTGTGAGTGTATCGCTAAGTTATTTGACAAATTCAACGAATTTAAGTATCGCGGCGATTGGATTTGATGGTGTGATTGCTTCAAATACAGTAAACTATACAAATCAAACAGGAATATCTATAAATAATAAGAACAAGCAAAAAATTGAAACTTCATTTTTATCTCATTCAGGGAATATCATTCCTGCATTTCAAGTATACAATGATGGAAACACTCTTACGTCTGTTACAATCACAGAACTTCAAGTTCGTTCTGTCAATGCTCTGAACGCGATCGAAGAAATTAATCTAGAGATCGATGGTGGAGTACCGAATTTGGATGGGTGGGTTGGAGATGTGCTGCAATCAGGCGCAGGAGGACCAATATATTCATCAGAAAATCATTCACAACTTGAAACAGGCAGTATAGAACTTAAAGGACAAGGTGGTATTGCAAACGCAGCGCTTTCAATGGAACTGGTTAAGGGAAAGCAGGTTTATGAATGCTATGTGAAGCGATCATCAAAACCAGTCAAATCGAATGCCACATTTGTTTTAATGGTAACTGATGGAGTAGCGAATACTATTGCCAGTTTTTTCCCAATCGAATCAATTCCAGATGACCGTTGGATCAAAATCATGTGTTCGGGCACAATACATGTAACGTCTGGAGGATTTTTGGTCATACAATCTGCTGGATCGAAGGTTCTCGTTGATGATATCGCCGCTTATTTACTAGATTAATTAGTTTTTGTTGCGGAATGAAAAGAAGATAATAAAAATGAGCGTTACAAAAGCAAGATAAACTTTTGAAAAACATTCAATTACAATCGGGTGTGTAACTCGTGCTCCGCGTTATGCATTCAGTTACCCAGATTTCATTTATCACCTCACAAATCGGATATAATTTATGAAGGTTTTGCTGAATTCGATGATCTTGGAAAGCCTTCCAATCGTCATTGAGAAAGACGGCTCGCAAATCCAATATGGCCAGATCGCCTTCGGTTCACCAAGCATTCTCGTTACTTCCATCCAATCATTGAATAAGTGACGGTACACCCCTTCGACAAACTTCACTCCCGATGGAATAGATAGACAAATACGCTGAATAATAATCATTACGCATGTACTCATGATTATTTTCCAAATATGTAATTACACGCTCCAGATGCTTCTTTTTCGCTCCGCATAAACCCATATTATGTCTCAATCCCCTATCAATAGGGGTCAGTTATTTCAATTAGAAAACTTACTTATGGAGAAGATAAATGAGAAACACTGCAGAATTTCAATCCCCTACTAACAGGGTCAGTTATTTAAAAGAGCCCAATATCTGGGCAATACTTTCAAGTATTTTAATCGACGTTTTGTCATGAGTCTATCCCTAGCCTGCCATGAGCTTCCATTTTGTATCATGTTGTATTTTATGCTCAAATGCGAAACAACGGTACTTCTTTGTGGTGTTTTTTTGATACCTCCAACAGGTGAGATTTGTAACTATTTGGCGGCAAAGGCGAGAAATTGAGTCAGTTCAACATTTAGTATTTGAGTCACAAGAGTATTGTTTTAGTGAACTTTGGTCAGTTTTTCATGTTGTTAATTCTTATCCACGGAAATTGCAGTTCTTGGCAACGGATTTGAAATTTATTGTCCAGAGATTCAAGCAACACAAAAACATATTTATTGAATTTCTTACATGTTGCTTGATCGACTGACTCAATCCCATGCGCGAGAATTGACTGATTCCTGATTTTTAGAGTATTGTTCAATTCCTTCAATTCAGTGAATCGTTTCCCAATCGGTTCGTTGAAACATTGAAGAAGTTCATACGATTTTTGAAGACTAATCTTTGCTTCGTTTTCCCTATTTTTAAAATCAGAGTCATGTTTATCAAAAAAGGTGGAAGGTACTTGCTTTTTTTTTTTACTTTCGATGTATTGATCCCTTTTCTTTGTAGTACGAATTGCGCGCACATTTCTGTCAACCGGTATAGCCTTGCGGCGGCGTCATCGTATTTACCCTCTTTTATTCTTCGCTGAGCGTTATTAAAAATATCCGCTAGCATGTCCAATGAATACTTTTGTTGACTAATGGTTTTATCCAAATCGTGAAGTCGATTTATAATTTCTTTCGAATGGCAGAGTCTTTGAATCTCTTGATGATTTGTATTTACTTCTTTAAACAATTCAAAAGCGGATTTATGATCGAATAGATCCCAGGCTTGATAGATCTGGGCCTGTTTTTGTAAATTTATATGAAGATTGTGATAATCACCGGACAAAGCGGCTTCTGGAATATCCTCAAGGATTTTTATGCTGGTCGAGAAGCGTAATTCTTCAAAATGCGCGATGGCGAGTTTTAAATTATAATGAGCCAGATATCGGCTTGGTTTCAGTTGAGAGATTTCTTCTAAACCTGATTGAACTGTTCAGTGCAACCGCTGCCCATGAATGTACCGCAAAGATTGAATCCCGCTAGAAACCGCCGCTAAGATGGCCCCGGCGCTCATCGCTTTGGTCCCACTGGTAAAATCAATTTCTAACGTCTCTAAATCACAGTGGTGTGTAGATAACATTTCATTAATCAGTTCCGTAATTTCTGCAAATATTTGATCGACATTATTTTCATCCAGTGGCTCATTTTCGTGAAATGTCAACAACGATGTAAGTCTTCGACATAAATTACGAAATAATACCTGCATATCAAGATTTCTCTTTAGAAGAGAACCTTCTGAACGTATCCGTAATGGGGTGACTAAATCAATGCGAATCTTTGAAGCCGATACATTATTCTCGCAGATATCTTTAACCGGGTAACTCACTTGATTGTCGATTAATTGACCGGTATCAGAATTATAAATCGGAACGCCTTGGTGATTTGTGCCTCCTATAAGGCGGAAAGGATATCGATTAGCGCCCAATCCAACATTGGCCATTTCGTTAACGGCGAAAACAAACAATGGGTAATGTTTGATAGCGTTTCCTATCAGAATAATATCGAAAGTAAATTGATTGCCTGCTTTGTAATTCTCCGGATGAGTGATGGGAGGTTCGATCAAGAAAGGATGGGGAATATCACGCAATCGACGTATTTGTTGCTGTCCTGTTGCGATAGGCGTTTCGAAAAGGTTCGAGTATGTACAAGAGTGTTGCACAAGACATCCATCACAGGCGCGCATCCCGTAGGTACAATTCATCCGTTTAAACGCCATAGCTAAACCGCCTCGGAGCGTTGAACCTAGAAATAAAGGGAGTTTCGCTTCCAACTGCGCTTCTAGCGTGAAACGTAGCCGGGCAAGGCGTAAGGCAAGAAAGGCTCTGGGGATCGATTTTACATGATTCATTATTCTTGCTTTGCTTTCTCAATCAAATAATCTGTCATTATAATTGGAACAGGGAATGCATAACTAAACTGTACGACTTCAGGATGCGCGTCCGAAAGCTCCGTCAACATGCGGCCATACACGTCACCTGGTTCTTTTTCGGTTCATCCGGAAATTGGGTTAAAACTTGAAAAAAAGAGTGGACAGGCTTAACTCTCCTAACTGGATAAAGTTAGAAAAAGGAGAGCAAGCATGTCCACGAGTTTATTATATCATATTTTAGGAATCCGAGGTTACAAATATAAGAGGACCGATTATCTGAAGAGAGCAACCCAATTCGCTATGACTCAAGATCCGGAGAAGTTACAGTGTGCGACGTGTGGTTCTTACGACGTCCATCCGCGAGGTTCGAGACTCCGGAGATTCAAAGCGCCACCGTGGTGTTCGAAAAGCATAGAGATTCTCTTTGCCATTCCACGAGTGGAGTGTGAAAACTGTGGCGAATATCGTCAAGTCAAGATCCAGTTTGCCGATCCTCAGAAGAGTTATACGCGGAGTTTTGAACGCTATGTTCTCGATCTATCGCAGAGCATGACGATCCAGGATGTGGCCACCCATTTGGGCGTGAGATGGGATTTAATCAAAGAGATTCAAAAGAGAAATCTTCAGCGCAAATACGCCCGTCCCAAGTTGAAGCATCTGCGGCTCCTCGCCATCGATGAAATTGCGATCGCCAAGGGGCATACCTATGTGACAATCGTCATGGATCTGGAGAGTGGAGCGGTTGTTTTTGTCGGAGACGGAAAGGACGCGGAGGCGCTCAAACCCTTATGGAAACGGCTTCGTTCGTCTCGCGCCAAGATCGAAGCCGTCGCGGTGGATATGGGCCCCGCCTACATCAAAGCCGTAACGGCCAACTTGCCGGACGCCACCATCGTGTTCGATCATTTTCATGTGATCAAACTCTTCAATGAGAAATTGACCCAGCTGCGCCGGGCGTTATTTCGGAAAGCCAAGAAAGAAGACAAGAGTGTTCTGAAAGGGATTCGGTTTTTATTGCTGAAGAATCCGGAGCATTTGAACTCGGAACGGGAGGAAAAAGAACGTCTCCAAGCCGCCTTAAAACTGAACAAACCTTTGGCCATTGCGTATTACATGAAAGAAGAACTTCGCCAGTTCTGGAGCCAAGCCAATTGGTGGAAAGCCAACAGGTATTTGACGAGTTGGATCCATCGAGCCATCGCCTCGGGAGTCCGCATGCTGAAGAAATTCGCCAAGACGTTGGAGACTCATCGTCAAGGTCTACTGGCTTACTACAGGTTTTCAATTTCAACCGGTCCTTTAGAAGGGACAAATAACAAAATTAAAACGATGAAACGTCAAGCATATGGATTTCGAGATCATGAGTTCTTTAAACTCAAAATCCTGGGAATCCAGGAAACCAAGTACAGGTTAGTCGGGTGATAGCAATTACCACATGGTGGAGGTCAAGGTCATTTTTTTCGAAGAAATTTGAACGGATTCAACTTGGAAATAGGCTAAAAAAGACAAATTTCCTAAGAAAAAACGCAATGCGCCCAATTTCCGGATGAGCCATTTACATTTATTCTAAGGTTTATAGACTATGCTAGTTGGTTATGCGAGTATCAACGCCCGATCAAACATTTGAACTGCAAACAGACGAACTTACTGCGGCAGGGTGTGAAAAACAGTTCACCGATATTGCCAGCGGCGCAAGAACTGAGCGTCCAGGCCTTGCGAAGGCAATCGAGTTTTGTCGTCCAAAAGATGTACTCGTGGTTTGGAAATTAGACCGGATGGGACGTTCCCTGTCTCATTTAATTGAAACGGTAAAGATGTTAGAGCAACGTGGAATTGGTTTCCGCTCACTCACGGAGAATATCGACACAACAACCTCGAGTGGTCGTTTGATCTTCTGCCGATTCCGGGGAAAGCGGCAGTGTAATTCGGAGTTAAATCGACAGTCGATTTCGGAAGAAATCGGCGCCCTGTTTCGGAGGAAACCGGCGCCCCTCCAACCTCGTACTGACACGGGATCATTGTTCTATGATAACGTAACTCATTCCGGCGGCCAAAGGGGGGTAACGGAGAGAGGCCGTAGGCCGAACGGAGTTACCCCCCTTTGGCTGATACATTTTCGAGGTCTCTATGGGCCCGTTATCCCGTAAACGCGAACTGGGAGGGCCCTATCTCCTTCATTCCACCGCTTTCCCATCGGTTGGTTTCGAATTTTCCTCTCGGTCCAATTTTCTTTTCGCCGTTCGTTTCCGCATGGAGTCTCCCTTGAGTTCAATCTTGTAGGCGTTGTGAACCAAGCGGTCCAGAATGGCGTCGGCCAATGTGGGATCGCCAATGGTCTCATACCATCGATCGAGTGGAATTTGACTCGTCACCAGTGTCGATCGTTTCTCACACCGGTCCTCAATGAGTTCCAGACAATCCCGGCGGGCATCGTCATTCATGGGATGGAGGCCGAAATCGTCGATCACTAACAAAGACGTTTTGGCCAAACGCCGTAAGATCGATTCGTACCGGCCATCGCCTTTCGCGAGTTGTAACTCGGGAAAGAGCCGGGGCGCACGATGGTACTCGACCGAATAGCCCTCCCGGCAGGCTTTCTGGCCCAGAGCGCACGCCAAATAACTTTTCCCTACGCCCGTTGGGCCTGTGACAAGTAAATTAAGCCTTTCGCCAATCCAATCGCAGGCGATGAGTTTCGCCGCGAGCGCGCGGTCCAAGCCTCGCCGCGCTTTGAGATCCAGATCTTCCACACAAGCGGATTGCGCCAGTTTCGCTTTGCGCAATCGCGATTGCAGACGCTGGTTCTCCTTCTCGACGCCTTCCCGGTCAATCAGCAAACCCAGCCGATCCTCAAAACTCAACTCGTCGATCTCGCTCATGCGCCGTTGCTCTTCATAGCCCTTGGCCATCCCGAAGAGCCGTAACGCTTTCATCTTTTCTAGAATGGGGTGCGTTAACATGGATTCGTCTCCTTCCAGGGATCAGTGATAGTATTCCGAGCCACGAAGGTTGGCGTGCTGAATCAATGGGGCCGATTGGGGCGCTTCCGGAGGGGGCAGGTGATCCAATCCCTTCTTCAGAATCGAGTGGACGCTCTTGAACGAGATCGCCTGAATCCGCAACGCGCGTTCGCAAGCGCGCTCCAACCGCTCGGAGCCAAACGCCTTCTTCAAACGCAGAATTCCCAAACTGGTCCGAGCTCCTTGCAGAGGATGCCGGCAGCGTTCAAACACCCGTTCGATCAGGCGTTCCGTAAACACGCCAATCGCCCGGGCGTCCTGCTTGAGCCGTTCCGGTGTCCAATCCAACACTTCTTGATGCGCGGGGGGCATGTGGTCCCGAACCGTCGTGCAGCCTCCTGCGCGGTCACTGCGCACGTGACTGGCGATTCGTTCTCCCCGCCAAAACACTTCCACCGTTTTGGCTGTGTACCGGATTTCGACCTTGCGGCGGGCGTAAATGTACGGAACGCTGTAATAGTGCCGTTCCACTTCCACGTGATAGTCGGAGCCAACCAGCGCCTTCTTCCAGTCCGCGTACTCGAACGGCGTCACAGGCAACGGACGCAGCGCGGGCCGTTCCAGAGATTCGAATAAGGACCGGCGCGTCGCGTTCAACTTCTGAAAAGGACGTGAATTGAGTTCCTCCAACTCGGCGCGAATCGCTCGATTGAGTTCGGACAGGCTGAAGAACGTTTGATTCCGTAGACGCCCCAGAATCCAATTTTCTACGAGTTGCACGCTCTTTTCGACTTTGGCTTTGTCCCGAGCTTTCCGCACCCGCGCCGGAATCACCGCGATCCCATGTCTAGGGACATCCACTTTCCCGCAGTTACGGGACACCCAGTTTCCCGCAGTTGAGATCAATCGGAACGAACAATGTCATTCATTTCTTCATCCAAATTCTCAAGTTTGATGGTTTTCTACCGATAGTCCTAATCACCAGGGGAAACGGAGGGCGGCTCTGCTGGAGAGCAACCGGCCAAGGGATACCCTGGCGCGTGTGCGACGGATTGTCGCTAAGGGGACGATGAATGAGACGCGTCCCCTTCATCTTTTCAGCCAGCGACAATCTTGAGCATTCGCTTATGCCTCAAAAAACTCATCTTTTAAAAGCAGCCCTCGCGCTTATTCGGTCTTTAACAGTTAGATTTTTCGTTGCGTTCGTTCAATCCCAATTCAATGTCTTTCAACCGATAACTCCGCCCGTCCATTTGGACCACATGACAATGATGCAGCAGACGGTCAAGAACCGCTGTGGTCAACACGTCATCACCCGCTAACATATCCGGCCATTCGCGGATGCTTTTATTGGAGGTGATGACAATGCTTCCTCGTTCGTACCGCTGGCTGATTATCTTGAAGAACAAATGAGCGTCATGGCGGTCGAGGGCTTGAAATCCCAATTCGTCAACGATCAAACAAAGACGCATTCATATAACGCCGTCTTCGAATTTTCCGCCGATCTACCGTTTCGTCTTTCCGGAGCGTCTCGATTAAATCATCCGCATTCATGAACACAACCGCAAATCCGTTCTCAGCCGCTTTCAC
The DNA here is from genome assembly GCA_963663405.2 of bacterium. GTDB lineage: Bacteria > Hinthialibacterota > Hinthialibacteria > Hinthialibacterales > Hinthialibacteraceae. The sequence goes on along the minus strand of CAXXSM010000018.1, from coordinate 17,905 downwards.
TCCCAATCCTGACGCAATGTGTGATTTACCAACACCGGGCGGTCCCAATAATAAAAGATTTTCTTTCCGTCTGATAAACTCACACGTGGCCAGCAGGTCAATAACTTCTTTCTCCACACTCCGCTGAAACTGAAAATCAAACTCGTTCAAGGATTTTCCCAAAGGCAAGCCAGACGCGCCCAGCAACGTTTTCACCCGGCGATCTTCCCGGCGCTCGAACTCCTTCCCGGCAATCAATTCGAGGGACGCAATCAATGAACGTTTCTCGCGCACCGCTTGTTCGATTAATTCGACCAACACTTCCGATACGTGAACCCATCCCAGTTCTCGCAACAGGTGTTGGCTTCGTTCCAGATCCGACGGCCGCAGTTTCATGAGGATAACCTCCGAACCAGTTGCTCGTAGTGATTCATCGGCCGGTTGGGAGCCTCCCAACTCTTCTCGAAAACGATCTCTTGGGCGATTTGCCCCAACGGGGTGGGGGCGGTGACGCTGTCGGTACTCTCTCCTTCGTAATGGGTTTGGTCGATCAGAAGACGGCATTCCGTGCCACGTGGATAGGTGGCCAACAACCGATTCTGGCTGAATATCTCCACCCGGCCTGGCCCCCCTCGAACCTCAACCGTCCGCCCCACATATGGAAAGGGAACATGATATTGGCGGCCTTCAAAACTCACCAGACAATCCCGGCTCACTTCTCGATTCACCTGTACGTCAAACGGGCGGGGAAAAGTCATCGGCAAGGGATCTAACGAGGCCTGTTCGTCCAACCAACTTTCATAAACACTTTTTCCCGTGACCGGACAGACCAGCTTCTTCGTACGTTCCCCAATTCGCTCATTGGTCACCTGTTGGAGATGCGCCAAACTGAGAAACCTCTCATGCGAGTGGATCAATACCGATTTGACATCACGTCCCCGCCTTTCGACTTTTCCTTTATCCGACGCCTGCCGAACCCGGCAGGGATTAATCTCAAAACCGACTTGCTTCGCATACGATGTATATCCCTTGTTCAAGATCGCCCAAGGACCGCCTCCGGAGATCACGCCCGTTTTCAAGTTGTCTATCCGCACATACTGCGGTATCCCTTGCAAGAATTTTAAGGCTCGGTTGTGACAATCGATCCAAGACAAGAAATCTTGGCGGTGAGACCAGATCACTGACCACATCCGGCTATGACTCAGCACTAGAATGAAGGCCTGGAGTTGTTTTTCTTTTCCTGCGTCCTGGAGGAACACTCGTTGCGTCACCCAATCCACCTGGCCTTGGGCTCCCGGCGCCGTCTCCACACGGCGCACAGGCCGAATCTTGGGCGGTGGCGTATGTCTCCGCACAAAACGCACGACCGCTTTGTAACTCCCCGTATAGCCATGGTACATGACCAAGTCTTCATACAGACTCAGAATGCTCTCCGGCCGCTCTGCTTCTAACTGCGCCGCATTCCAGTCTTCGATCACCTGGCGGTAGGGATCACATACCGACGGCTGAAGCTTTCGGCCATCTTCGAATTCTCCTTTCTTCCGTTTTAGACGATAGCGGATCGTACTCTCATCGACTTCAAACTGCTTGGCAATTTCCCGATTACTCATCCCATTTTCTCGCAACACTTCCGCACACATGAACTCTTTCTCCTTGAGTTTGGTCATGCGAGACCTCCCTAATTGTTTCCAATTAGATTCGGCCTCTTCACAGCCTTTCAGCTGCGGGAAAATGGATGTCCCCTAAGAAACTTTATAATGGGATTTTCTACACATATGGCCCTTGCCTTGAGAGTCGCCGCTCTGTTTCTGCTTGACGTCAATCCCGGCCGCGGCGACCAATTTCTTCGCCCCATTTTTTTCGTCCGGGTGGAAAAACGGGAGCGTTTCCGCCAAAATCGTTGGTGCCCAAACGGCGCCGATTCCTGGGATGCTCTTCAATAAGGCTTGCTTCTCCTGCATAAAGCCTTTCAATTTTTTATCGAGTTGAGCCAATTGCTCAAGCGCTAAATTAATTCGTTGTGCGATAAATTTGATTTCCATAGCCAAACCCTCAATGGCTATCAATTATACACATATTAATATGCGAAGAATTTCGGGATGTTCAAGGGCTTCGTGGATTAAAGGTTGATGCTGGGAAAGCATATCGAAAACAGCCAGGAACTGCAGGAGTCCTCTCATGAGAATCGTCGGGCCGAGAGGATCGTTTCTCCGTCCAAGCCATCCCCGGCTTTGGCGATGTAAGCAAGGAATCGCCAACGGAGATCGAGATCGGGATTATGAAGGTCTCGCGAAGCGTGTTTGAGTTTTTGGTATCCCTGTTCATCGAGATAGCCTCCAGACGGCAACCCAAGTTCCTCCTTCAGATGGAAAAGTGTCATCGCCGCCATGGTCAGTAGCACGAGCAATTTCGCCGTTTTCGTGGCATTACAAAAGCGATGTTTTTCGATCCCATACCCGGACTTCAGCAATTTGAAGAAATCTTCAATCTTCCAGCGGAATTCATACAGGCGCCCGATATAGCGCAACTGTTCCCAGGTAGCAACCGGCAAACTGGTAAAAAGCACCCAAAGAAGAGGTTCCACTCCGAGGGGAGGATCGGTCTCCCGTATGACGACCAAGTGGAGTTGGATCGGATGCGGGAGTTGGAAATAGCGGTGGTTGCGTTTGGCGGGCCGGTAGAGACGGAGCGGCCACGATCCGATGGACAAATGGGCCGTGCGCGCCGCGTGGCCGGGATCCGTGACGCGCCCTCGCTTATCCAACGGGAGATTCTTATACGGTTGCAGCGGGACGGCCTCGACGAATCGTCCCAGATTCACACAGACCCATCCGGGTTGGAGAGCATGTCCCGCCTGTTGGTTCGTGAAAGCGTCCGGAGGAATCCACTCGGCGTGGGGGACTTGCACATTCCGGTTCGCCATGGAGCGAATGACGAAATCGGTGTGAGCCATCAGGCATTGATCTATGACGAAGATATCATCGAATTCCCGATCGGCGACGTGGATAACGTGGTAGTTTTGTAAGAGCGGAGAGAGGCCATTGACGTGAACCGCCATTTGGTGGCGGTGGTTTTCTTGAAGCGCCTGTTGTTCGTCCGGAGAGCCCCCTTCGAAGAGCCGCTCGTAGTCGTAATTCATCACCCCGGTATCGTCCGGGCCATTTTCATTGATCACCGTGTCATGCAGGACTCCAAGAAAGGCCGCCGAATGCGGATCAAGAGCCGCGCAACAGACGTACTCGTATCCCATCCCCCGATGATTCCCGATCAGGCGCCGATCCATCTTGGCGTTTTGTGTGGAGAAGTCCAACGGGCTCATATCATGGACGACCATGATATCGCCCCCGTCCGGAACGGTGTCCAGGACCGTCTGCGCTCGAATTTGCCGGAGGGAATCGAGCGGAATCTTTTCATTGTTGGCGAAGCGGTAAAAGGAAGCGAGGTTGGCCATGGAACTCTCCCCCTTGCCGGCGGCTTGAGGAAGAGAGGTTCCGGGCGAATTCAATATCATTTCCAGTTGCCGCGCGACACAGTCATTCTGCTTTTCATGTCCGAGGTCGGTGTGTTGTTTGGTCAAGTGAAGTAATTCTTCATGAGTGAGACTCATCGAGCGCTCTCCCTTGCATGAGTTCGAGATTGATGGCAGTGATCCGGTCCACGATCTCTTGGAGACGGTGGTAGTTCTGAATGCCCTTTTGAACCGCGTCCACTTGCGTTTGGGGCACATACACCTGCCGTTGGGCCTTGTTCCGGGTGACGACCACATAGATTCGCGGCCCATGCCGTTGGCCTTGATGGCATGAACAAGTGGACCGGGAACAAGTGGAAAACCGCTCAAGGTAAGAGCCTTTCAAGAGCCCAGAAAGCGAGGCCATTTCCTTGAGCAATTTCGTTCGTTCCCGTCGCAACGCAGCGATTTTTGAGGCCGATAATTTTGTCATGCTTGTAGTATAGCATATAAATTATATGCTATACAAGAGGAGAAAAAAAATTCCGCTGTTTGAGGTCAGCGAAATCTAAAAAATATGTGTATAATTGATAGCCCTCAATGGTTCCTTTCAAGGCAAAAGAATTGTTGGCGGCCTCTTTCAAGCATTTGGCTTTCTCTCGTCCAAAGTTGCCTCGGCTTGCCTTTGAAAGAAGCGTGGTCAACCGGCGAATATTCACTCGCGCCAACATCTCCGCGGTGGGAAACCGCAAAAGAAGTTCGCGACTTGTGGCTCCAAAGACATCGGAGAACAAGGAGGCGTATTCCGGAAACGTCACATCCAGCAACGCCAGGAAGCGAAGTTTCTCCGCGACGATAGATTGAGCGCACTCAAATCGCATTCGAGTCAAATCCCGCAGTGGCTTTGTCTTCTCATCGGGAAGGCTCGATTGTTTCCCGGTCGGGTCTCTCATTGCGCTCGCGATCAATTTCGAGTCAGACGAATCTGTTTTCGTCCCACGAACCCCAAGGTTTCGACGGGCGGCAATCACAATGGGATTGAGAACACTGACCTCAAATCCTTTGGCTTTCAACGCCTGCTGGAGAGTGCGAAGTTTTACTATGAAAACGGTTCGATTATAAATCGAAAAAAAGTTGAGCGAACAAAAAAAATCCCTCTATCCTATAAGTTGATAATTGTATCGGTTTTTCTCCAGATTGGGAGAATCCATTTGCCTAGGATTGAGGGACAGAACAATGAAATTATGGAGTCTATGGTATAGCTGTGTCCACCATTTGAGAAGAGCTTGTTCCTACAAACGGACGTACATGTTTCTCGTGCTCGTTCTCGTCGCTTTTTCGATTCGGCCGGAATGCGCTGGAGTGACCAGTTTTATCCGGGCCGTGTTCTTGGAACCGGGATTGTATAAAGGATTTCTTCATTTTTTTAATTACAGCACCGGATTGGATTTGCTTTATTTAACCCGACTGTGGCATCGAATGGTTCATCGGTTGTTTCCGGTTCTCCAAGTGGGCGAATATGACGTCTACGTGGCGGACGGCCTGAAAGTCGCGAAAGAAGGGAAGAAGATGCCGGGAGTGAAAAAACTCCATCAGCCCTCTGAGAACAACTCCAAAGCGTCCTATATTATGGGGCATTCCTTTCAGGCGCTTGCCGTGTTGGTCTGTGCGGCGGGAGGGCATGTGGCGGCGATTCCATTGGTGTCCCGGATTCATGAGGGAGTGGTGTGGTTTCCGGGAGACCGCCGCAGTTTACTGGATAAACTGGCCGCGCTGTTTGTCGAAACGGTGTCGACCGATTCCCGGTTAGCGCTTCTTGTGGCGGATGCGTATTATGCGAGCCGAAAGGTGATCCTTCCGTTATTAAATGAAGGGCATCAATTGCTCACGCGGGTTCGAAGGAATGCCGTGGCGTACAAAAAGGCGGCGGCGCCGAAACTCCCCCAGCGTGGACGCCCCAAGAAGTATGGCAAGAAAATACAACTGCGGAACTATTTTAAGCGGCCAGAGAAGTTCACCCAAGCGCTGAGCCCGGTGTATGGAGAAACGAAGACGCCGATTCGGTATCGAGTGGAAGATTTATTATGGCGGCCCATTGGACGACTGGTTCGTTTTGTGTGGGTGATTCATCCCACACGGGGCAAACTGATTCTGATGTGCACGGATTGTTCCTTGGATCCCTTGAAACTGATTGAAACGTATGGGTATCGGTTCAAGATCGAAGTCGGATTTCGCAGCGCGATTCATGGGATTGGGACCTATGCGTATCACTTTTGGATGAAGGCGATGAAGGCAATCCGGCGGCAGACTGGGAACCAATACCTGCACAAGGAATCCGCTGAGTATCGGGAGGCGGTCAGGCGAAAGATGGAAGCGTATCATCGATTCGTTCAACTGGGGTGTATCGCTCAAGGTCTGCTGCAATACTTGTCGCTCATGTATGGGAAAGAGGTTTGGGCGAACTTTCGCAGCTGGCTGCGAACAATGAAGACTGGAAATCCTCCCTCTGAGTTAGTCGTGTCATATGCCTTGCGTTCCAGTCTGTTTGAATTTCTCGTGAATTCGCCCCCGGATCATAATCTCAAGAAAATCATCTCGGAAAACATGGCTGTCGAGAAAATGGAGGAATTTCTTATAGCGGCGTAGAGCAGGTTCAGCTAAAAATGCAGTCGAACTTCGCACTGTCCAGAACGCCTGGTATAAGAGCACCCAATAATGACCTGTGGCTTCCATCCCAATGCGAAGATCGGTAGAGATAACCCCGTGAGATTTCAACTGGCCAACCAACCGTTCGAGTCCTTTGTGGTTATTGGCAAAGGTAAAATTGCCATAGATCACCTCTCCATCTTCATTGAGTAAGGTTGCGTTATGGTTTCTCTTCGCCACATCGATTCCTAGCGTCTTCATGGCAGTCCTCCTGCATTTGAGCGATGGGATTTCCCCCTCTTTGAAAAGACTGCTTAAAACAGAGTGACGCTGGCCAACACGGCCTCGCTGCTAAATCAGTGCAGAGCCGCACTTCAAGCGGTAAGTGCATATAGCCGGCGCAGGCGGTCTTTGGAAGGAAAGTAACTTCCTAGGTACGAAAAGCCTAACTCCGACAGCCTCGCTGAATCAATGATCGGCCAGATTTTCAGCAAAGCAACTCTCTCGTTTTCATCACTTGAGCCGCAATCCCTGAGTTCTTTATCCAGGGAATAATGCGGCTAACTTATTATACGAGGTACGTAAACGGTCATAGGATTTCGTAAATCTTTATTCCGTGCGTATGCGGGCTAAAACGAAAGAAAATGATGTGACGAAGCCTATGGGTCTTGTCTTCCATCAATCGTCCCCTCGGAGTTCGTACAACCGTTCCGGCGGAAAATGGCTGTAAAAAGTCGTTCGGCCAATATTGACCTGTTCAATGATGTCATTGATGAACGGGTAGTTCTCTTTGTCTTTAATCATGGCCTCCACGTTACGTTTCATATCGCTAGTCATTTTTGATGGGCGTCCCCCCTTACGACCTTTTCTTCTAGCATTCGCAATGCCTGCCTTCGTGTTCTCAACAATAATTTCACGTTGAAATTCATCAAACGCCGCCGTCATGTGAAAGAACAGTCGTCCCTCCGGTGTGCTGGTGTCGATATTTTGAGTCAAGACTTTCAGCCCAATTCCGCGTTCTTGGAGATCGTTGACTGTTCCAATAATCTGCTTGAGGGAGCGTGCCAGTCGAGAGAGTTTCCAAACGACAAGTGTGTCACCCTTCCTCATATAGTTGATTGCCGCTTGCAATTGATGGCGTTTCTGCCGAACGCCGGATACTTTCTCACTGTAAATTCTTTCGCACCCCGCCTCCTTGAGCGCTTCGAGTTGTAATTCCGGGTTTTGATCCATTGTGGAAACGCGGGCATATCCGATTAACATCTTTTTTGTTCCATTAATGTTTTGGGGTAGGGGTAACTGAACACAAGATTCAGAATAGAGTTTTGGGACACATAAATCAAGGATTATCTGCCTGATAACACTCTTTGATCGTGTGTTCCAAAAACCATCGTTTTTAGAATAGAAAATTCTACGATCGATTACGTATTTTGTTTGACTTGCCCTTTCCAGGCAGTAGGAAAAGAAAAAAAGTCACGATTTTCGGGGATTCTTTCCTTCGTTTAATTCGTGATAATCGATTATCAAGAGTAAAAATCCCCATCCAAAAGACTCCCCTTGCACATGAAATTTGTTCGTTTTGATCACAAAGTTGTTGTTGACTTCAACTCAACATTGAGGTATACTGATACCGATGATTGTGAATAAACAGGAGAAAATACGTGGAATTAGGAAATAGATTGCGAGAACTGCGTAAGAAACGGGGCTTGACCCTACGAGGCCTCGCCGAAGCAGTCGGTGTCGATTTCACCTACCTATCCAAAATTGAAAACGGCAAAGCGGGCTACATGCCAGGTGCAGATACCATTCGCTCACTGGCGGAAAAACTGGATACCGACCCGCTAGAACTGCTGCAACTGGCCGACAAAGTGCCACCGGAAATGGAAGGAATTGCCTCGGACATACATGCTCGACGGTTTTTGAAACGGGCACGCGAAGTTGCTTCACCGGATGATTGGGAAGCGCTTTTAAACATGCTGGATGAACGACAGAAGGATCGCGAACGGAGGAAGAATGAGTGAGTGATACGATCAAATGGTCATTCTCCGCAGACCGTTGTTTTCGCCGATGTCAACGACAGTATTTTCTGACTCAGATTGCGGCGCATCACAGCGCAAAAGATCCAATTCGACGAGATGCGTTTCTTTGTAAACAGGTGAAGACACTCGAACTGTGGCGAGGGTCGCTGCTTCACACGGGTATCGAAATCTACGTGGTTCCAGCATGGCAGCAACGTCGTGTGGTTGAATGGAACTCAGCGATCACACAGACGCAGGAACTCGCACGTCGTCAACTGGAATTCTCGGCCGCACGTCGCTACCGAGAAGAAGGGATGACGAAATCGAAAGCGGGTAACGACTACTGTACCCTTGTCGGCCATGAGTCGGACGATGGTGTCAGCGAGGAAGAATTCGAAACCATTCTGACGACCATTGAGACTTGTTTTCGCAATCTGTCATCGATGACCGAGTTGGTTAACGAGATTGAACAAGCCGATCAAGTTTGGTGTGAGTTGCCGCTTTACATTCAATATGACGCGGCTCGTCTGGAAGTCCATCTGGATCTGATGTTCTTCCGTAGTTTCGGCCAGCCGACCATCATTGACTGGAAAGTGTCCGAGTCAATGGGCGGAAGCGACACCGATTTACAAACCGCTCTTTACGCTTGGGCGATGTGCCAGCATCCCAAATGGCGGGTGAAAGAGGCATCGGATTGCGAACTAATTGAAGTTCAACTTCTCTCCAACGATGTGATCCACCATCAAACAGACGTAGGCATGTTTGATCAGATTGAAAATCGCATCTATCGAAGTCTGAATGCCATCCAGTCATTGCAACAGGGACGGAAATACAGCCTTGCTGACATCGAAGAGTATGAATTCGCTGCCAACGCGAATAATTGCGCGTTCTGTTCGCAACAAACGCTTTGTCAGCAGATAGCCCAGCAGCAACAAGTCGGCGAGTTGTCGACGGCTCCGGTGAAGTCGCGAAGAAAGAAAGTCAAGGAGAAGAAACATGAGTCATGTTCTCAACTGTTTTGAGATCCTAAATTTCAATCAACTATCCGCTTCCTACCGACTGGTGGATGTTGACGGGCCGTTTGACGAGACGCTCGGTGACGGTGAACTTGCGGAATCGAACCTTCAACAACTAGTCAAGAAGATCGCATTTGCCGAACATATTCCCGTGGCGATTGTTTCAGGTTACGAACACCCCGTCTTGGCCATTCCGGCAGATCACTCATTGGGTAAGAATGAATTCAATCTTTCACCCGAGGTCGCGACGCTCGAACCTCACATGGAGGAAAAATCACTCGATTTCTCAAATCTTGCGGGAGAATCAGAAAAAATTGGGCTTGCCTTCTTAGGTTGGCATCTTCGCGGCGCGTTACGACGAGATCAACGCCTTTGGAATTCCAACCCGTGGATCAACTTCTTTCGAAGGCCTTTGAACTTTAGCCATGACAACCGCGATGTCGATGTCTTTCGCGGATTTGGTTTACGTCTTCGCATTGTTGATGGTCGTCCTTGCATTTGGCTGAAGCTGACGCACAAGTACGTTGAATCGGACTGGTTGCCGGACGCTTACGATACCAATAAGATTCAACAGAAACTGCGAATGAAGCATGCGTTGTACCATTATGGACATAACTGGTTTCCGATTCAGATTCTTGGTCCCAGCGGGAAAACAATCTCCGAACAACGTTTTGTACCGGACGGCGAGACAAAACCAATTAACGTGTACGACTGGACGATTCGTGCCGTGGGAGGACCGAAGGCTCCGGCATGGATCGAATCACTCGATCCTGATTCACCGGCAATCAAATATCAGTATCCAGGGAATCAGAAGAAACGTTACGGTGCAACCGCGTTGTGCAAACTGATGCTGGCGACAGATGACTCACGAGTTGGGAGATTGCATCGTAAATCAATTGTCTCACCCGAAGATCTTCTTCCGGAATGTTCACGCATTGTCAGAGAGCATTTGAGTAAGGTTGACTTCAACGGTAATCGTCTAAAAGTGGATTCGAAACCACGGCGGTGCAAACGAAAGATCTTTCCGGTTCCCGCTCAGGAATTCGGTCAGGGCCAAACGATCCACGTTGGTTCAAATTCGTCCTCGGGCGAAATACGTTTCCGTGACTTGGGACGCCAGCGAGTTGCAATGTTGCTGGACCCCGATGGTGGTATTGCCGTGAGCAATCCGTTGGACGCACAGTATTTTATAGTGCCTTCTTCGTTCAACCGTGATGCTACAGAAGATTTGCAGTCACGATTTGAAAAGACGATGCGGAAACTGTTGCACCGGGGATTCCAATTCGAACGCGTGGTCTATAGTGATCCGAAGTCCAGTAAACTGAAAATGCAGGTGGATGCTATCGTCAATGCGATTGACAAAGCCAAGGTGAAAAGCGGACGCGGTGTCCTTGTTCTGCCAGCGACAGCCGAGCCGGATCTGCACAACTTTCTTAAGAAGAAATTGCGAGACAGAATTCAGTTTCAATGTCTGGATGCAAACAAGATCAATGATTTCTATGGCTGGCAAATTTCGAATAAAGAAAAACAATTTCGAGTCAGAGATGACATGAGCGGTAGGTATCAAAGTTATCTTCGCTACGCTGCGATGGGTGTGCTGATGGTGAATCGACAATGGCCTTGGGTTCTTGGAGAAAATACACATTACGACATGTACATTGGTTTGGATGTACTGTACTCGACGGCTGCGTTTACGTTTTTTGCCGATGGTGGACGGCAGTGTTTCATGCATTCCGTGGACTCGACTCAGAAAGAGAAACTGCTACGTAAGCAGGTTCACTCTGTGATTTACGAGGCAACTATTGAGTTTGTTTCAGTCTAGTGCGTCAATCCCGCGATCAATCGTGCTGAAACGTGACGGTCGTTCATTTGGTTCGGAACGACGAGGCTTTCGCGAAGCCGTTCATCAGGCTGATGAAAGAAAGGTATCTGCCAAACAATACGATGTTCGGTGTTGTTGAGGTCCATAAGTCTTCGGCTGAAGGGTATCGGCTCGTCTACGAGACGAGTGACGGTAAGTATCGTAACCCAACAGCTGGTTCGTGGACTGAGATTGATGATCGGGAAGGCATCGTATGCACGACGGGATTACCCTTCAAGTTTCCGGGAACGGCCAAGCCACTATGTGTCCGTGTCGTAGAAGGGCCGTTAAATCTACCGCATGTTCTTGAAGATACGTTTAGGATGTCGCAGCTGTGTTGGTCCATACCGGACCGATGTATGCGGCTGAGTATTGATCTAAAATTGTGTGACGACTACCTTCGTTCGATCGCGGCATTTTCTGATGAGGACGAAGGACAGTTTGGGGACAGTGATGAGGAATGGGGAGAACAGAAACAGGCCATGGGTTGGAGCGCATGAGCCATGAATATGGGAGAAACAAAACATGAGTGACATATCCAGCCTTTCGCATAACTATGCGTCAACGACAGACTTCTCACACCACGTCAATCAAGCAGTGCTGATTCTAAAAAAACTGTATCTTGGCAGCGGAAAGGAGATTGTCGAGAAGGATTTTGCCGAAGCCACTATATTGGTAGGTGGTATGGTGCATCATCTGCTGCAACGAATGGGGGCAGATGTGGAACCAAGCAAAGCTCAGTATGCGGTAGCGATTCCTGAAGATGTACTGACACGATTGGAAGAAAAGCAACGCGGGAAACTGAAGTACTTCATGGATGACCTCACAAAATTAAATGAAACGCTTTCGAGTGGGGGTGAGTTGAGTGCGGAAGAGATAGAATTACTGGACTCAATTTGTGAGGTTGCCGATGCTTCGGCTTCAGCGACATTCCGCAAACTCTGGAGGCGCTAGTGGTAACACTTTTGACGGAACTGCTGCACGATGCAATCCAACGTGCAGATGACATCGTGCATTCTCTGGAGACAATCAAATCGTGTTGGTCGGCTGAGGTTGATGCCTATCGCGACAAGATGAAAGGGTTGGCAACACACGCGCGGGAGCTCATCAATGGGTTATTGAACGATCCAGATATTGATAACCCCATGTACGCAACGAATTATTTCCGAGACTATTGCTATTTCGCTCGATTGCTGCGTGGACTGGAAGACCTTCCACTTTTAGTACTGAAGCGGTTCACTGAGTCGGATCAGGTTGCGACTGATGTGATGGCAGCTATCTGCGATGAATCGGGATACCCATATTCTTCCCCAATCTGCTCGGCCATCAGTTCCCAGTATTTCTGGACGATGCCAGACATGGATATCGTATTCATCCCGTGTTTGGAGCCCGACCACGTGCTTGGTCTTCCCGACATCTATCATGAACTCGGTCACATTTTGCTTTTCCGTAAAAAGTCTTGCCTTGTTGATCCGGCCTTTTCGATTGTTGACAACCACTATGAACAGTTGAGGGTGGAAGGAAAACGACTGAACTGGTCCAGCGCATTACTTGAGCAGGTGGAGCAATACCAGCACAACTGGCGTAGTTCTTGGTTACTCGAGTTCGCATCGGATTTGATTGCAACCTATCTCATTGGACCATCCTTCGGCTGGTGCAATATTCGTACGGCAACTAACCTCGGCGGCGAACTTTTCATCGGGATAGATTCTCACCCAGCGGATGATGCTCGGGCAACGGCAATCGGTATGATGTTGACAGAAATCGGATTCGACGAATCGCAACAACGGATTCACCAGCGGTGGAGTGAGTTAGTCAAACTTGCGATGGAATCCCCACCACCGCGATATGACCTGGCGTATCCGAACAAACTTCTCGATGAACTCACGAAGTTCTTCCGAAAAGAGTGTGAAAGCCTTGGCTTGGCCCAATTCGAGACTGACAACCACGACAAACCAGTCGCGAAAATGATTGACGATTGCTGGACGCAGTTTCGAAATGATCCAGAGACTTACAGCAGTTTCGAACGAGATCGGCTGGACGAGATCGTAAGATCACTTCGAGGATAGCAAAAACCAAGGAGTAGAAACTAACAAAAAAATCGAGATGCATAGGAGAATCTCACTCCATTTTTATGTTCCATTACCTCTAAGACATTTCGAGAATTCAATAATGGGACATAAAAAGAGACGTCAATTGGGGGTGTCACAAAGTACACTTTCTGGGACTACGAAACCGTAGGTTTCTGTTCAAGTGCGCCCGCTGGTCCTGGCATTCAAAACAACGCTGTCGAATAGAGGGGTAAAAGCGACAAATTCTTGCAAGTTGTATTCTGGCATATTATTAATACCACACGTTATAACTACCTCTATATCTCCCTGAGTACGATGGCCGGGAAAAGTTAGGACATATTTCCTTAAAACGATAGACCGTATACCAGCAGAAGGATTGGAAAATGCATAAGTGAATGCGAAATGGTTAAAGTTGCAGGAGAAAATGAGGTGATTTCCAAGTAGCTTATGTGAACAACCAAATTCTTTCATATTAGCCATGAATTCTTTGGTACTGACAAGATTCTGATAAAAAACATTTTTATCATCGACATTTTCTCCTTGTTTAAAGCGATTGTTAAGACCGGTAGAGGGATTAACTAATACATGCATTTTAAGCACAATAGAACCAACACTACGAGTAAAAGATCGTTGATGAAAATTGTTTGTTTCTGTATCTGGAGTTGAAAGCACTTCAATCTCTCTCCAGTCCGCAAAATTAAACTTGACGTCTGCATAGGGTATGTGAATCCACTTTGGCCTATTTTCAGGAATTGGTGGGTAAGTGAACCATAGATCGTGCTCTTGTACATGCCATGTTTCATCAATGAAATTGATAATATCCAAGTATGCTGTGCTATCGAAGTCTTTCATTGGCCAAGAAGTTTTTGGTTCTGACTCAAGCAGTGGTAGAAGAGAAATTTCAATCACATGTGATGGATCAAATTTACTTTTAATATGAGAGAATTCTTCTTTACAGTATTTCGAGTTATGATAGTCTGATGACCTGATAATCAAAGCTTTACTACTTTTATTCAACCCTTTTTCAATCTCAGGTTCGAAGTCTTTCACTTGATCCCCAAGAATTTGATACTCGTCAAACCAGACAGGTAAACCATTTCTTATAAAGTGTTCAGTAATAGCTCGAGCGAGTGTGACACTTGAAACAGCTCGATAACTCACGAATGCGTGTCTATCAAAAGGTAGACGATAACATCGTTCGATATTGTCATCTAAATATAAAAATCGTCGGCAATAATCAATAATTGCATGAGCGTGATTCATCGATGAATCTAAGGCTAATGTTTTTTTTGCTGCATCGAATGCTAATGAATAATGCTTTAATTTCATTTCTGCTTGGGCTACTCCTAACCAGAGGAGCGCAATCTTTGGATTTTTCTTCAAGCCAATTTTATACACTTCTAAGGCTTCAGAGTATTGTCCAAGTCTTCCTAAGATTCCTCCTTTACTAAAATAAAATTTCCAAAAATTTGGATTAAGTACAATTGCTTTATCGTACTGGGAAAGAATTTCTAAATATCTATTTTTTTTAAAGAACATAGGTAACCAGAAAAAAAAAATCCAATTTCATTTCTTTTTTTAGAGCATTATTAAAAATTTCAGTAGCCTCTATGCTTGAGGATTCCTTTTTCCAGTCATTTTGCCACTTATCACCAAATTGAGAACTATTCATCTTCAATCCCTTTCATCAGAGATTCTCTGATGTGTATACGTGACTTGTTCCTCTAATTGCAGTTCAGTCAAGCGTCATATTAAAAAGGTCCGCCATTATTTATTCTTCGTCATTGAAATACCGATCCACGTTTTTCATTCCAGCGATCTTTGCTAAACCTCGCGCTCTTTGCTCGATTTTGTTCTGCAATTTCTTGAGGGCGTCTCGGAATTCCTCGTGGTCTGGCCAAACCGCATCTGGAGCCGGATTGCTTTTCTTGAACACATCCCAGCGGGGATGCCACTTCGCCATGAACGGTCTGAGGTCGCTGTTCAGCATGTCAAGGGCATAGGTTTCGACCGTATCACCAGTGGCGTTGGGTGTTAGCTCCATTTCGGAGATCAGCGTTCGAGTGAGCTGGAATAATTTGTAAAGCGACTCCAACGCTATGCCGTCGTTGCCTTCATCATTATCCATCGGTTGCGTGGAGATTCGAGTTGCCATCTCTACGAAAAGTTTCCAAGCGACACGACGCTGCGCCCCCGCGCTGGAGAATGTAAGACCTTGAATTTCAATCTCTTCAAGCCGCCAGTCTGCTATTCGGTGGCGCAGCGCAAAAGCCAACAATTCCGGCCAAAACAGACCAACCAACGCGCCGATTAGCGCACCAATCATTGAGCACACGATACTCAACGAAAATTGTAGTATCTGGTAGCCTACAACGCCCAATATGGCTCCGGCCAAAGCCCAGATGAAAACCGCCAAAATACGATTGTGTAGAAATTTGTTCATCATCAACGACCCTTTTTTCTCTGAATTAATAGCCTATGCGCAGAAATGCATGCTAAGCCTAAAGACTCATGGAGAACATTAATTTGGGCAAAATCTGTATGGTTGATGAAAGGAATCGATGGGAGGTGATTTATTAAGTTATATGAAATCAATCTTTTATAGAAAAGCCAACGACGGGACTTGAACCCGTGACCTACGGTTTACGAAACCGTTGCTCTGCCGAACTGAGCTACGTTGGCTGAATCATGCAGGTTTCTCAATTCCATTGTATAGTTTTAGCGCCTTCAGAAAAACGGTCAACCCACTCACACGCTTCCTACTGAAATCCATTGTAATTTGCTTAAAAAAAACGGAAATTATCTGAGTTTAACGATCTATACAGGAGCGGATGGATCGACAGAAAAACGGAGCCTTAAAGGCTCCGTTTAATAATTACAATTGATACAGACGTTTAATTGAACCGCCCTATTGTTCGTAATAGAACAATTCGGCCCGGCGGTTTTTACTCCATGCCGCTTCGCTGTGACCGGGAACCGCTGGTATTTCTTCACCGCACGATTTGGTTTTGATTCGGGACACGTCTATGCCGAGATCGATCATATAATTTTTAACCGTCTCCGCTCGACGTTCCCCAAGCGCCATATTGTATTCATTCGTGCCGCGTTCGTCGCAATGTCCCTCTATCACTACATCCGCGTTCGGATGTTCTTTGAGAAACTGAACGTTTTTCTGAATGGCGGCTTTCGCATCCGGTTTTAAAACTGATTTGTCGTAATCGAAGTAGATGGTTTTGATTGGAAGCGGCTTTCTCGTTCCATTCACTTCTTTCCGAACTGGAATCGTTGGTTTCTCTTCCGGAGGTTCAACCTTTGGAGGTGGAGTTTCCGTTGGTTCGACGGCTTTCTTTTTCGACCATCTCCACTTAAAAATATCCGGATGGGTTACTACCATTAAATCGGTCTGAATGAACTTGCAGTATCGCGCCGGAATAGCGGACTGCTCAGAGTGAGCCGCGCCCGCAAGTCCCCAAACAACGACGGCAAATGGCAGTAAACCGAGAAAGATTATTAAAGCTCGTTTCATTTGCTTACCTCTCCCTTTCTTGAATCAAGTGCTTTTTGCCTATTTAGATCGACGAGAACTAAAATATATTATCATTAAACGTATCTACTAATCTCCATACTTTACGAATTTTTACACAAAGTTCAAGTGTTCTTTTTAAAAATACTTTAAAAAGAAATAGAAACTGGTTTTAATCTTCTATAAAACCTTTCATCTTGACATCGAATAGCGCCGAAAAGAGTTTTTGACGCCAGAATTATTTTTCTCTCCTTTCACACGCATTCCTTCCGCAAAAATCGAATTATTCCAATTATATCCCTACAAGATTTCATTTTAATTTCATAGATTATATTATGGTAAAGATTACTTTTCAAGAACAAATTTCAATTTTATTAATTTATCGCTAGAATGTTTATGTTTGAAATGGGATTGACGAAATAGGGATTTTCTCCTGTGTCAGATTGGTACGCGCTTGTGTCGCAAATGGAACAATGAAACAACGCTGGCGCCGATATTTCACCAATTTTATTTAGCGAAACCTAACACGGTAAGAGAATTTATGATGAGTAGTATTTCTTATGTTTAATTGATTCAAGTAGTTATATAATATTTTTCGTTTCTTGTCTTACAATTCTCATGGTTTGGCACGGTATATGCATATAAAAAAGATAGAAACATTCTACATCCCATTCTCCCCATTTCGCAGCCTGCCAACCCTCCCCATTTTTGGCAGGCTTTTTTTTTGTCTACTACTCATATGAAAATGAGTCCACTAAACCATCTCATTCGTAAACGCTTCCGCGACTCATTTTTATTTGCAGATTGTGATCTCAATCATGGTTTTTTATATAAATAACTTAAATAATTTTATTTGTTGAATCATTGTTTCAATCAATTTTTTGAGATATCGATATTCGGGTAGATGAATTGATGGATTGTTTTGGACGAATCCATTGTTGTCTCTTTTCTTATATGAGACACTGTTACAGAATTTACACATTCCGAAGAGGAATCCGCTTCCGTTTTAGGTTTTTATTTTTGATGGGAAAGGATTTTTGCAGGCACACCAACCGCGGTTACTCCACTGGGTATATCGTTGATCACCGCTGCGCCGCCACCGATTTTTACATCGGCGCCGAGTCGTCAGATTGGGGAGAATGGTGGCTCCAATACCGATATGAGTCCGGGCGCCGATGATCACGGAACCACCTAATCGCGCGCCGGGAGAAATATGGACGGCGGATTCGATCCGGCAATCATGATCAACCGAGCAGGCTGTATTTAAAATCACGTTTTCGCCAATCACCGCATCGCTGTTGACGATGACTCCCGCAAGGATGACTGTGCCGGCTCCTATGGG
>CAXXSM010000017.1:0-54380 GCA_963663405.2 bacterium | reverse complement strand
TTTAATCAGACTGACGAATTGACTAATGATTCTTTAGGAAGAAGTAAACTCATCATTTTTTCCCGCTATCTAATAGAATCCGCTGTTCAAAAAATCCTTTAATTCCTTGTATATATTCAACTTCTGAGAGCAGGAATCCATCGTTATGATCCCCCTGAATTGTAAGAAACGTTTTTGGCTCTACCGCCGCTTTGAAGATTCTTTCCCCATGCCGATAAGGTATAATTGTATCCTCCCGGCTATGAATCACCATTACCGGCGTATTGATGGTTCCAATTTTCGATAGCGAATCGTATTGGATCGAACAGAAATACCGAAGCGGTAGAAATGGGAACAAATCCCCTGCTATATCGGGTACAGATGTGAATCCACTCTCAAAAATTAATCCATCCGCTTCTACCCGACGGGTCAGTTCCACTGCCACGGCCGTACCAAGTGAACGGCCAAATAACACAATTGGACTATCTCCTACCTTGTTGCGCAGCCAGCGATACGCCGCTTCTCCATCTTGATAAGTGCCCTCTTCACTAAGCCATCCCTCGCTCTTCCCATATCCACGGTAATCAAAAATCAGCACGTTCAATCCAAGGGAATGAAACAATCGCAAGGACTCTACGCGGTAGCTGATATTTCCCGCATTTCCGTGACAGAATAGGAGAGAAGCCTTCGCTTCTTCACAGGGGACATACCAGGCGCAAATTCGAATTCCATCTGCGGTCTCAATGAACACTTCTTTGAACGCAAATTCCACTTGAGTTGGAAAATCCGCATACTCTCTTGTTGGGCGCCATACATTCATCCGTTCAAAACGCCGGAAGAAAATCCAGATCACAACCAGCGCAAGAATCCAAAACACAAGTCTCTGCATAATTTTGTTTTTCAAAATCCGTAAGATTCCATCCATCATACCACCCATATCAACCCAAAACATATAACTTAGGATTAAAAACGAAACAACGGGAACAGGAAGTGTAATGGAAAAGAAAGGAAGGATTTTTTGTGATTTTGATTATACGAAGGGAGTAAAAAAAATCAACTATGATATTTTACGAAATCCTTCACTGACAATCTATTCACTTGATTTAGAGAGACTTAATGAATATCACCTCAGAATTATTCCAAGGCAATTCATACGAACTCTCACTAGTTGGAAAACCAGTTTTATCACCTATTCGAGTCAGCTATTTTTTTTATGAAGACAAAAGAAATAAACGAGAGGGATTATGAAAGAAAGGGATATTTCTAAGATAGAATAAAACGGAGGAGGTGGGATTCGAACCCACGATACGCGTTAACGTATGCTGGTTTAGCAAACCAGTGCCTTCAGCCTCTCGGCCACCCCTCCGGCTGATCTATTTCTGTTTATGTTGTTTACTACTCTTGCTCTCCTCTAACCACGATACGCGTTAACGTATGCTGGTTTAGCCAACCGGCGCCTTCAGCCTCTCGGCCACCCCTCCGGCTGATCTATTTCTGTTTATGTTGTTTACTACTCTTGCTCTCCTCTAACCACGATAAGCGTTAACGTATGCTGGTTTAGCCAACCGGCGCCATCAGCCTCTCGGCCACCCCTCCGGCTGATCTATTTTATGTAAATATTAAAGAAATCACTTCTTATTTTAGCATGTTTTGAATCGCTGTCGATTCTTATTATCCGAATTCCCGGCTCCCAAATGATAATCGGTGGGGGTGGGATTCGAACCCACGATACGCGTTAACGTATGCCGGTTTTCAAGACCGGTGCCTTCAACCAACTCGGCCACCCCACCTAATTGGTCACATTATAAAAAAGTTGCGGGGATGGGATTTGAACCCACGACCTCCGGGTTATGAGCCCGACGAGCTACCACTGCTCCACCCCGCGTCATTTCGTTCGAGTGAATATGTCTTTTTCTGTCCAGATATTCCTGGCGAAACAATTATTTAAGCCGTTTTCTAACAATATTCAAGGATACGAGCGCGTCTTTATATAAAATTGTATCCCATTTCTTTGATTTTCATAGTCTAAAAATGGATACGGACCTTTACGCGCTCGCTTCTTGGATGGCGGTTTGGATGATCTGATGAACGTCTATCCGGTCGGCTTCGGCCCTGTAGTTGGTGAGAATACGGTGCCGCAACACCGGCGCGCAAACCGCCCGCACATCCTCTTCCGAGACGCTGTTGCGTCCTTCTAAAATCGCCAGTACTTTCCCGGCTAAGATCAAATATTGCGACGCACGCGGCCCCGCTCCCCACGAAACGTACTTATCAACGATTTCATTCCCCGATCCGTTGTTTGCATCGCCTGGGCGGGTCGCGTTGACAATCCGCACGGCGTATTTCACGACTTGATCGGATACCGGGGCCCGGCGCACGAGATTCTGTATATCTTGTATATCCGATCCGGACATGACCGTTTTGGGTTCCCCCTGGTACGCCGAGGTTGTATTTTTAACGATGTCGATCTCCTCTTTCTCGGAGGGATATTCGATATTGATTTGAAACATAAATCGATCCAACTGGGCTTCCGGCAGGGGATAGGTTCCTTCCTGCTCGATCGGATTTTGGGTGGCGAGGACAAAGAACGGTGGATCGATCTCGTAGTCGACACCGCCGATTGTGACACGGCGCTCCTGCATAGCCTCTAACAGCGCCGCTTGGGTTTTGGGCGGCGTGCGATTGATTTCATCCGCCAGGATAATATTCGCAAACAACGGCCCTCGCAGAAACCGGAATTCCCGTTCACCCGTCGTCCGGTTTTCTTCCAGCACTTCGGTGCCTGTAATATCGGAAGGCATCAAGTCGGGGGTAAATTGGATGCGCCGGAATTTCAGATCCAGGATTTTGCTGAACGTGCGGATCAAGGTGGTTTTCGCCAATCCCGGCACGCCAACGATTAACGCATGGCCTCCCGCGAAGAGAGTGATAAGCAGTTCTTCAATCACGGACTGCTGCCCGACGATCTCTTTGGCGATCTCTTGGAGAATGAGATCGCGTTTCTCATGGATAAATTTCACCGTTTGAATGTCATTGGCGGGAGCGCCGTTTTGAGATTCCGTAACCATCCTGTCACTTCATTCCTTTCTCGATACAGCGGAGCCGATCCGCCGGCCTGTTAGAACGCATTAACGCGGTTGTACTGTCATTCCCCTCCCTTCAGGACTCTATCTTCCCACGCCTCAAGGGTCAAGAATGACAGATCAAATCTGTGTTCCATGATTGCAATCCAATATACTATAGAGTACTATAAACCAATCCTCATAACACGCAGGCGCAGGAGCCTCTCATGGCGATTCAACCGAATAAACATTTAATCAATGTAAGTGAGTATTATCAACTTGATCGGGATTATCTCTTTTCTAAAAAGAAGCGGGTGGAATTGATTGAAGGAGAGATTGTTGAAATGACTCCAATGGGAAGTAGACATGCCGCTGTTGTGACGCGGGTAATGGACCGGTTCCTTCCTCTACAAGCGAGTCAAAAGGCGCTTACGCGAATCCAATTACCCATCTGCCTTAGCGTTTATTCGGAACCGGAGCCGGATATTACTCTTGTGAATTATCAGAGCGATTTTTATAGAGAAGGACACCCCCAACCGAAGAACATATATTTAATTGTCGAAGTGAGCGACACGTCGATCTTTCAAGACCGCCACGTGAAACTGCCTCTTTACGCCCAATATGCGATTTCTGAAGTATGGCTCATTGATTTAAATGAGAATGTTATTGAAACGTACCGGGAGCCTTTTTTCCAACGATATCAGATCAAGAAAGAATATCGCACGGATCAAACACTGTCTCCACAAGCCTTTCCCGATTTGACAATCGACGTAAATGATCTTTTATAAAAATGTTTCATTCGAATAAGTTTATACTGATATGAAAGGCGCGCTTTGATCTGGGGTAAATCTCATGGCGATTCAACCGAATAAACATTTAATCAATGTAAGTGAGTATTATCAACTCGATCGGGATTATCTCTTATCCGAAAAGAAGCGGGTAGAACTGATTGAAGGAGAGATTGTTGATATGGCTCCAATTGGAAATAAACATGCGAATTGCGTGAGACGTATCTTCGATCAATTTCTTTCATTGCAGGCGAATAAAAAAGCGGCGCTCAGCGTTCAAAATCCCATCCATTTAGATGAGTATTCCGAACCGGAACCCGATATCGCTATCCTGCATTTCAAACCCGAATTGTATCCTAAACACCCCCGTTCTTACGATATTCTACTTTTGATCGAGGTCTCGGATTCATCAACGAATTCCGACCGGCGGATCAAACTGCCTCTTTACGCACAACATGCGATTCCTGAAGTATGGCTCATTGATTTAAATGAAAATGTTATTGAAACGTACCGGGAGCCTTTTTTCCAACGATATCAGATCAAGAAAGAATATCGCGCGGATCAAGCACTGTCTCCACAAGCCTTTCCTGATTTGACAATCACCGTGAATGATATTCTTGGGTAATCTCCCTTTCATCCCGCGGGCAGGAGGCGGCTGACGTCAAGGAGGCGTTCGTTGGCGCGGTTCAGTTCATCGATGATTCCACGCACGGCTAAGCAGCGTTTGTTGTAATCGGATTTTTTCTTCTCATACTGCAGGGGGATTTCGTTTTCTAAGCGCTTCAATAATAATTGTTTGTATTCATCATCCAGCAATCCCTCCAATTTTTGCCGGACAAAAATAAGATGGTCTTTGATTGCGGTCCATAGTTGATTCAAGACGTGATTGTAAAAATTATTCGCTTTCTCGATGTAGTGATCTACAAGTAAATCCCGGATCTTCTGCGTTTTAATCTCTAGATCTTCCTTCTGGATTTCACTGGTGTTTTTGTGCAGGCGATCGTAACCGATCTTGGCGATATCCAACAGCCGGTCGCATAAATCAGGTTCCGACCACCATTTCGCAAAAGACCGTTTTGGTTTATAAATGAGGATATCGTCCAAGTCGCGGGCGTAATTATCCACCATCCCTTGAATTGTTAATACAAAACCACCTTCATCCAGAATCCGATCGATATTTCCCCGGAAAATCCTGTCGAATTCAATCTCATCATTCAATGAATCAATCACATCATGGGTTTGTAAGACGAAATCATTGAAAATCGTCGCCACGTTGATTTTCGTGACTTCAATGAATTTCTGTTTTACGAGCAAGTTCAGTTTATCGATGATTTTGGTTTCAATTTCAAAATAGTAGGGAAATTTGCGGTAGGGTTGACTGACGATTTCAATATACGCTTTCTGCGCGTCGGTTTCAGGGCCTTCCGTGATGGTCCGCTGGATCTGATCGCGCACGGAATGGAGCGCGTCGCTCTCCCGAAACTTATCCAGTTTGTCCATAATGACATCCGTCAACATATCGTCCAGGTTTTCTTTAATCTTTTGCTTGCCTTGACGGATTTTTTCGTCGGCCTGTGACTTGATCTCGTTTCTCATCTCATCGTCCAGCCGGTCTTCGATGTACGATTCGTATTCACCCTTGACGTTCGCCATAAGGTTATAAAGCGGATCGTTGATATCATTCTTCAAGCGGCTGATATAGCCTTGGATCGTCACTTCCCGGATTCTGTTGTTGAGGAAATCAAAAAGATCCTGCTTCAACCGGAGGATGCGGCTGTCATCCAGCGCCGCCGCGTGGTCGTTTTGATATTTGTTTTTCAAATCGAGAAAGTAATCAGATTTATGGTTTCGCAGTTTGGGATCGGTGACTTTTTTGTTTTGGAGGTACAACTGCGAAAGAAGACCGTACAACGCGTTTGTTTTGTAATACCGGTAATTGTGGATACCAAAGTCCTGCGACATGGCTTTGTTAAAATTCGCGTCGGTCTTGTTTTTTTGTTCGCTCGTAGTCAGGCCGTCCCAGCGGTTCAAGACCCAGAACGTTTTCTGGGCGACTTCTTCATCGCCTTTCCGGATGATCTGCATGATCTCGTGTTCATCTTTATCAAAGACGCGCAGAGCGAGCAACACGAAGACGACCGCGTGCGCGTTCTTTTCAATGAAATGATAGGTGACTTTGCGATGCCGTGGATTGGGAACGCTGACGCCGGGGAGATCGACGAGGGTGACATCATCGGGCAATTCACAAGGCAAATAAAGCGAGACTTTATCGATGAAGACGGATTCTTTCTCATCGGTGATAATGCTCTGCGCTTCCGCAAGGCTGACGGTTTTTTCCAAAGCGGTTGGATCGATCTTCCTCTGTTTGCGCAGTGTGGCGAACATTTTGTAATAATGAACCAGCGTGCGATTTTCGCCCACCGCGGCGCGTTCTTCAATCTCCGCAATCAGTTCCTTCAAGGGGAGTTGTTCAAGATGCGGGGCGTTGAAGGCGGAACAGAGTTCGCAGCGGTACATGGTATCGAGCGCGTCCTGTTCGCTTTCATTCAAGTAGCGGACTTTTGCGTATGGCTTACCGTCGCGGCTTTTTTGGAGCATCGTCGGCACGGCGGTTGTGATTTCGGGTGATTCGGGAAGAACATAATCGCCTAATATCGCATTGACGATTGATGATTTCCCCGCGCTGAATCCACCGATGAACGCAACATACAGCCGTTCCGAATCCAGGCGGGACCGGTATTTATCCAAAGACTCCAAGACCGATTTCAACTTATCCGGCAACGGTGGAAGCATGGCGTTATATTGCCCCAGCAGCCGCTCGCGTATCTCCACCAACATGTCGACGGATTGCAGCAGTGATAACCGGCATTCCGTGTATTTTGATGTATCCATATCAACCTCAACTTAGATCACAAAAGATTCTTCCATCCTGCATCTATGTCCCGCTGGTTCATAATTCAAGAATGAGAATCCAGTTCGATCATGGATTCTTGCTCATCCTTCGATCAACCAACAAGTTATTCATTGTATCACTCGAATTCTTCTGTGCGAAGCAGGGGGGAGATAGCGAAATGATGCTAAAAATAAATAGTGTCTTTACGATGAACAACGGCACAGAAAAACTAGTCTGGACGGTCACTGCGCCGGGGGTTAGAATAGCGTTTGACAAAAGCGGGGATTCTTATGGAGCAGGAAGGATGGATGTTATGAGCCCAGTTCCTACATTCGGCGCAATCGAACTTTTGATCCTTGCGCCGATCATACTTTTCGCTATCACCGGACCGATTATCGCTTTGATTTTACTCTATCTCATCCATAATAAAGTGAAGAAGATCGAGCAGATTCTATTCGAGCGGGATTGATTAAACGAAAATCTAAAATCTGGAGAATTGTATAATGGCGGTGTCGTTTATTCTTGTTATTCCTTTCGCGCTGTTCTCGCTCGCTGTTCCGATTGTGGTTTTGGTGCTCTTATTCCAGATCTATCAGCGGGTGAACCGGCTCGAACAATATCTTCTCTACAAAAAATTCAAGCAGGATGAGGAGGAATAGAAAGCGCGTAATCGACGGCGGCTTGCGCGTGTAGAAAGAGTGTGTCAAATACCGGAATGGGGCAGTCTTCCGGGCGGATTAAGAGAGGAATTTCCGTGCAGCCGAAGATGATACCCTCCGCTCCCTGGTCCACCAGCGTATCCATGATTAATCTGTACCGCTCCTTTGATTCCGGTTTGATGATTCCCCGGCAGATTTCGTTGTAGATCACATCATGAACGAAATCGCGATCCTGTTTTTCCGGTGTGATGGCGTTGATATCAAATCGCTCTTTCAATCGTTTGATAAAATAATCACTTTCCATCGTAAAGCGTGTGCCAAGGAGACCGGTGGTTTGGATTCCCTGTTTTTGAATTTCCCGCGCTGTGGCGTCGGTGATATGGAGAAAAGGAATCTTCACAACGCTGGTAATCGCGTCTTCCAGCATGTGCATAGTGTTACAGCAGAGAATGAGAAAATCCGCGCCAGCGATTTCGATGCGGCGGGCGGCGTCTGAGAGAATCACCGCCGCTTCATCCCAGCGGGATTCATGCTGGAGTGTTTCAATTTCATAGAAATCCACCGACACCATGACACACTTTGCGGTATGAGTTCTGTTTGATTTCTCCCGCGTCAATTCATTGAGCAATCTGTAATATTCAACGGATGATTCCCAGCTCATTCCCGCGATCATACCGATGGTTTTCATCGTCATCCTCCTTTCGGCGGCTTAGATGTGTATTCATCTACAACAAGGATTTTGATATTCAACTCGTTGATTGTTTACGAAGCAAGGAACGAATCGCAGCGGGTGGTTTCTTCTAAGACTTTTTCGGCGATTGAAGGCAAATCGTCCTCCGTTAGAGAAAGGTTGGCAAGGGCGGTTTCGCTGTATTGATCCGGGGCTTCTTCCAAGATGTCTCCAATCCCCAGTTTAAGACAGATGGAATCAGCCAGGTGAATGGCGGAAATGATGTTTTTATAGACAGGATCACAAGTTTTTAATTGGTGATGCCAGGAGACCGCTTCGACGACCGGTTGGGGCAGTTTCCATTTGTACAACACATAAGCGCCGATCTCACCATGATCCATCGCTAAAAGAGTGCTTTCGACTTCGTAACAGGGAACATTTTTATCTTTAGACTGTCGGCGGGTTTCCTCGAAAATCGCGGGAAAATATTGATCAACGATGAGCGTTCCGACATCGTGTAAGAGCCCCGCCACGTAGGCCTCATCGGCGCTGAACGCCGCCTTGGTTTGACAAGAACTATGAATGATCCGAGTCGTAATACCCGTCAACAAACTGTGCTTCCAAAACACATGATGATCCAAGTGAGAGCCGAAATCACGGAACGTTTCAATAACAGCCAGCACCGTACATAGTTTACTAACCTCGACCATACCAAGCCGGGCGACTGCATTTTGAACCGAAGTAATCGATCCGGATTTCGCCCCATAATAAGCGGAATTCACAACCCGCAGGATTTTTGATGTAAGACTGGGATCTTCGGAAATGATGGCGGCGATCGCTTCCGCGTCCGCGTTTTTATCTTGGAGAGTTTCCTCTACACGTTTTACAACCGTTGGGAGAGTAGGTAGATCTTCAATCCTCTCCAACGCCATGATCATCGTTCGTTTTGTCGGACTCACCGAATTGCACTCCCTCTAGGAATAAAAAATTAAAAAACCAAACCTTAATTGTAGAGCAAAGAGCAGAGCGCCGAAAGGCCACGGGATTTTATATACTCGATCAAGCGAATCGTAGAATTTTAGCGTAAACCCAGCGTCATGAATTAAGGAACAGGGAACACTACTCGTTGTTCAATGACAACATTTCCCAAGGGGAAGAGTTCCACCCGGTTGGCGATATCGAGAGGCCCATAAAGCGGAGGATCTAGACTGATTGTGGTCACGTAGATCAGAAATTGGTAGGCATTTTCCATGTCCGGTCCAGCGCGGAACGCTTCTGAAACCAAAGGTGAATCCGCTTTCCAGACGAACGCCTGGTTCGACGCGTTTCCAGTATGACCGAGATGCTCGTAGGCGCCGGCGCCATTGGTTTGCACATAGAGATGCACATCCCGGATATCGTTTAAGACCACATCGGTTCCTGTGTAATCCCAGTAGATTACAATCGCCGGGGGTAGAGAAAGAACCGGCTCAGTATCCCGTGGCGTCGGAGACGGGGACATTGTGGGTGTCGATGTCGGTGTATACGTCGGATCTCCGGGCTTGAAGGTTGGGACGCTCGTTTGTGTTGGATCGCCAGGTTTCTCCGTTGGGACGCTTGTCCGTGTTGGTTCCCCGGGTTTAAGAGTTGGGACGCTTGTTTGCGTTGGCTCGCCGGGCTCGAGAGTTGGGACGCTTGTTTGCGTTGGTTCGCCGGGCTCGAGAGTTGGGACGCTTGTTTGCGTTGGCTCCCCGGGCTTGAGAGTTGGGACGCTTGTCGGTGTGGAACCATGCGGTGTTGGCGTATACGTCGGAGTCGATCCGGGCTGCGTTGGAATAGGGGGTATCCGTTTCTGTTGGCGCCGGTGTGGCGGTCCAAGTGGGTTCGAGAGTCGGTTCTGGGGATGGTGTTGAAGTAGGAATCACCGTATTATCAATCACTGTATAGGTGACAATCAAGGTTTCACTTACATGACTGCCGTCGTATGCGCGCGCTTCGAAGGAGTACGCGCCAGATTGCGATGTGTCCAGCCGATATTCTCCATAAAAGATACCGGAAATAGTGACTTCCGCTACACGTGTGATAGGCGCGTCAGCTGAGAAAATGAGATTGACGGCGTCTTTCTCTTCATCCGTAACGACGAAAAGAAGATTGACTTTTTGATTCAATGAATATTCCGATTTCAGATTATCAACACGGACAACCGGCGGATTATTGTTGGGCCGGGGGGTGTTGGTGCCCGTGGGAGTCGGTGTGAACGTAGGTGTGGGGGTATACGTGTTGGTTGAAATAGGAGTTACACTAGGCGTATTCGTATGCGTCGGTGTAGGAGTGGCGGTCCATTCCGGATTAATGGTCGGAGTGGCGGTCGGAGCATCCCGGATTTCAATCGTAACAACCGCCGGCAGTGAGTCATCCTCTCCATCATTGGCGATGAACGTAAATGAATCAACTTCATTATGAACAAGCGCATTGGGGATATAGTTGAGTGTTCCAGCGCCACCACTGAAACCGGAGATCGTGCCTTTTTTGGGGAATTGATCGATTTCGTAAGAGAGCGTAACAATCCCATCTGGATCGGAAACCCTGCAGCGTTATTGGCAGCGATGTCTTTTCATAAGTCCAAACCGATTGCGCATATACAATCGGGGGATCGTTGACGGGCTCGATCGTAAAAGAAAC
Organism: bacterium; assembly: GCA_963663405.2. Taxonomy (GTDB): domain Bacteria; phylum Hinthialibacterota; class Hinthialibacteria; order Hinthialibacterales; family Hinthialibacteraceae. Next base: position 43,668 of record CAXXSM010000017.1, on the reverse strand, counting down.
CGTCGCCGGATCCGTGTCTGAAACCCCATCATTCATTTTATACGTAAATGAATCGACGCCATGATAATTAGTAAAGGGCGTATAGAGAAGAGTTCCTTGAAAATTCACGAAATTAGTGATGACGCCATGAGAGGGTTGTTCGAGGATTGTGTATATTAGTTGCTTTTGATCCGGATCCCGCCCGATTAATTCAACATGTTCGGACGTATCTTCAAGCATGGTGATTTCGATGGATTCCACGAGAGGTAAATCGTCGACAGGCCTAACGGTGATGAGAACCGTCGCGATATTGGAATTCCGCATTCCATCATTCGCGCGGAATGTGAAGGAATCTTCTCCAAAGTAATTCAAATCAGGCGAATACGTAATCCACCCAGTAACCGGATTAAACTCAGATAATTCACCGTGCACAGGAACGGTGGCGGTGGCGAATGTGATGGTGTCACCATCGGCGTCATCGCCGTTTAAGTTGATCGCGAGTGGTGAATCTTCGTTTGTACTGGCGGTATCATCGAACGCAATCGGAGCGTTGAGAGAAGTGACGAAAATGGTCACAGTACCCGCAGAACCACCTCCATCTTCGTCACGGACTGTGTAAGTAAATGTATCAATTCCAATAAATCCAGCGTCCGGCGTGTATGTAACCGAGGATCCCCCTTCGAACGTGACAGTTCCGTTTTCGGCTTCCGAAGCGCCTGTTAGAGTTAGCGATGTGCCTTCTGGATCGCTATCATTTGACAAAGGAAAAATGACGACTGGATTGTCTTTCCTTGTGTTTTCTTCATCATCATTCGCAGTTGGCGGCATGTTGGAGACGGTAATGAAAACATTTCCTCTATTCGTCAAACCATAACCGTCATCGATGGTGTAGGAGAACATATCCGATCCACGATATCCAACAAGGGGAACATATAGAAATCCTCCTTCCCCATCATAGTCAACGGCGCCATGTGAAGGTAATGTGAAATCGACGACGGTGAGAATATCTTCATCCAGATCAATATCATTTTCCAAAACTTTAATCGTAACTGGCATTCCTATACCCGTCGTCTTATTGTCATCCACCGCCACGGGAGCGGTATTTGGTTTATCGACAGTGACGAGTACGCTGCCGACGGCTTTGGCGTTTCCTGAATCTGTAATCGTATATACAAACAGATCATCTCCGATATATTTCTCAATCGCTGTATAGGTAACCGTGCCGCTTGAATTGATGACGACCGAACCATACTCGCCCTGTGTGACATCTGTCACGGTGAATTCATCCCCGTCAGTGTCTGTGTCATTGGCCATAACATCAATTTCGACGGGAAGAATTCCACGCGTATAGGCTGTATCCGGCATCGCAGTAGGCGCGGAATTGAATGCGATACGGCGGATACGGTTATTCAATTCATCAGCGATGCACAAGTTGCCCGCGACATCGACCGCCAAGCCGGAGGGATTACGCAAAGAAGCGTTCGTAGCTTCCGCCTTGTCCCCAGAAAATCCATACGTTCCATTCCCTGCGACTGTCGCGATCATCCCAGCCGCATTGATCCGGCGGACGCGGTTATTCTTTTTATCGGCTATGTAGAGAACCCCGGATTGATCGACCGTGACTCCGGCTGGAAAATTTAAGCGCGAGAGGGTTCCGGGGATATCCTCCCCAAAATAGCCTTGGATCCCATTGCCCGCGATCGTGGTGATATTGCCGTCTGTACCAACTTTGCGGACACGATGGTTATAATAATCCGCAATATAGATAACGCCGTTGGAATCGATCGCGACGTCTGCGGGATAATTTAACATCGCATTGACCGCCGGGCTGTTTTCTCCCCAATATCCGGCGATCCCTTTTCCGGCGACAGTGGTAATGATCCCGTTTTTGGATAATTTACGAATGCGGTGATTATTTTGATCCGCAATATAGAGATTGCCTGTATTATCCATTGCCAATCCAGCGGGATATTTCATCGTCGCGTCAGTTCCCGGCCCAAAATCACCAGAATCCCCATAATGTCCCGTGCCCACGACAGTCGTAATAACGCCAGCGGGATTTACCTTCCGCACCCGATTGTTATATTTATCGGAGATATAAAGATTGCCATCCCGGTCGACCGCCACACCGGAAGGTGTGTTTAACTGCGCGAGAACAGCGTCATCCCCATCGCCTGAAAAGCCACTGGTTCCATTCCCTGCGACGGTTGTTATGGAACCGTCCGGCGTCAATTTGCGCACAACATGATTGTATGAATCCGCAATGAAGATATTGCCCACGGTGTCTACAGCGATGCTGGAGGGTGAGTTAAGAGCCGCGTTAATTCCGGCGCCGCCATCCCCTGAATAGGCGAAGAAGCCGTTGCCCGCGATTGTGGTTATCAAACCAGTGGAACTAATTTTGCGAATTCGGTTGTTATTGCTGTCCGCGATAAAGACGGAGCCGGCCGTATCCGCCACGATACCATACGGAAAGTATAACTGCGCGTTCCGCGCGGGACCGCCATCCCCCGCGAATCCATCCGTTCCATCCCCCGCGATGGTTGTGATAGTTCCATCGATCCGGACTTTCCGGATTCGCTGGTTTCCGTAATCGGAAATGTAGAGATTTCCCAACCGGTCGACCGCCACGTCACTTGGTGAATCGATCTGCGCTTGTATGGCAGGGCCATCATCACCCGTGAAACCGTACATCCCACTACCTGCGACTGTCGTTATAATACCGTCTTTGTCGACTTTCCGGATCTTATTATTGAATGTATCCGCAATATAAAGATTACCTGATGAATCCACATCCACACCGGAAGGAGATTTCATCGACGCGTTTATAGCGAGCGCTCCATCGCCTGTGTCATCATATTGGCCGCTGCCCGCGACGGTTATGATCGTCCCATTGATATCCACTTTGCGAATGCGGTTGTTCATGGTGTCCGCAATATAGAGATTACGAGACTCATCAATCGCCAAACCTTGTGGGCCGCTTATTTCGGCGTCGACAGCAGCCCCTCCATCACCGGAATCTCCTGGGGTTCCTGTCCCCACATAGGTGGTGATGATCCCGTTTCCCGCGACTCGGCGGATTCGATGGTTGTTGGTATCGGAGATATACAGAATCCCCGCTTTATCCACCACCATATCCGTGGGATAGTTTAACTGGGCGTTGATGGCGAGTCCTTGATCACCTGAATATCCACTCGTTCCGTTACCCGCGACGGTAGTAATAATTCCATTCTGATCTACTTTTCGAATCCGGTGATTGTTGGTGTCCGCAATATAGAGATTGCCTAAATGATCGAAGCAGACGCTAAGGGGAGTGTTAAGACTTGCGTCAAGCGCAGCGGCGCCGTCGGCGACACCTCCACCGGCGATGGTTTCAATCGCTTGGCCAAAGACGGTTTGGGGAAGGAACAGGGGAAGAATAAGAATAAATATCCAGATTTTATGTATCCTGCAAGAATTCATTTCTATCGGTTGTATTTTTAAATATAAAGAATCACGCATTGTAGTTGTTTGACTAGGATTGAATATTCCATCAACGCGATCGGCTCTCATCTCATTCATCTCCCTTGCGATGGGGTTCATCTGTAGCAATTAACTCACTACGCCATGCTGAATTATATCATGCAAATCGTTGTAGCCAAATTAGTTTTTAACCGTCTTTTAACATGGAAAATACATTAAAATAATTTATCTTTAATTAAAACTATGAAATACTATGTAATACTTTATCACAAAAAAAATGGATGACAACCGGATTTTTAAAATACTCTTCATTCAGAAAAAGTGAAGGAAACTTATAATATTACATTAACTATAATTCGATAAGTTATTACAAATCAAATTATAAAAAAAATATCTTGACAAAATAGTTTATTGTACTATTATACTATTACTCTAAATCATTATAGCTATTTTAAAAACAAAAATGCTATCGATAAAAAGAAAGGAAATTCGATTTTAGCAAAGTCTGGAATCTGACTTTTTCACGAATATATACATTAAAAACAGAATTCTATATAAACCATCATGATTGCGATCACAACTGCAAATGAAAATGAGTTATGAGAGAAATCTCGAACGAGTAACCCTTAGGAACTCATTTTCATATAAATTAAAAGATACACCGCATTCTTGATCTGAAATGAAGTCCTTAATATAGTCGTAATTACATTGAAAAATCATGATGAATTTGGAAATGGTGAATGAGTGTAATTAGTATTGAACAATTGACGAAGCAATACGGGCGCCGGAACGCGATTGATCGAATCGATTTGCATGTGGAGGAAGGAACATTGTTTGGGATTCTCGGACCGAATGGATCGGGGAAAACGACGATGATTCGGCTTCTTCTTGGCCTGTTAAAGCCTACGGGGGGTGGAGCGAAGATTTTCGGGTGGGATTGCTGGCGGCACAGCCGGCGGATCAAGGCGGAAACTGGATATCTTCCTGGTGACCTGCGATTATATCCCTGGCTGACATGCAGGCGAGCGGCGCGGATTTTTGGCCCAATGCGAAAACGCGACCTAAGCGGACGATATGAAGAACTCGCCGGGGAATTTGAACTCGATCCGGATGTTCCCGTGCGGGAAATGTCGCGGGGGATGCGGCAGAAATTGGGCTTGATCCTCGCGTTGGCGCCGAATCCTCGTTTGTTGATTTTGGATGAACCGACGACGGCGCTCGATCCATTGATGCAAGACCGTCTCTACGATCGTCTCCGTTCTCTCGCCTCTGCGGGACACACGATTTTTTTCTCGAGCCATACGCTTAGCGAAGTGGAACAGCTTTGTGAAATCATCGCTATTTTACGGGAAGGTCAACTCGCCACGGTTGAAACGGTGGAGGAACTGCGGGCCCGCGCCGTGCGGCCGATTACGATCCAATGGGATTCCAACGTGAATCCAGATACCTTCCCTCCGCCTGAATTCCTTACTATACAAAACCGGACAGACCGGCAATGGCAGGCTGCGCTGACGGGTGATCTAATGGAATTGATCCGCTGGAGCGCAGAACAGCCGATTGAGAATCTTTCGATTGGGGACGCGGATATGAACCGCGTTTTCCGGGATTTTTATTCGTATTCGCGGGAATCCCAAGAGGAACAATAGTTAACTTTATAACGAAATAATTGCGGGCGGGGACGCCCGCGCTCCATAGGAGAAACGATAATCCAATGAATTGTGGTCTTGCAAGCAAAATTTTCCGGGAAGTGAGATTATTCACAATCCTGTTTGGATTGGGTATAGCTGGATTTCATATTCTGCTTTCCTATATCGCGCCGATCATCTTTACCGAATTATCGGAGCGTTTTTTAAGGATGGCGTTTATGCAGGCGATTGTGAAAGGATTGTTTGGCGATTCTGTGGGACAGTCACTTGGATCGGCGGCGATCGCGGCGTTCTCATGGGTGCATCCTCTGCCACTGACCTTGTTGTGGGCGCACGCTATTGTGTATTGGAGCCGCATTCCCGCCGGTGAAATCGAGAGTGGCACAATCGATGTGCTCTTCAGTCAACCGGTTTCCCGGTTAGGATTCACCTGACTGAAACAGGAATCTGGTTGGGAACGGGATTCTTTCTTATTGTGATGGCGATGATGGGGAATTTAATCGGAGGACTTTTCAACAATCCAGAACACCGGATTCCTCTGGAGCGCCTTTGGATACTCGGTGTGAATCTATTCGCCGTCAATCTAGTGATTGGGAGCCTAGCCTCGCTGACATCCGCGTTGTGCAACCGGCGGAGTATGGCGATAGGAATCACATTCGGGATTGTGGCGTTCTCGTATTTAATTCACACGTTGGAACCCTTTTGGAGCGCGATTAAAACAATCTCGTTTCTCAGTATTATCCACTATTATCAGCCATTCTTGATCGTGCGGGGCGTGTCGACAGCGTTTCATGATATGCTGATCTTGTTGAGTTTGAGTGTTGGGCTTTGGATTGCGGGAATGCTCGCGTTCACGCGGCGGGATATCAGCACAATCTAAATAAAATAAGGTTCATCCGGTCAATGATTACGTAAAGCAAAAATTATTTCCTTTTCATAAAAGATTGCTGAACCATGTTCGCCCAGCCTTGAAAGGCTGGGCTACTACAAGATGTCCCTCCGGGACAAAAGAAAATAGGATTTCAATCCTGGGGATAACTCAGTTTTTTAGTCAAATATCCGCCATGCTTTTCTCATAGAAATCGACATACTTGTCTTTTTGATCACTGGAACGGGCGGCGATCGCGGCTCGTGGATGCTGATTCAACTGTCCTGAAATGTTGTACTGAGGCAACGCTCCCCATTCGAGGCTTTCTTGCAGTTTAACAAAATGATCTTGAAGCAGCTGCCAGATTGGACGCATTTTGAATTTCGGGTTTCTTAGAAATCCTAACAATAATTCCATCGGGCAATTCCCGGCGCCGCGCCCCATTCCCGCCATGGTGCCATCGATCCGGTTCGCACCTTGAATGATCGCTTCAATTGTGTTGGCGAAAGCGAGTTGTTGGTTGTTATGGGCGTGAATCCCGATTTCTTTTCCAGTGCCTTCCACAGCTTTTTTGTATCGATGCACAAGATTTCGGATCTGCTCCGAATAGAGCGCGCCGAAACTATCGACGATGACGATCGTAGACGCGGGAGTTGGAGCGACCGCTTCAAGAGCTTGGTCGATCTCGGCGTCCTGCGCGACAGAGATGGCCATGATATTACAGGTGACTTCATACCCTTTTTCACTCGCGTCATGAATCATCTCAACCGCTTCGGAAATTTGATGCACGTAGCAAGCGACGCGAATCACATCCAGGGGACTTTGCTCTTTGGGCACAATATCGGTTTGCCAATCACTTTTCCCACAGTCGGCCATCGCGGAGAGTTTCATTGGCGTATCGTTGTCGCCTACGATCCGGCGGATATCCTCTTCATCACAATGTCTCCACGGCCCGAATTGATCGGGGGGGAATAATTTTTTCGAATTCTTATACCCGATCTCCATATAATCGATTCCCGCCTCAAGACATGTTTTATAGACGGCGCGGACAAAATCATCGGAGAATTTTGAATCGTTTACTAGACCGCCGTCCCGTATCGTGCAGTCCAAGACTTTGATTTGGGGGCGACAAGTAATCCAAGGCGCTTGGTCAGTCATTACAAGGGCTCCTTTATATAATGATGATTTCAAGGGCGTTTCGATGGCGCTCTCGATTGTGTTTGTTTCTCTTCACAAAAATCGGAAAGATAAAGAGTAAAAGATTTAGTTTACAGAGAATAAAGGAGATATTCTAGCGATACACGCATGTAGAAGCAAAAACGTCTAAGAAAAATTACTTTCGGTCATCCTTCTATGGAACGACGACAAGAGTTTGATTGAGTTCGGGTGCGGTGGGAGGGAACGAAATTCTCCGGCCACTGTCTGTTTTGACTTCGATGAAATATTCCAAATGCGAAACGGTCAACGCTTCCGGTGGAAATTGAACTGTATAGACACCCCGGTTGATGTGGATTAATGGAACATCTTGAAATTCTCCTACGCCCATTTCTCTCCAATGGAGCGCGCCACCCCGCGCCGGTCTTTTATCTAAAACGATCACACGGAGAGAGACCGTTTCATCCGATGAGACGCTGGTCCGGGCGTTGGGAACGAAGACGCGCGCTTCGCCTTTGTACTCCATTGGGAGATGCGCGTTTGGGGGAAGTGGTTTTCCAAGAATTTGTTCAAGTTCCTCTCCTGGCGCCGTAATTAGTGAAGGCAGGATATGTTGTTCCCAATTCACGAGAGTTCCCAGTTCACCAGTCGTCGTTACTGTCGGTAACAGATATTCATAGACCTTCCCAACCGCTTTGACAAGTTTTTTACGTAAGGGAAGCGCGAGCCGCCGCGCCAGCCGGGCTTGTTTGGATTCCTCTTCTTCTTTCACCTGTTTCATCGCCTCATTAAATTCATGCCAGAGACAATTCACCTTTGCGTTCACTTTCATGAAGCGAAAGTTATTCAGCCAATAATCGAAGCGTTCGCGGTTTCCCTTCCCTCTCACACGGGACTGGAGTTTCGCCAGCTGGTCCACGAAATCGTATTCTTTTTGGACTTCCTTCCATGGCCGTTTATCCGGTTTTATTCCACCCGGGCCGTTCACCCAGTCTGAGGGGCGGGGGAGTTTGCCATCGATTTCTTTGAACAGCGCCGCGACCGGTTCCGCCGCTTTAGTTCCAAACAGATGCGCCGCCCAATCAAGGTAGAAGTCCTCACTTGCGAGATCGCGTGAAACATTTTCCGTCGGAGGCCAATCCGCCTGGTATTCTTCGTATTCCGGCCCACCGCAATTTATTCGCTTATCGTATTCGTTTGAATGGATGTAAATCGCGGCGACACAGGGATGGTCTTTTAGCGGGATGAATTGAATATCGAGCCAGCCATCATTCACTTGGACGCTGGATAGCGTGTAATCCAGCGCCGTATTTGGACCGGCGGCTTCAAAAATGTCTAGTTTGGAGAGGACTTCCCTGCCCTGCAGTTTTGACGCTGAAGATACGTTTGCCTTTTTCTTTATACGCCGATTCACAGAATTTTAAGGTGACGTTATACGTTCCATTGGGTACTTTGAAATGATAGGCGCTCATTCCATAGCGAACCGTTTTGTAGAGAGTCTCCTCCTTGGCGCCGGTGATTTGCGTGTCGTTGAACGACGCGTGAGCGCCACCGACCGGCCCTTCGGTCCTAACAATTTTCGCGTTTAAGCGGGGGCGCGCCCATTCGTCCATCCTCCAAGCCGCTTTGGATAAGGCGGAGACGTTTGGACCAAGAATGCGGGTACGCCAGAAGATCCCCATCAGACCTGTACAGCCGTAGTTTAACGCGTCAACAGCGTCGGCCCGCATTCGTCCAGCCCATAGCTGCGGTGAAGTGAGGGCAGGATCGTCTTCGAGCCAGGGGATCGCCCATTTTGGACGCGCTTTCACATCCATGAATCCCCGCTCCACCGGGGCTTTGCCTACCTCCCGGTTGATACAGCTCATTGGCATTTCTTTTGGTAAGAACTTATCGAAAAGCGAGCGATTATTCATTGGTCCCAGCACCCATCCGCAGGTGGCGAGTGTGAAAGGAGCCTGGACCGCTTTTGCGGCTGCAATAGCAGTAAGTAAATCTTGTTTAACCGCGTTTACCTCCTCATCGGATTCACCCTGCCAAGTCCAGCCTTCCGGCGTCCAGAACCAATAATAATCGAGCGGGTGCGTCTCTTTGATGCGCTGGAATATTCCTTTGTACAATTCGAGCACAATGGCAGGATCGGTTGGATCCATCCCCATCTCTTCCAGGTGTTTTTTAACTTTTTCAGGAATCGTAAGTGGTGTTTCCGTTCCGATGCATGTTTTAATTCCCAACTTGCGGGCGTTGTTGGAACGCATCCCGCAGCATGCGGCCCGTTTGATTGAATACTTCGTTGCATTCTTCCAGCGTTTCGGGGCGCGGTAAAGCATCCCCCATCACATCGGGACCGTATACATCCCGGTCAAATAGAATTCCGGCGCCGAAGGAATATTCACTTGTCATCTTGGGTTCGTACCCCCAATTGCCCCGTTGGGTGTTCTGATACGATGAGGGATAGCTGAATTTCACCTCGCCATTTTCACCTATGTCTTGTGGCAAACCGATCCAAGTTGTTGGTTCGGCGTTGGGGTGTTTTTCAGGATATGTATGAAGAGCGAAAAGTTCATTCCCATCTTGGGGATTTGGCTGAGAATGGCTTTGTATTCATCGATATTCCACCAATCCGGCCCTTCGGGGAAATCATGAAAGGGGTGGAGCCCGCGAAGTTCAAACAGTGGCGCGGCTGTTTCGTCCAGCAGGGGCAACGTTAATTCCATTTGTTTATCGGGGATCACGTCTCCGTGCATATAGAACCGCGCGCCGATGCGCTCCGCGAAACGGTAGGCGCCGTATAGTGTGCCCGCTCCATCGCCTCCAGCAATTAGAAGCACATTACGGTCTCCAGATTGGATGGTCACAATTCTATATTGCTGCGGTTTGAGAGCGGCAATGCTTTCTTTGACACTAGGAGGCGCGTTGAATTCATCCGCGAAAGCCCGGTCTTTGTTTCCGATCGCGATCAAATCGATTCCTGGGGCGAAGGGATCTCCATAGGCGGCGGGAATCAAATCTCCTGAATCGCTGATCTTGTAGCGAGGGATGAGATCCTTTTTTTGGGATTTCATCTGCTTGATAGAAACCAGCGCGCCGGAGCGGAGATAGAGATACCGGCGGATTTCCCGCGCGGCGAGTGTCTCTGGAATGAAGAATTTTGAGGACTGACAATGGCTACCTCGCGTTTCTCTTTTGAAACTGTTTTTGCGTCCTAGACGATCAAGACAAAATGAAGAAAAAACACACACGGATAAAATAATAATGAGCCGTTTTAACATAGTGATCCTCACGGTTTTTAAATGATTCAATATAATGAACGCTTTTAGGCGATACGCCTTTGAAAAAATAGAGTATCAAAAAATGAATTAAAAAGATATAGGGGGGGAGAACAGAGACAACGGGAATCGACCGATTCCCGGCTGACGGTGTCCATCTGTGTTTCACGAATATTTTACGGCGCTTCACCGAAGTAGATCTGAAGATCCTCTTTATTCCCCATCCAGATCACGAGGCATTTCTCCCCCGGTGTGGCGGCGCCGACTTGAACCAGCGCATGAAGAGAAGGAGCGGATGATCGACGACGCTGGATAACGATTTAGGAAGTGTAATAGCCGGCCGAACTCCCCAATCATAAAGGCAGGCGCGGAGTGTTCATCTCCGATCCGGACCGGGATAATAGGAGCGTCGGGACGCTCCGAGGAGACCCACGTCACGAGGCGCTCGCTAGGAGTTCGTGAAAAAGGATCGCGCCGCTCAAACCTGTCTAATAGCACATATATCTTCGCGGCGATTGGTTTTAATCATTCCAGCCTGATTCTCCAAACCGCTCTCCACCGTTTTCTCCTGCTGGTTCAACATATCAATGGCATAACGGATTCTGCCGCGTTGACGGCTGATTAACGTATCGGGCCGTATCGCTGGATTCGCCGCACATAGCTTTCCGTCAGCATTTGCACAGGATCGGGTCCGAAGAGAGCGCTTAAGAGATAGACGATGGAATAATAAATCTCTTGAACGGTATACACAGGATCCCGGCCGACAGCGATCTCGTTGCTGGCCATAATAACGGAGGGCCTTACCCGCACGAGATTGGCCAGAGCCTCCCCTTCGGCGGCGGAAATTCTCGTTTCGGTTCGAAGACTGGGAAGAATATCGGTCGCAATGATATGGAAGATCCCATCCGAAGGGCGCACATTTGAAAGAAATCCGCAGGACCGCGGTTCGTCTCGAGTCAATTTCCACGGTCAGGTCACCCCGCGCATACATTACCCCATCCACTTCACTCATAATCGTAGAATTTCACGCAAGGAATATAAACCGCGAATCACACGTCCTGGTTTCATTCTCAATAGACTCAAGCGCGAGGATGACGGCATTAAATTGCGCTGTTCCATCTCAGCATAGATCTGATCATAATCAAAATTCGATTGTTGCGTTGAATCCAAGCAATATGGGAAACGATCCCCCAGGCAGGTTTCAACCGCTTGCCGCTTGAGAAAGGTAAGAAGATCCGTATTGGTTTGATCCCCCAATTTAATGGCGTCTTCTATATAATCGAAAAGTTCGAAACGCTCAATTTTCGCGATTACGCCAGGCGCGCAGGTGATCTCCTTGTTATAGCGATGACATAGTTCAAGAAAGACTCTCTTGAACTGGTGAATATCGTCAACGGATTTCACGAAAGAAAGGGAGATAAACTCAGGCCATAATTCAGTGGGTAATTCAGAAATGATACTCTCCAGCTGCGGGATATCCATGTCTGGAGTGAGATTTGCAGCCGATATGCTCGAACCAATAATATTGAGCCCCTTATTCGGTTCGATGCGATCTCCCCGAATCACTCGGCAGTGAATGAATCCGGCGTCATAATCAACCGTTTCGACCCATAATGTGACTTGGCCGTCATCGATTCGGATGATCGCGTCCGGTTTCACATCTTGAATCAAATCGGCGTAACTGACCGGTAAGACAGGGATATCGTGATCGAATTCCGGACGATTGGCCCACACGCTGATAATCACCTCGATCCGTCACGGTTTGAGCAGAGCCCGGTGGTCCACCGGCTCCCGGATCAATTCAATGGTCTCCTGGTTCCGTGTCCGGATCTTCGGTCCCCCTAGATCGAGAAGAATACGAACATGTTTCCGTTCGCTCTTTGCGATCGATTCCCGAATAAAACGAATCACCAAGGGCAAACGGTCTGGTGGTTTTTACATGCGCGCCGTTAATTCGTACCGCCGCTAATCGTCCTTGACGAATCACCTGGGCCATCATCTCAACATCCGTGGAATTGTAGCAACGATCGGTTTGCTGATCCCATCGGCGCAAATCCAAACCGGTGCTCGGACCAGCCGTCCCAATGACTTGAAATGGGCAAAGGATCCGGCAACGGATGGGTGGTATCCATCAGAAGAGAGAAATAAGGAGATTGATTCATTGGAATCATCCATTCTTTAAGGAATTCATCACATCGAAACGTCCAAAAAATATTCGGCTAAATTACAGCCATATTATTCTAAAACCGGCAAATTCCATGAGGTACGCAATTGTTTGTAGACGGGATAGGGGAATTGCACGAAGCAGTGGTTTCGCTCCTGGATCGAGCCAAGTGATGAGTTCCTGCATGAACGCGGATTCCATCGCCGTACATCCAGCCGTGCGGGATTCCGGTCCCCCCCAAACGTGCAGGAAAATGCAAGAACCACCGCCTGGAACAATGGGATCGCGATTGTGTTCGACGACAACCCCCCATTCGTATGGTTCGCACGATTTCACGCATGAGTTCAGCGCTTTGCCAATCTTTACCGGTGGAGTTTGTTTCATTGACTAGTTGATTGTAGAGATGAGAATTTGGATCATCCACACAGATGGTTCCATCCACAAGTGGCTCATATGGCCATTGAATCGGGAATTTCACTTCACTAGCACGTCCAAACGCAGGGCCCAGGGAAAAAATCCCGGCTGGGGATTTGCCATCGCCTTCTTTCTTCATGGGAGCGCCGGCGTCAATTTGTGGATGCAGCCCACGTCCCCAAGCGAGTCCATTCCGGCCCAGAACGACAGGGATCGACGGTTCAAGGATTTGCCAATCATCATCGATGCGCGAGCCGTTCGAAGCGCCCGCAAAATCCCAGCTGATTCGCCCCAATCCGCTGTGGTCACCACACAGCATTGGCGGGATTCTGAGAGCAACTGCGAATCATTACGTTGTTCAAAGGTTTGGTTCATGGAGCACGATCCCAATACTGCAAGAATGCAGGCCGCGTATAGTGATAAGAATATGGTATTATTAATATTTCTTGTTTTTGTCATTTTGCTAGCAAACATCAACACAATCAAACGGTTCTTCGACAACGTCAGTTGTCATGGATTGAATTTTATCCACGTTAAGTTCCGCGAACGAATCGATAATACAATCCGCCTTTGATAATTGGGAACGGGCAAAGCTTGTCGTCAATCCAATAGTGTACATACCCGCCGCTTTCGCGGCTTCGACACCATTGATGGAATCTTCGACGACCGCGCAATCGACAGGATCAAAGTGGAGACGATCCGCTGTTTTGAGAAAAATTTCTGGGTGTGGCTTGCTGTGCGTGATATCGATAGTGCAGACGACCGTATCGAACAATGGTTCCAGATTGAATTTTTTGACAATTAATTGAACCAATCGTTCCTGGGAGCTGGTCGCCATTCCAAGTTTGAAACCGGCTTCTTTAAGCGCACGAACAAAAGGCAGCGCGCCGGGGATGGGTTTGACATCTTCAATGAGTGTGTAAAAGAGTTCATCTTTTTTGCGAATACTGCGTCCCAATCGATGGGAACACCAAACTTTTTTGTTAATCCATTTCGGAACGTGTCCCGGTTCGCGCCAACATATGGTTTGATATCCTCTATCGTAAGCGACAGTCCAAACGCGCCCAGGGCGTGGATTTCCGCTTTGCAATGCAATGGTTCGCTGTCAATCAAGACGCCGTCCATATCAAAAATCACCGCTTGAATCATCAATTTTCCTTTCTATATCTATCTATTTGCAGTGGCATAATACGTATAAAAAACTGACAATACTCACAACATGCCTATAATGAGCATGCAATGCAGTTTGTGAATGACCGCGGTTGTTTAATTATGGTTTCCAAGTCAGGCAGTTCCAGATGATTTGGAGGTAGTTGCGGTTTTCGAAATCCGCAACCAAGTGACCGGGATGAAGATAGAAAACCCATCCTTTTCCGGCGGATTTATACCAGCCGGACCGGTCCTGCATAATGATAGTCTTCGATTGGGGATCTTGGAACCGGAATCCAAACAATACAGTTTTTTCACGGCCATCGATGAATTGATGGTTCACGAAGACCTCGCTTTTGGGAAACATGAGCGCGGGAAACTCTGCGGGAGAACTGGGTGCGTCGGAAGGCTGGTATTCAATGGTTTGAGAATACTGAACGTTGTGGGACGTGATGTAATGCTTTGGATTCAAATTCACGAAAGAGAAATCCACGTCGTGTATCCATGTGTATTTGCATTTCGAATCCGCCGCGCCGTCGAGTTTAACACCTAAAAATGGGAACCATCCAGGTGTTTCTCGTTTCCGTCCGGAGATCGCATGGTGGAGAACGATCAATCGACCCCCCTGCCTGGTAAAATTGATAAGGGATTGAGCGACCTGGCCGTCCATCGCGCCGTGGATAAAATCAACGGCGGCTTCATAGCTACTCAGGTCCTTTGGAAATTCAGATTGTTCTACTTTTGTGACCTGATACCCGGCGGTTTCTTCGAGAAAGCGGCCGAGGATTTCCATCTGAGGCCATTCATCAGCGATGATTAACAGTTCGGCGCTCTGAACGGACGAGGCCAAGAACAGAACCAGCGCGCCGCAGGAGACGAGGAATCTTATTTTCATCATGTTATCACTCCATGTGAGCCAAAATTATGGGAGTATCCATTTATGAGAATGGGATCCCTGTGTAGTACTCTACTGTTAGTATAGTTATAAAACCTGCTGGTGATATCCAGGCTTGCTCATTAAGACAATCTTTTTGCCTGATACGCTTTTAATTTATAGAATATCGCTCTTTTTTTAGACCACTGTGATTTTCAAGAGAATCTCTTTTTCCTTTCTCTCTTGCAATCAATCCCACTTGCTTTCCCTATTGATATTGTTTATTTTCTTCCCGGATGAGATCAACTTATCTGGTTGATTTAGCTGAGGTATCCGGTGGGTCGTAAAGACGCGGCCCATCTTGCTTATCTGAACGAGAACGTTCATGAAACTCGTTTTATACTCACGAATAGGATCGAGATTGCAACGTGCAAATGAAACGTATTCTCCAAGCCATTTTCGAATTGCGCGCGAATGAATTCAAACCTTTTTTATTGCTGCTATTTCATTCTTTTTTAATCGGCTTGGCGCAGATTTATGTCGATACAACCGCGCAGATCCTGTTTTTAACCTATTTCGAAATTCAATCGCTGCCGTATCTGTTCATTGGGATTTCCATCTTTGTTACAGTAACGGGGATTGTATACGGCTATTTTCAGAAACGCGTCTCTTTTCAGGCTCTTCTTCTCGGCAATGTGGCTGTCACGCTGCTCTCGATTCTCGCGTTCCGCTTTCTTTTTTACTTTTCCGCTTCGAAAGTATTGGTTTTATTATTTTTTGTCTGGGCAAAGATCATATTGACGCTGGGTTTATTGGTGTTCTGGAGTATCGCGAACTGTTTATTTGACATACGGCAGGCCAAACGGTTGTTCGGTCCGATTGGTTCCGGCCGGATCGCCGCGATGGTGTTTGGGGGACTGACGGTTCCTTTTCTTTCTTCTCAGTTGGGAATCGAAAATATGCTCTGGGTATCGATTGGGAGTATAGGCGTCATTTTTTTCATCGTCCGGTTCACATTTCAGCAGTACGCGCCTGCGCTGCGTTCATCGAACATGAGCAATCGATCAAAAGAGAAAACCAAACATTCCGGAAATATTTGGAAAAATACCTATGCCGTTTGGATCGCTACAATGATCGCCTGTTCGGTGATCGCGTTTAACTTCGCGGATTTTCTATTTTTTAGCGAAGTGAAAAATCACTTCCCTGATGAAAAAAAACTGGCGTGGTTTTTTGGGCTTTTTTACGCGGTTGTGGGAAGTATCAACATCATATTCCGGACCTTTTTTTCAGGCCGGTTTTTGAATTATTTTGGTTTAACGGCCGCATTATTGACGATACCAGTCTTAGCCTTTCTCGCCGTATTTCCGGGGACAATCCTCTCCACCTTCGTGGAGTGGCCTTTTATTTTACTCATCTCCATCCTTCTATTAAAAACAATTAATGATGTCATGGGGAGCGCGGTGCATGAACCCACTCTTCATATCTTATGCCAACCGATTCCTTTTCCAATAAGGAACCGCGTTCAAGCGATGATCGAGAGTGTTGTGAAATCCGTGACCAGCGGTTTTGCGGGTATCACACTATTAGTGCTAACGAATCTCTTTTTGTTTCATACGGCCGCTATTGCGTGGATTTTTCTTGGGATTCTTGTACTTTGGGGTTGCGCCGCTGTTTATTTACGTATGGATTACTTACGAGTTCTTCGAACCGCCGTGGTTAAACAGACTCTCGGTGGGAAAACCGAAATTCCACAGGATGATGAGACGCTGCGGATTCTTCAACGCTCTCTCACAAGTCCTCAGCCTTCCGTCGTTCACACGGTCTTACATCATATCGATGAATTGAATGCGGAGATCGACGCGGAGCAATTCCGGCGCTTGTGCCGTCATTCCTCGGAAGAAATCCGTATGCAAGCGTTGTCTCTCATCGAAAAGCGGGGCAATCAGGAACTCAAAGATGAACTGCCCCCACTGATGGACTCTGATCCCAGTGGAAAAGTCCGTGGAACCGCGATCCGCGCCTTCGCCTCCCTAATGGAGAGTGATGAAATTGAACTTGTACAATCGTATGTTTCGAATCCACACCAAGATGTCGTATCCGGCAGCGTGGTAGGTTTATTAAAATATGGAGGCATTGAAGGAACGCTGATCGCTGGGAATTACATCCTGCAATTGGCGCAATCGTCCGATCCACTCCAGCGGCGCCAGGCGGCGGCGCTCCTGGGAAGCGCGAAAATCGAAAGTTTTTACCGTCCTCTTGGACGATTGATCCAAGACGAGGATCTTTCCGTCCGCCGGGCTGCAATCCAATCCTCCGGTCAGTTGGGAAGTCCGCAACTAATCCCAGTTCTCGTTGACGCCCTCAATCATAAAGCCTTGATTGGGCATGTATCCAGCGCGCTCGTTCGATTCGGCGATCCGATTCTCCCATATCTTATTACTATTCTGGCTGATTCTCATTCATCGTATATGGCGCAGCGTGCGGCGATTACTATCCTTCAACGATTGGGGACGCCAGCCGCAGTGGAATCGTTGGTCCACTTGCTTGAAACACCGCCGCAAGGATTGAAGAATCATCTATTGGCCTGTTTGGCCGAAACGCGGTATCAAGCAAACGCGGTTGAACGGGAGAAGATCGATTCCTATTTAAAAAATGACATTCAATATATCATGCGAATCTTGTCGATCGAACTACAAATCGAAACGGGATCAAAATCCGCTTTTTTAATCGACGCGCTTCAGAATGAACTGATCCAGTCCCAGCGTAGAATCTTCTACTGGCTTTCGTATTTGTATGAAACGGCAATGATCATCCGCGCCATGGATCTTTTCTTCCAAAAAGAAACCAAACAAGCCGCTCAAACACTTGAACTGCTGGATAATGTGTTGTCAAAAAGTCTACGCGACCTTGTTTTCCCAGTTCTGGATCAAATCCCTAATAAAACACGATTAAAACAGTTGAACCGGATTTTCCCTTCCATGTCCCTTTCGTTCCAGGAACAAGTGGAAGTCATGCTGCGCGATGATGAATGTACTGTTTCTCCCTGGACTCGCGCCTGTCTACTCTACTGGATCGGACAAACCAAGCAGGATGGTTATACGCAATCCATACAGATTTATCTACACGATCCCCATCCTATAATCCGGGAAACGGCGCTTTGGTGTTATGCCCAATTCGAACTGGATGATAGAAATAAGGTATTGCAACCGTTTCTTCAAGATGAAGAGAAATCGGTTTCGCGAGTGGCGCGGGTGTTATTGGAGCGATAAATTGAATTCCAGATTTTCTGAATGAGAGGACGACAATGCTGTTGACGATCGAAAAAATCATATTTTTGAAAACGGTACCACTATTTTCTGCAACGTCAGAAGAGACCCTTTATGAGTTGGCGGCCGTTCTCGAAGAAGAATTTATACCCGCCGGGACAATGATTATTCAAAAAGGGGATGAAGGCCGCACGATGTATATTATATTAGAAGGCCGTGCGTGCGTTCACGATGGGAATAAAACGATCGCGGAAGTTGGGGATGGTGAAGTGATCGGTGAACTCTCTGCGTTGGATCCGGAACCTCGTTCCGCCGATGTTACCGCGATTACAGACATGCGGTTATTCTCTCTCGAACACGGTGTTCTCATGGAATTAATGGATACACAACCGCAAGTCATGCGAGGCATGATTCAATTACTCTGTCAACGCGTTCGCTCGTCCTTAAAAACTAAGGGCATAGAAGGTCAATAAAAACTGTAGAACAGCGTTATAAGTGTTAGGGGTATGTCTTTTCCCTAGACATCTTGGCAGGTTTTAAAAAAATGGAACCCCTCCACCGATTATAACGACATATGTCTTGTTGATTTACCATCCTCCATTTTCTTGAGAGGCTGTCTCGGCCGAAAGGGGGATTTTTGAATTGGAAATTATTATAATCATATAAACCATCATGATTGAGATCACAACTTGTAAATGAAAATGAGTCACGGAAGAGTTTGCGAATGAGATAGTTCTGGAGACTCATTTTCATATAAATCAAGTATATATGAAGCCTGGCAGTTATGGGTGTTCGTCCATTGTATAGATTACTCTCATCAAATTTGGATACACATCCAGCGCGCAGGTAATTGGAGAGTGAGTTTTGATTGCTAATTGTAAGGGGCAGTTCTTCTTTGTTTGTGCGGGATTAATAATTCTAACAGGGTGTTCGACGGCGGGGAAATATCGGGAAAATATCGATCGTACCGCCGCGAAAATAATCGAACAAAAACAGATGGAAGCGCTGGGAAAGATCGAACCGTTTTTGGTCGAGCCCCCGGCGGTCACTTTACGCCGGCGATTGATGATCGATCAAAATCTGCAATACAGCAATCCGGCGTCTCTGGGAACAAAAAATCTCGAACCGATCGAGCATTGGCCGAAAGACGATTACCTGGAGGCCGATGAGACGGTGGACGGCGCCACGGAGCCTATAGGCGAAGGGCCCTTACGGATCACGCTGATCGACGCGCTTCAGATCGCCGCCCAAAACAGCCGGCAATATCAATCCAGCAAAGAGAGTCTCTTCAGCACGGCATTGAGCCTTGATTTACGGCGCGATCAATTCCGTAATACATTTACGGGCGCCTTGGACAACAATATCAGCGCAAACTTGGGCAACGATGATGAGAAACGCGGCGTGGTAACCTCCGGCGCAGTCAACTTGTCCCGCCGGTTTCTCAATGGGATCACTCTATCGGCGCGAATCGGAATGGATCTGGTCAAACTTCTCTATCGATCCAACGACTCGTCGAAGAGTCTATTCGGGGACGCCTCGATCACGATTCCCCTGTTGCGTGGAGCGGGGCGGCATATCGTCGCGGAACCGCTTCTGCAAAGCGAACGCAATATGTTGTACGCCATACACGATTTTGAACGGTACAAACGAACCTTCGCAGTCAATATAGCCCAGAACTATCTCTCCGTTCTCCAACAGATCGACTCGGTAAAAAACGCCGAGGATAACTACAAAAGCCGTGTAAGAACGGCCCGCTTTTCCCTCCGGCTTGGAGACGCCGGAGATATGGACCCCATTCAAGTTGACCAGGCCATCCAACAACAATTAAGCGCGCGGGAAGGATGGATCCGCTCCAAATATACGTATCAACGAAGACTGGATTCTTTTAAAGTGCTGCTTGGTCTTCCCGCCGACTCAAAAATCGAATTGGTAACGGAAGAATTAGAACGTCTCGCCGTTTCCGCACAGCAAATCATCAATATCAATCTGGATAGAATGCGGGAAGAAGAGATTCCCCCGGCGGATGCGGAGATCGTTCTGCGTCAACCCACGATGGAAAACGCTGGCCCGATGGAACTGGATGAAGAGATGGCCATCCGTTTAGCCTTTGAGAACCGCCTCGATCTGCGGACCATCCAAGGGGAAGTGTACGACGCGCAACGCGCGGTCGTTGTCGCGGCCGACGATTTGCGGGCGGAACTCACCCTGCTCGGAAGTGTGGATGTAGGCGAAGGGCGAAGCGTTAGTACAGCCGATGAACCCGACCGGTACGACCTCAATTTCCAAAAGGGCCGGTACAACGCTCTGCTGACGTTGGATTTGCCCTTTGAACGCACCGCGGAGATTATTGCGTACCGGAACAGCCTGATCAGTTTAGAGCGCGCCGTGCGCAATTTACAAGATTTAGAAGATACAATAAAGACAGATATCCGTAATTTACTCAGAGATCTATTAGAGGCTCGTGAGGGATTGCAAATCCAGGCTCTGGCGGTTGAACTGGCTCAGAATCGAGTGCGCAGCACCAATATTTCTCTTGAAGCCGGCCGGATTGACATTCGAGATTTGTTGGAAGCCCAAACCGCTCTTTTATCAGCGCAAGATGATTTAACCAATGCGCTGGTGAATTACCGGGTAGCGGAATTGCAGATTCAACGGGATCTTGGCTTACTGGAAGTCAACGAAAAAGGTTTATGGAAAGAATTTTCCCCGGAGGAATTGAACCATGAATGAAAAACAATCAAAAGGGCTGTTTCAGCGCCCGCCGATTTGGCTGGCGATCCTCACCGTGGTTACGATTGTCGGGATCAGTTATGCGACAATCAGCAACCAGTTGAATGAATCCCCGATCAATCTTGTTTATGATGTGCAGCAGGGACCGCTGACCATTAGCGCATCCGTATCCGGAACGATCCAGGCCCGTGAAAAAGTGATTATTTCCAGCAAATTGGAAGGGAACAACACGATTATTTACCTAATCCCCGAAGGCACGCGAGTCAAGAAAGGGGATCTGTTGGTGGAGCTGGACATCAGTTCCATGGAGGATAAACGAATCGATCAGCAAATCAGCGTTCAAAACGCCGAAGCTTCGTATGTCAGCGCACGGGAAAATCTGGCGGTAGTGGAGAATCAATCCCAGAGCGATATCGACTTAGCGGAACTGGACTATCAATTCGCCCAGCTGGATCTCAAGAAATATATGGAAGGAGAATTCCCCAAAGTCCAAAAAGAAACAGAATCCAAGATTACGCTGAATGAAGAAAAATTGGTGCAGGCGCAGGAAGATTTGAAATGGTCGGAGATCTTATTCAAGGAGAAATATCTTGCTTACACCGATCTGCAAAGAGACCAATTGCTCTTCCACCAAGCCCAGCTAAATCTTGATACGTCGAAAGCTGATTTATCTCTCTTGAATGAATTTACTTCTAAGAGAGATTTAGCGCAGTTCGAAAGCGATGTAAAACAAACCAAAATGGCCCTCGAACGAACGATACGTAAATCCAGGGCCAGCATTGTACAGGCCTCGGCGGAATTGCTGGCCAAAAAATCTGAATACGATCGTCAAGTGAGCAAACTGGAAAAGGTCATCATGCAGATTGGATATGGAAAAATCTATGCGCCCATGGACGGCCTGGCGGTTTACGCCACCAGTGTACAGATGAATTTTCGTGGCAACAACGAACCGCTGGAAGAGGGATCGACTGTGCGTGAACGCCAGGATTTGATCCATCTACCCACGACATCTTCTTATATGGCCGAGGTGAAAGTTCAAGAATCGAGTCTGGATAAAATCCGTCCCGGTCTGCCCGTGCGGATCACCGTGGACGCCATTCCAGGGAAATTTTTTACTGGCCTAGTCGATAAAATCGCGCCCTTGCCTGACGCGCAAAGCCGGTGGATGAATCCCGATTTCAAAGTGTACAACACGGAAATTCTCATCGACGGGGATGGAGAAGAACTTCGCAGTGGGATGAGCTGCCGTGCTGAAATTATCATCGACCAATATGAAGACGCGTTATACGTTCCAGTGCAGGCGGTGCTGCGCATCGGGGGTAAACCGACGGTTTATATCGCCCAAGGGGATAAATGGGAGCCGCGCGAGGTTGAACTCGGTCTGGATAACAACCGGGTCGCCCGCATTATCAGTGGATTAAAGAAAGGCGAAAAAGTCTTATTAACTCCCCCCCTGTCCTCGGCGGAACTATCCGAAGACAATGCGAATATGGATGAAGCCAGTTCCCAAAAAATTGAGGATACCTTAAATAAATTAAAAGAACAGGATGCGTCCGGGCAAGGTCCGGCTGACACGAATCGCGCTCCAGAGGGGATGAATGGTCAGAGTGGCCGCGGAGGTACTTCGCCGGAAGGTATGGGCGGTCAGGGCGGCCGTAGAGGCTTTTTACCGGAAGGTATGAGTGGTGGTCAGGGCGGCCGTATGGGCCGTTCATCGGATGATAGCGGCCAGGGCGAACGAGCTGGACGAGGCGGCCGAGGGGGGACTCGGCCAAATATGACTCCCGAACAAAGGGAAGAGATGCGTAAACGGTTTGAAAACATGTCGGAGGAAGAACGCGAAGCCATGCGCAATCGATTCCGGCAAGGACGGGAATCGTCTTCCGAGGGGGGGGGACCCTCCCCTTCCGGAAACAGGGGGGACAGGGGCGCTGAACAATAATGACGTTGCAATCAGTGAATACAAATGGAATCGCCGCCTATCTCGATAATGTGACCAAACACTATCAAATGGGCGCCCAAATCGTCAGAGCGCTTCGAGGAATCACGATCTCCTTTAAGGAAGGCAGTTTTTGGGCCATTCTAGGTCCAAGCGGGTCGGGGAAAAGCACGATGCTGAACCTGCTCGGATGCTTGGACCGCCCGACGTCAGGTCAATACCTCTTAAGTGGGCAGGATGTCAGCGTTTTAGATGATAATCAACTGAGTGAAATGCGTCTTCGCCACTTGGGTTTTATTTTTCAGAGTTTTAACTTAATTCCCCAATCCACGGTGGAAGAAAACATTCAACTGCCTCTCTATTATCAGGGATGGGATCCGGAAAAAAGCGCCGAACGGGCGCGGCTTCTGGCGAGGATGGTAGGATTGGAAGAACGCCTGAATCACCGGCCTATGGAACTCTCGGGCGGACAGCAGCAGCGTGTCGCGGTTGCCCGCGCCCTCGCCAACGATCCCGCGATCCTGCTCGCGGACGAACCCACCGGCAATCTCGATTCCTCGACCGGGCAGGAGATCATGAATCTTCTCATTGATCTGAACCGGCAGGGAAAAACCATCATCATGGTGACGCACGAACAGTACTTAGCGGAATACGCGAATCATCACCTCTACATGAAAGACGGGAAGATTGAACGCATCGAAGGAAAGAGAGTATGATATTTAATAAATATGTCCGGGAAATCAACCTGGGAGTGAAAAACCTGCTTCTCCACAAACTGCGCTCTTTCTTGACCATGCTTGGAGTGGTGTTCGGCGTCGGAAGCGTAATCGCCATGCTGGCTGTCGGTGAAGGGGCGAGCAAGGAAGCGCTCGACCGGATACGGAAGTTAGGCAGCTTGAATATCATTATCAACGCGGCCAAGCCGATCGAAGAAGAAACGGCGACCAATATGCGCGTTTTTATGAGTATGTATGGCCTTCTCTATGATGACGAGAAACGCATCGCCGAGAGTTTTCCCAGCGTGCGCAAAACCGTGCCCGCCAAGGTCGTTCGCAAGGAAGGCCGTTTGGGGGATCGCGTGATGGAATTGCGAGTGGTCGGAACCACGCCGGACTGGTTTGAATTAGTCAAACGCTCCCTCGTCGCCGGACGCGAGCTGGTTCGTAGTGATATAACAAACAGAAAGAATGTCGTGGTTCTTACAGAACATGGAACCCGGAAACTCTTGGCGACCCGAAACACGATCGGTGAAAAACTCCGGCTTGGAGGCTTTTATTTTGAAGTCGTCGGCATTATCCAAAACGCGGGCAGCGTCGGCGGAGACGTGCAAACACCCGACGAGGAGATCGACGCGTATATCCCACTCGTTGTAGCTCAGGAACGGTTTGGCGATATATTCCTTAAGAGGGTATCCGGTTCGGAAACACGCGAACGAGTCGAACTGCACCAGATCATTGTGGAAGTGGAATCCACCGATCAGGTTGAGTCAACCGCGACAGGAATCGAAACTATGCTCAAGAGATTTCATAAAAAGACGGATTACCGCATAAGCGTTCCCCTGGCTTTGCTGCGACAGGCGGAAGCGACAAAACGGACGTTTAATATCGTTCTAGGATCGATCGCCGGTATCAGCCTGCTGGTTGGGGGAATCGGCATCATGAACATCATGCTGGCTTCCGTGACGGAACGGACACGCGAAATCGGAATCCGCCGGGCCATTGGCGCCAAGAAACAACAGATCATTATTCAATTTTTAATCGAAACCGTCGTTCTCTCAACAACCGGTGGATTGATCGGTATAGGGATTGGCTTGCTCATTCCCTGGTTGATTACGCTATTAGCGGGGATGCCGACGGTTGTCAGCTGGTTCAGTTTGATCCTATCGTTGGGAATCAGTATGGGAGTAGGAATCATCTTTGGGATTTATCCCGCGATCCGGGCTTCCAATTTGGACCCGATCGTCGCGCTGCGGCATGAGTAAGTTCTCTCTGTGTCCAATAAATTTCTATTTCCAGCCGTTCCCCATATTGTGCCAGCCTTATTAGATCGAATTAAAGCACTGACTATTTCACATTGAATTAACGCCTTCCGCTTTATCCAGTTTGCGCAGTGTCACCGCCATAACATTCGATCCGATGAGTTGATTCATCAGGACAGCGAAGATAACGACTCCTAAAGCGAACGACGCGTGTGGACCGGGATAGAGAAAGGTATAATCCATTACCAACGCGATTGCGACTCCTCCCTGTGGCAACATAGCGAATCCCAAACGCTTAAAGTCCTGATTCTCGTTACGCAGGAATAAAGCCTGACCGATTCGCATCCCCAAGACCAGACCCAAAACCCGGGCCGGACAGTAAATCAACACTGCTCCTACCGCCGCTGACGCCGTCACGGGCCACAACGCCCCAACAAGGATTAAAAAGATAGTGAAAAACGGTTTTTCTGTTTCAAGCAAGAGATTGGATACACGTCCACGAGCGAAGTTTGGAAGGTTCGTAAGTGTCACTCCAACAATAAAATTCATAAATAGGGGGGAGATATGAATGTAGGAGGCCAGACCCGAGGATAAAATCACCGCGCCCGTCAAAGACAACAGCATTTCATTGTGTTGCAATCGTTTGCTGGTTAGATAATGAAGCATCCAGCCCAAGATCAGACCAAAGAGAAGGGCTATTAGAAGCCAAGTCATTCCCATTATAAGAAATGAGTTCCAAACTGAACCGTTGAGAAGATGAGAGAAAAACTTCCTTCGCCGCGTCAATGCTATCCTGTGTGGTTGTTGAAGCGCCAATAAAGCGAGAAACATGAAAAAAACAATACCATATCCCCATCGCGAGAATAGCGATGGGATTTCGGATATCGGATAGATATTGCAGTAATTTCGCCGCTTCCCCTCGCGCCTTACCGGTTTGTTTTAGTAACGCGAGGGCCGAGTTCGTGGATTCGGACGCTACCCATCCCAAGATCACACAAGCGCCGATCTTGGCAATTGGGTTTAAATAGATAGAATCAAAGTTTCCTTTGGAAAGGATTGGAAAGAAAGAAAATAACCAATCGAGTGTGAGATAAAAAAACAGGAAGGTAACAAGGAACGTGATCGAAGATATCGTCAGGCCGATTTTCCATATATGAGCCGAAATCCGTTTGACGATCGCGCGATCGAATTGCAATCCGATGATGAGCCCGATCCAACCCAATCCAAGACTAAACACCGGCGCCAATTGCCGCAGGGCGGTTTCGGTTATTAAATTGGTTCCCCACGGCCCCAGCAGGAAACCAACAAAAAGAAATTCCGTGCCCGACAATGTGATGAACTGCATTCCAATTGAAAACTGACTGCGGAACAACGTCAGACGGGAACCGATGAATCCCAACAACGCGATTACGACAAATCCCAGTATAACATTCATCCCATTTGAGTCTCACAAGGATTAGAGTAAGTGGATTCTCGCTATTGAATTCGATTAGAGAGAATTCTATTCAGTAACAGCGTAATCGACCGGCACAGTAAAGAGAGCTCCGACCGTAGGATCAGAGAGATCGATTTCCAAATCCTTCAAGATAGAGAGCAATCGATCTACAGTTTGGCGCTTGGAAACCAGGGCGAAGATATTCTTATTGTACGCGCGTGAGCCGCGTGTGGTTTGCAGCAAACCCGCAAAGATCGGAACATCCTTGGCCAAAACGCGCTCCATGGCGACTCCATCAATTACAGAAGCGTTGGTGATCTCCAATTCCACCAACTCCGCGAGTATATCGTCCAGGAATTCTTCCTGATTGAGAAAGATTACGAGAAGCTGCATCGGCTGTATTCACATCTCCTCGCGGGTCTCAATTAAGGAAAGTATTTCTTCTGCATTCTGCGCGGCCAGCACTTTCTCGCGCATCTCTTTTTTCCGGAATATCCGGAAGATTTTACTAAGGATGCTGAGAAACGTCGTCTGGTACCGTGGAGCGCCCGCCAGGCAGAAGATGAGTTGAACCGGTTCTTTATCCAGAGAATCATAATCAATCCCCGGTTTCACAATTCCCAACGCCAAGACAAGGTCCGTAATCCCATCCGCTGTCGCATGGGGGATCGCGACTCCATGCCCGATCCCCGTCGATTGAAGGGATTCACGTTCTGAAATCGCTTTCACGAGCGTTTCAGTTGATTCCACTTTACCGCTTCGCGACGCCAGTTCCGCCATTTCCCGAATCACTTCTGTTTTTGTCCGCCCGCTCAAGTGGAGAGAAATCGTTTCTTCGATCAGAATATCCGACAGATTCATTGCATCGCCCCTGCGTGTTGTCCAGTCTAAAGCATCATGATTTGAAATCACAATGTGAAAAAAAACGCTCGATCCAAAAAGTCCTTATATCATTCATTGTACACATTCTTTACGTTCGATCAAACGTTGTGTAACCGCTCTATTGGGATCTAGTCATACTCGAATGAAAGCGGGATGGGCTGGGAACAGTTTATACTATTAGAAAAAGGGAGCGCGCAGCTTCTCCCGGACACATGACCGGGAAAAGTGACACTCTCCCTGATTATCTTATTCGTGGGGCGGCAATTTGTATTCGTATTCCAATACGCCTCTAGAAAAGATCCTTAATTACGATATAAAATTCAACGTCTGTTTTTTCGCTGTTTCGTTTTCGTTGACAAGGTAACGAAACGCAGTGTTTTTTGGTGATGGCGCCTTGATTCATTCCCGCTCCAAAAGGAATGCAATTCTGGCGCCTGCTTTTTTTTCGTTTCGTTTTAGTGCAACGAAATTTTAGCGCCAGTCAATTCTTCGAGACAATGTTCATCAAAAATCTTATCCGCCAATCCCAATTCTTTAATGATTGAACCTGCGAGTTGAATCAAACCGCGTGGGATAACGACATTCACTTCGACATCATCATCATCTTCTTCTACATGAATTTTGACGAATCCCAGGTCTTTCCGGTTTGAATTCGTAACCGGTTCACACCAGATCCGGACATTTTCTTCACCCGTTACCCGGACTAAATCTTCTCCTTCCAGTTTTTCCAATTCATTGATGATTTTCTCGATGGTTAAATCAGACTTTTCAAACATCTTGTGAATTTCGGACGGCATGATGTCGTAGAGGGTTCCCAGCAACGATAATGGCGCGGAAACACTGACTTCCTCTCCATGACCGCCCTTCACCTCGATGCGGAAAAAATACTCGTCGCTTGTCGGCGCGGCCATAACCGCTAAAGCGAATATCCCACACAAACAAGCGATCCCTCCAACTTTGGCTGCTCTCTTCATGAATTTGTACATCGTTTCTCCTCCAATACTGGTTTGGTGTGTGTATTGACTTTCGATGGTTATACGAAAGGAAGAATTGTTAATTTCAAAAAAAAATAATTAATTCGAAAAAAATCCCCATAAAATCAGGTGTTTTTTTCTGTGCAAAATTATTCGTTTTGCATTAATTCACGATTCTATAAAGGTTTACGATGAAGCGGCTATCACTCCATCACCGTTCTTTGGTACATCCATAGACTCAAACTGGTCTTTTTCAATGAAGAGAGTGTGATATATTATTTTTACCCTTGTCTTTAATCTAATTGAGAAGAGAGAAACCAATGAACGACTCAGAGAATAATTCCATTTCCGTGCCTTTGAAAATGTCTGGTGGGATGAAAACCTTGTATACAATTACAGCCATCATCGGATTGCTCATGGCGATCGGATGTTTAGCTTTGCCTTTTGATGAGCCAGGTGAATTGAAACTTGATACGATCTTCACAACTGTAGTGGGTATTCTGTTTTTCGGAGGTGGATCGATTTTCGTATTCAAATTGATCCGGAAGGACGCGGGTCATATAGAAATCAATGAAAAAGGATTGTTCCTCGATACGTACATTACAATAGGATTTATTCCCTGGCCGAATTTAGTAAACGCAGGATCTGTCAAAGCGATTGGCGCGCGTTATCTTGGAATCCAATTGAAAGACCTAGCGTCCTACATAAAATCAAAGGAGCAATTACCGGAAAAAACACGGGGCCGCGATCTTTCCCAAGCGCAACAGATAATGCGTGTGATGTTCTTAGTTAATAAAATTGTTCCAGGCAAAGTGTTCGACTTAGTTTTCACTCTTTTCGGACTTTCCGGGATGCCGAAATCGTCTGAAGAAAAGGATTTAATGGAGTGGAACCGGAAAAATTATGAATATCATCTCTTGATTCACGCCTTCTGGTTTGAGAATCTCGATAGGATTATCCAAACAATCCTTCAACGCGCCGCCACCGCGGAATCCAGCATGGAAGAACCGGAAAGCGTCTCTTCAACCAGTTCCGCGAGCGCTGACTCCAGTACGGATAGGTATAAAAAATGCCCGATGTGCGCCGAAATGGTTCGGGAGGAAGCCCGCATTTGCCGTTTTTGCCGGTATTCGTTTACCGATGGGGAATTCTCTAACAACACCCCTGCCCAAGAATGATGGAGCCTTAACGCTGACGCCTTTTCCTTTAACTGCCAATTCCCTCTACCGGAACCTGGAAAGAATATTCACCTCGTAGTTATACCTGACATAAAAAAAGCATCCCCCGATGAAGCAAAGAGGGATGCTTTCTGTACGATCTGTTTCGTATTGTATGAATCTATGTATCTATTAGGGGATCGGGATAATGCGGATATCATTCCAGCGTGTTTCCATCGCCTGCCCGGCATGAATCTGGAATGCGAAAATCCCTTTTAACCGTTCAGGATCCGTATGTTCGATAGATTTGACGCCATTGATGAAGAGTTCCACTTTAGGGCCAATGGCGGTGATTTCATATATATTCCATCCATTCCAATCGATCAGCTTACTGAAATCTTGATTGGGCCGCACTAAAACCCCTTTTTCGCTCTGGTCGTAAAGATGTCCATTGATCCAATCGCTGCCCGAGGCGATATCCGCTTGGAATCCGTGAATCATATTATCCACCTGCCAACTGCGGAATTGAACACCGGAGTTGCCTTTAGCGATTTTGAACCGGGTGGTGAAATGAAAATTGGAGTATTCCTTAATGGAAACCAGCCATCCGTAACCTTCATTCTCCGTCATGGACCGGCCTACGATGCAACCATCCTCCACATCCCATACAGGATTCCCAAGCGTTTCCCAACCGGATAGGTCTTCCCCATTGAACATCGACAGGGAACGGCTGTTTTTGGGAAGCGGCAGGATGCGGATATCGCTCCATTCCATTTTCGCCCCTTCACCCGGCGCCATTTGGAGCGCGACGATCCCGCTCGAATCACCATTTGGATCTTTCATATCAACGGTCTCGATCCCATTGACGTGAATGATATAGCGATCACCGAGAACGGCAATCTCGTACACATTCCATTCATCCTTTTTAAAGAGTTTGTCCGCCGGGACTTTGGTTTCGATCCGCTTCCCTCGTCCGTTCTCATACAAAATCGATCCCGTGGCGAATGTACGGCCCGGATCGAGGTTCGCTTGATATCCCACCATGCGTTTTCCATCGAGTCCCTCGAGCTGGCTGCGCACTTGAATCCCGCTATTGCCGCCATACCATTTGAATCGGGCGCTGAACACAAAGTTATCGTAACTTCCCTCGCTGACCAGCCAGCCCATCTCTTTGCCTACGCCGTCGACAACGATATGGCCGTCTTTAATCCTCCATTCGGGATCACCGTGAACTCTCCAGCCATCCAAATTCTCCCCATTGAAAAGAGGGAGCCAACCATCCGCCTGACTCACGGAAGCGGTAAGAAGCAAAAAGCTTAAGATCGTGAGACAGAAACGTTTCTTTTCCATTGTATATCTCCTTCAAGAATAGCGATCAGCCGGACCGTTCCCTCTTCCGCAAAAACGACTCCGGACATTCCACACACTATAAGCCAAGACTAAGGCTTTTGGAATACCAAAGACTCAAGCCGGTCTTTTTTCAATAGCGGGAGTATGATGTATTGTTTTCCTTCGAGTGTAGAAGAGCGCTTTCCAGTTATTTTCTGAATCGGAGAAATTTAAGATTGTGAGACGCGGATGCGAAAAGGATCTACTGATTTCCCCTTCCTGCAATTCGGCGAAAGAGAAAACATTAACTGAAGTATACATAAGATAATCATAATTTCATTTTGATCATTCATAACGATGATGAATGATTTGTGATACCATGGACTTATTGCGCCATTGACCTCTCAAACCACATATCTGATAATTATTCTATCCAAATTATAGATTTCTCCTGATATAAGCCTTTAAAAAAATGTTATTTTTCCGTTACAATTGATTCATTAGGCGTTTGTGGCATAGTCTTTAAAATATATTGATTCCATGATTTAAAGATTAAATTCTAAGTAGAAATCAAAATTATGAAACAAACAATCATTCAGTTTCTCAAGAATCATCGCAATCCCGAAGGTTTCACTCCTGCAGAAATAAAAGATCAATGTGAATTGCCGGTCAGCGCGAAAGACGTCAAAGCGATCTTATCTGATCTCAAGAAAGAAGCGGTTGTTGTCTCAGAGAAAACTCGATTTCTTCTCGCCGAACAGCGGCCGGATCTTTTGCCAAAGGCTCATGCCGCGAAATTTCTTGTGATGAATCTCTCTGCATTCAAAGAAGAGTCTCCCAATCTCTATCCACCAACGTTGAGCGAGTTTTGTATTTGGATTCAAAACCGGACGGCGTTGAAACCTTCTGAGATCCAAGCCTGGATCCGGAAAAGCGATAAAGAAGTGTTTCTTGTACTCGATCCATCCCGCAATGACCGCGTCATGCTAGTGAAAACCGATGTATCACTTTTTTTGAACGCTGAACTTGTTGAATCCGTTGGCGCTGAACTGCTCCAGCAGATCAAGGAGAGCGAACCGGACAATTATCCATGTCCATTAAAGGACTATAAAAAACGTTTAACTGAACGTATGAAGGAGAAGATATCAGGCCTTCCACTCACAGCGAAAACAGTGGAACCGTTTCTAGAATCTCCAACCCGCTTTTATCAGGTCACCGCAGGAAGAACGAAATCGGTTTGTCTTCCTATGGATAAACCGAAAGATCCAAAAGAATATCTGACCGAAACATTCATCGATGAATGCGCGAAAGATGCCTTAAATCATTTCGTAAAAAACGACCTTGCGAAGTATCCCTGTTCAAAAAAGGATTTCATTGACGCGTTGTTAAAAGAGATCAACCAACGGATTCCGCAAGGAAACGTCACAAAAAAAGATCTCGAATCTTGTATGCCTAAGCAGAGTCAATCGTTCCGATCGGTTATATCAGGGAATTCAGAAAAGATCTGCCTGCCTGGACACGAACTTCTCGTTAATCCTCCCCAAAAAACAGACCTCAAAAAAGTATTGCTCGAATTGATCGAACTTCGTAACAAGATTAAACAAAGAACTGAGCCCGTTGACACGCAACCTGTCGATACCAAAGAATTGGAATCGCTGTTTTGGCGGGAACATAAACGATTGGACGAAATCGGTTTCCGCGACCGCGCTGTGCCCATTCCGAAATTATGGAACGCGATGAAAGACCGCATCACCCGCAAGCAGTTTGAAACCATTCTTCAAACGCTCGCTGACCGCCACGCGATCCAATTAGAACGGCGGACAACGCAGGACGGTCTTTCGCAAGAAGAAAAAGACGCCTGTTATCAGGTTAATGATTTTCTGTTCTATATCGCAAGGAGGCTCTCATGAACGATCGAGAACATTGGCTCCAATGCTTGCGCGGCGAAGGCTTCAATCCATTCCGCAATGACAAAGTCGGGGATCCTTGGGAAGGGATCACAGACGTGCCTGCGATTCACGCCGATGTCTCCGATCAAATCAATCGATATGTCAAACAACTCCAAAACGATCCAAGCCATAAAGCCAATTCCGTGGTCATTCATGGATTTGCCGGGTCCGGGAAATCCCATTTACTATCACGAATCCGCAAGACACTAGGCGAACGCGTCTATTTTACCTACGTGATGCCTATGGCGGGGAATTATGATTATTGGAAGTATCTTCAACGGCAAATCGTCAATGGTCTGCTCCGGCGATATCCACCCAATCCACAGTATACTCATTTACATTATTTAATCTGCCGGGGGATTGAGAAAACTCTATTAAAAGAAGATGCGCCGGATGTTGATTTCTTTACGAACCTAGAATCGAATCCAATTAATCTGCTCTACTATGTCAATCACGATCCTGAATTTATCAGCCGCGCCGTTCCATCGATAATTGAAACGATCGAAACGAAAGGCTTTCAGATTGCCGAAGAGCATCTGCGCGTCTTGATCGCGTATCTCAAACCGGACCTTCATTCGGCCGCGAAAAAATGGCTGCGCTGTTTAGGGCTTGAAAGTGAAGAATGCGCGCAACTTGGGATCAGCCAGGATTACGCCAATGAAGAATTCAACGACGAAATGGCGAGGCAGTTCATTTTCGACTTGCTAACATGGTCCTCATTCGACCGTCCGATCGTATTGTGTTTCGATCAACTGGATTTTTACACGAGTCCAGGACAAGAACTAAAATTATTTAATTACGCACAATTTATCACGGATATCATTAATTATTCAAAAAATGTTCTATGTGTTTCTTGTATATTGAGAGGCACGCTTGAAGAATTAGAAAAACAGATTAAAGATCCAGCGACAAAAAGCCGTGTAACCGGGAATAAACTGAATCTACAACCGGTTCGGCAACCCGATTTGATCGAAGGAATCATCCTTTCCCGGTTAAAACCATTACACGAAAAATTAGAAATTCAGAATGGCCTCTTTCCATTCGATCGAAATTTTCCTCAAACTGTAATCAATGAATTGGAAACGAGAACTCTGGAAGTCTATCCCCGTTATGTCTTAAATGTCTGCGCAGAGAAATACGATCAACTCCTATTTGGATCTGAACCAAAACCAGTCGATTTAAACACCTATCTTGAAGAAACCTACATTGGCCGGAAGGAATTCTTTTCCAAGGAAAACACACAAATCATTGATGAAGGAATGGAAGAAGAGCAGGTTCGCCGGTTATTACAATGTGTGATCGATCATCATAACGATCCTCCCATTATTCAAATCAAGGATTGCCGTAATATTCCAATGAAGAAAAAACCTTGGGATTTTGAGTTCAAACGAAGCAATGGTGACCTATACGCGGTTGAAATTTGTGAAAGTGGCAATAATTCTTTATACGCTCGTAAATTGGGACGAATAATCGAAGAATGGAAAACACAACGAATGGCTTCCGTGTATTGGATTCGGCGTCAATGCAATCCGATTAAGTTAGGTGAAAAAGGAAAAGAGCGCATCAAATATCTGAAGGAACATAACGGCTTTGTTCTAACCGATTGGCCGGAAGAGGAATGGAACTCGATCGCCGCATTAATCTGGCTATTGAACGAAGCCGATGGTGGAAATCTTCTTCTCGGTTATGACGCAATACCGATGGAGCGCGTTGAAAACTGGATCGCTTCCAGCGGTGTTCTTGAAAAACTGCCTGTCATGAATGCGCTACTGACGCAGAAAATAAGAAAAGAAAATGGCCCAACTCCTATAAATGATTCAAAACGAATACTCGATTCTTTAGAATCGATTGTAGCAAAACATCGAATCATCGTGTTCGATAAAGCCTGTGATCTCATACGAGATGCGCTTCCATCAGATTCAGTTAACCGTGATCAGTGCCTGAAAGCGCTTGGCGCGTCGGATCGTATTGAATCCAGCGCCATGCAGAACACTCAAATTCTCTATTGGCTAGGGTAGTAATATGTCATTCGAATTACGCGTCATCGAGTTTTCCGCCGAAACGATTCAAAAGATGAAACCGGCTGTGTTTCATAAAATCGCAGAGAGTCTGCCGAGAGCCATTTTTAAATATGAGAAAACAGTCACGGTCACGAATCTGATTCAAAAAACAGAGCCTTATTTATACGACTTAGCTCAGATCACTCCTCCTCCCTGGTGGAAAAACATACCCGAACCGCCGAAACATTTTGGACAGCGGCTGCATGCGCTGTTAAGCGCTTCGTTCGAACAATTGCGAAAACAAGATTCTTCTTTTTATCAAAAGTTATTAGGGCATTCGCCTGATGAGATCGAAGGTGTTTTGTTTCCATTTTTATACGATCGTTTCGTTCTACCTTCAGTCAAACATTGCAATGATGAGAAAACGGCTCAGTCGAATTTATTGGCCGGAATGGCGTTAAAAGAATGGGCGAAACATGTAGGCAGTATACTAAGCCATTATCCTCCGGACGCGCCGTTCAATGCAAAACGATTTTTTATAGCGTCAGAATTAAGCGCTCATGCGAGCATAGAATTACCGATCAAATCAGCTCAAAAAACAATTCAAGTCAAGGGTAAAATCGACGCATTGCTATTCGATTACCATCAAGACCGGATGTTGATTTACGAATATAAATCAGGACAGCAAAAAAACTACATTGCCCAGATCATCCAATGCATTCTCTATCACGAACTCCTTGTTGCGTATTGTGGCAAGCCGCTGGATCCCTCCGCAGTGCTCGCCGTATTCTGCCCCATCGATCTCAATCTCGTTCCAGAAATTCAAGACGATCAGCAACCACAAGAAACCGAAACGAAAACCATCGAGATAGAACAACAGAGCGATCCCAAAAAGGAAGCGAACGCCTTGATTCAATCCGTCGTTGAGGCGTTGCGCGGTTACAGTCTCAGCGTTATAGCGAAGGATTTCGTCATCGGCCCCCGGTTTATCCAACTCCAAATCGAACCCCAAGGAAAAACTACGGTCAATCAAATTAAAAACCGCAGAGAAGATCTCTTCGTTAAAATGAACTTGAAAGCTCCACCGCTGATATCTTCGAGTCAAGGATTTGTCGCAATTGAGGTGGAACGCGCTCATCCAGATATCATACGTTTAGAGGATTCGAGATTTAAAGACACGGCTGAAAACCTGAGCAAGCGATGTTGCTTTCCTTTGGGTCTGGATGTTCTCGGTCAGGCTCAATGGATCGATCTTGCCGATCCGAATAGTTGTCACGTCTTGATTGGTGGAACAACGGGATCGGGAAAAAGTGTTTTTATCCAATCCGCCATTTTCTTCTTACAAACAAACTATACGCCAAGTGATGTCCAATTCCTGATTATCGATCCAAAACAGGTCACGTACAATGCCTTTGAGAATTCCAAGCACTTGCTAAAACCTATCATCTGTACAAAAGAAGAAGCGATCGAAGCGTTGGAATCGTTTGTTGAAGAGATGGACAAACGGTATTCAACATTCAAGAAAAACAAGGTGACTGATATCGTAACTTGGAACGCTACATATCTCGAAAACCGGCTGCCACGTTGGATCATGATCTTCGATGAATACGCTGATTACATGGCGGATAAAGATTTTAAAGGAATCATTGAAAGCAGCATCGAACGATTGGGATTTATGGCTCGAGCGGCTGGAATCCATTTAATGATAGCGTTACAACGGCCAGACGCGAAAACGGTATCCAGCCGGATTAAATCGAATCTTCCCGGGCGAATCTCATTTCGCGTGGCGAGTCACACGGAAAGCAAAATCATCTTAGATGAAACGGGGGCTGAAAATCTTCTTGGAAAAGGGGATATGTTGGCCAAACTCACCTCAAAAACGATCCGCGTACAATCGCCTTTCATCGACATGTAAACTATCACGACCGAGACCGCAACAGACAAAAAATCAAATTGCAGTAAGAATTTCAAACGAGAAAAATTCCTATCTGAGCGTTATGATGAAGGTCATGTATTGCGCCTGCGTCATGAATACCTAGAGTCAAACAACTTGACTCAGCTCGCAATGCAATGGTTATATAGAATCATCAAAAAAATGATAGCGGTGATCAATATGATTCATGATAATTTTTACGAAATGAAAAAACACTTCATAATTTTATGTGTTATTACCTGCTTGTTTTTTATTCTTCAAAACAGTTATGGAAACGTAACGTCAAAACCAGAAACCATCCAAATCACAAATCCATTCATAAAACAACGTGCCGATCCGTGGATATACTATCATACAGATGGTTTTTACTATTTCACGGCGACTGCGCCGGAGTATGACCGGTTGATTCTTCGAAGATCTCCCACCATTCAAGGGCTTCCTTCCGCGCCGGAGACTGTCATTTGGAAGAAACATCCAACCGGGATCATGGGTTCGCACATCTGGGCGCCGGAATTGCATTTTATTGACGGCAAATGGTACATCTACTTTGCCGCCGGCGGCGCTCGCGATGTGTGGGCGATTCGAATCTACGCGTTGGAAAATGAATCGGCCAATCCGCTGGAGGGAACCTGGATCGAAAAAGGGCAAATCAAAACCAATTGGGAATCATTCTCCCTGGATGCGACATCATTCGAGCACAAAGGGATTCGTTATCTCGTATGGGCTCAACACGATCCTGCCATCGGCGGCAATACGAATCTTTACATTGCCGCGATGAGCAATCCTTGGACAATTCAAGGCAAGCAAGTCATGATCACACGGCCAAAATACGATTGGGAGAAAATAGGATTCTTAGTCAATGAAGGAGCGGCGGTGATCAAGCGGAACGGGCGGATATTCATCTCTTACTCGGCCAGCGCCACCGATTTCAATTACGCGATGGGACTTTTAACCGCGTCTCAAGACAGCGATCTTCTTAAGGCGGAATCCTGGAGCAAATCTTCAACGCCGGTCTTTAAAAGCGCGAACGGTGTGTATGGGCCCGGACACAATTCATTTACAGTATCACCCGATGGCGCGATTGATTTGTTAGTTTATCATGGACGTGATTACAAAGAGATAACAGGGGATCCACTGAACGATCCCAATCGCCACACACGCATCCAACCGTTGCGCTGGAACGCGAACGGCGCGCCGCTCTTTGGTGAACCTTGCGCCAATGGAACGATTACAATCAACACCCAGGCGCCATTAAAAGCCAACAGGCAAAAGTAGGTAAATGCAAATCGTATGAATTTCTTGAAGATAATGAGCGGCAATCGTTTATTGATCTTCGTTTTTCATTTTCAATAAGGAATCCCCCATGAAGCAAACTAAAAACGAACAATTGATAAATAAAGATCGTAGATGGATGAACCGCCGAACCTTTCTAAACGGCGTAGTGGGATCAGTTCTATTGAATGGAGCCACAAGCGTATCTGCAA
Source organism: bacterium (assembly GCA_963663405.2). Lineage (GTDB taxonomy): Bacteria > Hinthialibacterota > Hinthialibacteria > Hinthialibacterales > Hinthialibacteraceae. The sequence goes on along the minus strand of CAXXSM010000017.1, from coordinate 5,632 downwards.
CGAGTAAGTGTCCAAACTTCGTCATCATATTAACTGACAATATGGGATATGGTGATTTAGCTTGTTATGGTTCTACAATCAACCGGACTCCCCAAATCGATCGGATTGCGAATGAGGGTATGCGCTTCACTGATTTTTATTCTTCCAGCGGAGTATGCACACCATCCAGAGCCAGTCTAATGACTGGCTGTTACGCCCAACGTGTCGATATGCATATCTCGGATAAAAACGGTTGGGTTCTACAACCAGTAGCGGCGAAGGGATTAAATCCTAACGAAACCACGATTGCGGAAATTCTCAAGAAATTGGATTACGCCACTACGTGCATTGGCAAATGGCACTTGGGAGACCAACCCGAATTTCTTCCTACTCGGCAAGGATTCGACAGTTTTTATGGTATCCCTTATAGTGAAGATATGTATCCACGGCCAGGCAGAAATTGGCCTCCATTGCCCTTGCTGCGGAATGAAGAAGTGATTGAAGCCCCGGTAGACTTGACTACTACGACTGAACGCTATGTAGCAGAAGCGATCCGGTTTATGAAGGAAAACCAGACACGCTCATTCTTCTTGTACTTCCCACATCACCTGCCGGGAAGTATGCGAAAACCCGTAGTCGCCAGCCGTTTTGCAGGAAAATCCACTAATGGGTCCTGGGGAGATAGCCTTATTGAGATTGATTGGTCGGTGGGTGAGATTCTAAACGCGATTCGAGAATTGAATCTTGATGAACGGACTGTAGTTGTGTTCGTATCCGATAACGGCGCGCCTCTCGGATACGGAGGGAGCAACGCTCCACTCGGCGGAACAGGATATTCCACCAGTGAAGGCGGCATGCGGGTACCTTGTATTATTCGCTGGCCTGGAAGAATTCCTGCGAAACAAACTTGTGACGAACTCTGCACGATGATGGATATTCTTCCAACGTTTACCCATCTGGCGGGAGGCGTAATCCCACTAGAACTGGAAATTGACGGTTATAATACATGGCCGCTTTGGGCAGGGGATATGGGAGCGGAATCACCATATGAAGCATTTTATTATTATATGATGGACCAGCTACAAGCGGTTCGATCAGGACCATGGAAACTGCATCTTGAATTAACCAACAAACCAAGATCCGGCAAACGCCTCGACTCAAAACGTCCTCTACGGTTAATCAACCTGAATGAGGATTTACAAGAAAAGAAGAATGTTTCCGATCAGTATCCCGCAATTGTTAAGCGTTTGCTGTCCTTTGCGGAGAAAGCCCGTCATGAACTTGGCGACACCGGGATAAAAGGTTCAGGGCAACGAAAGGCCGGTTGGATAAACAATCCAACACCGAGATTATTAATCAAAGCAGAATAGAATCTTTAGTTCCCACATAGATCACCATTTTCAAATCATTCGTGTGGGATTAAAAAAAAATATATATCATGATCTACGTATTTATAAAAACTTGAATGATTCTAAAACATATCCTGATTACTCTTATTCAATCCTTCCTGCTTGAGAAAAGAAATAAATGATGTCATTATCAAAAAAAAGAAGGTTCATCCGGTAATTGAGTACAAAAATCTTTTTGGAGAATTGCGATCTTTATATAGGATGACATAATCGTCTGAACCATGATTCTAAGGATTATAAGATTACCTTGATTTAAAAATCAAGAAAATCAAGCGAATCAAATAAATCAAGGTTCAGATAATAAAGAATCCTGAATAGTAGCGGAAAGTTTTAATATTTTCTATACAAAGTGAATGGATTGTTGAAAAACGTACTCACTTGCCGGAAGAGCCAAAAAGGAAGAACACAAGCTATGAAAATCAACATAAAACAAAGTCTATTGATAAAAGGGGAATCTCATGAGTAAAAAGAATATTAATCGTAGAACGTTTACACGGCAAACATCGGCTGGAGCCGTTGCGCTTTCCAGCCTTCCTGTAATCGCTAATACTGTTTTCGGCGCAAACGATCGAGTAGTGATCGGAGCGATTGGCGTTGGGGGACGGGGGACGACGCTGTTATCTACATTTTGCAGGGAAGATGATGTTTCCATCGCTGCGATTTGTGATGTGGATGACGCTCATACAGCGGAAGGCGTCGAACGGGCGGGAGGCAAAGCGAAGGGATACCGGGATTTCCGCCGGATGTTGGAACAGAAGGATATTGACGCGGTAATGATTGGGACACCGGATCACTGGCACGCCATTCCAACGATTCAGGCCTGCAAGGCAGGCAAAGACGTCTATGTGGAAAAACCGATCGCGCACAATGTGGAAGAAGGACGCGCCATGGTCAACACCGCCCGTGAGACCAAGCGTATTGTCCAGATGGGCACACAGCAGCGCAGCTGCCATCATTGGCAGAAAGCCGTGGATATCGTTCAATCCGGTCAGTTGGGAAACGTCTGTGAGATTCGCGTCTGGAACAATTTCGCGGGCCGCGATCTAGGGAATCCACCGGACGGCGTTCCACCGGAGGGAGTGGATTACGACTTCTGGCTTGGCCCCGCGCCGAAACGGCCGTTCAATCCGAATCATTTTCATAGCAACGCATTGTACTTTTGGGATTACGCGGGAGGATGCGTCACCTCGTGGGGAGTGCATTTGCTTGATATTGTGTATTGGGCGATGAACTTGAAAGGCCCTAAGAGTGTCGCGGCGGCGGGTGGAAAATTCCATATGGAAGACAACCGTGAAACGCCCGATGTCTTTAGCGCTGTTTTCGATTGTCCCGGTTTTACTATGACATACATGCTGCGTCATGGAAATGGATTGACAAGGCCACTCGGTCAATTCGGTCATTCCAACCACGGAGTTGAATTTCACAGTCCAGACGGTTCACTTTATGTCGACCGGCAAGGTTTTGAATTACGCGGTGTAGAAAATCGAATTCCCGATCAAAGTGTGAAAGGCGAATACGGAACGGTAAAGCACATCCGTAATTTCCTTGATTGCGTGAAAAGCCGCAAGAAACCCAATTCAAGCATTGAATTAGGCCATCCACCGAGTGTGGCGACCTTCCTCGCCAATATTTCCTATCGCGTAGGAAGAAAGATTGAATGGGATCCGGAAACAGAAACGATTCGCAACGATCCCGAAGCCAGCAAACTTCTCTCCCGCGAACACCGCGCGCCCTGGGGATTGACGTAGACTGGTCTTCTTCGGAAAATCCTAATCCTTGGCGTCCAGACGTCTTCTAAGTTGTTATATTTCAGTCGACAGTATACAATTCCATTTCATCAACAATAATACTTGCGTTGATACCGGGTCCTCCGAGCTGAATCACCCCGATGGGTGGAACCGCTTTTCCCGGAATCGTAAAGTTACCTCCCAGATGAATGGGGACAAATTCACTAATGGGCAGATGGATGGGATTCAGGAAATACCCTAAACTCTGCTCGCCGTCCGTGATGACAAAGGTGATCGTTCCGCCTCCATCAGTCATGCGTTTCACATACACCCGCCCAATGACCATCGCGGGCATCGATGGGGCGATGGAGAAAAGAGCAACGTGAGCCGCCAATTGATCGGGAAGCAATCCCAGTTGAATTCCCTGCCCGTTTCTTCCTTCTGAGAGTGAAACCGTTCCTGGCGTTGATCCAGCGGGAGGAACGCGTTCGCGTTGAGTCCCGCGAGCGAGGCATCGATATTCTCAAATCCTCCATCCACAGTCAAACTCACAGGTGTGTATTGCAATCCTTGGAACGGCTCTACTCTTAACGTATCGAGATACACTTGCGCTAATCCCGGCGCCGCGTCCGCTGGAACAATCACCTGCAGGGCGGGGATAATCTGAAGCGTGGGTGAATTATAAATAAGCCGCATGGAGCCCCATTGGTTGTGTGGAATCTCGCGCTGGATTGGATTGACATAGCCATAACTTCCATCCATCGGGGAAGCGAACGCGACCAAGCGAATTGGACATTGGGGCTGGTGGCGCGAACCGCGATGGAGACTTCCACAAGGCCCTCTTCGATATTGATAGGATTCTGCAACATGAAGAATTGCCCTTCACCGGGATTGAGCGATAGGATCAATCCCTCACCATCCGTCGCGCCCGAATAAGCGTTATCCGTTGGCACGGTTCCGGAATCGATCGCCTGCAATGGCTTAAAACCGGTTAAAGGCAAGTCCATTAATTGCGTCAGATCAATCGATTCAGGAACTGGCTCCGTTTCACCAAAGGGATGATAATATCGTCCTTGGTTATCCGCATACGTTACATTCCCCAACATATCCACTGCTTGAATGAAAAATTCCAAGCCATCTTTTTTATCCAGATTTCCTTCCCATACGGAAGGATTCCCGCTGGATTGTGTAAGGTTTTCTCCCTTCCATTCCCCTTGGCCGTCCGTCCATAATAACAATACGCGATACAAAGGATCACCGTCTTTGTCGGTTCCTTCCACGCGAATCGCAGCGGTGGAGCCAGTTAATTCGATTTCCGGATCTTGAATGATTGGTGGATCGGTTTCTGTTTCTACAGCCGTGTAATATGTGCTATACCGAATCTCTTCATACAAACGCTCTTCGTTTTTCTCTTGGTTAAATTGTCCGGCGACAAAGACGAAACTTTGCAGAGGCGGCAATCCATTTTGCGCCGCGATCGTGTTGACGGAGAATGGGATCGCCGGGAAGAAACCTTCTTTTGTGAATTCGCCTTCATAGGAAAGAGTTTCCGCGCCCCATTGCCCCCCCTCGACGACAGGATCAAACGCGGAAAGAGTCCGATACCGCGCGGATTCCAGTACGGCTCCTTTAGGGAAGAAACTTTCCGTGCCGGTGATATATCCTGCGCGGGGTTGGACGGGTTCATTGATATTCGTTTGGGTGATTCCATTAAATGAATAATAGACGCCTTCATCCGTTTGATGTTCTTCCAAAAACGCCTCATCGATCAATTCGATACGTTGGCTGCGCAGCAAATCTGCGCTTTCATACTTTGGCTCAATCCATTGAATCTGTGTTTTATCGGCGCCGATAGAAGATTTATTCCCACCTTCTTTAATACCCAAAGCCAAATTGGGCGCGGGGGCGGCGCGGCTTGATGTGACGGTATACATCGGCAGACCGTATAGATTCATTCCCGAAACGGTTTTCTCATCTTCGCCGGTATTTTGGGTTAATTCCTCGTCCGTCAAACTGGAATCCTTTACGCCGTTGTATTCATTGATCATGTAACCGCGTTTCGCGTTCCGCAGCGCTTCACCGATGGTTGAGGCTTCTTTTCCCGCCATAAGGGAGTGCATGAAGCGCGACGCAAGATCTTCCGTAAAACCAACGCTCGACCGGCTTGATCCCGCATACGCGGAGGAGCCGATATACGCGCCTACGCCTTTGGACGTGAACGTCTCGACAAGATCTCCCGCTTCCCCTTCCAAGTTTAGACCGCCGTGACTTCCTAAGTTGAACACAACGGAGCCACGCACATTCTCTTTGTCAACCAATTGGGAAAGATCGTCCGCTTGCAAAGGAGATCCACCACCGCTGCGGAAAATCGCAGAGTGATCGCCATGCAGTCCAAGGACGTTGATCTTGCGGCTGGCATTCAGGCTTTGGACTATATCGAGGGGATTGGCGCTGTCTTCCGGCAATCGGTCCACAGCGGCTAAATCCGATTCCATGATGTCCTCGATTCGATCCACT